>NZ_CP055263.1:4697500-5297500 GCF_014217835.1 Metabacillus sp. KUDC1714
TAATGATTTCGCCAATACGAAGTTCAGGATTCCTAGAATAACAAATAACATTCCAAAAGTAACGGCAAACATATATAAGCTTCCAAAAATAGACTGTGCTGCCTCAAGCTTGGCAATCGTTGGATATGTGGAATGTAATCCTTCATTTTTAATAAAAGAAGCATAAACAAAAATGGTAAGCAGACCTGAGACGATTTGCCATATTGAACCGATCATTATTAATCTTCTTTCTAGCTTTCTATTCATCATATAACCTCCTATCCTCTTAACCTTTAACCCCTGATGACAAGGAGAGTGATTCCATAAAGTATTTTTGTGTGAACAAATAGAGGATAAATGTTGGAACAATAGCAATTAGTGCCCCTGTTAAGGCGTGAGCAACATCAAGTGCATACATCCCCTGAAGTAATTGTAATCCTGGTGTAATTGGCATTTTTTCAACTTCATTAAACACAATTGATGGCCATAAGAAGTCATTCCATGAACCTGTAAATGTAAACAACGCAACAACCGTTAAAACAGGTCTTATTAATGGCAAAATTAACTTTGTGAAAATTTGAAAATCAGAAGCACCATCCACTCGTGCCGATTCATCAAAATCAATTGGAATCCCTTGCATGAATTGCCTTACAAGAAAGATATTAAATACACCAGCTGCACCTGGAACAATCGCAGCCATATAATTATTTACCCATCCAAGTGTATCGATAATTTTATATAGGGGAATAAGATTTACAACTGCTGGAAACATCATGGTTGCCATTAAAAAGATAAAAATGGCATCTCTTCCCTTGAATTTCATTCTTGAATATCCATAACCAGCTAATGATACAAGCACGATGACTAAAACCGTTTGTGATACTGAAATAATAAGTGAGTTCATAAACCATTTCGCCACTGGAGCACTTGTGTTCGCAAAAAGAACATCCTGGTAGTTACCAATGACCCAATTGATCGGTAAAATTGTAAAGGCACTTGATTGAATATCAGCTTCACTTTTGAATGAAGATAAGATTGTATACAGTAATGGTACAATCCATATAAAAGCCATAATTAACAAGAAGATTAATGAAATTCCTTTAGTAATACGTTTTTTCTCCAAGGTAAGCACCTCCTAGTCACGTTGTCTTAAAAAGAAGAATTGAATGGCAGAAACAATCATAATGCAAATCCCAAGAATAACAGCCATTGCTGCCCCAATACCTGCAATCGAAATACCAGATCCAAATGCATTTTCTTGAATGTACATTAACAGTACGGTAGTCGAGCTTGTTGGTCCACCTTTTGTTAACATGAGAGGTTGCCCATATACATTGAATTGTGCAATAGTCGTGATCACAACGGTGTATAAGATTTGCGCTCTTATACTTGGAAGCGTGATTTTAAAGAATTTTTGAACACTATTCGCTCCATCGATAGACGCAGCCTCATATAAATCCTTTGAAATACCGTTCAGTGCTGCTTGATAAATGATCATATTCCCACCGATTGTCCACCAAACTGTTACGATGACTAATGTAAACCAGGCATAAGGCTGAGTAGATAGCCAGTTTGTATCAACATTTAAATAATGATTGATAGGTCCAAATGAAACACTAAATAACATAGCAAATACGATCATGACAGCAGAAACCGAGAACAATGTTGGCATGTAAAACAATGCTTGGAAAAATTTCAGCCCTTTTGGTTTCGTATTTAGACCTGCAGCTAAGAGCAAGGGAACAATAATACAAGCAGGTACTGTAAAAAGGACAAATTTAAATGTATTTCCTAAACCTATTCGTAATTGATCGTAAAAGGTAGAATCTTTATTAACCAAAATTTCTGCATAGTTTGCCAGGCCAACAAATTCAGGCTCCCCAATTAGATCCCAATTCGTAAAGGAAATGTAAATACCATATAAAGTTGGAAATAGAAAAAAGATACCAAATAAAATGAGATGTGGTCCAATATAAAGATATGGAGATAGATTTAGCCGTTTTTTTCGAGAATTTTTCATTATTGCAGTAGACATACTTAGTTCTTTATTCTCTCCAGTATTTATCATCGTTTTTAACTCCTATTCTTTCGTTATCGAATAGAGAGAGGTCTGACTCTATCTAGAGTCAGCCTCTGGCAGTTTCTTTTACTACCTGCGTTTAGAATTATTTTTTATTGTTTGCAATTTTATCTTCAACTGCTTTTTGAGCATTTGCCAGTCCTTTATCAATCTCTAATTTCCCAAACATTGCATCTCCAACTAATTTATCAACCTCTTCAGCTACGAAGCCATTGTATTTATAATCAAAGATTTTGAGTGATTCTTGTAATTTAGGATCTTGCACTAAGAAGGATTGTGGGAGCTCTTTGAATTCTGGATTATCTAATGTCGCTAATGCCGCAGGGTTTTGTCCTGCTTGAGCCCATGGTAGAGAATTTTCTCTAATATAATCAAGGAAATCCATCATCCCTTTTGTTTTCTCTTCAGATCTATTTTCGTCTTTAAACATGACGAATTGGTGGGAGGAAGTCCAGTTTACAATTTTGTCAGGAGAAACTTGTGCGAAGCTTGTAATGCCCCAATTTAATTTTTCCGCTTCATTTAAACTATTTTGCATCCAAATACCTTCAGGATAAAAAATCGCTTTATTCGATTTGAATAACTGGCCAGGGTCTTCTCCATCTTTGTTAGAAATTTTATCATCGACTAATCCTTTTAATAATTCTAGTGCTTCTTTCGCTTCTGGCGTATCAAGAGTTGGTGTTTCACCATCACTAGTAATATCTCCACCTAGTTGATTGTAAATTGATAAGAAGATTGGTCGTGTCCAAGTTAATCCAATACCTGTAATACCGTCTTTTCGAGAAATTTCTCCTGCTTCTCTTATTTCATCAAATGTAATAACGTTATCATCAAGTGCATTTGGTGCATATTTTTCTAGTAAATCTTTGTTATAATACATAACAAAGCTGTGAACATCTAATGGAACACTGTATCTACTACCATCAATATCTCCAATATTCCATCCTGCTGGTACATAGTTTTCTGCTTTGATTTCAGGATAGTCAGCTAATTTTTCATCAAATGTAGTTAGCAAATCATTTTCGACAAACTGCTTAATTCTTTCGGCATGAACAATTGTCAGATCGGGAATTCCTTTTCCTGAGTTTACGACCGTTGGAATTTTTGTATACATATCATCCGCAGTGATTGATACATTCTTAATCTTGAATTCTGGATTTGTCTTATTATATTCATCAACAATTTTCTTCATATTTTCGCCATCAGGACCTGTAAAAGGATTCCAATAAAGAATTTCATTTTTAGATGAACCTGAGCTAGATGAACTACTGCACCCTGATAAGACAATTGCAAACACTATAAGGATTGAGAACATGAATACTACTTTTTTCTTCATTTGTGTTACCTCCCTTTAAAATAAAATCTTGTATACTACCAATACATCAAAGTCGAATTTTCTATAATTTCCCTCCTTTTAAAGCGTTTTCATTAGATTGCAGGCGACCTTACAGCAAGCTATTTTCTTTATGTAAATCACTTGAGGCTATCTCAAAAGGAATGATTCTATGATTTGAGATAACCTCAAAAGAGATTTCACTTTAAATGGATTACTTTACTATATTTAAATGCCACATATCATTTATTTTTCGAATTTTTTGCAAATCACATTTTGGTTTTCGATCATATGTTAACAAGCCATTAATCTCTTGTTCCACATCTGTTAATTGTGTATAACAATAACCATGCAATGAGCTTGAAGCGTATACTGCTTTCATCACTCGTTCATAATCTGCTAAATAATCCTCCGCATTGCTGACTGACGTATAGCCCCAACCACTTTCATCTCCCACTTTATACCCTATACCACCAAACTCAGTTAAGAGAATTGGCTCACCAGAGTGAGTGAAGCCTTGAGTGTAGATATTTCTTCCCGCTGGTTTTGAGTGAAGTAAATTTTCAGTTGTTACTAATGAGCTTCGAAACTCATTGTATTTATCCACTTCATCCTTATGGCCATGATTATAGTTATGGATCGCACAAATATCTGTTTTCGTTAACTCCCACCCATCATTTGAAATTACTAATCTCGTTTTATCAAGTGAATGGATTATATGATACATCGCTAATGAATGGTGCTTTTGCTGGCTGTTGTTGGAAATATCAGGAACTCCCCAGCTCTCATTAATAGGAACCCATGTTACAATGCAAGGATGATTGTAATCACGCTCTATGATTTCAAACCATTCCTTTGTTAGTCGTGCAACTGCATCCTCACTATAGGAAGGTGAAGCAGCACATTCTCCCCATACTAGAAACCCTAGCTTATCTGCCCAATAAAGAAAGCGTGGATCTTCTACCTTTTGGTGCTTCCTACAACCGTTAAAGCCCATTTCTTTTGCTAATTCAATATCCTGCTTTAACGCTTGATCTGTTGGTGCAGTCAATAAACCTTCCGGCCAGTACCCCTGATCAAGCACAAGCTTTTGATAATAAGGTCTATTGTTTAGATAAACCATTCCATTTTCGGTATGGATTTTTCTCATACCGAAGTATGAATTGATTTCATCAAGTACGGAATCTTCTTCTAACAAGCAGATTTTCACATCGAATAAATTAGGATTTTCAGGTGTCCAGTTCCATCCAACATGATGGAATCCGGTTCTAAATATCTTTCGATTATAGAGATTGATCGATCTTTTCAGATAATTTTCATGTATTTTTATCGTTTCATTTGCTACATGTTCATCTTTATAGGTAATATCAATTTCTACCTTTTTATTTACATATTCACCTGCTATTTCAAAATCAATTGTTATATCACCATTGTCAATATCAGGAGTAAATCTCACTTTTTTTATATGTGTTTTATTCACTGCCTCTAACCATACTGTTTGCCATATGCCAGTTGTTCGTGTATACCAGATCGCAGCAGATTTTTCAATCCAATACTGTTTTCCACGAGGAATCGTTTCATCTTTAGAAGGGTCTTCAACTCTAACGACAACTGATTGTGTTCCTTCTATTAAATAGTTTGTAATATCGAAAGAAAAAGATGTGTGTCCCCCTTCATGAGAACCGACTAAATTCCCGTTAATAAAAACCATTGAACGATAGTCAACAGCACCAAAATGTAAGAGAATTTGCTTACCCACCATCGAATCGGGAATGTCGAATTCGCGTCGATACCATACCCAATCATGAAATGTAGGATCATTAATTCCACTAAGCTCTGTTTGGTAAGCAAATGGAACATTTATTTTTTGCTTATATTCTCTTTCTTTCTCAAACCATTTTTCTTCTAATCCACTATTTTGATCATCAAAATCAAAATCCCATTCTCCATTAAGATTAAGCCAGTCTTTTCTAATTAATTGTGGACGAGGGTATTCTTGTCGAAATGTCATAAACTTCTCCTTTAGCTAAGTGGAATTATTTATTATTTATTTCTCTAATTTTGGTTAGATCTATTTTTGGTGTTCGATCTTCATTTAGAAGTCCATTAACCTCTTGCTGCACATCAGTAATTTGTGTATAACAGAATCCACTAATATATGGAGTATCTTTAATTCCTTGAGTAATAGATTCATAACGAGTTAGAAACTCTTCTTCATTCTTTACCTGATTACCATAGCCCCAACCCTCTTCAGAGTTAAATGCAATTCCACCATATTCACTAATGATGATTGGTTGGCCCTTATATTCATATCCAAGTGCCATTGCGTGCTTTGATTTATTGAATGCGATTTCATTTTTAACGACCTTTTCTTTATCTTCATAACGCTTTAGGAATTCATCTCCATATTCGACATAATCATGTAGGGTAATAATGTCTGAAACAGTATGTTCCCAACCGTCGTTGACAATAACAGGTCTCATGCTGTCCATTGCTTTGGTTAGATGATAGATCCCTTCAGTAAATTTTTGTTGCTTACTGTCAGTATAAATATTTTTTACGCCCCATGACTCATTAAACGGTGTCCATGTAATAATGCTTGGGTGGTTATATTGTTGTTTGACAACCTCTATCCATTCTTCTGTGAAGTTTTGAACAGCCTCATCTGAAAATTCATATGTTGCCGCCATTTCAGACCAAACAAGAAGACCTTTTTTATCTGCCCAATAGAGGTATCGTTGATCTTCCACCTTCATATGTTTTCTTACTCCGTTAAAGCCCATCTCTAATGTTTTATCAATATCCTCTATAATTGCTTCCTCAGATGGTGGTGTTAAATGTGATTCACTCCAATATCCTTGATCTAAAAGGAGCTTTTGATAGATTGGAACATTATTAAGCAATATATTTCCATTTTCTATTGAAATCTTTCTCATCCCGAAATATGACTTTACATTATCTATTTCTTCACCATTTCTATATAAAGTAAATTCAACATCATATAGATTAGGAGATTGCGGGCTCCAGTGAACAACTCTCCACTCGTGGAAGTCACTTGCAATATTTGTACTAATTGTCTGGTTCGCACGTTCGATTGATTGTTCAAAAGTTTTGATTTGCTGACCTTTAAAAGAAATTGATGTTTTTAAGCTTAAGGAGGAAGCAATATCTCCTGAAATTCCATAAGAAAACTCAACTGATTCTGTATCTATATTAGGAGTGATTTTGACCGCTTGTACATGTGCATCATTTAAAAACTCAAGCCATACTGTTTGCCAAATTCCAGTTGTTTGAACATACCAGCATCCATAATTATTATCTAACCATCTTTGTTTTCCTCGAGGCTGATAGCAGCTTTGACTATCCTCGTTTTTCACGACAATATTTAATACATTTGTTCCTTCTAGGTAGTCGGTTATATTAAAAGAAAAAGCAATCTGACCGCCCTTTCGTTCACCAACAAATATTCCGTTTACCCATAGTTTTGTTATATAATCGGCAGCTTGGAAATGAAGTACAATTTCCTTTTGTTTATATTCATTAGGGATCGTTACGCTTTTTTGATACCAAACATTAGGACAAAAAACTTCTTCCCCTATTCCACTAGCTTTTGTTTCATATGTAAAAGGAACAATAATTTTTTTATCAAAAGTTGATTCTTCGTACCATTTTTCCTTTTCACCTTTATTTTCTTTATCAAATTTAAAGTTCCATTCACCATTTAAATTCATCCACTCTGCTCTTTCAAATTGAGGACGAGGGTATTCTTTTTTTGGAATATTTATATCTACCATTCTATCTATCTCCTTTTTAATTATTACAATAAAATTGTATTATTACTGTTTTTCTGTATCTTTAATAAAAGAATACCCTTTCATTTTCACTTTGTCAACAATATAATTAGGTTTTTTGTTTAATTACATATTTATTGTACTAATTAAGAAGGTTGTCTAAAAACAAAGGGTCAAACCCCACTGTGACACATTCTATAGGCTTTTTACATGCGAAAAAGCGTTATAAAATGTCGTTAGGGGGACTGACCCTTTTCTTTAATAGAATGATATTTTTAATTTTATATCTTGCGGGTGGTCACCGAATTCGCTTCCAAATAAATTCATTCCACCTTTGTGAACAGCATCTTCTTTAATTCCTATTCGAAAAGATAAATATTCACGATCTAATATCCCTAAATCCTGGATTGTTATATCTGAAAGGAAAACGTCATCTATTGTCACCTTTTCCTCAGTAACTTTCCACGTTTTTAAAGACCCGTATTGTGTTGAGGTTGATTCAATCCAAGCTTTAGAGTTAAGTTTTCCTGGTCGATCTCCGTAGTCCCCTGGACTTGTCCATGTTCCTATATCAATTCCATTCAACCAAACTGTTATATCTGAAGGCCAATTATGATCATAGTTCGGGGCTTCTGAGCAAATTTCCGCAGAAAACTCAACAGCTTTAATTTTTGCGCCATGTGGGATGACTAGAGGAAACTTATAGTCAAAATATCCCTTCCTTGTCCATATTAACTGTGCCTTTGAACGAACGGGATTATAAAAGTGAACCGGTTCATCTTCAGGTATGATTGCGCTCTCACGGTCTGCAATTCCACAAGTTGGTGAAACAAGGAAATCGGTGTATTGCCCTATCGGCATTTCAAGTTCATAATGTTCATACTTGTCCTTACTTAAAGGAACATTTAATTTTATATGGATGTCGTCAAAATTACGTGTACAAACCTTCATAGCACCTCTACTCGCAGGGCGAAGCTCCGTTTGTATCAACTCAGCCTCTTCAAGAACCTTTATATGGGATGCTGCGGTAGAAACAGGTATATCCAACCTCTCTGCCAATTGGTTTATGTTCACATTTCCTTTATTTAAAAGCTCAACGATTTTCAATCGAACCTCTGATGATAAAGCATGCGCTACGATCCGTAATTTCTCTGGATTTATAATCGATAATTCTAACAAGGTTCTTCCTCAACTCCTATTTGTCCCAATAATCTGTTGTAATGTCTAATACAAACGAAAAAATCGTATATATCTGTTTTTTATAACCAAAAAGAATGGATCAATCTAATTTTATTGTAATACTGAAACTACGTCAAGAATATGGGTGAGTTAAAATCATTTCGTCATAAAGTCACAACCGAAAAGACAGCCTTTTCTCTTTAAGTAAAATCCTTATTGCAAGACCAACAAAAGCCCATCCGTTCTGATCATTTGGATGGGCTTTGATGGTTTGAAACAAAGATGAGACATCACAATAAGTTAACGAACATTCATGTCACTTGGATGTGGACCTTTTCTTCGATTGCGATTAAGTTGATTGATTTCCTCTATTTCAGATTCAGTTAGTTCGAAATCAAAGACTTGAAAATTCTCTTCGATTCGTGATGGTGTGACTGATTTTGGAATGACAATTGTGTTATTTTGCAAATGCCAACGTAAGACAATCTGTGCTGGAGTTTTGCTGTGTGTTTTTGCAATCTTTTGAATGACTTCGTCTTGTAATACTTCTCCGCCTTGATCAAGAGGACTCCAAGCTTCGACAAAAATATTATGTTTTGCACAAAATTCCTTTATTTCATTTTGCGCAAGGTATGGATGACACTCAATTTGATTTAAAACCGGAACGACTTCACATTCCTTTAAAAGACGCTCTAGGTGTTCAATTTCAAAGTTACACACGCCGATCGCTTTTACACGTCCATCATGATAAAGCTTTTCTAACGCTTTATATGTATCTACATACTCATCAAATTGAGGAGTTGGCCAGTGGATTAAATAAAGATCAACATAATCAAGATCTAATCTCTCTAAGCTTTCATCAAAGGCACGTAATGTGTTTTCATAGCCTTGATCACTATTCCACACCTTAGTCGTAATAAATAATTCTTCGCGTGGGACAGATGCTTCATTTATCGCCTTTCCTACGCCTATTTCATTTTGATAGATCATCGCTGTGTCAATGGATGTGTACCCAGTCTCAATTGCTTTTGCAACAGCAGAGGTAGCTTCATCATCACCAACCTGCCATACTCCAAAACCAAGCTGAGGCATTTTTAAACCATTATTTAAGGTAACCAAGTTCATTTTACATTTCTCCTTTTATTAAAAGTAAAAGCAATCTAACCATACTAATATTTATATAACTGCATGATTTCATTCAAAAGAAGCAATTGTTTATTAAAGCAAAACAAGCAGAGATTAATACAAGTAAGGTTAAATTGTTCGGTAAATGTTTTTAGAATACGTGAACTATCTTGTAGCGTGTACAGTCATAGGAGACTTTCGAACTAATCCATAATAGGATAGAAAAGCCAAAAAGCTTGCTAAAAAGATAATGATTCCCATTGGTACTGCAGAATATTCTCCTGCTAACCCTACAAGTGGAGCCGTTAATGAGCCAAGGATAAATGGTAATACTCCTAATAATGCTGATGCGCTCCCGGCAATATGTCCTTGTGTCTCCATTGCTAATGAAAAAGATGTAGTAGAAATGATTGCAATAGATGATACGAAAAAGAAGACTGGAATAGCAAATATAATTAGTGGTGCTTTTAATAGAATAGCGACAAGTAGTAAAGCAGCAGATGAGTTAGCAAGAATTAAACCAAACTTCAAGAAGGTTTTCTCTGGAATGATATCTGAAAAACGACCAACCGACTGTGTTCCAATGATTAACGCAATCCCATTGACACCAAATAATAAACTAAACCCCTGAGGTGACACACCATAAATATTCTGATAGACAAAAGAAATACCAGATACGTAGGCGAAAATTCCTGCAATGATAAAAGCCTGTGTAAGAGCATAGCCTGCAAACTGGCGATCTTTTAATAATACTCCAAAATTCTTGACGATCTGTGAAAAATTACTAGGTATACGTTTTTCCTGTGGTAAGGATTCTTCTAATTTCAATGAAACAGTTAATAATAGCACTATGCCAATACCAGTCAAAACAATAAATACCCATTTCCAATCGGCAAAAGCAAGGATTCCAGCACCAGCAATCGGAGCAACAATCGGTCCAAGATTTCCTACTAGCATCAGTAATGCGAAAAACTTAGTAAGTTCCCTTCCGCTATAGACATCTCGAACAATTGCTCGAGAAATCACAAGTCCTCCAGCTGCAGCAAACCCTTGAACAAAGCGAGATGCGATGAACGCATAAATATTTGGTGCAAAAGCACAAGTTAATGAAGCTAGTAAATACAAACTTAGAAAAATAAGCAATGGTTTACGTCTTCCTTGAACATCACTCATCGGGCCAATAATCAATTGCCCCAATCCGAGTCCTAAAAGGCATGTTGTTAAACTAATTTGTACGAGTGATGCACTTGTATGATACTCTTCTACTATTGTAGGAAATGATGGCAAATATGTGTCAATTGTAAATGGACCTAAAAGTCCCAGTGATCCTAAAAGCAAAGCCAGCTGTAATCGTTTCGTTCCTGTTAAATTATTCAAATTTTCTCGCCTCTCTGTCAAAACAGACATTTCTATTAAACTTTATTTCACTTTAACTACAATTTTCACTTAGATTATTTTAAGACGCATATAAAATTGAATAGTGCCTCTTACCAAATCAGAGAACAAGTGTCGACATGACACTTGTTCTTGAACAGGTTTGTATGGAGGTCATTTATGATTACGTGCTACATCACTAATTTCTTGGAAATCCAGGGACATACTGTTTAGGCAGATCCATTTCTTTATGAAGTAAAGCCGCCGCTTCCAATGCCCAATAAGGATTTCTTAACATACCTCTTCCAATAGCCACAAGGTCTGCCTCGTCATTACCGATGACAGCATTTGCAAGTACAGGTTCATCCAATCGACCAACCGCAATGACTGGAATATTTAGTTCTTGCTTTATTGCTCTTGCTAAAGGCACTTGATACGCGACATGTGTCCCAGGCTTTCCGGCAGCAGCAATTGGCCCCTCGCCCCCTGCACTTACATGAAATAGATCGACCCCAGCTTTTTGATAGACTCTAGAAAATTCGATTGCTTCGTTGATCCCGTATCCTCCTTCTACGTATTCTCTTGCAGATATACGCATGATTAACGGCATCTCAGCAGGCATCTCGTTTTTTGCAGCTTGAATGATTTCTACTCCAAATTTTGTTAATTCTTTTCCATATTCATCTGCTCTTTTATTCGTATAAGCTGAATGGAATTGATGAATCAAGTAGCCGTGGGCACCGTGTAGTTCGATTACATCAACCCCTGCTTTAACCGCTCGACCAACAGCTAAACGGAATTTTTCTACCATTTCTTTCACTTCTTCTGTGGAAAGCTCTCTTGGTGTTTTTGACTTTTCATCAAAGGGAATCGCAGACGGTGCAACTGGCTCATCCGCATCCTCAGCTTTGCGCCCTGCGTGAGCAATTTGAATTCCAACTTTTGCGCCATGCTTGTGACAAGCTTCTACAATTCTTTCTAGTGCAGGAATTTGCTCATCTGACCACAGACCTAAATCATAATCTGAAATACGGCCATCTGGCTCGACATCCGTCATTTCAATTATGATTAAACTAGCACCACCAATGGCACGGCTAACATAATGAATGTAGTGCCAATCAGTCGCGATTCCATCCTTATTTGTTACCGAGTATTGACACATTGGTGGCATCACCACGCGGTTCTTTAACTCAAGTCCTTTAATCTTATAAGGGCTAAATAAATGTTCCATAAAAAAACTCCTTTTTTATAATAGCATGGGTGTACATTATTGTAGATAGTAGTATAAATCGGCTTTTACATCACATTTTAGTATAATGATGAATTCTATTAAGTATCATTCACAAATGAGTCCCTTTTTTTGCAGGTTAATTCAAAAAGTTTACCTTTTAATGTATGTGCATGCATACAAATTAGCATATGACAAATCTTCCCGTCAAATATAAAGCATCAACTAAAAATAATGAATCCATTACTGACAATTATATATTGAATAAAATGATCAATTCGAAAATATAATACTTTATCATTTTATTTGATTGATTAAGCCTTGTAGCTCTTTTTGGATATCTTCTCTTGAAAAAGCATTTGCAAGAGTTTCATTAATTGTACCTAGAGCTTTTTTTAGTTTTTCTTCGCCTTCGTTTGTCAAAGATGTATAAATGGCTCGGCGATCATCTACACAAATATGTCTTTTTAAGGCTCCACAGCCCTTTGCTTCAAATCTGCTAACAAGTCTTGACATAGCGCTCTGACTTAAACCAACCATACTCTGTAGTTGTTGTAGCTTTAATTTTTTTTCAGGAGTTTCTGATAAAAATAAAAGCACGTAAAATTCTTTTAAAGAAAGTTGATGATTTTGTTGCAGGATGCTTTCTAATTCATCCGTAACTTTCATTTGTACATGTGTAAAAGATAACCAACTAGAAATTAGTTGATTTTTTTGATTTGATTCCATTCCATGTGTACCACCTATTCTAGGGTTTCTTTTTTTACTTTAGTATCACATTTGAGATACGAACTTTTATATTTATCTTTTTATAGTATCAAGACTTCATTTTACTAGTCAAACATAAACATTTCTTCTTTGTTTTGAAAATCCTTTAGTGCGCTTTAGAAATCCGTTTGTTGAACACCCCATTTTCTTTATACGATCAATCAATTTCTGCTTTATTATGAAGGTATTGAAATATATTAGTTATACCTATAGAAATTAGTATAATTATGATATATCCAATAAACATATAGAAATAACTAGCACCATTTTTTAGATGCATAAGATGATATGTACTTAATAACGGTTTCAATACAAAAGATATAAAAGCAATCAATAATAAAGAATATAAGTAGAAATTTTTATTTTTATTTAATGTCCATTGATATAATAATATAAACATTACTGGAACTAACGAAGTATCAAATCCAAAGTGAACTGGAATTAAAGGTATAACTTTATAAGGGTATTCTATAAAGTTATACCTTGTAAGTATTAAATCAGTATAAGCCACCCATATATGTATATTGAATCCCAAAAAACCTAATAAAAATATCCGTTTCCTATCGATTCTAAAATATAGGATAATTAACGGAATAATAATTATCCCTACATTAACCCAAAATTGCCATGTATCATAGGATGAATATTCCCACCAATAATCAACCCATTTGTTTATTCCTTTTTCTTGGTCTAACTTCAGTTCTTCAAGTCGATTATTTTGCTCAGTTGGAAAGTTAATTTTCATGGAGTCACCTCAAAATAATAAATACTACTTTTAGCATTATTTTTCTCCATCTAAAAATTACTATCCAATTATTTTTAACAATTAATTATAAAATCTAAATTTTTTTTTAATTACTCCTCCACTGCTCACCCTCTTCCAATTGTGTGATCGGATGTAAGGAGGCCACTCTAATTGCTTCCTCCAAGTCAATTGCATCCATTTTCTCTGGATTGAAGTAACCCAAAAACAAGTAAGTCCTTAAAATACAAGTATTTGTTCTAATTCACGCTTCTGACGCAAGTGATGATGGAAATGCATGTTTACCAGATCGTACCACTCCCTCGCATTAAGCCAGCCAAAGCCGTCATGTTTGACTTTGTAATTAGAATTTATAGCATTTACTTTCGGTTCCCATAGTCTCAACCTCTGCATTACCTGATCTAGTCTCACCATAAGGCTTTCCTTACTATCTGAATTGCTTGGTGGGGTATTTAATTCGTCTGGTAACTTGATTTTAATTGGTGGAAATCCTCCAATTTTATATAATTGCTCACCAAACTCCGTTTTCCCAAGCTTTTGCTCTTCTTCTTCTGCAGCACAAGTTTCCACATTGTCAAGGTACTCATGTGCAACGAGGATTAAATGATCGTACATTTGACCGATAGACCAAACTCCTTCAGCCGATTTATATCTTAGTTGTTCCAATGAATAGTTTTGCAGATCACTTTTGTATGTTCCAACCACTTTCAAATTACTCAATTTAATCACTCCTTTATCACTTTAATACATATTAAGTGTCTTTGATTAGTTAGCATTGCTTTCTAATCTATTAGTTCTCTAATAATAGTTAAATCCCTTTTCTATATAACCTTTTAAACTAAACTGCGTTAGATGAACAACGAAAAAAGGATGCCTTAGCAACATCTATTCATATTGCTAACGCACCCTAGATGAAGGAGACCATTCATAAGTTGAATAAGGATTAATTAACTAAACAGGAGCTTTTGATATTTCAATAATCAATCCACTAAAAAAGTAATCATTACATCACATATGTTAAAGTGAGCGTTTTCTCCCTTCGTAAATCGCGAGTTTCTGACAGAATGATTGTAGACGTAATGAGTGTAAATATCATATCTTTGAAATGTAAAAAACATCCCAGTAAGAAAATTCGAAGGAGGGATTAGTGTGAGGGATACATGATTCAGTTAAAAATTTGCTTAATGTACCACCTGTATTTTGATATAAGGCTGAATGAAACATTTTATCAGCCGAAACACCCTTTTTTATTTTTTTAGTAATACACTGTCTTAATTTGCTTTGATTCCAATCGATTTCACCAAATCTGGCATGTAACATTACCAGCCATTCCTCCAGTCAGTATAAATTACGCCCAAACCTAATTATCAGATTATTTCAGTAAACTGAAATAAAACACATTTCAAATGGTAGCATGCTAGAGTGTCAAAAGTTCTTTTAAAATTAAATAATCAAGAGGAGGAATTTTATGAAATTTAACAAGGCAATAATCTGGTTATTGGTTCTATCATTTCTTACTTCATCGATATTATTGGGTGAAAATAATGTAGCAAATGCGGAAGTTATTGATTCTATACCAAACACAACAAGAAACATTATGGAGTACGACAATAATTTTCTGTCAGTAACCGGTTTTGCGTCATTAGGAGTTAATGATCGAAGCAATTATATAGGAACCTCTTCTTATCGTAAGGTTAAAACGGAAAGAGAGTTTTTACAGGCAATATTGGATGCTAAAAATGGTAGTGTGAAAGTAATAGAAGTAGCGAGAGATATGAACTTAGGGTGGGCAGAATTAAATCTAAGTTCAGAAGAAGCTAAAAAGTATAATTTTATAACAAAATATCGGGATCCTATGAACGGATTTACAAATCCAACGTTAGCTTCCTCTGGTGTTTCACAATTAAGTGTTTCTGACGTCGATGGATTAACTATTTTTTCAAAAAAAGGCAAGACAATTAGGCATGCAGAATTAAAATTACAAAGAACAAGTAATGATATTGTCATTAGGAATCTGAATTTTGATGGAATGTGGCAATGGGATGATACTGGAAAACATAAGGAAGTAGGCTGGACTTTTATTAAGGTAAATGGTGCAAATAATGTATGGATAGACCATAGTAAATTTTCCATTGCAGCAGATGGATTAATTGATACTGAGAATGGTGGCTCCAATATTACCATTTCCTGGTCTGAATTCGGATTACCTGCAAATGAGAATCCGACAGAGGATAGTGATATTTATCAATCGATTCAGTATATGGAAGAAAAATATGCTTCAAATGAACTAACTTCCGATAGTGTGTACTATAACATGCGCAATGGCGGTGCGACCAAAGAGCAGATAATGGCATATGCAGCATATCATAGCAAGGTGCATTTAACTGGTTCCGGAGATAAAGACTATGTGAATTATGTGTCTAGTAATGGAAGCGAGATAAAAGATGGTAATCAAAGAATCCGGTTAACCCTTGCCTATAACAGTTATACCAATGTTGGGCAGAGAATTCCAATGATACGTCAAGGTAGTGGTCATTTATACAATTGTTATGTTGACAATTCAACTCATTATGATGTTTTGGAAAATGTAAGCGCTATTTCTGAATACGGAACCGATCAACTATCACGAGCACTGAATGCAAGGAATGGGGCTTCTATTGCAGCAGATTCATGTGTATTCCATGATATTAACGAGCCAATCACAGGTGCTGAGATTCAAGGTCTGGATACGGCCAACATGGATGAACCTTGGGATGAGCTATTTCAAAGCGCTTATAACAATAATTTAATTGTAAACTCCCAAATAACAAATAAATATGGAACTTATACAGGAAGTAGTTGGGACAATAATGGTGAAAATCTATTTACAAAAGGATTTACATGGTATGACAAATCAACTATAGGAAATTGGGCATGGTCTTCACATATTGTGGGAAGTGAAAATATGAGTAAAACAAATCCACCGACTGATCCATTTTCCTTCGAATATAATTATAATGAGAAGCTACCTTATACTTATAATGTACTTCCTTTAAACAGCGTTGTATCAACGCTCAAAAAATATGCAGGGGCCGGCAAAGTTAATATAAGTCCAGTAGATTGGTTAAAAATAGATTATAGTTCTAATGTGATAACAGATAATGATGAACACTAAACCAAAAAAATGAGCATCGTAAAGGGTGCTCCTAATGGGAAACTTATTCTTCAGTTACTGTATTCTCCATGTGTAACTCTATCCTGTTAGTTTAGGCTCTGTTAAACAATAATATTGCGAGTTGAGACATAAAAAATAGACCATCATTTTGGATGGTCTTTTTCAACTAAAATCCCTAATCACTTATTCTCGCGTGTCTTCGTCACTTTTGTATTCTAAAATATCTCCAGGCTGACATTCTAAAGCCTTACAAATCGCCTCTAAAGTTGATAATCGAATCGCCTTTGCTTTTCCATTTTTCAATATAGAAAGATTTGCCATCGTTATTCCTACCCTCTCCGAAAGTTCTGTTACGCTCATTTTCCTTTTAGCCAACATCACATCAATATTGATTATAATCGCCATTGTTTTCACCTCAGACCGTTAAATCATTTTCAGATTTTATATTAATAGCTTCCTGCAAAAGTCTTTGGAGAACAGCAGCAAAGACTGCGATAACAATTGGAGCAAAAATAAAGACCATGCCAATTAAAATGACACCTGGGGCATCGTCTAACTCTGCAAAGATAAAGAAGAAAGGCATACCAACCACATATAAGCAACTGATTGTAATTGCACAAAATTTTATATTTTTTAGAGCTTTTACAGATATCTCCGAGAACGCCTTGTTCTTGTCAATATAACTTAAAAGTTTAAAAGCCTGATACAATGCAACGAAAAACGGAATCGCCGAAACATACATAACTATTAAAATGCCATATAGTACATAAGCGAACTCCGAATTAGTTTCTGCTGCTTCCTTAGCTAATATGGGCAAACCAAATATACATAAAGCAAGAACTGGAGTTCCAATTAGAAATACAGCTATTTTCAAAAAGATTGTTGAACCTCGTTTCATATAAAGCACCTCACTTATTTATTGTAAATTTGACTTTAACATATATTTTATCGTTTTGAAATAAAATATTATTGATTTTTATTATGTTGTTATTGTTATGTGAATATACTTTTCATTTTAAAAATAATAAAAAAGCATTCCTCATTACACAGAAATGCCTTAAAACTTTAAACATTCAATTTTTAACTGGTTCTTCTAACTCCGTAATTTATAGATGATCATTTTAAGGAGAAAATGGTAAATACTACGATACAATACATTACTATTTTCTAAATTCAGCTTTGTATGTTTTAAATTTATTCTTCCACACATTCAATTCACTAATTATATCTCCTAATCGCTGGGCTGATAAAAGCATCTGTCTTTCCGTTTCTTTCGGATTTGGTCCTCCCATGATCGAACGAACAACAATAAATTGATAAGGATCAATCGCCTTTTTATAGTGTTCCTCTGTTAGAGCTAGTTCAATATCACACATTTCTTTCGCAATGTCATTTATTAACTCTACATTTCCATCATTCAAACTTAACCCTGCATCATTTACCCTTTTTACAAATGTTTGAATAATCTGATGTGATTGACGAAACGAAAGCTTGTAATCTCTTACAAGAACGTCTGCTAGTTCGGTGACAGTTGAGAATCCCTCTTGACAACGTTTTAATAACTTATCTTTATTTATCGTCATTTTACTAATAATTTCTGTTAACAACTCGACAATTTGAAAAGAATGCGAAAAACCCTGTTCGATAATGGGTTGAATATCATCACCAATATCAACAATATCACCAAATGGTACACTATGAGTCATCATAAATGCAGATTGCAATTCCCCTATTGTTCTACTAATCAGTGATCGTGTATGTTCTAAGGATGAAGGGTTTCGTTTTTGTGGCATAATACTTGAGGTTTGGACCAAGCTTTCATCCAATTCTATACCATCTACCTCATTTGTTGCCAAAAACATTAAATCAAAGACGAAACGAGACAAGGTAGTTAAGGTAATTGATAATGTGCTGACGATCTCAAGCATGTAATCTGCAGCACTAATAGCATCATAGGAATTATCTAGAGGCTTATCAAAGGCTAGTTTTTTGGAGATATAGTGGCGATCAATTGGAAAGCCTGTCGTGCCTAAAGCTGCTGCTCCCATTGGAGATTGGTTTATACGTTGAAGTAAGCCAAATCCTCGATCGAGATCTCTTTCTAAATGGTTGCAGGTCGCAAGAATATAATGAGCAAATGTCGTCGGCTGGGCTTGCTGGTTATGTGTATATGCTGGCATAACTGTTAATGCATGCTCCTTCGCAAGCTGTAGCAGTACTTTTTTCATGTCTATAAGTAAACTCATCCAATGGACGAGCCTTTCTCGCCAAAACATCCGGTACATCGTTGCATCTAGATCGTTCCTACTTAATGCAATATGCATGTTACCGACTAATTCATCACCAATTTCCTTTTTCAATTCCGCTTCAATCATAAAAAATAAATCTTCATATGCTGGGTTATACTCCTCCTGGAACCCTTTTGCTAATAGCTGTTGATTGGCTAAAATTATTTTTTTTGCATCATGATTCTGTAAAATTTTTTTATGGGCCAACATATCGGCATGGGCAATATTAATTTCTAACATAAAACTTAGAAAATGTTTTTTTGTAAACTTGTAACCAGGCTCAAGAATATGCTGAATATATAAACGAGATCTATCTGATGACATGCTTCTTGTTCACTCCAATCTCAATGGTACTTATCTATCTATATTCTTTTACTTCTTGGCTTGAGCCTGTAAACCGTATGTTCCTAATAAGGCGTTCCTTCTTAAACAAAACTGCAACTTCAATAAGAAAGTGCATTACCCCTAATTGAAGTAATGCACTCGTAAGTTGAATTTTACTCTCTTTCTATTCCTGTTCCATAAGAATTAATGCCATTTTGTGTTATTACTTCCCCTAACTTTTCAGCTTGATTATTTTCATCAGGAGGGGTCATACCAGATTTCTTTTCAAAATAAACAGCTATACCACCTAATATAACGACGGGTATCAATAAATATAACCAAATCATAATACCACCTCAATTAATAAAAGATACTTATTATTATATCAATTATTTAACCATTTTACAATTATTTCCTAATACAAACTCCACCGTCGGTACAATAACTTCCAAAGAAAAAAGCGTTAATCCTTATGGATCAAATTGCTGTCGAACTTGTATCATTCCTCTTTAGTAAAACTTTCTTTTTCAAAAAGCTATTTAATTTTTCTGAACTTAGAAACATTGCAGCAACAAATAAAACAATACAAACTGGGAAGATTCCTATTGTTGAATGAGATGCAATGAAACCAATAAGAGGCGGTATAAATGTACTACCTGTATAGGCAACAGCCATTTGATAACCCATTATGGTCTGGGAATGCTTCTTCCCAAAACGTGATGGTGTCTCATGTAACATACATGGAAATATTGGTGCTAATCCTAATCCAATCATAATAAAACCTACTAGTGAGAAGGTGGTCGGCAATGGTAGGAATAGAAGTATGGCACCAGCTAATGCAATTATTTGTCCGGTCCGAATGAGAATAAGATTACTAACTTTAAAGGTAATAAAGCCTGTAATAAATCTACCAATTGTTATTCCTGCGTAATAAAAGGAAACCCACCCGGCAGCAACTGCTGCGGGTAGCTCCCTGACATTTACCAAAAAGCTACTTCCCCAAAGACCCACTGTTGATTCAACCCCACAATAAAACAAGAAGGAGACAAGAGCCATTTTAACTCCTTTAATTTGTAATGGTTTTACATCTATAGCATCTTCATCATTAATTACAGCTTTTGAATCTTCGGTGTCATCATTAAAAGGAATATTGCTATTTTTTGTCACTCTGTTCCATAAGGGCAAAGTCAAGAAAAGGATGATAACTAACGCAAACTGAATTCCAGATATAGCAAAATATCCATCTCTCCAAAAAGATTGCCCTGAAATAAACTGAGCCATAATGATTGGCCCAAAAGTGGCTCCGACTCCCCAAAAACAATGTAACCAACTCATATGATGTGCCTTATAATGTGTAGCAACATAATCATTTAACCCTGCATCAACAGCCCCGGCACCTAATCCAAGTGGTATGGTACATACAAATAACCAAACAACAGATGGAGCAAAATAAAATCCTAGCAAAGCACCAGCAGTCATTAAGACGCTGACAAATGTGACCTTGCCAGTTCCGAACCTTTTAAGTATCTTTCCACTGGCTAAACTCGAGATAATGGTACCACCTGCAATCGTCATAAAAAGGAATCCAGCAGTCTCAAGTGGCGCCCCATAGTCCGATTGCATCACTGGCCACGCTACCCCCAATAATGAATCTGGTAAACCTAAGCTGATAAAAGCCAAATAAATGATGACCAAAAGGAATGTTGTCATTTTTAAACCTCACCTTTAATTAATTAGTATTAAATTGTATTGTCTTCTTTGTTTACTTACTTGTTTCGTTCATCATGAGATCGAGTCCGAGAC
The DNA here is from genome assembly GCF_014217835.1 of Metabacillus sp. KUDC1714. Classification (NCBI taxonomy): domain Bacteria; kingdom Bacillati; phylum Bacillota; class Bacilli; order Caryophanales; family Bacillaceae; genus Metabacillus; species Metabacillus elymi. The sequence goes on from NZ_CP055263.1 coordinate 4,718,693, forward strand.
TTTGTAATCCATATAAGTAATCTTGTTTCCAATCACTCATAGTAAGCTCTGGAATATGTTCTGACGGGATATAATTTGAGCTACCTATAGTAATTTTGTTTAATATCTCTTTTTCAACTTCATCATTACAAAAAATGATGGCATGAGGGTTAATGATAGCAACAAAAGAGGCTACTAATCTGCTAATTGCGTCAATCTCATAATCGTGACTGATCGTACTTTTAATAGGTCCACTTCCGTATTCCAAAGCTTCCCGAAAATTTCGATCATCGTACTGAGGGACGAATGAAACCTCTCCTGAGAAGAAAGTACTTCCTCTCACCACATCTCCATTTATCATGATTCCTGCGCCTGGACCATTTTGACCAGAATACAAATATATAAGGGATTTATTGTCCTTGATTCCCATATTATCGTGATATCCAAGCACTGCAGCATTCATATCGTTCTCTATTACAACAGGTATAGAGAACTGATTCTCCAAGAATTCCTGCAAGTCAAAATTTTGAAGATGTTCATAACCAGGTATATAAAAGATACGCCCATTATCAACTGAACCAGGTACACCAATAGCTATAGAGCTAATTTTTGGATATTTCTTCATTATCTCCTCAATACACTCCGTTAGAAATGTTAAATCAACATCTACTAATACACTTGATGTTTTTCCTGAATCCTTCACTTCTCCTAGACAGTTAAAAACAATATAATTTGTTTCTGTTCTCTCCAAAAAGATTGCCAACCCTAACATATACTCTGGATTGTATGTATATCTTTTTGCCCTTCTTCCACCACTCGAATCATCAAGACCGACTAGAATAAGTTCCCCGTCCTTTTCCATCTGTACTAAGAATTTACTTATTGTAGGGAAACTAATTCCTAATTTTTCGCTAAGTTCAACTTTCGTTGCGCTACCAAGTTCTAAGAGAGATTTACGAATACCGCGAAGGATTACCTTCCTCATTGATTTTGGGGTTGCATTCACTTGTGTCACCACCTATTTAATTGAACTTATTAAAGTATTTTAATAAGTATCCAAAACTTATTAAACATCTTTAATAAGTGATGTGGTAAATATATCATATAAAATTACCGTAAACAATGAAGATGATAATTTTTAAATACCTAATTCTTCTTCCTACCTACTTGATAACCAGCATAAAAAATCAAAAGTGTATAACCAATAATGATAAAAATAGGCATTGGAACGGATTTGAAAATAGTTACAATTACAGATGACATTTTAATTAGTTGTTTAAGTAATTGATCTTCAGTAGATAGATAGTATATATACACAATAAGTATACCGATCGTTATAAAAAATAAAGCACGTAGCATGAGTGGTAAGGGAGTTTCTTTTCTGTGGCCACGCTTGGATTTGCTTGGATTGTTTTTTGTAGCATCCATCTTTTTAAACTCCTTCCTGTCTAATTCTATATAAGTGTTAATCTTTTTCCTTCAAATATATAAATAAATGCTGCTGATTCCATCTATACTTTTATTCTATTTTTCTCCCAAGTACTCCTTCCTATTTCCAGTGAATGAGTAACCATTTCTTTCTTATTTTATTAGACAAATAGATCCATTAAATGATTTCTTTTCAACCAACAAAGACTAAAGAGCTAGATATTTCAAGATAACAATAAGTGAATCTATCAACTTCCCACCCTATGGACTTTAATCTATACAATAGAAATCAACATCAACCATTTCTAAAACCAATTTTTTCCTAAAATGGCCGTTCTTCATTCCCTCGTAATCTCTATGTAAACAAACTGTAATACTATTCAATTTTATTTTTTCATAGGTATAGACGTAGATAAGAGTTTCACAACAACATTCCAACTAGGAGGAATCTATTTTGAAAAAATTAATTTTTGCACTTGCATTGCTAGCATCTCTTATTTTTGCTGCACCTGCTTTTGCCTATACTGTTGAAAAAGGAGATACAATGTCGAACATCGCACGGGAAAATGATCTTACTTTACAAGAATTAGCAAAGGCTAACCCGCAAATTAATAATTTAGATCTGATTTATGTCGGTCAGCACATCTATACAAATAAAGTCAACAACTCTCCCTTACCCTCTCGCGAAGCAACAAGCAAAAAAACACGTTCTAATAAATTAAGTATCTCGGATGATGAAATAGATTTATTAGCAAGACTTGTAAGAGCAGAAGCACAAACAGAATCTTTCGAAGGAAAAGCCGCGGTAGCATCTGTTGTCTTAAATAGAGTTGAAAGTCCTCAATTTCCTAATTCCATAAAAAAAGTCATTTATCAGTCAGGACAATTTCAACCGGTGTCAAATGGTGAAATAAATCAACCCGCTGACAAGGAGTCCATCAAAGCTGTACAAGCCGTACTATCTGGACTGAGAAATATCGCAAAAGATTCCTTATTCTTTTACAATCCAAACATTGCTACAAACCGATGGTTAGATTCAAGAGAGACAACGGTTGTTATTGGACAACATGTATTTAAAAATTAATTTGATTTTACAAGCTCTTCATAAACGAATATCATATTAATAAAAAACTGCACCATAAAGAAAAAAGACACATTTAAGTGTCTTTTTCACCTGGTAAGTGGTTAACATTTATAACCGTAGACTGTTGCGCCGATAATAATTAATAAGATAAACAGCACGACGACAAGTGCGAAAGTATTACCTCCTCCGTGATAAGGAGCACAATATCCATAAGCAGGAGCCGCACAACTGTAAGGCATCATTGGTTGGTGAGGAGCATTCGCAACATTCGCGCCAGCAACATGTGGAGAGTTTTCGTAACCGTACATATATATCTCTTCCCTTCGTTTTTGAATCTTTTAGACAATACAGTATATACGTTTATTGGAATTTTGAGCCCGTCTAGTTATAATAGGGCTTGGGCAAAAAAAAATCGTTGAATAAATACTGATATAACGCTATTTACAGTCAACCTGAGAATTTACCATTATAGTTCTAGAATGAAAATAATGGGTAGATAAAAATTGCTTGGTCATTTAAATAACTTAGAGAGGGAGAAAAAATGTTAGATAAAATTAAAGCGTTACCTGAAAAGGTGTCATTTGCAATAGGCTTTTCTTTAATATTAGGTAGTGGATTATTGTTATTTTTGTTATCACTTTTGTTCCCTATTGGTACGTGGACTACGATGATTGTAGGAGGTATTGTTAGTGGTATTGCTATCATATTTATATTAAATGCGGCTGATAAAAGGCATTCACACATTGATAAGAAAAAGTAACTCTTTATTCATTTCCGCTTATTACATTAACGAGGGCTTTAGTACCAAAATGGACAGTATCAGGTTGGTGATATATTACCAAGTTCATTTTTTACCAACTTTAGCTTTTCACCTAGTCGCAAGAGACCGAAATAAAATAACATTATCAAAGATGTCGGCTCAGTTAGAATTCTACAAGCAAGACCGTTTGGCCCTGCTTGTTATTTGACTATTACTTTCCCAACCATTCCTTCATTGAAATGGTACCGACATATAAGTTCATATGTACCGGGATTTTTCGTTTTCACGGAAATGGTTTTTTCTTTTCCCGGCTGGACTTCAGCGTCAATTCTGAGCTTTTCCACTGTGAAGGTGTGCTCTTTCTTACCATTGTTTTTCAATATCAACGTTGTCGTTCTTCCATTGGGAATAGTGATGACTTTCGGATTAAAGTAATCATCGTTCAACTCGACTTCAATCGCTTTCACGGTCTCAATAGGTTGTGATACGATGCCGGATTCGGCAAATACACCGAGTGAGCTTGGAGTTGTCCCAACCACAATCATCACAAGCAAAACGACCAATCCTGTTAACCACTTTTTCACAGACATTCGCAATCCATCCTTTCATAAGAATTATTATTTTCCAATTCATAAAATATTATCACTATAAATTGGGTTTCAACGTCCTTTTATACAAAACTGTTTTATCTCCAAGAACAAACTCGTAATTGCTCGAGCTCATTTTAAACAAAGATTAGATAGTACTTCTCCTTCCAGTTCCTGCTTCATTTGTTCAATAACAAAAAGCCACCTTGTTTTGGTAGCTGGAAAACATATCCACTTGTACCTATTAATCACAAGCGAGGTAATTATATGAGGCTGATTATTTAGCAAACTTAAAAGGTACTTGGAAGTAATAAATCAAAAAAATGATAATAAATATTGAAATAATATATGCCCTTGTAGGGTTATGTTGATGCAGTGCAATAACAGAGAACATAGCAAGGTCAAAAAGAAATGAATACCAAAATCTCCAACCATTCTGATAGGAAATTCTCCCAAACACCAATAGTGTCCACTCAACAGCAATATAAATTCCAGACCAAACTATTATGTAAGTCAAACGCTTAAACCATTTTTGGGGAAAATGAGATAGAAATAGAAAAATACTAATTGGCATAGTAATAAGAGCATAAACAATTACCGTCATATCATGCCCATAAAATAAATCAGGATGAAACTTCCACAAAGTATTTTCTTTTACAATGTATTCGTAAAGTAAACCACCTGTAGCAATAAAAAGCATGCTCGGATGATAATCTTTCCATCTTTTCCAATTTCCCCACTTCAAAGAAGCCAATATGGTTAAAACTGTAATCGCAACGTGCATACTTACCAACCCTTACTTTACTTTTTTTTTAGTTTAACCTGTACCTATGTTTTTAATTATGTAGTTATTAAAATAGTTTAAGTAGAAATTTTTCAAAAGCTAAATTGCTTAATGTAGCAAATTGGGAGAAGAGACCTTTTTAAACGCCAATACAAGCGACTATGAAAATCTGTGGCTTGTGTGCATTGTAAGATTTATTCAGCTTCCGCTCGCTTATCAGGTTCTAAATAAAACGAAATAGGACTAGGAGAGTATCCTAGTCCTTTGAGATTTGTTGTTTAACTCAAGCAGCCGTTACGTATATCAATAAGTTATTGCTTTTTCTTAATATATTATTATCGATTTTTTAATACTCTTCAATTTTTTTGAAAATAAAAAAGCATTCCTCGTTATGAAGAAATGCTTTATAACTTTAAACTCAATAAGTGCCTTCAATAGATAGGATCGATTCAGTTAAAATTTGTACCAAAGTTTGTAGCTCTTCCTTGGTGATACTCAAAGGTGGAGCGAATACTAGCGTATCTTGACCATCAAAAACAACTGATCTACAGATTAGTCCATTCTTTGCAGCTGCTGAAACAATTAATGGAGCCACTGGATTCGTATATCTCTCTTGTGAAGATTTATTTTTCACAATTTCTACTGCACCCATTAAGCCTAGACCTCTTACTTCACCGACAATTCCACATTTATTTTGAACATTTTGCAGTCCTTTTAATAACTCATTTCCTAACTGATTAGCATTGGCTATTAGATGTTCTGATTCGATTATTTCAATATTCTTCAATGCAACAGCACAGGCTACCGGGTGTCCACTGTATGTATACCCATGAAGCAGTGTTCCTTTGGACATTTCGGTGAATACTTGGTAGATTTCACTTGATAGCATGACTCCACCTAACTGTGCGTAGCCACTTGTTACCCCTTTAGCAAAACACATCATATCAGGAGTAACACCATAATGCTCAATTCCAAAGTATTTTCCTGTTCTCCCAAACCCGGTAATAACTTCATCGGTTATAAATAGCACGCCATACTCTTCACAAATCTCTTTTACTTCTTTAAAGTAGTTTTCAGGTGCGATATGAACACCACCAGCACCTTGGACTGGTTCTGCTATAAAAGCAGCAATTGTTTCTGGTCCCTCTTTTTCAATTAATTCACGTAATGCTTGAGAAGAAAAATTATCGACGTGAAGAAAATCAGGTGCAAGTGAATTAGTAAAATCCCTAAAAGGCTTTAATCCAGTAGCACTTGTTGATCCAATTGCAACTCCATGATAAGATTTTGTTCTTGAAATGATTTTTTTACGATTATTTTGTCCTTTTAACATCCAGTAATGTCTAGCAAGCTTATAAGCTGTATCATTCGCCTCAGATCCACCCGACGTAAAGAATGTAGCTTGTAGATTTCCAGGGGAAATGTCAGACAGCTTCTTAGCTAAACGAATAGCTGGTTCATTACTGAAAGTAGCAAAATTTGAAGTGAAAGCGAGCTTAGTCATTTGGTCACTCGCGATTAAACCTAGTTCCTCTCTTCCATGCCCTATGTTTACATTCCAGAGTGAAGACATACCATCAATTACTTTTTTTCCTAATAGATCATGAAGGTAGACTCCTTTACCTTCTGTGAAAATAAAAGCAGGCCCTTGGTCTTGTTGTTGTTGAATTGGAGAAGTCGGGTGTAGAAAATGCTTTTTGTCCCAAGCTGATAATTCATCCACTAAACTGCTGTTTTCCTCCATGCGAAACATCCTTTCTTAGCTAAGCCATAACCAAAAGACTAAATAGCATTCGAGATAACAATTTAGGAATGTTGATAGCTAAACGAGTCCAAATATTCAGATAATAAATGATACGAAATATACTTTATTTATGCTTTCTCGATAGAAAATCCTCCCCCAACAACATCACGAACTTCATGGACGACTACAAATGCTTTTGAATCGATTGAGCGAACAAGCTGTTTTAACTTTGATAGCTCTTGCCGATTAATGACTACATATAGAACTTCTTTCTCTGAACCAGTATATGCACCGCGAGCGTTAAATACAGTTACTCCACGTGCTAAAGAATATGTAATCTCTTTTGAAATCGATTCTGTTGAACCTGAAATGATCGTGACTGCTTTTTGAGTGTCCAGACCCTCAATAACGAGATCAATCGCCTTTGCTCCAATAAATACTGCAACAAGGGTGTACATTGCTTTTTCCTGACCGATCACATAGGTAGAGCCCGCGATGACAATAAGGTCAATAATCAAAATTGTTCTGCTAAGACTCCAGCCAAAATATAATTGCCCAAGTCTTGCGAGAATTGCCGTTCCACCCATCGATCCACCTGCTCGGAAAACTAAGCCAAGTCCACCCCCGACAAAAACACCGGCAAATAAGGCAGCTAATAATGAATCTCCAATTAATGGATCTCCCCAACCTTCTGTGACAAACAGAAAAAATGATGAGAAAATTGTTGCTAACAGCGTATATAAGATCACCTTTTTATCAAGTAGCTTGTAGCCTAGCGCAAACAAAAAACCATTTAAGATTAAGTTGACCACCCCTGGTGACCATTGAAAAAGGTAATACAAAACAATCGTAACACCTATTATTCCACCTTCAGATAATTTATTGGGAATGGCAAAATAATTTATTCCCAATGCATAAATAAAAGAGCCAGCAAGAAGCATGGCTATATTCAATATTTGTGTCCTCATTGTAAAACCTCTCAACGCGAATATGATCACACCGAAACAAATAATAGATAAAGGTAGATAATTTATATCCACCTTTTTCCATAGTTACTACCAACGTACATTTTACTTCAAAATAAATTTATATCCTTCTCCAATAATGTACTGTTTCCCAATATGGACTGGTCGTTCATTTTCATCAAATATGACGGTATCCATATAGAAGAGAGGCTCTCCTGTAGCAACTTTAAGTATTTCTGTTTGATCTTCTGTCGCTCGAACAATCTCCAAAGAAAGTTCGCCTGAATGTGAAGGTATAATTTGATGTTTGTCTTCAAGAGTTTTGTATAAAGACTTCTCTAAGTCCTCACCAAGGAGAAAATTATAGTTTTTATATGAGAAGTAATTATTCTCAAGCATAACAGGTGATTCCCCGCCATACCTCACTCTTTGGATATAGATCATGGCATCATCAACATCGAGCTGAAGCTTTTCTCTATCTCTAGGAGTTGGCTGAATTATTTCTTTTTTAATTACTTTGCTAGTCACTTTTAACCCATTTGCTTTACAAGCCTCTGAAAAGCTAAGAAAGTGAACAATTTTTCTTTCTATCTTAGGTTTACTAACGAATGTGCCCTTCCCTTGCTTTTTAATGAGATATCCTTCCTCAACAAGCTCGAGAATTGCTTTTCTGACCGTTATCCGACTTATCTTATGAATCTCACTTAGTTCAATTTCAGTAGGGATTTTTTCTCCGTATTTTAACTCTCCATTCAGAATTGAGCTTCGAATGGTTTCCTTTAATTGGACATATAATGGAACTTTATCATCTTGTCTTAACATAATTTCACCTATTCTATTTGATAATAGTTATATTATAATGCTTTCATGTAAGTTGTCTCAACTTTAGAGGTACTGATAAGCTCCGAAAAAACATGTGTTAGAAAGCTTTTTTGTACTTATGACTTATTAAATAATAAACTCGTTTAGCCGAATAGACTGGACAACGCTTTCATTGTTCTCTCCATTGCGCCATCTGGATTTTGGACATATTGATAGGATGTATATTCAAGAGAAAGAAAGCCTTTATAGTTAGCTTGATTTAACTGTTTAATATACGTTTCCAACGGTAAAACTCCGTCCCCCCATACAAGATGCCCTTCTGGCTTGCCATCAATAAAATGAATATGAACAATTTCCTCATTCATGCTATTAAAATAATCTGTAAAATCCTCTCCAGCTAACGCCATAGGAATGGTATCAATCATTCCCTTAAGATTTGGATGATTTACACCCTCTAACATCAATTTTAATTGTGATGCATTATGAATGATATTCGTTTCCATTCTTGTCAGCGGTTCAAGTGCCAATGTTAAATCTAATTCTCCAGCAACTTGAGCAAGCTTTTCTAACGATTCTTCTGATCGCTTCCATGCTTCCTTTGCATCTTCATTTTCATATCCCCAACCAGGTGTTACTAAAAGCAAAGGTGAATCTAGTTCTTTTGCCGCCAGAGCTGATTTTTTAAAATAGTCGATACTTTTTTCCCGAATAGCCACTTCTTTAGCAGCAATATTAATTGGATATACACATTGTTCAGGTGTAAAGCAAATGACTGATAAATTTCGTCGATCAATCTCCTTTTTAACATTTCTTATCTCTTGAACACTCATATTTTCTACATAAAAGTGTGGAGATGCACCCCATACCTCAATATTATTCAATTCGTAGCGTACCATTGCATCTAAGAAGTATTCAAAAGGATAATGCTTGTAGTGAAAATTCATTCCCGTCAATTGTCTTCTCGATAATTTTGCCATTTCATAACTCCTCTCTTAAGTTATAAAAATAGTACCTTATTGACCCATACAAACATGAAAAACACCTAAATTATTAGCACTTTATGATAATATAACATTATATTATGTTATAAGTCAATTGTTGCCATTTACATTCGCTCTTCTACCTCAATTTCCTTATATATTGCGAGATTTAGCTGATTCTAGCAAAAAATGAATATGAAAAAATCGTTGACAATATAAAGAAAACAAAATATTATGATGTTATATAACGTATTACCTCGTTATAACGTGTAATAGTTAAAACTAAAGGAGGCAATAAAGTATGGTACATTCTCAAAAGGCTATGAATTCACAAGTTGGCAAGGTGTTAGACCACCTAAAGGGTCGTTCCATTACCCACATCTTTTTTGTTGCATGTGGTGGTTCCTCTGCTGTTATGTATCCAAATAAATACATAATGGATCGTGAAGCAAAGTTTGTTTCTTCAGATGTGTATAGTTCAAATGAATTTATTCACCGTAATCCGAAAAAACTAGGAGAAAACGCCCTGGTGGTTTTATGCTCAATGTCAGGTACCACTCCTGAAACAGTGAAAGCTGCAACTTTTGCAAGAAGTAAAGGTGCAGTAACTGTCGGTTTTACAAATGAAGAAGGTTCACCTTTAGCTCAAGAATCAGAATTTGTTGTGAAATATGAGTGGGGTGACCAAGCAAATGCTATCGATACAAATCTAGGTACGTTATATCAGCTTACAATGGGTGTTTTAAATGTATTAGAAGGAAATAATAAATATGAAAAAATGCTATCTAGCTTAGCAAATCTACAACGAGTGTTTGAAATAGCTGCTAAACAATATGAAGCAAGTGCTCAACAATTTGCCCAAGATTATAAAGATGAGAAAGTCATTTATACAATGGCAAGTGGTGCTAATTATGGAATCGCTTACTCCTTTGCCATCTGTATCTTAATGGAAATGCAGTGGATTCACTCTAATGCGATACACTCAGGTGAGTATTTCCATGGCCCCTTTGAAATTATCGACAAAAACACACCTTTCATTATTTTACTCGGCTTAGATGAAACACGACCATTAGATGAAAGAGCATTGGATTTCTCTAAAAAGTATGGAGAAAAGCTCGTTGTTTTAGATGCAAAAGATCTTGATTTAGATGGAATAGATTCAGAGTTACAGGGCTATGTTGCACCTCTTGTCCTTAACTACGTGCTACGTAAATATGCCGAGAGACTGGCAGATGCTCGCAACCATCCTCTTTCGAAGAGAAGATATATGTGGAAAGTTGAATATTAATCGTTGACCCCTTATCGTTAGATAATAGTTTGCAAAAAAGATGCTCAGTGCAACAGCTCTGAGCTTTTTTCTATATAAATACTTAATAAAAGTAAAATATTAAATTTAACCACAATATAGGATCTTTTCAATTTACCCAACTACTATTTTACGTCGATCATAGGCAAAAAAGATCATCGCTACACTTAGGATAGCACAAATCATGTATATAAATGAGTATGAGAAAATATCAGCCAGCGGCCCCATTATGACACCCCCGAGCGAAACACCTAAATCAGCCATAGCAATAAATAAACCAAGTAACACATTGCGATTCATCTGTGGCAAAACAAAGGTCAGATACGTTGTTAATGTTGGATAAAGGAGGGCCTGGGCTATCCCCATTAAAATGGCACCAACATAGAAAAAAAATGCTCCACCCATAATAGAAAAGCTTACACTTTGGGCCGCCAATGCCAAAATAAACATAGTCCCCATGATAAAAGATGAATGCCATTTTCCATCTGAAGGAATTTTTTTTCTTAACGCAAAACGAGCATAAACTACAGTACCAGCTTGAAGCATGAGATAAATTCCAGCATTACCGGTTTTTAATTGCATCGCGTACAGTGGTATAAAGGTTGTAATAGCCCCGAAGACAGTAGAAGAAACTAACATCAATACGCTGCATTTAAACAATAACGGATTTTTTACTAACTGACTAAATGACTTAAATGTACTTACTCCCTGCTCATTACTTTTTACAGCAAGTTGATCCTTATCCTTTTCCATTTTGGCACTATAGCCAAACACTCCTGTAAAAAGGGCAATTGCTATCATCATTACTGTAAAGTAATCCATTCCCTCTTGCCAAATGCCTAACGCCAGCAATGGGCCAATAATACCCGGTATATATGAAAATAAAGAATAAAGTGAAATGCCCTGAGAACGATCCTTCTCTGGTAGTGCATCAATAATTCCTATTTGTAATGCCATTGAAAAAAAAGCTGTCGATACCCCTTGTAACATACGGGCAATCAAATAACCACCTAATCCAGTAAATGTATATAGTATTAAAGCTATCCCATTGATAATAAGTATAATGCGTAAAATTTTTATTGGTCCGTGCTTTTGAATAATATTGCCTGCCCATGGACGAAAGAACATGGTTGTAAACAAATATGCACCCATGATCAAGCCGATTGTTGTATTGCTGGCTCCTAATGATTCTCCTTGTAAAGGAATAATCACATTTAGTATAGAATTAGCACTAAAATACAGAAGAACCAGCAGATACAAACGTAAAAAAGGCCAAGACATAGCTCCACTCACAATCTTTCTCCTCCTAAAATCGCGTAACAATGACTTTATGTATTAATTTACTCTTTTCGAAAGTCATTCTACTATTCACACAAAATCTGATTATTTTCATATTCACTTTGCTATAAAGACTGTATTTCTATGTAAAATCATTTCCCTCAAATATATCCCTGCCTTGTCTTACTTTATCGTAAATAATTAAAACGTTATTAACGCCTGCAATAATTTTCTTGCGTACTCTGACTGAACGTCCTTTAATTGTTCGATTTTAATCATTTCTTCGATTTGACCATCTCTAAATATAAGGACTCTGTCGCAAATATAGGCAGCAGCCTGTATATCATGAGTAATAAAAATATAACTCATGTTGTAGATTTTTTTTAACTCTATTAACAACTCAAGGACTTGTGTTTGAACAGATACATCTAATGAACTGATTGCTTCATCTAATAAAACACATTTTGGTTCTGTTGAAATGGCTCTTGCAATACACACTCTCTGAACCTCTCCACCTGATAACTCATGAGGATATTTTTCTTTATAGGAAGAACTTAATCCTACTTGATTTAATAGAAGATCAATCTTGCTTTGATGTTCCTTTTTTTCATTATTCTGAATGTTTAATGGCTCCATTATTGCTTCTTCAACTGTAAAGAAGGGATTAATGGAAGATTTATAGTCTTGAAAAACAGCGCTAATATTGCCTAATCTTACTCTTCTATCCTCTACACTCTTTCCTTCAAATAAAACTGTTCCACGATCAGGCTTTTCAATTCCTACTATTAAACGCCCTAATGTTGATTTTCCACTTCCACTCTCTCCGATAATACCGAGACATTCCCCGTCCTTACATTCAAAACTTACATTCTTTAAAACGTTCTGTCTTTCTGTAGAAAACAATCCACCTTTTTTATAGGATTTTTCAACACGATCAACCTTCAGCAACTTTAGCCCCTCCCCTCATAATTTTTTTAAAATTTTCACTCAGGGCTAGTCTAGTAGTCACTAAATATTTTGTATATTCATGTTTCGGTTCTGAAAAAAGGGCTTGTGTACTCCCTCTTTCAACAATTTTTCCATCCTTCATAACTAAAACGTCATCAGCAATTTTTCTTACAACGCCTAAGTCGTGTGAAATAAAAATCATCGAACAACCCATTCTTTCTCGTAATTTAATAAGTTGTTCAATGACCTCAAATTGCGAAATGGTATCGAGCGCTGTTGTCGGTTCATCAGCGATAATAATGTCAGGCTCTAAGACGATTGTCATCGCGATCATAATTCGCTGCAACATCCCACCTGATAACTGGTGGGGATATTTGTTCATAATCTCTTTCGGATTTTTAAGCATGACACTTTCCATGGCATTTTTCATTTTTTCTTCTATTTCGTTTTTATTCCACTCGAAATGTTCAGCAAGTGTTTCCTTTAAATGAACACCAATCACACAAGAAGGATCAAACGCACTCATCCCATTTTGTAGAATCATGCAAAGGCTTCTTCCCCTTTTCTTTCTCATCTCTTTTTCAGGAAGATTGTTTACGTTTTCCCCTTTAAATAAAATGTCCCCTGATTGGTGAAGTGAGGGCCTATTTAATCTCATAATTGCCCTACATGTCAATGACTTACCGCTTCCGCTTTCTCCTACAATTGCCAGACAGCTTCCTTTCTTTAAATGGAATGAACTATTATGAATAATGACATTACCCGTATTAACATCCCATATCTTTAAATTTTTAACTTCTAATAGATTCATCATTTAATTAGCCACCTCTTTTTCTTGAAGCTTAATTTTAGAGAGCGGTAGATTTTCTTGATGCATATTTTTAGAGTTTGCTAATTTAGGATCTAAAGCAACTTGAAGTGCGTCAGATAAAAAATTAAATGCAGATACGACAATAAAAATGGCTAAACCAGGTGCTAACATTAACTCAGGTCTTGTAAACATTACTTCCCTCGCCTCATTTAACATCATCCCCCATTCAGCATTTGGAGCTTGAATGCCTAAACCAAGGAAGGAAAACCCGGATATTTGCAAAATCATGGAACCAATAGCGCTGCTTGATATAACCGCGATATCAGAAAATGTAACAGGAACAATGTGCTTGTATATAATTTTTATATGATTTGTTCCAGAAGCTTTGGAAAATTTCACATAGTCTAATTCAGCATACTGCATCACAGACGTTCTAATGATTCGAGCAAACCATGCCCATTTAATCAGAATAAACGCAATCAATATATTCTCAAGACCCATGCCTAAAATACCAACAATCGCCAATGCCATGACATACCCAGGAAAAGAAAGCATGATGTCACAAGCTCTCATGATGAAAGCATCTACTGTTCCTCTAAAGTATCCTGCTAGAAAACCTAAGATAGCCCCAATCAACACAGATATTAATAATACAACTAAAACCCATAACACGCTGGGACGAATCCCATAAATTAATCTTGATAAGATACATCTCCCTAAGTGATCGTTTCCTAATAGGTATTCCCACGAAAAGCCTGCATATCGAAGGGGCATATTTACTTTATTTGGGTCATGGGGTGCAAATATAGGAGCAAATATTCCAACAATAATAATGACAACAATGACTAATATAGAAATAACAGCTAACTTATCTTTACTTAAATTTTTCAATACTCTCATTTAGAGATCATTCCTTAATTTAGGATTCATCACAGCATTTATAATGTCGGATATCGTATTAAACAATACAAAGGCCACTGCTACTATAAGAACATAAGCTTGGATAATGGGAAAATCTCTGCTTAATATGGATCTAACACTTAGACTTCCTAACCCTGGCCAAGCAAAAACATTTTCTATTACTACTGTACTTCCCAATATAATGGGTATAGCCATACAAAATATTGAAATGGCTACTTGCAATGAATTCCTTAATATATGCAGGGTGATTTTCCTTTCTGTTAAGCCACATGCCCTTCCATACAGAACATAGTCTTCATTTAAATTGCTTAACATCGAACTTCTAACGACCCTAAAATAGATACCTGCATAACTTACAGCTATGACAATAACCGGTAGAATGTAATTTTTATACGACTCCATTCCACTAGTTGGTAATAAATCCAATTTAACGGAAAAATACCAAATCATAAGAGCAGCAAGCCAATAAGATGGCATTGCCGTTAAAAAAAATGAAAATCCTCTTACCGACTTATCAATTAATTTCCCTTCATTCATTGCACAAATAACACCTAATAGTATCGACATTAGGATAATGACAACAGATGAAACGAATGTCAGCTTGAACGTATTTACAAAAGCTGGACCTATTAATGACCAAACTGGTTTTTCTGTCACATAGGAATTCCCAAAATCCAACTGTAAACAAGCAATGACCCAATCCAAGTATCGTATGATAAAGGGTTGATCCATCCCCAACTCTTCTTTCGTTTGAGCTATTAATTCCTCTGTTATTGTTGGAACACCTTGTGCTTGTAATACCACTTCAGCTGGATCTAAGGGAGAAAGATTAATTAACACAAACGTTAAAAATGATATGACTAGGAGTAAAGGGATAGAAATGAACAGCCTTTTAATGATGTAACGTCTCAAAGAAAATCTCCTTTCATTCGAAAAAAACAGCAGAAATTATCCTTTCCAATAAACTGTCAGAACTTTGCTATATGAGATAAGGGTTAAAAAGGGGGAATTCCCCCTTTTATTTAAGGTAAGAAAGTATAGTTTTTGTACTTAGTTTTGGTGTCTAGCTCCAGCGCCTATCGCCTATCAAACTTCAGATCATCTCCCTACGATAAGTCAACATCGGCTCGCTACGCTTACCGTGTTTCCTTTATCTCAGTCGATGCTCCTCCAGTTTGTACGGCGATGATCAAGGCGCTTGCGCTTTTCTTATTCAGTTATTCAAAATTCATTAGTTCAAATGGCAGTTCAAATTGGGTTTGCTTAAATGAAATACCTTTTAAATTTTTTGGTGCCACTACAGTGACGCTTCCATTTGATATTGGGATAAAGACTGCTTCATCGTGGACAATTGTTAAAATATCAGCATATAATGATTTTCGTGTTTCCTCATCGGTGGACACCATAACTTCATCAATCTTCTTGTAGAGTTCATCTGCTTTCGCAATGCCACTTGTAGTATGTAAGTAAGAAGCCTTAGAAGTAAAAGCAGCGATTGTACTTTGTGGATCATATGCTAGTCCCCATGTTTGATTGAATAATAAATCATAATCACCAGTTGATCTTCTATTAGCAATTGAAGTTGATTCCTCACCAATATTCTCCAGTTGAATACCTATCTCTTTTAATGAATGTTGCATAAATTCAGCCTGTGTTTTTTGGGAAGAAGAATTGCTATCATAATAAAGTTTTATTGCTAATTTGTTGCCGTTTTTCGTTCTAACTTCAGCACCATTCCCTAATTGCCATCCGGCTTCTTTTAAGATTTCTTTCGCTTTTTCAACATCGTAGTCTCGTTTCTTCAAATCAACATCTGCATAATTGACGTTAGATGAAAACATTGTATTGGCTATTGTTTCTGTCCCATTTAAAATATCCTTACTAATTGTTTCTCTATCGATAGCGTACCAAATCGCTTCACGAACAGCTGTCTCGTTTACTGGATTATCCAATTTACTACTATTAGCTACGATCATTTTCGTATTCATTGGTTCACTTCTAACGAGTTGATATTCACCAGAATCAACTAATTGATTCATTGCTTCAACATCAAGACTGTCTGCACCTCGATCATCAGTGAAAGCAACGTTTACTTCTCCTTTTTGTAAGGATAAAAATGTCGTTTCCCCTGCAGGAAGAACTTTAGAAGTAATTTTCTTAATCTTAGGTGAGCCACCCCAGTAGTTTTCATTTGCTTCAAAAGTGGCATACTGATCGGTCTTATGTTCTGTAAGAACATACGGTCCTGTCCCGTTGTAACCATTTACACCATCTTTTGTTCCCCCGTCAATAAAATTTTTGGGTGATAGGAATACATAAGGTCTAGTCATAGACAATTCAACTAAAGTTGGATAATATGCTTCTGACAGAACTAATTCAACTGTATACTCATCTACTACATTACAACTCTCGATTTTTGTTGATAGCTTAATCCAAGAATGTTTTTCTGCATTATTTTGAACAGCCTCAATATTTTGCTTCACGGCCTCTGCGTTAAATGGTTCCCCATCATGGAATTTCACATCTTTTCTTAAATGAAAAGTATATACTTTTCCATCTTCTGAAACTTCCCAGGACTCAGCAAGTAAAGGCTTAATTCCATCTTTCGTATTTTCAACTAATGATTCATATATCATCCCTTGAGCAGGCATTGAGCCTGTGTACAAATGAGGGTTCATATCATTAATATCTTTAGCTGATGCATAAACTAATTCTTTTTCATTATTTGTTGAGACCGTATCTTCCTTTACATTACTAGATTTCCCAGTATTTACAGAGCAGGCAACTAGAATAGATAAAACCAAAAAAACGAGAGCCACTAACTTATGTCTAATTAACAATGTACTCTTCTCCCTTTCGTCTTGCTAAATTGAATGTAACTCACTTTTGTCGGCTAGATACGATGAATTAAATCGTAATAATTCCTATTTATATAGTATACTACTCTATTATTTTTAAGATTAGTACTGTTTCATCATCTTGTTCCTATACTTTTTCCAATTCCGTTGCATATCATTTTCAAGTCTTCATCAAAGCTTTGAACGGTAAATGCTTTAGATAGTAATTCACCTTTATGAGATTGAGCAACCTTTTTAATTTTATTCTCATAAGTTTTATTAAACTTGTCTATGGTTGGGCAAGGCGTTTTTGTATATCTTGCAATTCCTTGTATGATTTTTATTCGATAATAATCTTCCTTAGGCATCCTAGGGATATCCAAATACCCTTCCATATTGACGAATATTTTCCTAAATGGAACAGCAGAAAAATCAAAATATTTTCCTTCCTGATCTGGTTCTGAAAAAGGATCGATTAACAGTGCGGTATAGCGTATATACAATAAGTATTCTTGCTGAATAATGTCTAACTGATCGAAATTTTCTATATCATTACGTGATAAACTTTCCAATCTCACCGGATAATTATCATCTGTCATAAATTTAAGTAAATTGATACTTTGTAAGTTCATCTTCCCTAGAACATTCATAATTTCTTTCCATTGGGCCAGCATATCACGAATTAAATATTGGGTAATGGGTCCCTCAGGATAAATTTTATATACATATTTCTTGGTATCTAATTCTCCAAATATTGTACTTAATGAAAAATCATTCATAAACAACGGTGGGTGTACATATAAAGAAATATTTCTTGTCTCAGCCTCAATTGGAGATTTCATAATTTCTAGAGTAATACCTAGTTGTTGATATAACTTACATAGTCTGTTGGCATTTTTAGACGGATAGTGTGTGGAGCCTATATAAATCTTTTTCTTTACTGCTGTTGTTAATACATGATTAAGTGGTCTGTCGTCCGTCCATCGTGTATCACCAAAATATGTAGAAAAACTAATAATTTCCGCATCTGAATTAAGATGGCTCATATAATTACTTATTAAGCTATTCGATCCAAAAGTCGGAGAAATTAAAACAATACACCTTACTTGTTTTAAAAACCTATCATTGATTTGTTTTAATACTTCGATGTAGGCATCCGTGGTTACAGAAAGAATAATAGTATCCCAGTCACCCTTAATTGTTCCATATCCATTAAAAACTTGATCAACGAAGCATTCACCTTCCATACTTCGATGCTTTTCATTTTGAACGCTTACACGAATTAGTTGGTCACTTCGCTTAAGCTCCGCAAAGACTTTTTCTGAACGAATAGATTCTCTTCCGGCAATTCCCACATAACAATTCAATTTCTTTTTAAAATTTACAGCAAGTTGGATTGATGTAGGACCAGTTCCTAACAATAAGACTCTCTTAAACTCACTCATAAAGGCCTCACTTTCTTTCAAACTAAGTAAGTTATGCTTTTTTATACAATGCTATATCAAATACATGATCAGGTCGTAATATCTTTTCAACTTGTCTCCACTTTTGCCCATCCACCTCTCTCGATGGGTAATTAAATAAGGACTTCAACTGATCACCATATCTCATAGCAACAACTACATTTTCATTCGTCAATATGTGTAATTGATCCAATATCTCATATTTACTTTCAACAGTTGAACTAAAAATGATATGGGTCACATCTTTTGTATAATTAAGATTTTCTACTAATGCTTTTTCTAATCTGATATTTAATCCAGCTCCCAATCTTTCTACAACGTTTCGTCCTAGATTAATGGCTTCATCATCTATATCTATTCCTACAACCTCTGCTCCTGTTCGCTTCGCAATTAACAGTGGTGTCATTGGAAATGAACCAGAACCTACTAATAATACTTTTGATTTGGAAGTAACTCGGAAACTTCCGAATTCTTTTTCAATGCACGATTCTATATTTTGGAAGTAATCAGTCATTTCGACATTTCCATTCTGCAACTTGAATGCACGATATTTTTCCATAATAGCAACACAAAGTGCAGATTTTTTTCTTAAACCCACTACAAGTTGATTCAAATCACTAGATTCCTGTCGTTCTAGTTGTTCCCAAGCTTCTTTATTCCTGTCGTCTGTAATGAATTTTGAATAAGCATCTATTAAACTCCCTAACTCTGAACAATTATTGATTGTATGATCGTATCTTCTTGATAAATCATCAAATTTTTCTAAAAACTCACTTAAATGTTCTTGAAAAGTTATTACAGTATTCATTCAATTCACCCCAACACAGTATTTTAACTAAACATCTATAAAAGCTTTGCCTTGTGCTACTATTCCGACAGATCCTTCAATCCTAAGACTTGTTAATTCTTCTTTATAACAAGTAGCAGCTACATTAATAATGCCACCTGGTTGCCTGATCTTAGCAACAATCTCTCCTTTATTTTTCCAAGCTAGATAAGCTCCTAAGGAGGCCGTACCTGAACCACACCCCCTTTCCCAAATCATGCTATCTAGATGTGTGACATATATAAGAGGAGCCAATTCATGAGATTTAGATTTATATAATAGAATGCCGATTAAATAAGAACCTAAGGTTACTCCAAGCAACTTTGCTAATGATTGCGCTTTTTCCCTCTCTGTCTTACTAAATTCCTCGACTTCAATCACAATATGTATAAACTCATGGTATCTTACGATAACGATATTCAAATCGCTGCCATCATACTTTATTGTTCTAGTTTCTATCCTCTTAGGAAAAGGCATAGTAACTTGACAGTAATATTCATCTAAATTTCGTTTCACTTGACACATTATTAAATTATCTGTGCCTGAAACTTCTAATAATATTTCCGTCAAATCGTTTAGCTTTAATCCGTTTTCAGATGCAATATAAGCAGCCAATGCCATACAAGCATTACCACAAAACTCACCTCCAGCCATCTGTAGATATGCAGCAGCTTTATTATTTATCGGTTTTTCTATAAAACCTACTTGTTCAGCATATACGTTGTCATATGACATTATTTTCGAAGCAATGTGACTATACTCCTCAACTGGATAATTAGTTTTAACAAGGATCGTCATATTTTGTGTTGGATTAAATTTTATAAAATCTATTTCCTGTTTCATCACAACTATCCTTTACACTTATATTTTTTATTTGAGTTTCCGTTGTTTCATTGAAATCAAAACGAAATGATTACGATTTAAAACCTAAATTGAATTATTTCATAACGATCTATAGCGTTAATACAACTTTATTCAACACACACAATTGTTGTAACCCTAATTTCCCAATCAGTTTCAATCCTCAAATTCCTTTATTAGCGGTTGAACGTGTATATATTCTACCAACTTGACTTTTTCACACCAGGAATTTGTCCTTTATGAGCGTATTCCCTAAAAGCTATACGGGACATTTTGAACTTTCTTAAATATCCTCTTGGTCTTCCTGTTACTAGACATCTGTTTTTTAATCGCGTCGGTGATGAATCTCTTGGGAGTTTTCTAAGGGCTTCATAATCCTCTTTTTCGATTAACTCCATACGAAGAGCCGCATACTTCTTCACCATTGCCTGACGTTTCTGTTCTTTTGCTACTTTCGATTTTTTTGCCATAATTATTTTCTCCTTTAGTTTTCTTTCATCTTCAAATAAAATAGAATCATTACGTATTACAAACCATATTCTCCCCTATGAAAATGATCAGCTTACATATCTTATTTGGTTTCTCGATGTAAAGTACGTTTTTTCAAACGTGGACAATATTTCATAAGCTCGATACGGTCTGGATTTGTTCGTTTATTCTTCGGCGTAATGTAATTCCGATCTCCGGTTTCTGTACACGCTAATGTAATTTTGACTCTCATCATATTTCCTCCTATAGTTTCTTTATTGGTCCTTATATCTGAAAAGAAGGCAAAATCTAATAAGTTCAGACAATCAGAACTTTTTATCTTTTAACACAATTATAAAACGTCATAATTACGATTTGTGTTTTATAAAAACATCCAACATTATTTCTCATTAACATCGCGTAAAAATTTGTCGGTGTTAATAACACAACATTATTATAAAGCGTAATGATTACTATTTGCAAGTGATTTTATAAACTCATCTCTCGTAGAGTACATCAAAGTTACATATTTAGTGTGTAAGCGTTATCCAAACCCTGTAACAAAACTACTGTTTTGAGAAATATGGGAAGGCTTAGGGAAGCTTATTAAGTAATAAACGACTAGGGAGCATCTTAAAATGATGTTCCCTTCATCTTTTATAATAGAGTTTTTAATAATTAATAATCCTTTGCGTAAAGAACTTTCCCATTCTAAAAAATCGAAATTAGCTCTTTTGTATAATTATGACGCTGATCATCAAATAATTCAGCACACGGAAATTGATCGACAATGATCCCCTTTTTCATTACCATGATTCGTTGACTCAGTTGCTTTACTGCTGCAAGATCATGTGAAATAAACAAATAAGAAAGTTTTAAATTCTGACGTAGCTCAGTCAACAAAGTTAATATTTCTGCTTGGGAAATGACATCCAGACTTGCAGTTGGTTCATCTAAAATAATTAACTCAGGTTCGATGCTGATCGAGCGAGCGATTGTAACCCTCTGCCTTTGTCCACCACTCAATTCATGCGGATAGCGTCCCGCTAAACTGGCTGGTAATCCCACAGCATCTAGTAACTGAAGGACAAATTGTTCCTTCGATGTAAAAGAAAAATGCCTAAGTGCTAGATCACTTCGATATTGAATATATGGATCTAGTAGAGAATCCTTTATTTTCAGCTTAGGATTTAATGCGGCAGTAGGATTTTGAAAGACGATTTGCATATCTTTACGAAAAGGAATTAGCTGACGATGACGAAGATTTTCAATAGCCTCGTCTTTAAAGAAGATTGAGCCACTGTCAATATTTTCTAATCTTAGTAAACAACGAGCGAGTGTACTTTTACCACACCCACTTTCACCTACAAGCCCTAAGCATTCTCCCTTTTGCAAATCAAATGACAGATTAGTAACGACTTCTTGCCCATTATATAATTTTGTTAGTTGTTTAACAGAAAGTAGATTCATATGAAACCTCTCTATCTAATCCTGAAGGAAGACCTTTTTCTAATATCGGTGCCGCTTTTATCAACTGTTTTGTATATTCATGCTGAGGATGATCAAGTATTCGATGCTTGCCACCAGATTCAATAATTTCTCCACTCTTCATAATCGCTAAGCGAGTTGCATAACGTCTAACATGTCGCCAATCATGAGTAATAAAAAGGATGGCACATCCAGACTCTTTTTGCCGCTTTGCAAGCAACTCTAATATTCTATGGGTAGTGACACTATCAAGAGCCGTCGTTATTTCGTCTGCAATGACCAGGTCTGGTGAAAACATTAGAGCTAATGCAATTGAAGCACGCTGAAGCTGTCCTCCACTTAATTGAAATGCGTACCTGCTATAAAACGTTTCATCTAGTCCAACAGATTCTAATGCCTCCAGTGTTTTCATTCTACGTGTTTCTTTATTATTAATTCCATGAACCTTTTGATATTCTTGAAAGTGCTGACCAATCGTTCGAAATGGAGTAAAAGAACCTTGATAATCCTGGAAAATATATGACAATTTCTTACCGCGAATATCACCTAATTGTTTACGAGACAACGACATCATATTATGTTCGTTGAAATTAATTACCCCCTCCATTCGTAAATTAGAAGGCAGCATTTGACCAATCGCCTGTGAGAGCATACTTTTCCCACTTCCGCTTTGCCCTACCAATGCATACCATTCACCTTTACGTATGGATAAAGATACACAATCTATTATTTTTTTCTCTCCACTACTGACAGATAATTGTTCAATAGACAATATCATCTCTGCACCTCTTTTTTCACATCAAAGTGGTCACGTAAATAATCTCCGATTAGATTTGTGATTAGTACAACAACAACGATCGCTAATCCAGGATAAATCATTAATTCAGGACTAGACTGAAAGTGAGGACGTGATTCATTTAACATCGCTCCCCACTCCGGGACTGGGGGCTGTGCACCTAAACCAATATACGACAATGAAGAAATAAGTAAAATAATCTTTCCTAAGTCAAGACTAGCCATCACAAGGACATTTCCTAAAATGTGAGGAACTAGATGTTTCCACATAATTTTTATAGAAGATAAACCATTCGTTCGCGCAACTAAAACATACTCTTTTTGAGATTCAGATAATACTGTACTTCGAACAAGTCGAGCGTAATTTACCCATTTAACCATTACAATCGCAAGTACAAGATTTCCTATACCCGGACCAAGCAAACCACTTAACACAATTGCAACAATTGTATCTGGGAAAGCTAAAAATCCATCGGCAATCCTCATAAATAAACGATCAATAACCCCACGCTTATATCCTGAAATAAGCCCAATTGGTATGCCTACAAGAAGAGCAACACCTAAGGCCATTAAACTGAAGCCGATTGTCTGTTGACCACCAAGCAAAAGCCTCGTCAAGATATCTCGACCTAGATGATCCGTTCCTAGCGGATGCTCAAATCCCATTCCCTCAAGTCTCCGGTCTAAATTTGTATAGGACGGATCATGACTTAAATAAAGAAACGTATATAAGCATGCAATTATGACAATGATAGCAAAGCTTATGAGTAGTACAGCTTGCCATCTATATTTTTTCGGTATCGATAAATACATAAAGGAGTCCTTCATCAATTGTTCTCCCTTTCTTTCATTTGCATCTCAGGGTTTAAATAGCGGTATGAGAGATCCACACATGCATTTACAATAAATACAATGATCCCCATAATAAGGATATATCCTTGTATTAAAGGATAGTCCCTTTGTCGAATTGCATCTACGATTAGTTTTCCTACTCCTGGATAAGCAAAAAGAACTTCAATTACAACAACTCCCCCTATCAAACTTCCTAAGCTAACACCAAAAACAGTAATGACAGGAGGAATACTGTGACGAAAAGCGTGAAACAAAAAAATTCTTCCTTCAGATAGACCACGTGCACGTGCTGCTCTTATGAATTCTTGGCTAAAGGAATCAAGCAAACTAGATCGTAGCAGACGAACGTAAACACTAGAAATCGCTAATCCTAGTGTGATAGATGGTAAAAACATTGATATAAATCCATCCCTACCCATTGTCGGAAACCAGCTTAATCTAACCCCAAATAAATCTATAAAAATAAGTCCTAACCAAAAGCTTGGTATAGCTGCTCCAATTATCGCTAGTATTCTACTTATTTTATCAATCCAACTATCTCGATAAAGGGCTGATAAAGAGCCCAATGGAATAGATACCAATAGCATTACACATATTGCACCAACAGTTAATTCCAGTGTCGCAGGAAGAGCTGTTAGAATCATGCTCATCACCTGTTGACCAGTAACGAAGGATGTTCCAAAGTCAAGTTGAATGAAGTTTAAAAGCCAGAGTCCATATTGGACGAGCACTGGCTTATTAAACCCCAATTCTGTTCTTAGCTTTTCTACTTGCTCTTGACTAACTGAAAGCTCATCAACATTTAAAATCGTCAACACTGGATCTCCAGGTGCGAGTCTGATAAATAAAAAACTAACAAAAGTAATAAATAATAGAAAGAATAGAACTTCAAGAAATTTACGAACAAGAATTCGAACCATTATTTCACATCCAGTTCGTTTGTTATCATATAGTACTCACTTTTGGTTGTCACCCAATTTACTACTTTATTTTTGTTATACGCGACAATTGTTGAAGGATGTAAAACAAAGGAGTTTATCATATTTTCATATACATAATCCGCTGCCTGCTCTGCTAGTATAGCGCGGTCTTCTTGATTAACCGTCTGATTAAGCTTATCAATAATTGCCGTTAACTCCGGTTCATCTGCTTTACTAAAGTTCAATGCTCCGGTTGGATGATACGTTGCATTTAAATAATACCCTGCATCCCCACGTGGTGCAGTTAAATTACTATAAGTGGCTAAATCCCAATCACGGTTAGAAGCCATATACTCTTCTGGTGTTTCAATTTGTCTAATTTCAACATCAATGCCAATTTGCTTCGCATCTGATTGAAATACTTGTGCAATTAAAGGTAAGTCTGCTCTTGCAGGATATGTTAAGAGTGTAAATGTAAGAGGTTCTCCATTCTTTTGCATTTTTCCATCCTTCATTGTATACCCTGCTTTTTCCAAATATTCTATTGCCACATCTTCTCCTGAAGGCTGTGAATCATAGGTTGGAGCAAATGGTAATGAAGGAAGGAAAGGTCCTACTGCAACCTCTGCATGATTGAGGAGAATTTTCTCCACAATTTTCTGCCTGTCAATTAACGCATCTATAGCACGGCGAACATTAACATTCTGAATGCTTTCTCTTTGAAGGTTCATAGTAAATTGATGTACGCGAAATGTCGATGTTGACTCAACTTCAATAGCTTCGTCTTCTTGTAACATGTCTAGACTTTCAACCTCAGGTCGATAAACAATATCTACTTGTCCAGACTTTAATGCAAGAGTACGGGCATTAGCATCTTCATTGAAAGAGAATGTGACTTGATCAAGCTTTGAAGCCCCATCCCAATACTCATCAAAGCGTTCAAGTTCAAGTTTACTACCTGGGACAAATGACATAAGCTTAAACGGACCAGTGCCAATCGGTTTATTAACAATATCAGACTCTGTTACATCAATAATTGCTACATTTGGATTTACTAACTCAGAAATAAATTCTGGGAATTGTTCGGTTGTTTTGATTCGTAAAGTAAAACCATCGGCATCGATACGTTCAATCTTCAATGCATTCTGAATGGCTACATTCTCTTTAACTGCTCGTTCTAAAGACATTTTGACGGCTTCTGCATCCATTACTTTACCATTCTGAAATTTAACATCTTCACGTAGCTTAATCATCCAATTTTGCCCATCGTCACCTTCCCAGCTTTCTGCTAGCCATGGCTCAATACTTAACTTTTCTTCATCTAGTCTTATCAGTGTCTCTGTTATCCCCGCTCTCAAAGGAACATAGCTAGAATCCACATGAGGATCAAGCGAATTAGTAGAAAAATTATATAAAAAATGAATATGCTTATCCTCTTCTTCTGTAACGGATGAATTATTCATACATCCACTTAATAACATCACACAGATAAACAATAACCCTAACTTTGTTAACTTTTGCTTTATGTATGGAGAAAGGCACCTACTATCTGTTTTATTCATTATTCTATTAATCATTTTTAAATGACCTCCAACTCGTAATAATTACGTTTTATATATTATCGTAACAATTCCGATTTATCAACTACTTTTTATCCTTTTACATGAAATAATTACCTGTTTTTACGATTAAAGAATTCCCTGGAAAAGGAGAAATATGATAAAAGCACGATAAATTAGAGGATTTTTTATTGAAATAAGGAAATAGTTCAATCTACTAAAAAAAGACGCGTTCCTAACTAAACGCGTCCTTTTCTTGAATATGACAGAAGCTCCTTGAATAAAGAAACAAGTGAGTTCTTTCATCGTTAATTAAACTTCTAATCTAGTTAGTCTGCTTGCTGAGGTCTCTCTGAGCGCCAGTATAACTTCCGATAAGATTTTGATAACCAGGAAGTTGGCTAGAAAGTAAAGCACCAAAACCTTCGACATCGTTGCGCCAATCACGTTGCAATTCGCAAGCAATGCTAAACCAGTTCATAAGTTGCACCCCACTATGGGCCATACGCGTTAATGCCGCATCTGCTACTTGTTTGCTAAATGTTCCAGAAGCATCAGTGGCAACAAATACCTCATAACCAGCGTTCACAGCGGAAAGTGCCGGGAAAGCAACACAGACATCCGTAACTACTCCTGCAATGATAAGTTGTTTTTTTCCAGTTTCTTCGATTACTTTGACAAAATCTTCATTATCCCATGCGTTAATTTGTCCTGGCCGATCTATTTTGGGCGCGTCAGGAAAGAGTTCAACCAATTCTTGCATTAGTGGTCCGTTAGGCCCGTTTTCAAAGCTAGTTGTTAAAATAACCGGTAAATCAAAAAACTTAGCGGTTTTAGCAAGCGCCAAAACATTGTTTTTGAATTCATCTACACCATAGTCACGCACAAGGCCGGAAATAAGGCCGGTTTGATGATCAACTAAAAGAACGACAGCATCATCTTTGTTAAGACGGGAATAAAAATCAGACATTTTATTGTCCTCCTATAATTAAAGTAATCGAAGAAGATTAATAGATTGGAAAATGTATAAATACCTTCGTTTTTTTCCAATTTAACTGAACTGAATGGTGGTATTCGTTTTCTATAAATTAATTGTGTGTCAATAATATTTATATTAAATAATTGATAAAACTTGGTCTACTTAACTTAATCTAGAGTTGGTGTGTGATCGATCCAATGAATAAATTGGTGTAAATATTGCTGAAGATAACGTTTTGTTTGTTCGTCCGTAAGCACTTTCTGATCTGAATCTATCTTTTTATCTACTTGGGAAATCAGCACTTTTTGAAATGGAAGAACATGAACCTGCATGGCTTCTAGTATTTGTCTGATTTGCATTTGAGCAAAAGCAGTACCTAATCCCCCAGGAGTTGCTCCAATAAGGCCCACCGGTTTTCTGCTAAGAACAGAGGAATCCCGAGGTCTTGATGCCCAGTCCAATGCATTTTTTAATACGCCTGGAATTCCGGAATTGTACTCTGGACTTACGATAATGATACCGTCTACGTCCTGAACAGCTGATTTAAAGGATGTCACTGTTTCTGGAATGCCACTTATTTCTATGTCTTCGTTGTACAAAGGAAGATCATTAATTTCGATAAAGTGAAAATGATGGGAATCATTCAAATCTGTCAACGATTTAGCAATGATTCGATTATAAGAATCTTTTCGTAAACTACCACAAATAAGACCGATGGTTTTGGTCATACAACTCCTCCTCGTTTGAAATCAACTTGATGGTACCATAATATACCAATTTTAAGAAGTGACGTTATACCTAATTACACTGCAGTCTAGAAACCAGTCAATTTTTTTTATAGCTTATGTCATTTTTATTTTCACTTCCAATTTCTAGATATTTTTAGCATACTATAGACAATAAGGGATTTGGAGGGAGTGCAGGAATGGAAGAAAAGAAAGTTACATGGTTAGAGCTCTTTTATGATTTGTTATTTGTGGCGGCTGTTGCGGCAGCAACTCATGTTTTACTTCATGTTGAAGATGGGTATATCCATGTAGAGTATTTAATAAAGTTTGTCTTAATTTTTATTCCTATCTGGTGGGCTTGGGTAGGGCAAACCATGTTTGTTAACAGGTTTGGACAAGATTTATTTCATCAACGAATATTTTTGATCCTGCAAATGTTTTTTGTGCTCATTATGACATCAAGCTTATCGGTTGATTTTGATCCTTATTATCTTTCTTTTTTAATTGGCTATATTGGCTTAAGAGCAGTGACTGCGATCCAATATCTTATTGTCCAGCGTATAGAAAAAGGAACTCGAAAAAAAGCAGCACTCTTTTTTGGAAGGTATTTTTGGATAGGAATCATTATTTCATTATTCTCCGTCTTTTTTGATTCTTGGATTCGATATGCTGTGTTATATGCTGGGATCATTATCGATATTATTATTCCAATATTAGGACGAAAATATTTAGTAAAGGTACCCACAAATACAGCGCATTTATTAGAGCGATTTGGTCTATTTTCTATTATTCTCTTTGGAGAAGCACTTATCAGCACGCTTGCGGTCATTCAACCTAATCAAGGAAATTGGAACTCAATAGGTTTTTCGGTCATTTCATTTATCCTCATTATATCGATGTGGTGGCAGTATTTCGATAATGTGGATAAGAAAGTGGACAAATCGGTTCAAACTGCTGGCCAAACCATTATTTACGGCCATCTTTTTATTTTAATGTCTTTGAGCATGATTGCAGCATCCATCAGACTACTGTACTTACATGAGGTCCATTACTCATTTATCCTTTATTTTGCTTTTGGTTCTGTAATGCTCTATTTCCTTTCAACTACCTTTGTTTTTCATCAATATAGACACGAGCACCACCGATTGAAAATATATCATTTAGGGTTATTCTTAGGAATTTTAGTAGTCTTTTTTATCATTAACTTAATTGTAGTAGTCCCAAATATTGTTATAATAGGAGAATTAACCTTATTTTTTATTATCTTTACTAAATTAACAACCACAAATAAAAAGCGACTGATGACAAATGAGATTCAGCCAAGTGCAAAGGACGTTTAATATTATGTTAATATGATTTATTTTACATTATTCGTAAAAAAATGGGGCTAAACATCAAAAACCAGTATTCAACTATAAATACTGGTTTTTATCACAATATATTCAAATAAATGAATTAATTCCCTTACGGATTAGTCGTAGTTAAGTTAAGTTTGATTAATTAGCTACACTAGCCTTCACTTCGTTAGAAGATTGATTAACTGGTTTCTTCCAGAACAATGTTATCCCTATTCCAAAAGCTAGTATCACAGTCGCAAGGTAGTAAGGGTAGTCAATATCTATATCAAACAATATCCCCCCTAGAATCGGTCCACTAATGTTCGCTAAACTAGTAAACATTGAGTTCATTCCACCAACGAAACCTTGTTCTTCCCCAGCGATATTTGAAAGGTAAGAAGTAACTGCCGGTCGGAATAAATCGAATCCTACAAATACAAGAAATGTTACAAGTAAAATTGAGAAATATGAATGAACAACTGTCATTAAAAAGACAAGGAATGCTGATAATACTAAGCTGTATCGAATTAGTTTAATTTCACCCCAAATTCGTGTAAGCTTCTCAAATAATATGACTTGTGAAAAGGCACCGAAAATTGCCCCCCCTGTGATCACAATGGCAATATCGGAAGGTTTAAATTGAAATTTGTGGTCTGCAAATAGACTAAAGAACGATTCAAAAGCAGCTAAACCAAATGAAGCAATAAAAATTAAAATAAACGCAAGGAAATATTTTGGTGCAATCATACGTTTGAAGCCATTTTTATCATCTGGGATTTGTTCAATCGTTCCTTCTGTACGATTTGGCTCAGATAATAAAATAATTGAAAGAATAGCCGCAATTGTACCGAGTGCTCCTGCAAAGAGGAATGGTATTCGTGTTCCAAATTCCGCTAAAAATCCACCGATACCTGGACCAATAATAAATCCTGTACTGATTGCTGCTGACATATAACCGAGTGCTTTAGGGCGAGTATTAAGATTTGTAATATCAGCAATAAAGGCCGTAACAGCAGGCATAATGAACGCAGCACTAATTCCTCCTAAAATACGAGAAATAAATAACATTTCGATTTCTTTGCTTATCCCGAATAAAAATTCTGAGATGCCGAAAATAAATAAACCAATAACAATCATAATTTTTCTACCAAATTTATCTACTGCTTTCCCTGCAAATGGTGAAACAATCAATTGGGCAAATGCAAACGCAGCTGTTAAATAACCAACAGTTGTTCCAGTAATACCTAATTCATTCATCAGAGTTGGTAAGACTGGAATGACAAGACCAATTCCCAAAAATGCTATGAATAAATTCATTAATAATAATCCTAATGTGACTTTATGATTCTTCATGTTTTTCATTCTCCTTAACTGACTAACACTTATATGGTTAACATTTGTTTACAATTTACATCTTAGTGTATATAGTAACTATATAGTCAAGGGTGGTGTTGTAAAAAAATGAATAATAAGAGAGGTCAATATTTAACGACAGGTGAATTTGCTAAACTGTGCAAAGTAAACAAACAGACACTTTTTTATTACGATCAAATTGGACTATTGTCTCCAGTACTTAAAAGTGAAAAAGGATATCGATATTATACAATTCGCCAGTTTGATCTATTCATTGTTATTGATTTATTAAAGGATTTGGGGATGTCTCTTACCGATATAAAACAATACATGCAAAATAAATCGCCTGAGCGTTTTTTGTCTCTAATGTATCAACAAAAAGAAGAGATTGTGAAGATGCGTCAGGAGATTGAAACCAAGGAAAAAATGATCGAAACAAAACTAAAATTAATGGAAGAAGCGTCACATCTTGATTTTCATCAAATTACGTATGAACATTTACCGGAAGCAACACTTTATTTAAGTAGAAATATTGAAAATATGTCTGATGAAGAATTTGTAGAGGTCTTCTCAGATTTTATTGATGAATTGTATGTATCACATCTTGATACTGGTTTTCCAATAGGTGTTATTACGAAACGAGAGCAAATTTTAAAGGGAGAATTCACTAATTATAGCCATTTTTATATTGAGCAATCAAATCCTAAGGAAGGATATCCGTATTTTCAATCGATTGCGGGTGATTTTCTCATTGGATATCATATTGGGGATGAGAAAACCATACATAACACGTATAAGCGACTTTTCTCAGAGATGGAACGTTTAAATTTATCCTTAGGAGAGTATGTTTTTGAAGAGTATGTTTATGATACAGTTGTAAAGAAACATAAGGAACAATACGTAACCAAAATTATGATACAAGTCGTTCAAATAGTGGATGAATGTTAGCTCTAAATAATCTCCAATAAACCTTATATAAATGAGCTTGGGAAAAATTTAACCCAAGCTCATTTCCGAATTATCACAAATATTCTATCTCCTAAATGTAATAAAGTCTGTATTAATTGGTTCCATCCCATCTACCCTAAGTAACAAATTAATTTGTCCTCGATGATATTGACCATGTAGTGCAACATGAGTTAGTATGTCTCTTAAAGAATTGCTGAACTCTTTGCCTGTACTATTTTTGTATAAAACAAATTGATCTAGTTTCATATCTGATTTTGTCGTAAGAAATTCTTTAAAGTTTTTATTATTCTGTTCAACTAAATCTACACAAGCCTCTAAATCTACATCCGCCCAAATTGGTAATTTTGTACTATTTATTCTATTTATTCTAGTAAACCATACATGTTCTGCAAAAAGGATATGTGAAAATAATCTAATAGCTTGTTTTTGGTTCTCGCCATCAGTAGTTTGTAAGGTTTTAAGAATTCGACAATTAGCCCAGTTTAAATGTTCAAACATAATACGAATTGTTTCCATGTGACGACCTCCTGTTTATGATTAATCTTATATTTTCAACTTCAATAATCATTTTCCTCCTTCAACGATCTTGCACTTTAGTTTAAGTCCATTACATTTTCTATAAGTAAAAAGCTTACTCAATGAGTAAGCTTAACCGCTATAAACACTATCACATGTTCCACCTTTTGGTTCATAATAACAATGATTTTTATATTGGCCAGCAAAAGGTTGACCATACCATGTTGGAGGACATGGCGCATATGGATTAAAATACCAAAGAGCATATTTCCCTGGGTGTTGTCTCCAATAATCCAAATTCTTTTTTGCTAATCTTTTTTCAACTGATCTCGCTCTTTGATAAAATACATTCCCTTTTTGAACAGCTTCAAAAGAAAAATTTCCTCCTTGTACTTGAAAAATGACATGTGAAATTGTTCTTAAATTTTTAAAGTCTAAACAATTTGCTTTAAGACGATTAACAATAACATTTCCAACATATAACATCCCCTGTTTTCCTTCGCCTTCGGCTTCTGCTCTCATCATCCTTGCCATTAAATCAACGTCTGAGCTTTTGTAATTTACTCTTGGCATTTTATCACCTCCAAAATATAGTATGAAAAAAAGCCTATCTTAATGAAATTGTTAATAAAATATAAAATAAGAATACTTAATTCTTTATTAATTGGTCACGGTCGTCTGCTTGTGGAGGTTCCTCCAGCCAACCGTGTTTAATCATAATATTAGCTCCATCTTCAGCATAAAGTGAAATTTCTGGAATTAATGAAGCATATTTCAATCCTATGTCTCTTCTAGGACTTGCAGCCATCGCTGCACCGTAATTCCCAATTCCAGCTGCAATCATTGCTGATACGTGAAACATGATTAGTTTGTCAGAGAAAACACTGGTAGTTGAATCTGTTATAGATGAATCCCAACTCATTGGTGCTGGTAAGTCCTCTTTTTTCATGTAGTTACTAAAGATATCTATATGCTTTTGTGCAATTTGTTTTCCTCTTACTAAATATTGTTTCACTTCCTCATCTTGAACTGTTTGTGCAAACGCTGTGATAAGAGCTTTACCAATCGCATTTGTTTGTATATTTAAGAACAAATGACTGATTTCAACCGAAGTAAGTGCCCTTCTACTTCCCGTAAATCCTGCTAAAAAGTGTTGTTTCTTTACAAAATCTACTTTATCTGGAACGGATATATATGGAGGTTTAATATAAGTACCTTGTTTTAACATCAATTCACGAGTTAAATCTTGCATCATAACCGCATCAGTTAATACACGTTTATGAAAAGTAACCACATCTAAACGTGTTACCATCCCCAACGCGGCACTATTAGCTGCCATTGCAAGAATAGACATTTGACGAAAATACATTAAGACAAATGTATCTGAAAAAAGTCTTGGTGCTTGCAGATTTACGTCTTGGTCCGTAAAACCAATAGGTATAGGGAATCCCTCTTTTTTAAAGATGTTCTGCATAGTAGAAAGATTCGTGTTTGCGATCTTTAAAGTTTTTTCAATGCTGGGCCGTACTTCCTCATCTTCTACTTTTTCTAAAAAATGTTTTCCGACACAAACAGCTAAAGTGTCGTTTATATACTGAGACCATAAAGTAGACATTTCCGCAGCTGTTAAACGAATTTTTGTCTTTTCTTCCATTGAAAGAACCTCCTAATTAAATGCATCAAGAATAATATCCCCAATATGGAAAAATATATATATGACACTTAACACTTAATCTAAAATAACCAAACATGATCTACTAAATAAAAAAAGCGTCTCTACTTATTGTAGAAACGCATCGTTTGTTCGTAAATCCTTCAAATTTTAATGAAGTAATGTCTATGAAATTAAATGTTTTTTAAACTAATATTTATAAGATTGACCACCATCAATTGGAATGACGGCTGAATTTATAAAGTTTGCTTCATTAGATAATAAGAAAGCCACTAAATAACCAACTTCTTCTGGCTTTCCAAACCGCTTCATTGGGTTTGGCTGAACAAATTGTTTTCCTACCTCTTCCCAATTTTCTGGGTCGATTTGTTTTAATGAACCTTCGACCATTGGTGTCATAATTGCCCCTGGTGCAATGGCATTGATACTTATACCAAATTGACCATATTCAATGCCAGAGTTTCTTGTTAATCCCACTACACCATGCTTACTTGCTGCATAGCCTGACTGATTACCTACACCCCTAATACCTCCAACTGAAGCAGTATTCACAATCTTTCCAGATCCTTGTTTTTTCATTACTTCAAGCACATATTTCATCCCAAAGAAAACTCCATTTAAATTGACTCCTACTACTTTTCGAAATTCGTCTATGCCATAATCTTCAGTAAGGTTCTGCTTTCCTTCGATTCCAGCATTATTAAAGAATCCATCTATCTTACTGTACTTTTCTATTGTTTTACTTACATACGTTTTTACTTCTTCTTCATTAGAGACATCTGCAGTAAGTAAAAGCACCTCTGCTTCTGCTGCTACTTCTAATATGAGCTTTTTTGTCTCCTCTAAAGCTTGATTATTTAAATCAACTAATGAAAGTTTTGCCCCCTCTTTTGCAACTTGTATTGCAGAAGCTTGTCCCAAACCAGACCCAGCACCAGTAATTAAAATGACTTTTCCCTCAAAACGATTACTCATTAGAATCTTCCTCTCTTTTATGTAGTAATAACAACACCTTGTTCCAGCATTAACTGAACATTATTATGAGGTAAATCTTGTGGTCCGAAAATAGTTCCGAGATAAAAAGTAAAATCAGCACGACCAGCTTTACCTTAACTTACAATACCCGCTTATTCGTTATTTCATGCTTACGTGCTAAATCTAATTTTAAAATAATTTTATCAAGCTGGACCGGAGCTACTATTAGAACAATCCAATATTATGACTAAATTGGATTACTTGTTGTTTGAAGATCAGTATTTAATTAAAGCAAGCGTAACTGTTGAAAAATTGCTGGAAAGGTAGGATTGGATTCGTTAGAGATTGTTAATGTCCCACTTAATGGATATGTTGTTTGTAAAATTACTTCGTTACTCTTTTTCATATTCTACCTTCCCTTGCTTTTTAGACTTATTAATATATGAAAGTACTGTTACGCCCATTTTCTTTTAGCCAGCATCACATCAATATTGATTATAATAGCCATGTTATCCACCTCAGACTATTAATTCATTTTCTGATTTTATATCGATGACTTTATGTAAAAGTGATATACAATAAAACATTATTGTTTTTTGTTGTATTATTATTGTTACATAACTAAGTTTTTCATTATTAAAAAAGATAAAAAAGCATTCCTCATTACAGAGAAATGCTTTATAAAACTTAAAACTATTTAATTTATAAATTGTACTACTAGTTAAATAAGAAAAAATGCCTTTCCTAAAACGTCGCGCACTTTAGTTCAAGAAGTCCATCTAAATTAACTTTTCAAACAATTATTCTAATCTAAAATTCAACATAGTTCTTCCATTAATTTTATTTCCTTCTTTCCATAAAAACTCTAAAGCATACTGTGCATCAATATTCTCTTCATCAACTTCAATTTCTAAAGGAGTATTAGTAATGTCTATATTTACCTTTTTTATCACTTCATAATTATCCGTGTTTATTTGAAGTAGGTTTATTTTAGTAGGATGTGGTTTCATTTTATGCCAATCAATTAGTATATCATCGCCTATCTCAACATCCCCAGAGTGAATGTCTGGGTAATTATATGCGCTATTGTCACTACAATTATTCCAACATACTTCGGAATAACTATTATCAAATACCACACCATCTGCCCCAACTGAATTAACCTTTTTAATCGAAGGAATTTCCATAAGTGTGAACTCTGGAAGCTTACCATCAGTTATTTTTGTTTGCCCGCTTGATTTGTCGATAACAATATTCCCTACATATTGAGCACTGTTAGCTGAATCAATAAATTTAACTTCTAATACATAAGTCCCTTCGTTTGTTGGGAATTGAAATTCTCTATTATCATTCAATTCGATGTCGATTTGTTCTCCATTTTTCCATAAAGTAGCTGTTACTGTGGGGTCTGTCCAAATATCTCCACCATTTTCTTCATTCTCTTTAAATTCCAAAGAAGCATCTTGGTTTTGAGAAACCTTAATTTTATCTTGTGATAATCCAAATTCTTCGATATTATCTATTGTTTTTTCTACATCTCCACTCGTTGAACTCCAACTAATATTTGCTTCTGTTAATTGCGTTTGTTGATCTTGCAAACCAATTTCTAATTGTAAAAGAGCAGTTGGAACACCAACATCGTAATCCTCGCCAAAACACCCTGTCAGTGCAAAGATAAAAAGCATTCCTACAAATAATTTCAAAAGTTTGTACATAATAAGTCACTCCTTAAATTGTTACCACCAATCCTTATAAGCTTCACTTTTTAATCAACTCTTCTACCCCGTTAAACAAGGCTGTTAGTTCAACAATTTCGGTGTACTGCGTACTACCTATATATTAGATTTTATAAAATAATAAACATGTTTTTCGTATGTTATAATAATCAAACTGAGAGGAGGTTTGTAAATGACTGGTGATGCAATTTTTGCTCTTTTTCCGATTATAACTTTTTTGTTTTACATAGCTCCCGTTGTATTCATAATATGGTTTCTATTAAAATTTCTAAAAATACAACAGGAAAAGAATCGTATACTAAAAAATATATCTGATAAGCTTGATAAGCCCAATTAACTACCAACTGAAAGAGTGTTCTGCTCTTTCTTTTTTAATACATACCTATGTCACATTTTTCTTTAAATACGCATTAAAGAGAATCTCTCTTGTTTCCACGTACCTGCTCCGTTAGTTCAAAAAAAATGAGTTGCAGCTACAACCCTTTATTCAACTATAGCACCCGTTCATTTAATAAGAAAAAAGCTACCAAGAATGGCAGCTGGTTCTTCAGCTCAAGCACCTGATAGTTTAAGAAGAAATCTTTAAAGTTGGAGGTCTAAATCATTTAAAGTCCCATTCAATATTTATCTGATTTTCTCCGCCAACTCTAAAATAATTCCCTCTGGACCACGAATGTAGCATAACTTATAACTTTCTTCATATTGCTGTATCTCACTAAAGATTTCCGTGCCTTTCTTTTTCAATTTTGCAACAATAGCTTCAATATCTTCAACAGCAAAGCAAATATGTCGGATACCCAGCGTATTTGCAAAAGGTTGCTGAATATCTTTTTCATCTGACGGCGTATAAAATTTGACTAGCTCTATCCATGTCTGACCATCTGGCATCCCCATTCCTACACATGCCGTTTTAACATCATTAAGCCCAACTATTCTTTCCAACTGTTCTCCTTCCAATTCCCATTCCGCTTGCACTTCAAGTCCTAAATCAAGAAAAAACGCTTTAGCCTCTGAAAGATCATTTACGTTTATACTCACATGATCTATTCTATTGATCTTCATATCTCATACCTCCTATATTCCTGTTATTTTCAATACCTGTATTCGTGTTAGGTTTGTTTGAAATTCTAATTCGCTTAAAACAGAAAATATCCTTCTTCAACAAACTGCCCCATATATACAGTATTCGTTTCAAAACATTGATATGGTACACCTTTTATCATTGTTTACATGTAACCGTAGATAAGCGTTTAAGGGCTTGACTTGGAGCCTCTGTGGGCATGATTGGTCTTGAAAGGCTGAAGCCGTTGTTTCATCAGGCATGCGAGCCTATCATACCCACCCCTCCAAGTAAAGCCCTATCTTTATTAACGTTAAAAACTATAATTACTTACTGAAGATAATAAGTAAACAAAGATAGGAGATAGGCTATTTTTGTTTACTTATTAACTATGAATACGGTCAAAAATCATACTGTATATATGCACCCTATAGTTCAATAAGAGAAACAGACCAGCTAGTAATCGGGTCTCTTGCTTATTATTTTTCAGGTTTAATATAGGGGACAATTTGTGCAGTGGCACCGACTGAAGCACCACGAATTATATCTTGATTTTCTAAGGCTTTGAAATTTTCTGTTTGACCAGTGAGCATTACTCCTATAATCTTCACTTTATCAAATGGTTTATTTTTATTTGAAGTTAAAAATTCCTGGATTGTTTCGTTATCACCATTAGCATCATATTGTTCTAGTGCATCAATAAAACTATTATACGCCTCTTTCGGTGAATCAGATGGATCAAATCCATAAACCGGCATACCAGAAGGTCCGTTACTTTCATCGACAATTGGTGATGTCATATGCAACCATACGATGTTTAAATTATCGGGTATTTTTGCTTGTATTTCTTGAAAGGTATAAGGTTGATCGAAAGAAATGGCAACTTCCGCAACGTGATTCTCCATTTGTGAAATTTCCCCTAGTTCGTTTTGTACACCATCATAGTTTTTTTGAATAGATGGATGATAAAATGTTGCAACTTTATTCTTTGTTTGTTTGTCATACTCATAAAGTTCTGTATCAGACCAATGAATGCCCGGTATTAATTCATTGTGATCTATATTGTTACGAATCCAATCATACGAACTAGTAAGCGTGCTCCATTGAACTAAATAGCCATTAATATTTTTGGACCGATTCGTGATAATATTGCCGCCAAACATTGATGAACTACTTGTAACTTGAGAGTCGATTTGAATATTAGGTTCGGCAATGGCATTATGTAAAAAAAGCTTTTCGTGAAGTCTTGTTGAACTTTTCGCTGCAAAGTAATTGCCTGTTTTATAAAGGATTGGTAATAGAATTAATACGACAATAATTGAAGTAATAATGATTTTTAGTAGTTGTTTTCGTTTAGCCTTTTTTAACGCACCATTTAACGAATTGTCCATTATTGTTTTCCTCCTACTTTTGAGTGGATAAATTTACGTGAACGATATAATTTTTGCTTGACACTGCCTACTCGAATGTCCAAAATAAGAGCAATTTCCTCGTATGAAAAATCATAGTAATACTTTAAAAAGAAAATTTCTTTGTATTCTTTTTTGATGTCTTTTAATAAATAGAAAATCTCGTCCTTATTTAAAATCTTGTCAAATTCGCAATCTATGTGTTGGAGCTTTGAATAAATTTCCTCAGTTAAGTAAATGTTTTGCTGCTCCTTTTTTCGTTTTAAGTCAATATATTGATTGAGTGATACTCTAAAAAACCAAGGACGTATATTGCTCTCTGTTAGGTCATCCAACAGTGTATAGACTTTGTAAAAGGTGTCTTGAATTATATCTTCTGCTTCCTCTTTTTTGGATCCTCTCGCCAGTAATAAATCGAACACTTCCTCTCCTAATTTGATAAGATAGGAGGCGAGCACATTTTCTTTTTTCATCTTTGATCCTCCCTATACTTATACAACGAATGAGCAATAATAAATGTATACACTAAAATTAATTTAATGGTAAAGTTTTTCTATATTACCTGGGGCTATGTTACCGAAATTAATTTAGAATCAATAACTTTAATAACCTCCTACCAAATTAACAAGTAGGAGGTTATTGCATTTCTTAAGCTTATTTCTTCTACTAAACTGCTAGTTAGTCGAATAAGAAAAAGGCTGCATTATTAGCAGCCAAATCTTTAAGGAAAGCACCCGTTAGCTTAATAACAACTCTGTACGTTTAATTAATGTTTCATTAAAAAATTCACCATTTCACTAAATGCTTTTTGTGCTGATTTTTCATTATATTGTGGAGAGTAAGGGTCACTGAATCCGTGTTTCCCGTTAAATTTATGTATTTCGATATTTTCTAAAGTTGAAATTAACTCGTCCACATTAAATGATTTTTCTTCTTGCGGAAAGAATAGCATTGTAGGACATTGTGGTGTTAATTTCAAATAATTCCTAATACGTGAACCATAGTATCCAACTACTCCATCGACACATTCTTCGTCACTACACAACCAAGCAACAGTTGCCCCTACACTAAATCCAATGATAAATATTTTTTCGTATTCATCTTTAACATCGGATAATATATCTTTTATTTTATGCATAGCGTAAGCGAATCCAACGTTTTCCATAAAATTACGATAAGCAACTTCCTCTTGAAAATAATCGAAAGGTGTCTCTCGTTCTATTAAATTTGGGCAAATGACATCAAAACTTTGTTTTGATAATAATTCACAAAAACTCTTCATACGTTGGTTAATTCCATAAATTTCGTGTATTACAATGATTACAGTACCAGACTTTTTGTGTATTTGATTCATTTTGTACCTCCTTGAACAGCTACTCCCATTATACAAATTAATACCATATTATATCATTTCTTGTTCAACTAACCTGCAACTTTAGTTGAAGAACGTTAAAAAGGTTGCCGCAGCAACCCAATATCATTTTCAACAATTGCACCTCTTAGCTAAACAAGAGAATAAAAAGTTGTATAAAATAAATTGTATAAAATTACATTTTGTTGTAAATTTATACATAGGGAAATATTTAATTAAAAGAGGAGAAAAGCTATGTCACTAATAGTTCGTACCGTTGAACCTAAAGATAAAAACCAATTGACTGAACTAATGTACCAATACATCGTAGATTTTTATAAAAGACCAAATCCACCAATTGAAAAGGTACATAATCTAATTGACAACTATTAGCTGGTTTAGTTTAAGTGTAATTTTTCACAAACTCGTTTATAAAAAATAAATGCGACCTTCACCTTGAAGAATCGCACTTATTTAAGGAAAATTAAATTAAAATGAAGTATTATTTAAGAACAGATAGAGTTTATCAATACAACGTTCGAATTATCTTTATCAACATCTTATGAAAACGCTTTTGTGATACTGCTTTAGACAATATCTTATTAAATAACTGTCTTAAGGATTTTTTGCATAAAAATTACTATTTCCGTTTCAGTCCCTTTATTTCCATTGCTATCAATATATTCCCAGCTAATTGGAAATTCTCCAAACCCCAAATCTTTATACCCTAATTTTTCATAAAGTCTTTTAGCTTCAGAATTCTCTATACCTACTTCTAAACCTATGTGAGTGCATCTTTTTTCTTTTGAGAGTCTTTCTGCTTCTTGAACTATAGCTGTTGCTACTCCCATTCTTCGATATTTATCTTTTGTTAGCCCTGCTTCTAAAAAAGCTCTATATGTAATATCAATTTTTTCCGTAACAAAAGTATCTTGAGGACCACTCCAACGTAGTAAGAAATGACCAATAGGAATTTTATCATTCCAAGCGATTAGATATAGTCCCTCCCCCCTCTTTTGAACATCATATCGGTTGTATTGCCACATTGGATTATCGGGAGAAAACTGGGACACAAGTAGATCTAACTGTGACTCTTCTGCTGCTTTTATCTCTAATTTAAATCCTTCCTTATTCATTTAAATTCCTCCAATCCCTCAATATAAAACTTCCAACAAAAGTGCGTTAACCCTTCTTGGATAAACCTGCTCCGTTAGTCGAATAAGAAAAGGAATGCCGCTACAACTTCTGGTATTCAACTCAAGCACTCTTTAGTTTAAGTGTAATACTTCACAATCTTCTTTGTTAATCAACCAAAAAAAGGTGATGACTTGTTTAACATCGCCCAATACTCTAAGTATTGGTAGTATTAATCAAAATCATTTCTTTATAATTCTTCCTGATTTTGCAAGAATCTCAACTTCAAATATTCTGTTATCTGGTGTTAAAATGAAAACTTCATAAACTAAAACATATGCAGATACCAGTTGGCCCCCACAAGCTTTTCCAATATGGGTTCTTGGTGTCTGGTTTTATGGGTACATTGCAATCTTACTCGCATTTAATAAAAATTCTTTAATATGGTTCATTGATATTCCACTATGAAATCTTCTGATTTCAAATAATACCCATTCTTCAATATGTTTTATTTTTGCTAAATAAGTTCGGTTTCCTTTGTGTTGTTCATTTAAAAAATGATTATACTTGTCAACTTTTTCTTGAACATCACCTTCCATTATTTCTTTAATTCTTTTTTCATAAAAAATACTTGTTCTATCCGCCCATAATATTAGTTCGCTACGAGGTGTTGTTGTACATTGGATTTCATCTTTACCTTTATGATAAAAGGTACAGTCATCTATATCATAATCAGATAAAAACAGAAGATTTAATAAGCTCCAAAAGTATTCTGCCTCTTGTTTAATGTCCCATCTCGAACAATATTTAGGATGTAGCGTAATATGAGTAGAAATAAACCCCGCATAAAGTAAATTTAGATCATTAGTTTTTTTAAAGGAGCTGGGAATTAGATTTTTACTTCCTAGAAAAGTAACAACTTCATTCGTAAGTATTATTTGTTTAATATCAGTGACTTTTTCTTTTTTAAAGTTAATGAAAGTATCTGTCGAAGAACTAAACTTATCTGTTAATAAAATCTCTCCTTTTAGAATTGGGTTTTTATCTTTGAAGTCAATTAATAAATAACGTACAATTTCCTCAAAAACTTGAAAACCTTCTATTATTTCCTCAAAACTGTCTAAGGTGTAAGGAGGAGATGCGATTTCTATTAAGGCATTGGAATATTCAGGATGTATCTCCCAGCCTTTGCTAAACAAATTATCCACTTTTTTCTCCAAATTTTCATTAATATCCGACATATACTTTATTTTATTTACAATCTGTTGTGATGCTAATAAATAACTAATGAAGTCACCTTCTTTATAAACTATTGCATATTCTTTTTCGACGCCAAACTCAAACTTGTTTGGATCAATTTTCATTGTTGTTCCCCCAGTTTATTTGTTTTATATCAAATTACTGTCGTCTGTAATTCCTAATATAATAGTTCGAGCATAAATCATCTCTTTCCTTCAGTTACTTAAAATTTCCTTCTTTAACTAACCTGCCCCTATAGTTTAATAATAAAAAACTGCCTCAGAAGTTGGGAATGCTAGTAGGGTAAGCAATGATACTTTCGAATACAAACTCCCAAATACCCCTCTATACTCAGGAAATACCTGATCTAACCACGATTATTTCCGAAATTGGTGAGATAGAACGGTTTAATGATGCCAAAAAGCTAGTTGCATTCGCTGGAGTTGATCCTAGCGTTTACTCTTCTGGAAAGTTTACCGCATCAATTAATCAAATTACCAAACGAGGTTCTTGTAGGCTCCGCCATTCACTTTATATGGCTGTTCAGAGTGGTATTCGTGATTCTCGTAAAAAGAAAACGACTGATGAGATAATTGCACGTAATAAAAGATTAAGAGAGTTTTACGATAAGAAACGTGCAGAAGGAAAACCCTTCAGAGTAGCAGTTATTGCATGTGTTAATAAGCTCTTACATTGGATTTACGCATTACTAAAAAGCAGAACTACTTTCCAAGATACAGCTTAATAACTATGTCTAACCAAATACAACAAAACCTTCCAATTTCAGTATAGAGGAAGGTTATTTGGCGTAAGCAATTTTAGTATATCATGATGTTATTAATCGGTTTTATTGAAAAATGTTGACAAACTATTAGCTGGTTTAGTTCAAGAAAAAATTGCGACTTTATTACTGAGTTTCTCTTCTATCCGCCGTGTAGTCTAATACGAAATAAAGGATGTACATTGAAATAAAGTAAACCACCGCCGAATAGATTATATTCCATTCACCATAATGTAAAACTCTAATATAAACTGCATACAACTCAAGTAGTACAAGAATGCATGTCCATCCCAAGATATATATAAATTTCTTTATGGCATTTGATTTCAGGGGAAAATAATTAAAAAAAATAACTAATACAGCAACCTCACCTAGGGCTACAGCTAGGTACGACCACTCTATTTGTTCTTTATCAAAATACCAGTAAAGTTTGTACTTTAAATCAAGATACAAATCAGTTACAAAATTCATTAACAATGCAAACTGTATTGTAGCTAGTAACTCGTGCCTAGTCCTTTTTCTGGGCATTTTTAGGGCAACTAAAAGAACTAATATAACTGTCACTATAAATAGCTTCACCAAGAGGAACACCTCGTTTTTTTTAAAGCAACAATATCAAATATATTATCATTATATATTCGATGAATTATTCTTCTTTAACTAACCTGCCTAGTTAGTTAAAGAAGACTGGTTGAGTTCGCTGTAT
Source organism: Metabacillus sp. KUDC1714 (assembly GCF_014217835.1). NCBI lineage: Bacteria > Bacillati > Bacillota > Bacilli > Caryophanales > Bacillaceae > Metabacillus > Metabacillus elymi. The sequence goes on from NZ_CP055263.1 coordinate 4,763,104, forward strand.
ACGTGAAGATTTCACTATCAAACATCTAACTTTCGACAAAAAATGTTGATATGTGAGAAAATTTGTCAAATTATATTTGTTTGTTACCTGAAAAATATATAGTACTATTTAACTATATATTTACCATTTGATTAGATAAAGGCAAACCTTTTGAAAGATTGGAACGCAAAGATACAGGTATAAGGTTTTATGCTAAATCGGCTGTGCTGCCAAAACTTTTTGGATGTTACATATGTTAAGTTCCTTAGTCGACGAAAATCGCTTAGACAAAGAATGGGCAGAACTGATCTTGTATGCATTAGAGTTAGGTTTATCTCCAGATGAAATTAGAGAGTTTTTGAATAAATCAACTCGACCTGAATAAGGTCTTTTTTTATATCGAAATTTACGTGGATATTGGATTAACACTTTATATAAGATAAGATTTGCACAACGTTATATACATCGAGCTTCATCAACTTACTGAACTTTGGAAAATCCATAATTTCTTCATTTACTGCATTTGTGTGAAAATAGATAATAAAGCTCTTGTCATAAATTCCACTACATTCACTCCTTCTGTTTTTAAGCGACATAAAACAAATAGCTTAATGAACAGTTCTACAATTTCTTATATTTGTGAAGGAATTTCCACATAACCAGAGAAATTCATAATTATAAAAATATATGAATTTTTTAAGGAGAGTGAAAATATGACTTTAAATCTCAATAATGAATGCATATTTTGTTCAATAATTTCCGGAGATATTCCTTCAAGTGAAGTTTATAAGGACGATTTAGTAATTGCCTTTATGGACATTTCTCCAGTTAATAAAGGACATTTGCTGGTCATCCCTAATAATCACTATGAGTATTTGTCAGATGTTCCTGAAGAGATAGCAGCCAGAATGTTTACTGTTGGTCAAAAGTTAGCAATTGCAATTCGAAACTCTGGTGTAAAATGTGAAGGCATTAACTTTTTCCTTTCAGATGGTGAAGCAGCTTTTCAAGAAGTCTTCCATTCACATTTACACGTATTCCCGCGATTTAAGGGAGATGCATTTAAAATCGATGCAGATTGGTCTGTTAATCCATCACGTACAGATTTAGATGAAGTAGCAAAAAAAATATCTTCCTCAATGCAAGCACTTAGTAAATAGTTTTGAGACTTTAACAATGGCTCTTTTCGTTAGGACTTGTACTTTTTAACTACTTGATCAACTAAGACGATGTTTATAAGTCGTCTTTTTCCATTTAAACTCTTTTTTTCTTTTTTACACTTTCTTTGTGTCGCTATAATCTTATAATACGACAAAAAAAGAGAGGAATATAATCTCTCTTGTCCCACTAACCTGCTTCTATAATTCAATAAGAAAGTGCATTCCCACTTCTTGAAGTAATGCACCCGTTACTTTAAGTACATTAGTTCACAAACTCAAAATGATTGTTTTTATATTTCTTCCTCAATTTCTTTCATAATTCCATATGCTCCCTTTGATTTGTTAGAACATATAACAGTTTTAATTGAGGTCTTGGGATAAAAAGCAGAATGAAAACTAACTCCAGGGTCATAACCCATTATATGATATTTAATAATTTCATCATCATTCTTTTCAATCCACACTCCATAACCATAAAAGCTATTTTTATCATTCGTTCGAATATATGGAGTAAGTAACATATGAGTGTATTCTTCACTAAGTAATTGATTATTTACGAGCGAATCCCACAAGTTTGCCATATCGTTCACGGTTACAAACGCCCCGCCATCTGAACCACCTTTAACAGGCAATGAGTAAATATTCGTCTTCCAAGTACCATTTGGAAGGTCAATATAACCAAGTGCTGTACTTTTGGGAAGTGAATCAAATTCAAAATAACCCGAGTTTACCATCCCTGCTTTTTTAAAGATATTTCCTTCAATATAATCGGTAAATTGAAGCTGACTTGCTTGCTCTACAATTAACCCAAGTAAAATATATCCAGCATTGTTATAATGAAATCTTTCGCCTACTTTTAATTTCATTGGTTGATTCTGAAATAGTGGTAAGAAGTCTTCTAAGGTTCTTATGTGATACATCGGGTTTTTAATCCACAATTCCTCAAAATCATCCATAACTTCCTCATCAAAATAATCAGGTATTCCAGACGTATGTGTTAAAAGATGATGAATGGTTATATCTTTATCAAAATTTGGGAAAGAAACATTAAGGCAATCTTCTAACTTTGTTTCAAAAGAAAGTTTTTCATCCTCTACAAGCTGACAAATTGCTATCGATGTAAACAGCTTGCAACCCGATGCTATTCCATATCTTGTAAAGGTGCTATTTTCAATTTGTTCAGAACGATTAGCATAACCGTAGCTTACCTCTGCCAAAACTTCATTGTCTTCTTTAACAAGAACGCTTCCAGAGAATTTATTCTGATCTTGAATTTCGGCAATACGATTTAGAATGTTAGTTTTCACATAATCCCTCCAATACTTTTATTTCTTCAACAAACCCGTTAGCATAATAAGAAAAAGCTGCCAGAATGACAGCTTCAATCTTCAACTCTTGCACCCGTTAGCATTCCTGTAGATCACTAATTTTCAACTTTGATAAAAAGAGAGCTCCCCAGTAAGATGAGAATAGATACCACTCTAAATCTCAAATCACAGGAGGAAGCTCTACTATGAAGTTTAAAATGCAAGAGAAACAAAATCAACTAATTGAAAGAATTTCTGACCAACACCTTATTGTCGGGATAGATATAGCGCAACAATTTCACGTTGCTCGAGCTAAATTGGATGAATGAATTAAAGTCTACCAAGAGATTAATAACAGAAATCGTTGGTATGGAGCCTACAGGGCATTACTGGCTGAGTTTATCGAAATGGCTATGCGATCAAAATATTGATGTAGTAACTGTTAATCCATACCTTGTAAAAAGAAATAAGGAAAACCGAGATAATACACAATCAAAAAGTGATAAGAAAGACGCTCTCGTAATTGCTGATATGGTGAAGAATGGCTATTACTCATTTATTCGCCCTACAACTGAGGCTTTCGAAGAGTTAAGGGTATTAAATGCTAATCGTGATGTTATTGTGAAACGTGTTGTCAGCGCTACCAACCAAATTCATCGCTGGGTAGATATTGTCTTTCCGGAACTAAGACAAGTCTTTAAAAATGTAACATGTAAAGGAGCAATTGCCACTCTTCGGTTATTTCCCACACCATTGGAACTACGTTCCCTGGAAGTTCAATTTGTAATAGATAGTTGGAAATCGTTGATGCAGAGACAACCTGGGTTGAAAAAAGCCAAACTATTAATCCAATTAGCTAAGAATTCTGTGGGTACCACCCTAGCTATTGATGCTTATAGACTTCATCTAGAAGTATTACTAGATGAATTGGACTTAGCATTAGCTCAACTCGAAAGAGTAGAAAAGGATATGAAGGCTGCACTTAATAAGATTTCATATACAGATCATCTATTAGAAATCAAGGGATTAACTGAAATTACATTAGGGGGCATTTTAGGTGAAACTGGCGACTTAAGTAACTTTGCACATGGTAATTCCCTACTCAGGCATGCAGGTTTACATCTAGTTGAAGCTAGTTCCGGAAAATGGAAAGGCCAAATTGTCCTCTCAAAACGAGGGCGATCTAGGTTGAGGAGATTTTTATTTTTAGCAACTATGAGCCTTGTAGCCAATAATCCTGAGTTTAAAGAACTGCATCATTACAATGTTCATGTGAAAAAAATGAAAAAGATGAAATCCATCATGAAACTAATTGGAAAGCTTGCGAGAATTATAGTAGGAATCGCCCGACGTAATGAAGCTTATTGTCCACAGAAAGTCCAGTCACTACCTTCATTAGTGGCATAAAAACTTCTAAATACATTCTTGAAAGTAATTTCATGTATTGTTGAATGCTGGCTTATTCGTAGGACCTCAAAGAAAGCACGGAGTACTGGGATACTTAAACAAAAGGGCACAGACCCATTCCGTTAGCATAACCGGCCTCCACCCCTTGGATAGGCATGACGAAGGAATGAGAGGGCATTGACCCGTTGAGACATGGGAGGGATAGCCTCCAGGGGCGGCGTGGAGAATACGTGCAGTATATGGAAAAAAGTGGAGTTATAATTTACTCCTCTATTCCCGCATGCCTCCAAAAAGCCTTTTTACATACTCTCGTTCCCTGCTTATGTCATTGTTCTGATATGTGGCCTTGAATTCCTGCGAATAAGCGAGCATTTAAGAGTAAATTGAATTAAACTGAGGGAGTTTAAGTACATTATTTCACAATCTTTGATTTCATATAAAAAAAGAATCGCCGCAGCGATCCCCTAGTTTCAACTCTTGCCCTCTTTCCGTGAAGTTAGAAAATTCAATTTACTCTTTATTATTTTCTTATAATTTTTAATGTCCAAGGTAGAACAATCCCAAATAGCAACAAATAAAAAGGGATTGAGTAAACAGGTTTCCAACCTTTTAATTTTAAAAAACCTAATTTCCCTAATATATATTCCACTAGAAAAGATAACATTGAAAAGAAAATTACCCTGATTAACTTTGTAGGAGTGTTATATTGATTTAAAAACAAGATCGCAGTTGCAGCTGGTCCAATTACAAACATAAAAATATCAGGTATACCACCAATAGAGAGATCTCCTGAATCCATTTGATCAAATATAAAAAATAAGATAATGTTAGCCATCCAACCATAAAAACCAATCATTCCAAAAAGTAAAAGCCACTCTCTCCGTGAAATATTTTTAGTTGTAGTAATAGAAAGAGATAGCAGTATTGATCCTATTAGATAAATAAACCACGAACCTTTAGCAAATAGGTCTAATCGTTCTAATACACCATTCCAGTACATCATCATCCCTCTTTAAATAAGTTTAACTATTTTAAATCCAACTGATAAATATCCTTTCATATTATTTCCAATACTTACTTTTTTATGTACCATAAAAAAGGAGCTGTATTACAACCTCTTGTTAATTATTATACTGTTAGCTAAATTTCAAATTATTTTTTATTAGATCCACTATAATGCCAGCGTCCAGCCTTAATCTTTTCCCCATTCTCCCGAACATACTCACGTAATGTATCCGGAATAGTTTCTTTGTCGAGATTGTTGAAGTTTATTTTCCATATGCGTTCTCTTTTGAAATCCATAACGTGTACTTCGGTATAACCGTTCCCTTGAATATCTGTTTTTTGCATTGTTATCATTATTCCGTAATTATCCATAGCGTTCACCTCTAGATATATTATACGAATATTTGTTCGATTGAGTAAACTAAAAAAGACGCTCCAATAAAGAAGCGTTTTGTACAGTTGCTTTCATTGCTACCCATAAGAACAAACTTGAAAATTAATGATATTGTGAAAATTACAGGTGTTCCTCAGCAAATTTTTTTCTTGCGATAGTAAGTTTAGATAATTATTGTGTAGTTTATCGAATAATTTATGGATTTCATAATAGAAATTTAATTTTACAATATCAACTATCCTAAACTATAAACCTGCCCCGCAAGGCTTATTTTTCTTCTTTTACATCCGTTAACTCGGACATATGTACTAATTCAGTGTTGTACAACGAAGACCCATTTTTCTTAATTTCACAATAACCTGAGTCGTATTGATGAATAAGGCGATACTGCTCACCCTTATATAATACAAATTTACATTCCATTAATTCCACCCCGAATACTATGTTTTATAAATTAATTTTACTACATAAATTTTATTTACTAAATACTTATTTTATAATTATGGTTTAATACTTGTTTCATATGAAGTGATTAGTGATGGAAATTAGAGGTAATATTAAATAAAGAACAATCAGATCTGAATGCTAAATAAAATATAAACAAATACGAAAAGCTATCATAAAAAAGGTCAACCAGATTTTAGGTTGACCTTTTTATATATGATCATAAGACTTGTATTTAATATGAAGATATTGAAAAAGATTCGTTATCCCTATTGAGACTAAAGTAATAATTATGTATGAAATAAATAAGTAAATATGATTCATACCTTGCTTTAGATGTATAAGGTGATACGTCGCTAATAATGGCTTGAAAATAAAAGAAAGAAAAGTAATTAATATCAAAGAATACAAGTAAAAATTTTTATTTTTATTTAGCGTCCATTGATATAATAATATAAATAAGATTGGAACCAATGAAGTGTCTATTCCAACATTAATTGGGAGAAAAGGAATTGCTTTATATGGATATTCAATAAAATTATATCTAGTTAAAATAGCATCACAATAGACTAACCAGACGTGTATATTAAACCCAAAAAACCCCAATAGAAATATCTTTCTTCTATCTACAAAAAAGTAAAGGGAAATTAACGGCACAATTATAAAAACTACATTAACCCAAAATTGCCATGTGTTAAATGATGAATAATCATACCAATAATCAATCCATTGAGTTGAAAGTTTCTCTTGTGTTTCCTTCAATTCTACTAGTCGGTTACTTTGCTCGGGTGAAAAGGGAACCTTCATAAATACACCTCTTACTTACTTATTAACTATTTATTTTAGTTTTATTATAATATCCATATTATTACATCCTATTCTGTTTAAATTCAAAGTATAAAAACATTTGATTAAAACGATTTATAGAAAGAGGAATTTAAACAATGGCTAAAATCGGTTATGCAAGGGTATCTACCAAAGATCAATCACTAGACCTACAAATTGACGCTTTAAGGAAAGCTGGTTGTGACGATAAGAATATATTCGTTGAAAAAAATCACTGGAAGAACGGCAGATCGTCCAAAGTTTAAAGAGTATGAATTACATGAGGGAAGGTGACATATTAATAGTTTACAAGCTGGACCGTTTAGGGCGTACTACACGGCAGTTACTAGAATTGGTGGACGATTTGAAGGAAAGAAACATTCAATTCCAATCCTTATCTAATGGAATAGATGCAACAACGGAACAAGGTGTTTCTTCTTTACGATCATGGCTGCATTTCCGAAATGGAAGCTGAATTGATTTATGAACGTACTAAGTCTGGATTAGACGTTGCAAGGGCTAGAGGAAGAAAAGGTGGTCGTCCACCGATACATCCAGACAAGCTAAAATATGTTTATAACACTTTATGAAAATTATATAGTTCTAAAAAAATAAGCGACACCTCAAATGATCTGTATCCCGAAAAATGGACACTTATAAAAAAGTCCATTTTTCGGGATTTTTTATGTTTTATCATAGAAGAACCGTTATAATCAAAACAAATAGAGAGAACGGGGAACTAATATGAGTAAAATTATTTTTAATGAATTTCAACGTCAACAACTGGAGAACAATCCAAATGTCAATCATGTATCAGATCGGTCGATCTCTTACAAACCTGAATTTAAAATTGCTGCCATTAAGGAATACAAAAATGGCAAAGGGCCAACGGATATTTTCATTGAATATGGATTTGATCTAGACATAATTGGATCTAAAAAGCCTCAACAATGTTTAAAGCGTTGGAGAAAAACTTATGAAATGTATGGTGAGGAAGGTTTTAAGAATGAGCTTCGTGGTAAAGGAAGCACTGGACGCCCATCTTCGAAGGATCTTACAGTAGAAGATAAACTAAAAAAAGCAGAGGCACGTATTGCCTTCTTAGAGATGGAGAACGACTTCTTAAAAAAGTTAGAAGAACTAGAGAGGAAGGCGAAGAAACAAAATTAACATTATCAGAAAAGTTCCAACTAATTGAGGCCACAATTCGTAGATATGGTCTAGTTAGAATGGTATCTTATCTTTGTGAATTAGCTACAGTAAAACGCAAAAGTTACTATGCCTGGCTTAAGGCTGAACCCAAGCGTATCGATAGAGAACGTAAGGATGTACAGGATTATAAACTTATAAAACAAGTCTTCGATGAAAAGAATGGTAAATCAGGTGGACGAGATATAAGAATGGTTCTAGAAAATGACTATTTCACTGTGATGAATCTCAAGAAAATCTATCGTATTATGAATAAGTTTAACCTAAAGTCAAAAATTAGAAGGTCAAACCCTTACAAACGAATGGCTCAGGCAACACAAGAACACCGGACTTGTCCAAATATCCTGAATCGAAATTTCGTACATAGTGAGCCTGGTAAAGTGTTACTTACTGACATCACCTATCTTTATTTAGAAAATGGCACACCTGTATATTTGTCATGTGTTAAAGACGGTTCAACACGTGAAATTTTGGCCTACTATCTCTCGACAACATTAGAAATGCGACTTGTTTATCGAACACTTGATAACTTAATTAATGCCTTGGACGGGAACGTCCACCCAGAAGCCATACTCCATTCTGATCAAGGATTTCACTATACAAATCCAGAATATCGAAAAAAAGTTAAGAAACTTGGGTTTATTCAATCTATGTCTCGTAAAGGAAACTGTTGGGATAACGCACCAATAGAATCATTCTTTGGCCATTTAAAAGATGAGATTGATGCTTCTTCATGTCAAACACTCACAGAATTAGAAGGGGTAATTGAAGATTATATGGTCTACTATAATACTTACCGATATCAATGGGGATTAAAAAAGATGGCCCCGGAACAATACCGAAGCCACCTATTAAGTGCATAAAGGTCTTTTTATAAACTGTCTATTTTTAAGGGTACAGATCAAAATGGTTATCGCTTTTTCATTAGCTATTAGCTTATTCAACAAAAGCACCTGTTAGTTATACATAAGACTTACACAATAATTGCATATTATATAAATGATGTGACAATAAGTCATTATTTCTTACCTTTTCGTTCTAAAAGTATAGGTGCTATATTTAGTAAGATAGAAACAATTGTCAAAAACCATAATGCCCTTTCCATACCAGGTACTACATCCATTAAAGCTGCCCAATCTTCCACTTCTACCCACACCGATACAAGACTGTATTCTGCACAAAGTGTTAATGCTGTAAATGATAATCCCATCGCCATAGCAAGCTTATAATCCTTTCCTGCTTTATACATATAAAGATTTATAAAAGTTACTACTATTGCAATAACCCCTAATATTACCCACATAACTATACCTCCATATATTTTTATGTATGTCGTGTAATAATACTAATGTGCATCACCTCAATTTTTTGCATTACTTTTTTTTTAGACATTAATACGTCAAATCTTATTTTATAGTAAATGCTCTTCCTTTTGTGATTTCTTATTGAACAAACCTGCTTCGTTAGTTCAAAAGAAAAATGCTCTACTCCATATTGAAGTAAAGAAGCATTTAGTCAATAAATTTATTTATTAACATACTCCATTGAATTAGCTATCTTAACAAGTTCTTTAATTGTATATTTCTCCTCACTTTCAGGTGATTTTGCAAGAAGAATAGAATTGTACAGTCCATCTTTTTTCCATCGAATTTGTTTTATCTCTTCACTATCAATTTCAATTAATGCTTTAATTCCATTTTTTAATTCAACGGTATCAAATTGTTTATTATTATCGGAAAATGAAGTTTTTTTCTTATGAAACGTTATAACCTGAAGATTAACTCCTTTATCATCACTGTAAGTGAAATCTGTATGAACTATGTCTCCTTTAGGTTCTTCAGGTGGATTTCCAGCATAGTTCAATGAAACATACTTCGGCTCAAATGGGAGTTCTGTAGGTGCTGCCAGCTTTTCCCGAACATTTTGTGGTAAGCTTTCTGCAACTTCTTTAATTTTTGGAAAATCTTGTTTTAATTCTTCAACTGGACTATTTCCACTACAAGCTGTTAAAAGCAATATGAAGATTGTTGCAATTAATTTTTTCATTAAAATGCCCCCTGGAATATGTAACTATATTTACGACCAAGGTGGAAAAAAGTTCCTATAAATTTTTTCTCCTTCTTGAACTAACCTGCAACTTTAGTTCAATATTTCAATATGAAAAGGGTACCTTCTTTAAAGAAAGCACCCGTAAGTGAAAAAACTACAAACTCACTGGTAAGTGATGTTTATACATTTCTAATGCATTAGTATTTTCTTTTAAAACAGCCACAATCTTGGGATGAGGCTTAGCATAGATAACTGGATAATCCTTTTCATCAAGTTCTTCATTAATAGGGAAGGCTAATTTTTCTTCTTCAATTGAAAATTGGGCATCAATTCCCTCTTTATTTCCACGAGAGTCAACCCTAATCCATTTATTAAGAGATTTAAGAAATATGGCATTTAAAGCGTGAATACAATACCCTTTTTCCGGAGTATCAAATAACATTAATCTTTGATAACAAAAACCTGTTGGTATTCCCTGTGAACGCAATAAAGAAGCTAACAGATGTGATTTTGCATAGCAAATTCCCTCTTTAAGGTCTAATACTTCCGAAGCATTACAAGTAATTCGCTTCGATTGAATATCCCAAGAATGAGCAATTTCATCACGAACAAATTCAAAAGCTATTTTTGCTTTTTCAATTTCCGTTTGAGATTCATTAAAAAGCTCAACTGCTTTCTTTTTAATATTTAGATTAGAATAATTAACTTCGGTTAATTCAAGTAAATAATCATTTATTTTATCTGATTCACAAACTAGATTCACAAGGTTTTTCCCCAATATGTTTTAGCATAGAAACAACTTTTATATTTATTCCCTCTGATTTATGTACTATCTCCTCATTATAAATGCTAAATCCTATTGAACTGTATAAGTTAATATTTTTAGGAACAGTCATACGAACCTTACACAATAATTTAGGAACTTCTTTATGTTTGGCATACTCTTCAAGGCTTTTTACTATTTTCTTTGCAATACCCTGACCTTGTTTTTCTGGAATTACTGACAATCTAAAAAAATAAAGCCCATCTTCTTTTAATTTAAAACGAACCATCCCCACTGGCTTTTTATCAATGTATGTAATTAGTGCCATCTCATTATTCTTTAAAGATGTGGAGATTGAGTCAACCGTTTCATCTAAAGCACTTGATGGAGGTACTTCATCTTTATATTCCATAAATGCTTTTATCATTAATTCGTGTATTATTCCTGCATCGGATACATTTGCAAGTTTAATTTCCATTCTTAATCCCACTCCCCTTACAATAAATATACAACATAATGTATTTTTATGTAACGAAAAAGAATTAATTGGTATGAGTTTTTATTGTACTAACCTGCCACGTTCGTATTATAAGGTTAACCAGAATGCTAAATATTTCTGGTTGACCTTATTTATTTTGGTCTTATTATATCAGTAGCCAGGGTAGAACGTAACTGCCCGTGGGGCTTTGACCCCGTCAGCTAAACAGTTCGCCCCCTACTTGTAGAAACATGATTGAGGCTGGTTGGGACTTAGATCTCGTATAACAAGCGAAGCTGTGATACTGCATGGAGGATTAGGGGTTACTGGCAAATTACTAGTTTAGGAGGAGATTTTAGAATGAATCCAGTCATTGGTCTGGATGTTTCAAAAGGGGAAAGTCAAGTTCAGGCATTTTTAGATAAAGGCAAACCATACAGTAAGAGTTTTAAAGTTTCTCATACTATAGAAGGTCTTGATTTACTTGTAGAGTTTCTGGAGGTGGTTAAGAGAGAAACTGGTAAGAGACCACCTATTGTTCTAGAAGCGACAGGACATTATCATTCCTCTGTTGTTCAATACTTAGAGGACCGTGGGTATTTAATGATAATCATTAATCCATTGATTTCTTATAAGGCTAAAAGTTCAAGTCTTCGGAAAGTAAAGACAGATGCGATAGATGCTTACCATCTCTGCGAGCTGTTTTATAAGGAGGATTTAGAGCCGTATAAGAAGCGTGGTGTGCAGCTATTAAACCTTCGGAATCTTACAAGACAGCACGAAAATATTACTGGTGTATTGATTCAAACAAAGCTACAATTTCAAGCGATTCTGGACCAGGTCTTCCCTGAATACAGAGGTGTTTTTGGTGACTTATATTCGGTAGTATCACTATTAACTCTTTCAGAGTTTCCCTCATCTGAAGATATTTTAGAGGCAAGTGAAGAAACAATTGCCGACAAAATCGCTGAGTTATGTAAAAGTCGTTCCCATCGATGGGCTAAAGAAAAAGCTACTCAGCTCAAGGCTGCAGCAAATCGAAATCCGTTTGAAAAGACCGTTTATCAAAGCCATATTTTAAGTCTAGGTATGTATATCAATATCATTCTTCAATACAAAGAGCACCTATCCAAGTTAGAGTCCGAGATAGATGCCCTCGCTAAAGGTGTTGAAGAATATAATATTATCAAATCTATCCCTGGTATAGGAGAAAAGATCGCGGCAACAATCATTTCAGAAATTGGAGAGATAGATCGATTTACTGATCCTAAAAAGCTCGTAGCTTTCGCTGGAGTTGATCCTAGTGTATTCGAATCTGGTAAGTTTACAGCCACCAAAAACCGAATCACCAAAAGAGGTTCCAGTAGGCTTCGTCACGCCTTATATATGGCAGTTCGTTGTGCCATTCGTGACTGTCGTAAAAAGAAAACAACTGATGAAATTATCCCACGAAACAAGAGAATGCGAGAGTTTTACGACAAGAAACGTGATGAAGGAAAGCCTTTTAAAGTAGCCGTAATAGCATGCGTAAATAAGCTTTCACATTGGATATTTGCCCTTTTAAAGAACAAAACTACTTTCCAAGATATAGCTTAGAACCTAAATCTAACTAAATAACACAAAACCTTCCAAAATTAGACTAATGGAGGGTTATTTGGCATGCATATTTTTAGTATAACATGAGATATTTTAAGTTTTTAATGAAAAATATTGACAAACTATTAGCTGGTTTAGTTGAACAAAGATCCAGCCGCCAATGGCAGCTGGATCTTTAACTCTTGCACCCGTTAGCGCAGTTGATTGGGGACTATTCGTATCCAGGTGCACTGTTGTATTGGACTGGCCGTGAGCGACCGTAAGTTACTGTTGGCGTTTATTTTCTTCGCTTAGACGGACGATCTCGTCAACGACGTACTTGATCGGTGCGGTGGCGTCAATTATAATACCGTTTTTCGGAATGTCTTCTTTCGTTTGGTGCAATCGCGCAATGAGTTCCCGTTCCGTTTTCTTTCCGCCCCACTCATCTTCCGGTCGCTCGTCAAGCCGCCGATTCAATGTGTCAAGGTCGACCTCGAGGACAAACACGCCGTCAAATAGATCTATGAATTTCGAAAAGTTCCTAGAACCGCCGCAGAAAAATGTTACAGTCTCATCCTGGTTAGCGACCAAAGCTTTTACTTTATCTATATGCCAAATGTGGTGCTCGTGCGTGACGCCATCCGTCGGTGTACCGGTTTCCGGATCGCCTTGATAAGCCAATTCACGGTCCCCATTAATGGCATGGTAGCCGCGCCGCTGCAATTCTTTCCAGACCGAAGTTTTGCCGGTGCCGGAAACGCCTTCAATCAGATAATTTCTAATGCCCATGGCTAGACCCTCCATTTCAGTCGTTAAACTGCCCGTAAGTCGAATAAGAAGAGGATTGCCACAGCACCCCTGGTATTCAACTCAAGCACCCTTATGTTTAAGTGTAATACTTCACAATCAATTTCTTCTCAAACTTATTCGATAATAAACTCTCATAAAGCTTTCTATTTTTCCAAATATCATATGCACCAAAAGCTCGGTGATATTTTTAATTTCCTCTCATTCTTCCCCCCTTTACCCTGCCCCAATACAGCCTGCTTTTCAGGAGGGAGTGCATTACAAACAATATTTGAATTCTCTCCAATATTCGGGGACTATTAGGATTTATAGCACTCCTTACTGCTACAGTTTTGTTAAGTATCACACTAGTTAGCTTAATATTTAACGCTTAAAATTCACCTCGGCAAACCTACTTCAGAATAAAAATAAGATGAATTTTGTGAAGAAAGAGCCTTTTTTATCAACTCTTTATTATATCGAAAAAGTTCAACAAAAATAAATCCTCCTATTCTTATTAGGTATTTAGACATTATATTAGCAAATTCCTTCTTCAATTCCCTTAGTGAAACAACAAAAAGCTCTACTCCTTATTGAAGTAAAGCTACCGGTTAGTTGAAGTTGAAGAACATAAATATATTATCCAATAATCGGAAAATGTTTTTTTGATAATAGATCATTGACCAGTTGAAGTGCACTACTTCACAAGCGAACAGTAATTTTTGTATTTTTTATATGCTAGTGGTGTCATGTTCATCGAGTTTCGGAATTTATCAATGAAATAGCTTGTGCTATTAAATCCAACTTGATAGGCAGCATCTGTGACATTGAATTCTGATTGTTGTAGTAAAATTAGGCTTTTTTGAATTCGATAATCGGTTACGTAATTTAAAGGTGTTGTCTTTAAAATCCTCTTGAAATATCGACAGCATTCGGAACGGCTTAATTGACCAGCTCGTGCAATATCGTCTAAAAGGATTTTCTCAGCATAATGTAGGTGTATCCAATTTAGCATTTGCTTCATTCGGTGACTCTTTAACATTTCCGTATGTTCGTACTCTAATTCAAAACCATTTATAAGTAAGTTTTTCCAAATTAACGTTAGCTGTATGGTAATGTCAATTTCATAGTATGGCGGATTTTGTTGAATCAACTGATTGATTTTTACAATAGCAGCTAAAATGTTTTTCGCCCAAAGCTCCTTTGCATCCAAATATAAGTAAGGTATATTAGTCGCTATAATATAGGGATTTACATAACTTGTATAAAGTTCTTGTGACAAAACAAAACTTGGAGAAACATTTAAACAAATATAGACACAGCCCGAATCATTTTTATCTTTCGCCATGTGCAAGCTGCCACTGTTTATAAATAGACCCTCACCTTCTCGAACCGCAAGTTTTTCTTCATTTATTTGAAAAATTGCTTCTCCTTTTACAATCAAAACAAATTGGAATTCATCATGCCAGTGATGTGGTATGTATCCATTTATATTTTGGTTAATCGTTGTTTCATAACATGCAATCGGCAACACAACTGTACGATGTTCAGTTAATTCTTTTAAACTTTGGTCAATCATAAAGTCTTTTATTTGCATGTTATCACCTCAATATATTTATATTTTCTCATCCGATTTAGGTATTATTTCAAAGCTTCTTCACTTATCATATACAATAATATAACACTATTTTTATATTTAAAGGTGGAGAACCAATCATGAATAGAAGAAAAGGATTATTTCTCGTTATAACGGGAGCAATATTTTGGGGGATTGGCGGCACAGTTGCAAAAAAGCTTTTTCAACAGTATGAAATCGATATAGATTGGCTTGTAACGACCCGATTGCTCATAGCTGGTTTTTTACTCTTAACCGTTCAATTTTTCGGAAAAGACCGTTCCCAAGTACTTGGTGTTTGGAAAAATAGAAGGATAGCTATCCAATTGATTATCTTCGGGTTATTCGGCATGCTCACGGTTCAATATACATATATGGCTTCCATTCAACACGGTAATGCTGCTGTTGCAACGCTATTACAATATTTAGCACCTATTATGATTATCGTTTACTTAATTTTCCGAAAACACACTGTTCTAACGCGAAGAGATTTATTGACTGTTTCGTTGGCTTTGGTTGGGTCCTTTTTCTTATTAACAAACGGCTCTATCTCTCAATTATCTGTGCCAACACTTGCAATCGTTTGGGGTGTTTTATCTGGAATAGCTTTAGCATTTTATACATTGTATGCAGTTCCTTTACTGAAGCAATACGATTCCCTTGTTATTGTTGGCTGGGCGATGGTTATCGGTGGCTTTGCATTAAGTTTTATCCATCCACCTTGGCAAATGGGCTTTACTTACTTAACACTAGAAGCTTATTCATACTTAATCTTTGTTATCATATTTGGTACAATGATTGCATTTTGGTTTTATATAGAAAGTTTACAAAGTCTATTACCAAAAGAATCCAGTCTTCTAGGTAGCGTAGAGCCACTAGCTGCTGTTTTAACAACGGTATTTTGGTTAAAGGAACCCTTTGGATTTTTCCAATGGGTTGGTACAGCTTGCATCATGGGTATGATTTTATTATTAGCCTTGAAGAAACGGTCTTTTTCAGATACTAGCAAACCTCCTGAGAATGAAGAGCCCCTCAAAGTTAGTTGATTAGAGGGGCATCTTTAACTAACCTCCCTCTATATAGAAAGGAAAATCTCCCTATTTCTTCAAATTACGTAGTAGTTTGTTTTAATATTCATTTGAAGATTGGAATAATGATGTATTCAAGTGTAATTTTGGAAATAAGGTAAAAAACGACTGATATCTACCAAACCCCACTTATCCAAAAAATGGGTAACTAGTTAGATTCAAGCATCCGTTAATTCAAGAAGGAATGACTTTTATTTTCATTTTTTTAGATTTTTCTTCATAAGAGATGCTACTTGTAGATTATCTTGTTGAGAAGTGTTTTCTAGATGCTTAATAATTAATTCTTGCCGTTCCACAGGATGATTTTGACTTAATTTAGCCTTTGCTTCAATTTTTGTGATTTTTATTCTGAACGCTACAATTCCTTTACTCATACCTTTGATAAAATCGGGTTCTACATCATTTAAATTGTATGGACTATCTGTACTTTCATATTTATTTACTAAGTCATTTAAAGAATCGAATATCACTTTTTCATCTTCGATAATCTCAATCTTCCCATATAAATGGATGGACACATAATTCCAAGTAGGCACTGCTTTAGTTGTTTCGTACCAAGAAGGTGAAATATAACAGTGTGGACCTTGGAAAATCACAAGTACTTGTTGGTTTTCAGCATCCTTCCATTGTTCGTTCGGACGTGCAAAATGACCATATAAAGCATTTTCAGATTTATTTAACATCAGTGGAAGATGTGTTGCGTAGGGTTCTCCTTTATGCTGAGAAAATAAGGTTGCAAAGCCATATTTTTCGATAAAATCATAAATTACTTCTTCATCCTCAATTTTAAACTGTTTAGGTATATACATAATAATCCACCTTTCAAAAAAGTTATATGAGCGTTTTTGTCATTATAAAGTCTATTTGTTCTTCGTCACCCATATAAAAAGAGTGGGTTCCAGTTTGTACAAATCCCATTTTCTTATAAAAAGCAATAGCATTTTTATTATTTTCCCATACGCCTAGCCAGATTTTCTTTTTATTACATTTCATCGCAATTTCTATCGCTTTATTTAGCAGATACTTACCAAGCCCATGTTTTTGAAATTTGTTTTTTATATAAATCCTCTCGATTTCAAGTGATTCATCACCCATTTCTTCAGACTGAGCCTCATTGGTATTGATCTTTAAATATCCAGCGACTTCATTGTTAAAATAAACAAAAAAGAATTGCGAAGTAATAATGGATAATTCCATTTCTAATTGTTTTAAATTAAATGCCTTTTCCAAATAGGCATTCATACTTTCGGGTGAATTCTGATGCTTAAATGTCTCATTAAATGTTTCATAACTAATTTCTTGAAGTTTCCGTGAATCTTCAAGGGTACACTTTTTTATATTTATAGTCATTTAATTATAGCGCTCCTTTATATAGTCAATAATTTCTCTTGTTTCCCTTTTTTACAAATTCCCAGTCTTTTTCTATATTTTTTCTAACTCTTTGAAGAAGATTGAAAATGGCTACTTCTTCTTTTTCGGAAAGTCCCTCTAATGCAACGCTATTAGAATAATCATTTTCTCTTTTAATAAAAGGATGAACATTTTTCCCTTTTTCTGTTGGAAACAGTTTTTTAATTTTTTTGTTATGTTTATCTTCTTTTTTTTCAATAAAGCCATTAATTTCAAGTTTTTTTATAGCACGAGCTGCTGTTGTTCGATCTACTTTTATCATCTCTGCTAACTTTTCTTGAATAATTCCTGGGTTTTCACATATTCGTACAAGGTACAAATACTGCCCTTTCGTAAGGTCATATTCTTTAAATTCGATATTACTTATAGAATCTAATGCCCTTGCTATCATTCCAATTTCACGAAGAATTTCCTTCATAATAAACTCCTTAGTACATGTTTTTGTTGTAAATACAATAAAAATGGTATGTATTAAATTTAATCTAACTTTGTTGCATTTGCAATAAAAAAATAATTATATTGAGGTTTTTAATGTATTAGGAATTTTTATAGTAACCCTTGTTATTTCTTTCACTATATAATCAGATCTTGGAACTTTACCTTTTGTGTACTTTTGGTGGGCTGTCCATAAATGTGGGGCTTACAGTGGGAAGTTGGGAAATCTAATACTTGAACTTTCATAAGTTCTATATACCTTTTATCATATCATCTTGCCACCAATTTAACTTGATAAATTTCCCAAAAATCTTATTGTGGAAACCTGCCATTTGAATAAGAAAAAAGCTTTACTCCTATTAAAGTAAAGCAACAGTTTGCTTAATATGTTACGCTTAAAATTCACCTCGGCAAACTCACTTCAGAATAAAAGTAAGATAAATTTTGTGAAGAAAGAGCCTTATTTATCAATTCTTTATTATATCCATAATTCTTTAATGTGGTTAAGATTGATTCAACTCTCTCTTGCCGTTTTCGTTTTAAATTTGATTCCAATTGTATCTCTAATGGAACAGTAGGAATTGTGTATTCACCGATACTTACGTTTTTAGAATGGCTCCAAATATATTGTCCACCCTCCCACATTCCTTCGCCTGTCAAAGAGTCAGGGATTCCAGCTGGATTAGAAATATGAACAACTTCTACATTAAAACCACTAATTTCCCATCTAGCTTTAGTCCAAGTGAAACCCGAAGTGAATGTTTGATTAAATACAGGCTCTTCTTTAGATGATAACCAATCATTACTGCTTCGATTTTCACATTTGGAAGAAAGAGCAAAGTCATTAAGTAATTCAGCAAATTGTGATACTCCTTCTTTATGTTTAACATAAATATCGACATCACCTGGTTCCATCTCACAACCTTGTAGCACAGAACCTACTGAACCGACTAATATCCACTCAATTTTTGTATCCGATTGAAAATAAATTTCACACACTTTAGCTAATGCACTTTTCCAACTTTTATCCATTACTCACCTCATTGATACTAATTCAATAACAATCTCTTTTAATAGATCCGTTCTATGAAATGATTCTTTTACTCAATTTCTTCATAGAATGTAATTTTATTTGAGAAAGGGTCAATAACTGTTAATTCTATAGTACCCCAAGGTGTTTTCTCTACAGCTGGTTTAGCGTACGAATATTCTTTTTCTGATAATAAAGAATGATAACTTTTCAACTCATTTATTTTAATTCGAATTGCACTACCTGGAGATGAATCACCATGATGTTCGGAAAGATGTAACACAGCATCATTTAAAGAAACTTGAAAATAAAAAGGCATATTTTCTTCATATTGATGTTTCCAATCCATTTTAAAGCCTAAGTATTTAATGTAAAACGAATGAGTTTTTTCAATATCAAAAATTCGAAAGATAGGTATAATCATTAAAAATAGCACTCCTATACAATTTTGGTTTAGAGATTCCTTCATTAAATCTCGTTAAATTCAACAAAAATAAAATCCTCCTATTCTAATTAGATATTTAGACATCATATCAGCAAATTCCTTCCTCAACTCCCTTGTGAGGAACAACAAAAAGCTCTACTCCTTATTGAAGTAAAGCTTTCGCACAAGCCAAAATCCTTGATATGAATGGTTCTTTTTTAGAGATTGTGTGAACTAAGAAACAAATAAACAAGGAATCACTTTATACTACTGGATATAAACATTGAGGCATCTTGATTCATAAAAATACGATTTCCATGATAGAAAGTATTAATTTCAATTGATTTAAATCCAACTTCAGATAATCTTTTTTTCAGTTCTTCATGTGAAAAACCGTTATGAACTTTCGGATGATTTATTTTATCGTTTTTGTCAAAATCAATAATAATTAGCTTGCCACCATTATTTAAAATGTTGAACAAACTTTGTAAAATATTTTTAGTATCCGGTATATGAAGTAGGACTAGTGACATTAAAACTATGTCTGCCTTAAGTTCAGTTGTTTCTTGAGTGAAATCTGAATAAAGTACTTTTGAGTTGGTAATTCCTTTGTGAGAAATTTTAGCATTCGCAACATCCAACATTTGCTTAGATGAATCCACTAACAAAATAGAATCTACTAAATCTGATAATTCTAAACTAATTAGGCCAGTACCACTTCCATAGTCTATTAAAGATTTTGATTTACTATTTCGTAATTCTGGTCTTACTTCCTTAACTATAACTTTAGCTATTTCAATTCTTTCTTCTGTATCATATCTTTTTGCCATCTGTTCAAAAACGTTAATTTCCAAATTCAACTCTCCTATTTCTTTGAAGGAAATTATATACTTTTTAGTATTTTCGCTGGGTTTCCAGCTACTATTGTATTAGAAGGAACATCTTTTGTAACAACAGAGCCAGCAGCAACGATTGAATTATTGCCAATAGTAACTCCTGCTAAGATTACACAACTTCCACCTATCCATACATCGTTACCAATTTTAATTGGTATCCCATATCCACTCTTATTCCTATCTTTAGGTTCGATTGAATGACCAGCAGTATATATTCCCACATTGGGACCTATCATACAGTTGTGACCGACCCTAACTTCCGCCATATCTAAAATAGTACAATTATACCCAGCATAAAAGTGATCACCAACATGTATATTGTAACCTAAGTCACAATGGAAATTGTGTTCAATACTAGGGTTTACTCCTACACTCCCAAATAACTCCTCGATAATTTCCTCTTTCTTTGTAAAATCTTCTATATCACTATTGTTAAATTTTTGAACGAGTTTATGGGCACGTATATTTTTAAATTTTAGTTCCTCAGTACCACGGTCATAAAAGATTTTCTCTTTATCACTCACACCTTGTTTCCTCCCATCACCTAATGTAAATTAATAAATTAATAGTACCATAATCTTCAACTAACCTCGGTTTACTGGAACTGCTTATGGGCAAAATAAGTATAATCTGTTTTGTAAACACTCTAAAACTTCTTCTGGCATTTCCTTGACCTTGATATCCCCTCCTAGAAAAAGTAGCCAATTTGTTATTTTATTCAATTCTTCAGAATTATTAACATTGACAAAGGTCTTTAGAATGGCTGTAGCTTGGTAAGGATTCGTATAGGAAATTGAAACTTTTAAAGGGTGATATTTTTTGAACTGAGCAATCGCCTTTGGACCAAGTTCAAGGACAAGGTTGATTACTTCTTCCTGCTTACTTAGCTTTTCTAAAATCTTTTTTTTACTTAATCTTTTTTTCATTGGGTAGGGTTTTACATTGGTGAGATTGTCGACATGAAAAATCTGCTTCTTTTCTTCCTTTAAGTCAAAGCCTTCAATCAGCCACAGGCTTTTTTCACGATAAAGGTTTAATAGAAAAATTGGATAAGACTTTATTACATTTTCTTCTTTAATTGTAATCATTAAATATCTATCCAAAAGAAGAATTTGGATGAGTTTTTCTAACATGGGATGTGGGAGGTCCGACAGATCAAGTAGGTCAGGATTATTCGGGTTGGTCCCTTCAAATAGCAAAATTTGATTTAAAAGAACAAGATCATCTTGTTGGTTTTCTGAGATGAGGCCTAGTAACTTTTCAGCTAAAGACTGACGACTCTTTAGATAGGGAAGTTGTTGGTTTCTTGTGGCCATAAAGGCAATAAAAAGAGCTTTGACCTCATTATCGGTAAAGCGAACATCGGCCAGGACAGAATTGTGCATGACAAAATAACCGCCATCCCTTCCAACTTCAGCAACAAGTGGCATCCCCATTGACTCTATTTCTCTGATATCTCTAATAGCTGTCGAACGAGAGATGTTAAATTCTTGCATGATTTCAGAAATTGTAAAGTGGGAGCGGTTGTTGATATACCGCATAATGATATTAATCCGTTCAACTTTTTTCATCTGGACTCCTAAACAGTATCATTTTTTGACATGATTTAAGACTATGATATATCTATCAAGTGAAGTCTACAAGTAATTTGATAAATTTAAAAAAGAGGAAGGTTTTGAATATGACAAATTATATCTTAGAAGAAAAAGACAGCTTTACTGTTTTGGGTTTTGGAACTGAGCTTAAGAGTCATTACACAGACTTTGCTGGCATAAACAAAGAAAAGTCTGATTTTTGGAATGCCTTCAGCCAAGACGGTAGACTAGACGCATTAAAAGCCTTAGCTATAAATGACTACGTTTTTGCTGTGAACGAAGCTGTGAATAACAAGATGATGCATTATGCTGGAGTCATGACAGAAGCACCAGCACCAGAAGAAGCCAGAGTTATCCAATTTCCTAAGGGTGATTACCTAGTTGTTAAAGGCGAAGCGAAGACAGCTGATGAATTGAATATTACACTTGCTGGCATTGCCTTTGGTCAAGTCTTGCCAGATGCTAAGAATTTTGCCTATGTTGGTGGGCCAAATGCAACGGTTGAGATGGGGCAGCGAAATGGGTTAATTTTTGGTGAAATGTGGATTCCTGTTGTTAGGAAATAAAGATTTTATGGAGGGATGGAAATGTCCTATATCATAGATTTTAAAAATGTGTCTAAGGTTGGTTTAGAATCTTCCCCTGTAGTAGAAGCGCTTGCTGGTTTACGTGCAAATGAATCCCGTTACTTTATGAACAAATACAAGCATGAATTTACAGTTGTGCCAGCTAGCGAAAGCAAGGAGACACTTGATTATGTGAACCAAATTTTGAAAGAAGAACGTGATATTGAGTTTACGGCCAAACCTTTAGAAACGTCGCGTTTTCAAGTGGGAAATATCAAATTTGCCTACGTCTTTTATGAGGATGGCCTTAGTGTAAACGTCATGTATACGGTTGATGATCCTAAGAAGCGTGCCGTTGGTTTTAAGCTTTCTGAGGAGATGGAGGTTCCAAAGGAATTAGAAGGAAAGTTTAAGTTTGCTAGGCAGAAGTCTAAACTAGCTGGAACAATACGGGGCTCGTTTTTTGTAATTAAAGGAGAATATTAAAGAGCGAAATTGGAAGAAAAAGAAGATGAACACTACATTTTGTAGAAATTCATCTTCTTTTTGGTTTGAAGGGGCATTTGTCAATAGCCCCTAAATGAAGATTTTTTTAGTTGTTTGTTAAATAAAAGCGCCTGATTATACAACAAGATTAAATATATGGATTATCAGAGTTATAATTACTAAATCTCATTTTCCTGAAGGATGCAAAATTTCTTCGTAGATTAATACCAAGTAGTTTTAGCTGTGCCACCTCCAGCAGCTCCAATGGCGTAAGCCTTATACCCAACACCATTATATACTTGTGCAGTATGACAAGAGGTTTGACCACGATTTATCCTTCCGTTACCACCACTACTAGCACAAGAATAAGACGTTCTTTTAGAACCGCTACTAGTATAACTATACACCGTTGCATTTCCAAAGGCATCTATCGGAGCAGCATTAGTTAGCTTCATATAAGCCCAAGATGTTTGACACTTATAACTCCATTTTAGGTATACAGTTCCAAGATAATAACCGTTGGGGTCAATAATATGTTTTGAAGCTTTGGTGACGCCATCACTTGAACAGCCTGTAGTAATAGGATTTGTACCATCATAAGATAGGGCAGATGCTTTTTCAGCTGGTGAAACCGCAAATATCAGACCAAAGACAAAAGTAATAATCATCCCAATATTAAATAGTTTTCTCATTAAAATTCCTCCTAAGTACTTATAAAACGATGCTTTACCTTACTGCCTCATACACATAACTTTCAGCACCTTAAGAATAAAGTGATTCTTCTCCTAAGTAATCCCATCCCATCCGTTTGCAAATGTAGAAGATGGGACCAACAACGCAGTTACCAATGCCACGAAACTCATTTTCAACTTTTTCATGCTCATTCCTTCTCTCCGTTTTGAATTGAACGTTCCCTTTTTACTATATATAAATAAGGGAATATTTAACAGATGCTTTCGTTCTGGTTTTGTTCTGATGCAAAAGCTACAAAATACCTGCAACTTATCTCTAAAAGAGAAGAACGGTCAAAATGCTATAACCTTTTGAGGATGTAGAAATAATTACTCCACACAAACCCAGTTAACATAATCGCAACTATCAGAAGTAAGCCAAAGAGCCAAATCCTTATGTATCAAGGATTTGGCTCTGTCTGTTTTTTTCACATCGTTTATTTATCAACGTTAATAAAAGTAACGACTATTCTAGTAGCAATGACTCTTTAGACTCTTCTATAAACCTTCAATCCAAAAATATATGAAATCAATATTATTAACACCATCCAACCGATTGACAACCAAAGATCATTCCCAATAGCCTGAGAGTCTAATAGATTTCTAATGGTTTGAATAATCGGTGTCATTGGTTGATTTTCCGCAAATATTCGAACTACTTTTGGCATTCCTTCGACAGGAACAAAAGCAGAACTGACAAACAGTAGCATCAATAAGATATAAGAAAAAGAACTAGCTCCTTCTATACTTCCTGCAGCTAAACCAAAAGGAACTGAAATCCATGTTAATGCAAGAGAAAAAAGTAGTATCAATAACGCTACAAGTAGCCATTCCAAAAATGTTGCATCACTTCTAAATCCAGCTATAAATCCTACTATCAAAACAACAAGAATTGAAACTAACATAAAGATAACTGACGCAACAACCTGACCACCCAATACGGATGACTTTGCGATAGGCATTGACTTAAACCGATTGAACATCCCTGAAGTTTTATCCAAATTAATTCGTAACGAAGTGTACGCAGAGCCAGTGGCAATCGTCATTAAAAGGATTCCAGGAAGGATATAGTTAATATACTCTTCCTCAGTAACGCCTGGAATTTGGATGGCTCCACCAAATATAAAAACCATCCCCAATAACATCATAACAGGCATCGCAACAACGGTAATAAGAGTGTCGATACTACGTATGTTATGTTTAATGATCCGATTTGCAAGCGTTAATGTGTCACTTAAATTTTGTAAAACGTTCATAATTTTCATCCTTTCGTAAGTGTCATGAATACATCATCTAGGGTTGGAGTAATCATTTTGAATGTCTTGAGTTCAATTTTTTCAGTTGTTAGTGCATTCAATACGTCCAAGGTCGTTTTTATTTCTTCATCTAAATCTATGGAAATCTCACAATCTGCTCTATTGATTGGGGAATAAGATTCCAAAAGATTTAAAGCCCTTTCAGTATCTTGATGATTATTAAATACTAGAAGTAATTTATCTGCTCCTGCCAAACGTTTCATTTCATCTGGAGTACCATTGGCAACAATTTCACCTTCACGTAAAAAACCGATCTGGTCAGCTAAATAATCTGCTTCCTCTAAATATTGAGTCGTTAAAAAGATGGTTTTCCCTTGAGACTTCATTTCTTTAATCGTATTCCAAAGCTCCTGCCTGCTTTTCGGGTCTAATCCAGTAGTGGGTTCATCCAAAAATATAATTTCTGGATCCCCAACTAAACTCATGGCTAAGTCAAGACGGCGACGCATTCCTCCTGAATAAGTGGAGGCAGCTTTATTTTTCGCTTCTGTCAGATCAAATTTATCTAACAGAGTTTCAGCAATTTTTCTTGGATAGCGTTCATGACGTAATTTAGCAATTAGATGAAGGTTTTCGTATCCAGTGAGTACTCCGTCAACCGTAGTATTCTGGGAACTAAAGCTAAATAACTTTTGTGCCACTACCGGATTGTTAGCAACATCTATGTCTTGGATTGTCACTTTCCCACCATCACTATTTAATAACCCGGTTACAATTCTTAATAAAGTACTTTTCCCCGCTCCATTCGCTCCTAATAAAGCGTATATGGAACCTGTTTTAACAGTGATATTTACATTTTTTAGAACCTCATTCTCTTTAAAACTCTTTTTCACATTTTTGATGTTAAGGACTGTTGAATTCATGGTTCTCTCCCCTTTACTCAATAGAATCCCTTAATTTTTTTCTCATTTTATCCATCCATGTTTCTTCTGGAAATTCTGCTAGTAATGAGTCGGCAAATTCGGCAATATCATCTCCGACTACATCTCGTACACTTAGACCATCACTTGCACTATTCTCAAACATATCTAAAATATTTTTTAATAGCTCCAGCATTCCTGATCCTTTAGCATAGTTCCACATGTAGTTTTCAATTGCTTTCATTGCCTTTCTGTATTCTTCTGGTAAATTATCCACCCTTTTTTTATAGTCACGATATTCCCGTTTTTCTTGAATCATCTTTTTAATCATTACTTTGCTCCTTTATCTCATTCATTTTATTTTCTAAAAATGTCCATCTCTTCCAAAAATTTTCTAATTCTTGTTCGCCTTTTGTATTTAAAGTATAGAATTTTCTCGCAGGCCCGAGCTCTGACTTTTTCTTCTCAATCTCGACTAGTCCTTTTTTTTCAATTCGAACAAGAATGGTATAGACTGTTCCTTCTACAATATCGTCAAAGCCTAAATCGTTTAGGTACTTAGTTATTTCATAGCCGTATGTTTCTCCAGCACGGATCTTTTGAAGCACCACCCCTTCAAGAACACCTTTAAGCATTTCAGTTAAATCCTTCATATTTCCTCCTAATATTCTACTTAGTAATACATAGTACTACTATATAGTATTACAAAGTAGATGTTGTGTCAAACCCATTTTTATTTTTATTTACTTCTTTTATATCTATGTAAAAAAGCAGAATTGCCTTTCTTCTATGAAAGAGAATAAAGAACTATTGAAACAAAAAGACTGGATCTATATTTGATCCAGCCTTAGTTAGGATTAATTTTTAATTTTGTTGTTCAACTGAAGTCTTGGTTGTTTAAGTGAACTTATTCACAATGTTACATTTCTTGTCGAATGATAAAAATCTCAGTTATTTTTAGACCTTAAAAATGCATAACCCCGTCCTAAAATTAGGACAGGGTTAACATAAAGTGGTTTAACTTTTGATAAAAAACACTTCACCGAATTTAATACATAGCAATAGAGTCGTTAGAACTAGGATACTTCGTCATGAAGTTACTCCTGCATGATTTGAATAAGGTTGCCGCATGTATCGTCGAAGACAGCTATTGTGAGATCGCCCATTTTTGTCGGTTCCATAGTAAACTTCACGCCTTTATCTATTAATCGTTTATACTCTGCGTGAATATCTGCAACCCCAAACATTGTTACTGGGATGCCTTCAGCAAATAACTTCTCTTGATACTCTTTAGCGGCTGGGTGGTTATTCGGTTCAAGTAATAGCTCGGTACCTTTTTGTTCCTCGGGAGAAACTAGCGTTATCCACCTAAATTCTCCTGTGGGAACGTCATGCTTTTTTACAAATCCCAGCGTTTCTGAATAAAATTCTAGTGCCTTATCTTGGTCTTCTACGAATATACTGGTAACAATGATTTTCATACTGTTTTTTCCTCCTTCGATAGTTGTGATGCATGGTGCTGTGCTAACAATTTCTCTACAAGCAATATAACGAACACATTAGTCAAATTTACTCTATCCATCCTTTCAGCAAATTTTTAAGTGGTTCGTTGTTGAATATAATTACTCGATATTTTCCCCTTCGTTTTGATATTACGAGTCCTGCATCTTCCAATACAGAAAGATGTTTAGCTATAGCTTGTCGCGAAATAGAAAGATCGTGCTTCATAATGAGACGTACCGTAAGTTCATACAACGTCAGCTCGTTGCGTTCGGATAGTTCGTCTAATATAAGCCTCCGAGTCGAGTCGCCAAGTGCTTTGAATATAACGTCTTTGTCCCTATTCATATATTGAGTATAAGCAACCCTACGGTTGCTTGTCAAGCACATGTAACTGTAGGGTTGCGTGATGATGGTCAAGAGAAACCAAACCATTAAAAATAAAAAAATGCTCTACCTCTTTTTGAAGTAAAGCAAACGTTAGGTCAATAATTAAGTAATTGATTTTTTACTACTATGTAAAGTAATATCTAATTTATGTTTTATTGATGTCCATTCACTTTCGATAACGCTATAAAATACTGAATTACGGAAAGTTCCATCTTTTTTAATCATATGATTTCTCAAAACCCCTTCTTTTACCCCTCCTATTCGTTCTATTGCTCTTTGTGACCTAATGTTTTGTTCATCGGTTTTGAATTGAACACGAATAGTCTTCAAGGTTTCAAAACAATAGTTTAGTAATAAGTATTTGCATTCCGTGTTAATAGTTGTCCCCCATACAGATGGAGTTAACCAAGTCCATCCAATTTCTAAACTTTTGTTTATATTAGAGATTTCAAGAAATCTTGTAGTCCCAATTATTTTGTTGTTTTCACGAAGTAAAATTACAAATGGAAACTCTATTCCAACTTCTTTTTTGTCTAATGCTTCTTCTACAAATGACTCCATATCATTTAATGTTTGTATGGTTTTTGGTAGATGAGTCCAAATGGTTTTATCGTTCCCGATTTCATATAAACCTTGTATATGACTCCTTTCCATTGGTACAATTCGTACATACTCTCCTGTTAATTCTTCAATTGAAACATTCATTTAACAAACCTCCATTTCTTAATAAATACTATCATTATTTCGCTAGAAACCTAGTTTGGATTTGCTTTTTTCAAAAGCCTAGGAAACTTAAAAACCTCTAGTCCTGCTCATCAAGTACATTCGGGAAGCTTGTCATTTTGGTTCATTTCCACTCTTCTTCCAAAATAGCGTAATAATACTCATCCCACCATTCATTACCCTTCGGAATACATTTTTTAAAATATCCTTCTCTTCTCATTCCAATCTTCTCCATTACTCGATATGATGGAATATTTTGTGGTTGACATGTAGCGATAATCCTATGTAATTTTATTTTTTCAAAACCAAATTCTAAAATAGCTTTGGCTGCTTCAGAAGCATATCCTTTATTATAATATTTGGGATTAAATACCCATCCAATCTCATAAGTATGTTCACCAAAATATTTGTAAAAAACAATATGCCCGATAAGAATATTTCCATCGATTAATACGACAGGAAATTTTTCAGCAGTATCACCCATATTTTTATTTACAAACTCTTTTGCATCTTCTTCAGTAAAAACTCCTTCTGGTATATATCTCATCACATTATGATCTGATGTATATTCATATACACCTTGCCAATCTTTAAACTCAAATTTACGAATCAATAACCTTTTGGTTTTTATGTACATTTTACTTATCCCCCATCAAAGTAGTAATCCTTTATCAATGGTTCAAATAAAGCGACGCAAAGGTATGTTTTGCGTCGCTTTATATAACATTTGAATTAATTGTATTAGCGTAAGTTTTGTCGGAATCTGGTGCAAACCATAGTATAATTTCTATAAGATAGGGACAGTGAGACACGCTCTGACAATATGGGAGCGTTGCTATTAATTATTGGACGTATTCGGCAATTACAATATTTCGATATACCCCTCTGTTCCATGTACGCGAATTCGTTGCCCATCTATTATCAGTTTGGTAGCATTTTCCACTCCAACAACTGCTGGTAAGCCATATTCACGTGCGATCACTGCTCCATGGGTCATCAGTCCACCAACTTCAGTGACTAAGCCTTTAATGGATACAAACAATGGTGTCCAGCTAGGGTCAGTGAATAAGGTGACTAATATATCTCCATCTTCTAGATCAGCATCTTCCATGTTTAAGATCACACGAGCGCGTCCCTCGATAACTCCGGAAGAAACAGGTAGACCTATAATCGCTTCGGCTGGGAGATTTTCTCGTTTGTATTCACCTACAATGATTTCACCATCAGACGTGATAACACGTGGAGGAGTTAGTTTTTCATAAAATTTGTACTCGTCTTTTCGTTTGCTGATGATCTGGTAATCCAGTTTATTGGTGCGTACGACTCCGTGAAGTTCTTCAAAAGTAAGATAGTATATATCTTCTTTTTCATGGAAAACGCCCGTTTGTACGAGTTGTTCGGCTTCTTTCAGTAAA
This sequence comes from Metabacillus sp. KUDC1714, assembly GCF_014217835.1. Taxonomy (NCBI): domain Bacteria; kingdom Bacillati; phylum Bacillota; class Bacilli; order Caryophanales; family Bacillaceae; genus Metabacillus; species Metabacillus elymi. The sequence goes on from NZ_CP055263.1 coordinate 4,792,968, forward strand.
GCCTGCTTATAAACGTAATAGCGATTAATCATGCCATATTTTGGATATTCACGATAGCCGATAAAATTCCGGATTAGGTCGATCATTCGTTTTGTTTCTTTAGCTTTTTGATCACCATCCGGTAATTGCTTCAATCGATCTAATAACTCTTGTTCTTTATTCAAAGCAACACGCAGCCCTTGTTCAAATTTCCTCTTTCCAGCATTTGGCTCAAAGTTTTTAATGTTACCGAGAACCATGGGAACAAGAGTAATAGGCTTTTCACTCCAACGAGTTTTCGTGATATCGATTTCTCCGGCACATCGCATTCCGTATTTGTTGAGAAAAGCATTGAAAGCGTTTCTAGCTTCCTGTCCACCATCAAAATTAACTAGTTCATCCAAAAAGTTATCATCTTTTACATGTTGTAAATAATCAATTACTTCTGGATAAGGACGAATCACATCTGCGACATCCAATAGTGCTAGACCCATTTCCGACGTAATATTATTTGGTACAGATTGAGAAAGCGTGTCCGCCGCGTTTTTTTCACCTAACCACTCGTTCATTTTTTCATTGATCCATGATGAAGCATTTATAGCAGCCGTAAATACAGCTGTACTTTGTGGGTCAAATAAAATCTTCTTTAATTCCTGTATATCTTCTAGAATAAAATCAAATAAATCTGATCGTCTTTTCGTTTGAATGTTTTGTTTTAACTCTTCAATGGATGTTTGGCTACGATTAATCAAATCAGAAACGCTTGATGGTTTGTTTTCAATTTGTTCCAACATATCGGTATTGCCTCTGCTGGTACTCGGTGCTTTAATATCATTTGGTAACGATTTTATAAAATCTCCACGCTCAATGATGTTCATAAGTGCGTCTTTCATGAGCGGATCGTGTTGTCCCATAGCATTTAATAAAATGTTTCTACTGACAGGTGAAGCCAGTTGCTGTGTGACATCAACAAACAACCTTCCACCAGCTTTACGCATCGGTGCAGGAGTCGTTAACAGGAAAAAAGACAATCCCAATGGTTTCATGGAGTCAGTCATCATTTGTTGATGACCTACAGATACATAGACGTGATTTTCTTGGGTCTCCGCTTCAGGGATGGGGTATAAAGTGGTGATTGGACGACTCTGGACGATATAAAATGTATCATCTACTAAACACCATTCGATATCTTGTGGCTGGCCGAAATAAGCTTCGATATTTCTTCCGATGTGTGCTAGTTTTAAAATCTGTTGGTCAGTAAGTGTTTGTGTCTTTTGCTGATCAGGATCGATCTGCTTTGTCTCTGTTCCGCCTTCTTTTCGTCCATAGATAGCCAATTTCTTGGTTGCAATTATCTTATCTGTGATCTCCTCTTCCCTTACTTTATAACAATCGGGAGAGACTAAGCCTGAGACCAGTGCTTCTCCAAGTCCAAAACTGGCATCGATTGATAGTAGCTTTCGGTTAGAAGTAATTGGATCAGCGGTAAATAAAATCCCTGATGCCTGTGGGAAAACCATCCGTTGAATGATAACGGATATGTACACTTGGCTTTGGTCAAATCCGTTTTGCATACGGTAAATTACCGCACGATCCGTAAATAGGGAAGCCCAACATTTGCTGATATGCTGCAAGATTGCATCTTTTCCGATGATATTTAAATAGGTGTCTTGTTGACCAGCAAAAGAGGCATGTGGTAAATCTTCAGCAGTCGCACTAGAACGCACTGCATATGCATGTTCATCGCCAAACAGGGAGAGATAATGAGCAACTGCGCCTGCAACATCGGAAGGAATTTCTACTTCCATAATGATTTGTCTAATCTTCCTGCTGATGTCACTAATTTGATCTCGATCCTCTACTTTTAGCATTGTTAGTTGTTCCAACAAAGCTTGAAACGTTTCATTTTGTTCGATGGCTTTTTGATACCCTACAGTTGTAATACAAAATCCTTCTGGTACTTGTAATCCTTGGATTTTTGATAATTCCCCTATATTTAACCCTTTTCCGCCAACGAGCAATAGCTGAGATTTTTCCATTTCCTGAAAACCGAGAACCAAAGAACTCATTTACATCTCTCCTAACCATTAATGTCCTATTGATTTTAGCAGTAGAAAATGAGAATAAAAAGTCTATATTAACCATTTTTTAAATGCTATAATTATATTAGGAAGAGTACAAATTTATTTTGTTGCACTCATCTGCTCAGTTCGTTTAAGTACAATCCTTCAGAATATCATCTATACTTTTACACAAATCCCAGTTTCTTTTTAAAGTGTGTTGTTTCATTAAATGGTCCTAATATAAAGAAAAAGTGTAATTCTTAATTCAAAATGCACCCGCCCCCTAAATAACAATTGCTTTTAAAGAAACAAAACCATATGCTCTTCATCTAAATATGTATTCTCAAATTTCAATGCTCTTTTTTCACTACCAAAAACCTCAAAACCCAAAAAAGAATAGAGTTTTTTTGCTGACTCATTTGTTGTCACCACAGATAAATAAATCTGCTCAATTCCTTTCAAATCTTTTGCCTTATTAATTACTTCTACCATTAAACACTTTCCGATTCCAATACCACGTTTTTTAGGTGAAACGTACATGGCGAAGATATTGGCTTTATGTTTTAGTTTGAGCTTATTTTCTTTAACCAAAGTAACTACACCAACAAGTTTTTCATTTTCAAATGCCCCAAAAGTAAAAGATTCATCCGATTGAAATCGACTCTTATATGTCTCTAAGGGAATTTCTTTTTCCTCCTCGTAACTTGAACCGAATGACTCAGGATTGTTTTGTAAAGCTTCTAATCTAATATTCCGATAATTCTCGGCATCTAAAGGTTTCAAAAGTCTTATATCCATTGTTTCCTCCTAATTAAGCGAAAAAGGTATTACCTATATTTTACATAAGAACGGTAATTTTTCTTAACACTTTAGAAATTAAATATCTATTCTCCATTTTATTGCTGGTTCAGTTCGAAATGATCTTCCTTTAACTTTATAATTTTAATATCCTTGTTTAATTCTTGGATTTTATTTGCTAAACTTTCTACACCAAAAATTTCTGTGAAAGTATGACTGCCAACTAAAAGGTTAATCCCTACAAATTTAGCATATTGAATAGTATATAAAGTTACTTCTCCAGTTATATAAGTATCACATCCCTCTTCAAGAGCTATTTTTATATGGTTTGTAGAATGTCCTGCACCAGTTAATACTCCTACTTTCTTTACCATCTTATCGTTATTTCTCCAGAATCTAACCGGCTCCTCTAACTTATCTCTCATTTTTTGGACAAGAACATTAAATTCAATAGGTTCACTAAATACTCCTACTCCAGGCACATCGCCATGATCATAGACCGAGTATTTAATAATGTTATCAATACCAATAACATTCATAAGAGAAGTACAAGTGCCAAATTCGATAAAGTCTAATGGACCGTGTATCCAGAAGTGACTGATATTGTATTCTTTTAATTTCTTTAGGCATTCCTCTTTTAATCCATAAATAAAATCCCAGGCATCGTGATGAGTAATCATTAAATCAATATTGTTCTCAGCAGCTTTCTCAATTGTTTCGATAGATAAATTAGTAGCATACCCAATAGTAGAAATCGAGTCATTAGACTTATTAGTAAAACCGTAATCTTCATTAAGTACTTCCAATAACTCTTCATAAAAGAGTCTTTTGATATAATGTTCGAATTGCTTTAAATTCATCATTTTCCCCCTTGTAAGCTTTTACTTTGTTCCACTACCTGTTAAATTGGCATAACCCCTTCTGGATGTACTGCTCCTTAGCCGTCCATGCAATAAAAATTCGTTGCTGTACCACAGAGTATGAAAACAAGTTGAACTGTCTTTACTGATTCTTAATATGACTTTCTATAAATCATTAAACAAATCCTGTTCGTTCAACTAAACTCATTCTGTAGTTCAATAAAAAAGTGCATTACCTCTTGTTGAAGTAATGCACCAGGTGGCCATCCATGCAGCAAAAATTCGTCACTGCACTACAGAGAATGAAAATATATTGAACTCTCTATACTGATTCTTCATCCAGACAAACCAATACATAGATTATTGATTTGAGCTATCTCCATCTTTTATAACGATTGAGATGGATCTTCTTTGGTATTGTTAAGTAGAATAGGTCTATCAAAGCTTTTCTTTCATTTTTTGAATAACAGTCTTATAAAATTCCGTTTGATGAGGTACAAATTTTTTTCTTCCTACATTCTCATCAATTAAAATTTTATTTCCATCTTTGTTTATTTTAAATCCCCTTATTTTAATTGTTTCTCTTTCACCAGACCATAGTTCTACAAAATGATTAAATTCAACTTTAACAATCCCTGCAACTTCTTCTTCTTGAAGAGTAAAGTCATCAAAGGATTTTTCACTTTTATATAAAAATACGTTTGCTAATTCCTTATCAATAAAATCTTCTTTTGTTACACAGTAATCAATTATTCCCAAAGGTATTAATTCATGAAAGGAAATATAAATCCCAACTTCTTCCTTAACCTCTCTTACACCATCTTGAACTGTTTCATTAGCAAGTAAATGCCCAGCAGCTGTAATATCCAAAAGATTTGGATAGTCTTTTTTTGTAGCACTACGAAGTTGCAAATACAGATAATATGTATCTCGTTCTTTACTAATAAACCAACAGTGAAACGCTTCATGCCAATATCCAAATCTATGTACATCTTCACGAGTAGCAATGCCTATTTGATTTCTATCATCATCAAAAATTTTTAATATTTCATTTTCCATGCTGTCTTCTCCTAAAATCGTAAATTATACCTTGTACTCTCACAATGATTCTTCTACCAATCTGCGTCCTTCACAAGAACCGACTATCCTAATTGAATAATCGTACCATTTAGTTCAATTAGAATTTTTCCTCTTTTTATTAAGTATTAATATCCTTGCTTAGTTTATTTCAATAATTAATCAATCCATTTATCCACAATGTTTTCAAAAACTTCATCATTCACAAGTATACGGTTAATCCAGTATTTATCGTTATCAGCCGTTATCGATCTAGGCGCAAGAATATAGGCACTTTCAAATCCATTTCGGTGAATCAAGTCTGCTAAATCGTCTCTACCATTTCCGTATGGATAAGCGAAATCCTTCACTTTTACGTTTAATTTCTTTTCGATTGTTTTTTTACTTAAGTGAAGATCCTTTTCGAATTTTTTTTGCATTTCTTCCTTAAAAAAGATTGGCTCCTCATCTACTAATTTATGCATATCATACGTATAGAACCAACAGTTGCTAAATCACTATCAACCATTTCCTTCAGTTGCTTCCATGAAGAGAGGTTTAAGTTGCCAAATTCATTTCCAACTTGTCCTGCGATAACGAATAATGTAAAGGGAATTTCATATTCCTTCAAAATGGGGAATGCATTGCGATAAACAGAAATGTCAATATCATCAAAAGAAATCCAAACACACTTTTCAGGGAATTTCCCATCCTCTTGAGCTTCTCGGATCTCATCAGGGTTGAGAAATTTAGCCCCTTGTTCTTTCAAATGCTTCATTTGTTTGTTGAAGTCATCTTCATACACGTTATACATTGTTAATTCATCAGATCCTGTTAAGAATTCAATGGATTTGTTCAGTAGCGTGTCTTCACGTATACGATGGTAATTTAAGCCCAAACATCCGTTTGTATCAAGTTCTTCGGGGAAACTCATAGCTGGTTTAGAAAATTTAATATTACTAAATAATAAATAACTAGCTAAAATAATGATTAATACTATACAAAAACCAGAAATATATTTTTTCATAAAATTCACCTTATATATAGATCTTTTATAGGATTTTTCTCAAATATAATGACATTTGATTCGTGTAAAGAGTCAAAATCTTTTTCGCTTATTAACTTAAGGCTTAAAAGATCTTCTTTTGTAGAATGTTCAGGGTAGACTCTTCTATTTAAAGATCCAAACCTTTTTTTATTGTACAGCTTCCAACTCCAAAGCCCTAGATAAAAAACAATCCATATAATGAAGACAATAAAAAGAAAAGAACGAATATCACTGTTAGTCATTTTAAAAGACGTTTTTATAAGACTGATATAGCGATCATTGTAATCAATTAAAGCACTAATAAAAAAGATAATAACACCTAAACAATAAAACCAGACAACAATTGAAAATATTGATATCACCAATTCCCTTAACCAATTAATTTTTGTATGGATAATTAACTCACTTTTCTGTTGCCTCTGTCTGGACTTGACCATGTTGCATACCCCCCTTTCAATCTAGATTTAATCGCTTTTGGAAGAGCAAACATGACTATAAAAGCGTTTAATATCCAGTAAATAGCAGGGTACCACGCAGCCCATAGGTAATACTTTGTAATATTGTCATACTTTGAGTCGACTCTTATCGATGACCAAAGTTGGATAAGACTCATAAAAACAAGGGAAAAGGACGAAAATGTTATCCATATAAAAAACTGCTGAATCGTAGTTGCAGAAAACAAATAGAATAATGTAACAAATACCCATGAAAAGGACCAAATCAGACTAACCCATTGTTCTAGGTATACAGGCCAAATTCTTCTTTGGCGGCTGTCTAACAAAATCCGCCAATTTCTCATCATAACCTCTTGTCCACCTTGAGCCCATCTAATTCTTTGTTTCCAAATACCTCTTATCGTTTCAGGAACAAGCATCCAACACAATGCACGTGGCTCATAGCGAATATCCCAGAAACGCTGTTGTAATTTCCAAGAGACAGATATATCTTCTGTGATCATATCTCTGTCCCATAATCCAACATCAATTAGAGCCTTTTTTCGAAATGCTACAACTACTCCTGAAACGGTCATGATTTTACCTAGTATTCTTTGTGTTCTTTTAATCGCTCCTATAATTGACGCGTATTCAACAATCTGTAATCGACTAAGCAATGTATCACGATTACGGATTCTTGGATTACCTGTTACCGCTCCTAACCTTTCTCCCTTATGTAGGAAATGATATATAAGGTAATGTGCTGCATATTGATCTAATAATGCATCAGAATCTACGCAGATAAGGTACTCTGCTTTTGATGCATGACAAGCAATTATTAAAGCATTTGCCTTGCCTCTATTCTCCTGGCAATCAATGATTTTGAGATCTTGATGCTGCTTAGCCAGTCGTCGAAGGATTTTAAAGGTATCATCTGTACTTCCATCATTTACTGCGATAATTTCTTTTTTTGGATAGGATATTCCAGACAAATGCTGGATCGTTTCTTCAATCGTTTCTTCCTCGTTATAGCATGGTACCAAAATGCTAATCAATGGCCAGTCAATATTTTCAAAGTCTATAAATTCTTCCTTTTCACGAAATTTAAAGAAAAGACTTGAACCAGCAATCCAAAGCACGGACATAATTAACGGATACCAAAATACAAATTCTGACAAAGAATCAATAAAATTTTCCACTTTTACACCTCATAAAGAGAATAATACAATTTTACTTTTTATTTATTTGAGAATGCTTTTTAAACACTAGAAACAGATACATATTTCCTATGTAATAATACCTAATCAATCAAAAAACAACAAGATAATTGTAATGGAAAATATACTCTTTCCAAAAGCTAATCCTGTTGCATTTTTTAGTTCTTTATCAATTGAATTCAAACCATGCTACAAGGCATAGTAATAGCATTTAAATTTGAAGAAAAAGGACTAAACTAATAAAGAGACTATAAAATCACAAAAACAAATTGTTTCATAAAGCACCTCTTACAATTCTTTAGGTTAATTTACCCTTGTTGGGGATTAAATATAGATAATCCTTCTTGCACTTAACAAAAAAAGCGTTAATCCTTCTTGGATCAACGCACTCATTAGCATAAGTATTTAAATATCCATTCTAGAACATTAAATTCAATAGGTTCACTAAATTGGCAACTGGTTGAATTTTCCCTTCTTGAAGTCATGCACCCGGTAGCCATCCATGCAGAAAAAATTCGTCGCTGCACTGCAGAGATTGATGTTTAACTCTCTATACTGATTCTTAATCCACTCAACCCAATCCATAGATTATTGACTTGAGCTATCTCCTTCTTTTATTACATATAAAATAGGTATTGTCGTTTTGGGAACTAGAAAGACTGTTTATCTTTTATTAAATATCATTCCAATTTTATTGATTCCCCTAAAAATAAGTATACTAGTGAAATAAATAAAAGTTGCAAAGCAGCCTTCCCCCGCCGTATCATCATTTTTCCAGCGAACTTCAAACAGCCAGCCAATTCCGTAATTTGCTGCAATCCAGACTGCAAATACCTTCCAGAAAATAATCCAGCTTTCTCCAAACAAAGCAGAGAAGAAGGTCACAATTGACAAACCTCCGAACCAAACAATGACAAGAGTACATAGTACAAAAAACATAAACCTAAAGATAGATCCAAAACAACCCACTTTCATTTCACTCCTGATCTTAACTTTGTTAATGAAACTATTAATATCAATAATTTCATATTTTCTGTAACAATTACAGACTCTACTATTAATATCCTTATTTAATAATAAATAGATGGAATCGCTGCAAACTCATCACTTTCTATTATCATTTATAGAATAAATTCAACCCATGGTATAAAGGAACTATCACTACTATAAAAACAACTACTTGTCGAAGGATTGCACCCCTTTCGTTAATCAAATTTGAAGACTAATGTCTATCTATAGGGTACTCTTTTGTAAAGGCAGCTCAATAACAATTTTTTTACATATATAGTCTAGGACAATAAGAATTCGTTCCTGGACTATATAATCTCCTTCAATCCTCAAGACTGGACAAGTTAAGTTATCTCGGTAGTTTAATCTTAAAAGTGGTGCCCTCATTTATAAACGAGGATACCTCCATTTTACCTTTATGAGATTCAATAATTTGTTTGCAAATAGATAATCCAAGACCCAGCCCTTTTTCTTTCGAAGAATAAAATGGGGTAAAAAGTTTCTTCAATTGCTCTTCAGTCAACCCATTACCATCATCTTTTACTTCAATTTCAATGTAATAATCATTTAAATGACTAACTTGAGCAAGAGAGACGTTTATGTTGCCACCATTATCAATGGCTTCGATTGCATTTTTTATGATATTAATGAGCACTTGTTTAATCTGTGATTCATCAATCAATATATGTAAATTTTCTTTTAAACCTGTTTGAAAATCGACTGTTACGTTATGTTGAGTGGCTTGACTATTCATTAGATAAATGGTTTCTTTTGTAAGCTCCACTATATTGCATTCTGTTCTTTCATTAGTACTTGGTTTTGCCATCATCATCAATTGATTCACTAAGCGTTTGATTCTTTCGAGTTCATCTAAGATTATCTTAAAGTGTTTTTCTGTGTGTTTTTTCCCAACCTCTTTTTTTAATAATTGAATAAATCCTATAACAGAAGTAAGGGGATTTCGAATTTCGTGCGCTAAACCGGCTCCGAGTTTACCAATTAGCGAAAGTTTCTCTGTTGCTATTACTTGTTTTTCAAGTTCAATTCGGTCAGAAATATCCCTAAATTGGACAAAAGCACCTAGTAAACTGTTATTTTCATCATAAATTGGTAAAGCGTCAAATAAGCTAGTTTTCTCTTTGCCTTCAATTAAAGAGTAAAATGTTACTTCTAAATTTTTATATTTGCTACCATTTTTTAATATTTTATTTACATAGGAACTGATTGGTTTCAAAATGTCTATATGCGAGCCGATTACCATGTCTTTATCAAAACCTGTTATATACTCACCAGCCTGGTTAAATTCAGTTATGATTCCTTTTGTATCTATGATAACAATCCCATTTTGTGTAGAATCAACCATTACTTGATGTAATATATTTAAACGCCTATTTTGTTTTCTAATTTTCAGCTCCCTCTCAATAGAGTCCACAGCAGAAGATAACAAACCTAAATGAAAAGAGCTTGCGTAATCAATTGTACTCATAATTGAGACAGTACCTGATCTTCTTTCTAGGTCCTCAAAATAAAAAGGGACTGTCATACAAGTAGTTGAATGTAAACAATCATGATAATGATCGGTTCCAATTAGTTGAATAGGCTCTTTATGCTTCAATGCTAAGGAAATGGAATTAGTCCCTACTCCTGATTCATCAAATAAAACTCCTTCTTGGATACCTAAGGAATGAACCATGCTTTGGATGGTTTGATCGCCATACATTTCAAGGACGTATCCCTTATCATCTGAGATTACTACCAATGTGGGCGTGTTCTTCATAAAAAAGAGTAATTTTTTTATGAAATGTCTTGATACAGTTAGAAACTCTTGATATTCCGAAACTCTTTGAATATGGACATCTTTCATTAAACATAATTTCGGAAAAGGTATATCATTTGTATTCATGCCTTTTGAGCTACAATATTGCTTTGATTCTAAAATATAAAATGGAACTTTATTCATTCTTCAATCTCCTTGTTGAACTCGGAAAATTTATTAATAAAAAAACAACCCTTTTTTTAATATATTAAAGATACCATATTTCAAAAAAGAGAACTCTTTAGGTTATTAAACAATTACATTTGCACTATTTTAAATTCCATTTATGGAAAATAACTTCTTAAATTTACTATACAATTTCCAAATATAGTATTAGTATTATTTAAAAAGAGTTTTCAATGATAACTGTAGGCTTTCTAAATAATATGTCTATACTTATTTGGTTTCCACTACTTAATGATACTAAGTAAGACCTTTTCAAGAGTTGAATATTCTTGAGTTAATGTTCTATAGATATAATATTCGACTATCGTTTTATCAAAACGTGGATAAATCTTTTGAGGATGAAATTATGGATAAGAAAAATAAATTACTTTTAGTAATTGAATATAAACGTGAAGAACTCCATTTGATCGTTGATAAGTTTGGTATAATATCCAATGAGGCTTTAAAATGTAGTAAGGAACTAGATATACTTATTAATAAATATCAAAAATTAAACAAATAAGATAACTATTAAGGTAAGGCTAACTTCCCGGATAAACCTGTTTTACACTCCACAGCCTTGTGCCGTCAATAAATATTTAAGTATTTTAGTTTCAATCAATTTAAACACGATATAACCATACGAAATAACACAGATAGCTATCAATAAAGCCATCATTTTAACCACCTCCTTTTAGGGGTGCATCTTCTGCTGTAAGAGTTCTAGGGAAATATTATTCAGTAAATAAATGGAATAAATTTTTTGGTAACCTTTCTATATTTGTCAAATTGACTTCCATATTTTTCTGATAAGTACTTATCTAAAATGGGTATGTTATAAAAAGCAAACAAGCAGAACAAAATTATCGGTATGCTCAACGCCCAAGGTGTTCTGGTAAATAAGGCCAAAGCTGTTACCCAAACTAGATCTCCAAAGTAATTTATATGCATGGAGTATTTAAATAACCCATTGGTGTATAATTTCCCTTTATTATCAGTGTTCTTTTTCCATTTATTCCGTTGCAGTTCAGAATAGGTGTTAAGAAATGAACCAAATAAAAATAGAAAAATATATATTATATCTAGTAATGTTAGAGCTTTATTAGTTGTTAGAGATAAAAGTGAAAAACCAATATAATATAACGAAAAAGCTAAAGGGATAGTAAAGGCTTCCCCCCATGGCATTTTTCTTTTTAATAGATAAAATATTGTAACATACATACGCCCATATACAATTAAAAACAAAATAAATAAGATAGTATTTCGTATATTATTACCTTCTGAAAACCTCCACCCAATCCATTTATGTAATTGTTGTCCACCCTGAAAAAATAAAAACCACCCGGCTATCATTAAAATAATTGTTTCAAGGAATAGTAAAGTTATTTTTTGGGATAAGCTATTTCCTTTGTCTTTATACAAATTCATAAGAATTCCTCCCAGTAAATCAGTTGACCTTCTAATCACATACCCACACTAATTTTATCATAATTTCCTAAAAGTGGTACCTCAACAATATGGCCTCATTTCAAAAAGAGCGCTCGAAAACTGCGCTCTTTTTAAAACTTTCCTTATAATATCTATCTTTAAAATTATTGACTATAGAATTAGTGCCTTACTTTCCCACTTAATTGAGCATAAACTCTTGTTGGTTCACTCTTTTCATGTCCCTGTAGGCAAAACGAAAACGCTTGGGTTCAGGAATCCAAGCGTTTTCATAGTTAATTTGCACTGTTATTTTTGACTTTTTCAATAGCATCGGAACTACTTATTCTAAGGCCCCTTCTACTCTCACAATCTCATATTCATTCTAGTAGAAGTAATCTTTAAATTGCTTATTTAAAAAGTGGAACATCTCTGATCGTCTTCTTTTTACCGTATCCAAACGCACCGTAGCGTTTACATGTTTCTGCCGCAACAACTGCAGCAATCGCCATCGCTTGTTTTGCATAAGGCTTTACTAAATATTCCTTCAAAAAGATTGCAACAAAAGTATCGCCTGCTCCTAATGTATCAACTACCTCTGTCTCGACAATCCCTTGTTCATATAAATTATGTGTATCAGAGAATAATGCCCCTTCTTCCCCTCTCGTGACAAGAACATTACGTGTACCCAAATTGTGAGCCCTATTTATTAGTACCTCACATTCTTTTCTCGTTAAATCACCGCCAGAGAAAATACCAAATGTAAGATAAGGGCATACTTGGGCTAAATATTCATCATCATACGTAGTTGAAAAATCAAATGATAGATTAATATATTTTTTTAGCAAGGGTAGTTCACTTTCCAACCGGCTAAATACGCTAGTATGGAGCAGTGAATGACTACTTATGTAATCAAGTTCAGATTCAGAAAATGTAAGTTTAAGAAGCGATTGAACACCACCCTTATTTGAACCAACAAACTTCCGGTCCCCATTTTCGTCTAATGTGACGACAGCAACTCCTGATGGACCAATGGCTCTCCTTACACGTGATACATTAATATCTTCATTTTTTAACGAATCAATAATGTGATCACCCTCTTCATCATTGCCGACGATCCCTATATAAGATACATCCTCACCACCGTTTTGTTTCCAAAACACCGCAACATTTAAGGCATTACCACCTGGAAACATTTCTTCACGATCTTCATAATAATCAACGACATTGTCACCTACAGCAAGTAACTTCATCCTGCCCCCACCCTTCAACTTATCTCTATCTATTAATTGAATTTATCATAGTGTAGTTTGCGATAAAAAGTAAACATTTTTCTAAGAAAAACTCAACATTGGATAAGACTCTACTATACCAAATCGGTTAGTAGAGTCTTTACCTCCTCATAAATACCGATTAATAAGCTACTTTACGATAATATCTTCTCGTTTCTAACGAATGATTCCGTTTCTCTTCTAAATGAACGCTCACACGTTGAAGAACAGTTGAGGTCACAATCGGTGATAAGTATTTTCGAAACTCAGGAACAATCCCCTTTAACTCGTAATCTTGAGTATCAAACACTGTTAGTTTTTTCGTATACTTCTCAGCAAATCGTTCAACTCGTTCCATTAGAGGGCGTGTTTCGTCTTCGCCTTTAAGTAAAATCATACTTGTGTCTTCTTCCACAATTTCTAATGTTCCATGGAAAAATTCAGCGGCATGAATTGATTTTGTTTTAATCCATTGCATTTCTTCAAGTACACACATGGCATAGGAATAGGCACGTCCCATCGTATTTCCTGCTCCGACTAAAATATGATATGGCTCATCTTTATACGTTTCAGCAAACTCACATGCTTTTGAATCAGCTTCCTCTTTTACACCCAGTAATAGTTCTGGAAGTGCTTCTAGTTGTTCCGCGAATGCTTCATATTTTGGAAAGTCACCTTTTTTATGCATGAGATTAAAAATTAAGAACGAGAGAATTAATTGATTTGAATCACCCGCGAAGTCATTTTCCGCATAATTCACGATTGGATAATCAACTGTATCAGCTAAAGGCTTATGGTATTCACCTGTGATTCCAATTGTTGTCGCGCCTTTTTCCTTACAATACTTTGCAGCAGCAACTGTTTCCTCTGTCGTACCAGAAAGTGAGGATAGGATGACTAGTGACTTTTCGTTAAATTGTTGATTGTTCATCACAACAAATTCAGCGGCAATTTCAGCATAAACAGGGATTGATGATGTTGACTTGATCATATATTCAAACGGATAAAAAGTCGCAACAGCTCCACCAGATCCTAGTAAAAAAATATTCTTGTACTCTTGTTGACTCACTTTCTCAACAATTTCTTCGATCTCACTTCTAAGTGCTACTGCCCCTCTTGTCACCTGTAAGTATTTCTCTTGATTAAAATTCAACATTTCTCTCACTCCCATTTTTTATTTATCATTTTCCTCACTTTCTAAGTAAGGAGATAAAAACAAAATTCGTTATAATACATTATAATACGTTATGTATAATGTATCCCTTTTCAACAATTCAGTCAACCACTTTCAGAATTTTTTTTGACAAAGAGAGCGTTATTCTGCTCTCTTTGTCGTTAACCCTTTATACTTCCTGCGGCTAATCCTCTGATAAAATACTTTTGTGTGAAAATAAACAGGATGATAAGTGGAATGGCTGACATCACAAGTCCTGCCATTAACACTCCCCAATCAGTTCTTAATGCATCTCTGAATACTAATAAACCAGCTGTGATCGGTTTAAGAGATTCGCTTTGAATGAAGAGAACGGAGAACAAGATTTCATTCCATGCGAAGTAAGCAGCTAAAATTATGGTTGTAAAGATAACAGGCTTACTAATTGGTAAGAAAATTTTATAGAATATTTGAAAGCTATTACAGCCATCGATCCGCGCAGCTTCTTCAAGCTCCTTTGGAATCGATAGAAAAAATGCGCGAATAATCAGAATGGATAACGGTAACCGATAGGCGACAAAAGGTAATACAAGTGCCCAGTACGTATCATAGATTCCTAGATTTTGCGTTAATTCATAAAGTGGAATAAGCGCAACCTGTGGAGCAAACATTAACCCTGCAGATACAAACAATAGAAAAAACTTTTCCCCTTTTAATTGAAATCTAGCTAACGCATAAGCACAAAGCGCTCCACATAATACGGTAAATAGACATGTTAATGTGGTCACAATCACACTATTTAAGAAGTATGTGGACACTCCGATGTTCCATGCTTCCACATAATTTGAAATAAGCCACTTTTCTGGCATTGCCCAACTGCTAGTAAAAATTGACTTTGTGTCTTTGAATGAATTAATAATCATCCAAAATAACGGGTATGCAATTGCGACAAAGTAGAGGAACAAAAGGATGGAGACGAAGAAGGCTCCAATCGTTGTTCCATTAAGTTTTGATCTTTTCTTTTCAGGAAGAATGGTTGCATTCAATTGTAGGTCAGTCGATTGGTTTTGAAGGTTACTCATTTCCTCACTCCTCCCCTGTTTTAAATAGTTTTGCTTGGAATAAGTAAAAAACTAACGTAATCATTAACATGACATTTGCAATAGCCGATGCGTAGCCTAACTCACTATCAATAAACGCCTTTTGATATAAATACGTACTAAATACTTGGGTGGCATTTGCCGGACCGCCGACGGTTAGAACAAATACTTCATTAAACACTAAGAATGATCCAGTTATTGTGTACACAGACATAACGAAGATCATTTCCTTCGACTGTGGCACTGTTACATTTAGAAAGCGTTGGACTCTGTTCGCACCATCAATCGTTGCAGCTTCATATAGCTCTTGAGGAATCTTTTGTAAAGCTAGAATATAAAGCATCGCTGCCCAGCCAATATTTTGCCATTGTGAAACAGCAATCACAGCATACATCGCGGTTTCATGGTTTCCTAACCAGCCCGTAGCGAGAGACTCTAGTCCGATTAGCGTTAAAAAGGCATTGAGCAAACCAATCTCAGGATTATAAATATACTGAAAGAGAATCCCGATAACAGCCATTGATATTAACACAGGAAGAAAGTAGACGGTTCTTAGGAAGGTCGAAAATCTCCTGAAAATGATGTCCTCAAGGATTGCAGCTAAGATTAACCCACCAATAACCTGGAAAACAACGGATGTTCCAACAAATACTAAGTTATTCTTTAATGCCGTATAAAAAATAGGATCTTGAAAAAGACGAGTATAATTTGCGATATCGATAAACTCTTTTTCTGGTGAAAATGGACTCCACTCAAAAAAGCTTAACCAAAAATTTTTTACAATCGGGTAATAGACAAATAGAAGGAGTAAAAGAAACGCCGGGGCTAAATACAAATACTGAAAAAATCGTTTTTGGATCATATATGACATCCCTTTACAAATAGATTTAAGGTATGTGTTGACTAGGGTTTAAGCTAGTCAACACGGTTTTGTTTCCTTCTTAGGAAAATGTATATTTCTTGTACTTAGTATGAGCGCTTTGCATCCAGCTCCAGCACTAAAGCAGAAGTGGACTTCCCTCACCTCTGTATGATAAGTCAACATCGAATCGCTTGTGCTCTTCGTGTTTCCTTTATCTCCTACGGCTCAGTCCAGTCCATACGTCGCTAAGCGGGCGCTTGCGCTTTTGATTCTTATTTCTTTATGGATTTAGCTGCGGCTTGTACTTGCTCCATTACCTGTTCAGGAGTTGCCGTTCCCGCATGCATTTGTTGAACACCTTCTATATAAGGCTTTGCGACTCTAGAATCAACAGAGTTGTCTAACCAGTTTAAAATATCATCTGTTTCGGCAATCATATTCGTTAGCTTAATCTCCATGTCAGTTGCTGTATTTTCATTTACAGCGCCTATTACCGCACTTGGCATACCTGCTTCTGTCATCAGTTTTTCGCCAATTTCTTTTGAAGTAAGGAATTTCAAGAATTTCATTGCTTCATCTGGATGTTTAGATGCTTGTGAAACCATAAATCCTTCCGGTGCACCGATGATTCCTGATTGTGTTCCTTCCCCACCTTCAACAGTCGGGAATTTAAAGGTATCCCACTCAAACTCAGCTTCCTCAATAAAAGGTGCCTCAAATGTTTCTAGGAAAATCATCGCAGATTCTCCATTTAAGAAGAAGTTTCTCGCTTCCTCATGCCCCAAAGAGTTTGTATTTTCATTAAAATATGGTTGGAGTTCGTCTAACTTCTTTAATGCCTCTATATACATCGGATCGGTGAACTCACTTTCTCCAAACGTATTATCTTTTGCTAAAGTTTCAGGCTTCACCATTCGTTGATTCAGAGATGTAATATAATGTCCACCTGCCCACGGGAATTTATTTCCTAATAAAATCGGTGTTTCTTTTTTCTCTTTTAACGTTTTTAATAGATCCATAAACTCAGTCCAAGTCTCTGGTGGTGTTAAATTGTGTTTGGCAAACATTTCTTTGTTGTAGTAAAAGACCTTTGAATCTGTATACAGAGGCACACCATAATTTTTACCTTCATAAGTAAATGGCTTTGTTGCCATTAACTGTTCTGACCATTCTTTATCTTCTTCATAATATTTTGTAATGTCTAAGGCAATATTTTCTCTAATGAACTTATCTCCATATTCTCCTACCCAGGTAAAGAAAATGTCTGGTGGATTGTCATTCCCTAAGATGACGTTGATTTTCTGTCTGTAATCATCATTTAAGGCTGTCACTTGTTCGATTTTAATATTGGGATTTTCTTTTTCAAACTGAGCAATCACATCGTTATAAAACGTTTTGTATGGTTCATTTGGCCATCTGTGTAAAAATGTTAATGTTACCTTTCCATCCTCTGACGAACCATCATCTGAGGAAGTAGAATTGGATGAACAGCCTACGATTAATGATAATATCAATAAAACATTTAACATGATCCCCCAACAACGTTTCATTTCATTACCCCCTTGAAATCCTTATTCAGATCTTAGTTAACTAAACACTTCAGCAAAAAATTCTAAAAAAGTACTCTAGTAAACAATCCCCCCTTTCAAATGAATTTTATGTTATTGAATAGTTTAGAACATTATATAACGTATTATAGTGCTATAAATTTCCCCTCACCAAATAACTAATGAATGCTTACTCCCCAATAACCTGGATATAGACCTTTCGACTTTGCGGTCCATCAAACTCTGCTAAATAAATATCTTGGGCATGGCCAGAAATCATTTTTCCATCCTGGATCGGTAACATACAGCTATTTCCTGATAACATCGACTTCAAATGACCTGGTGCATTACTTCCTGTGGCTCCATACGATGGTAGAAAATGCGCATGCGCATATGGTTCATGCTTTGGGATCAGCCTTTCAAGTGTTTCCTCAATATCAATTTCCAAGCAATCCAGACCTTCGTTCACCATAATTCCTGTTGTCGTATGTGCTGTGATCACCGCGACCAATCCGTTTTGAATCCCAGATTCAGCAACAAATTCTCGAACCGTTTCCGTAATTTTAATTAACTGAAACTCTGACTGAGTAAGTAAAACGATATTTGTCAATTTCACCATCTGATCATCTATCCTTTCAGCCCTAAGAATTTTTCAGCGTTAGTGCCTAAGATTTTATCCAATGTTGACCTTCTCATAGGTAAGCTCTCAAGTGCTGGCTTTAAGCGATTCGCTCGGAATCTTGGTGTATTCGAACCGAACATGACCTGATCCTTAAGATTTCGATCAATCCATAAAGGTCCCATATTTTTCGTGAAAATCTGTTCATAAAAATCCTTCGCCGTATCCATATACAGCATGGACGTATCCGTATATACATTAGGATATTTCAGCATTAACATGATCGTTTCATTGATCCAAGGCCAACCAAAATGGGCTAAGCAAATTCTTAATTCCGGATGATGCAAGGCAACTTCCTCGAAATGTATTGGCTGTGAATACTTTGCTAACGCATTCGGCTCCCAGCTCATCCCAGCATGAAACATAATCGGCTTATTGTACTCTACACATTTCTCATAAATTGGTTTTAATCGTTCATCATTCGGATAAAACGCCTGTTTAGACGGGTGCAGCTTTAACCCCATTAACCCAAGATCCTTAAATGCATAATCTAGGACATCAAGTGCATCTGGGCGATGTGGATCAACACTAGCAAACCCGATAAATCGATCAGGAACCATGTCCACAAGCTTCTTTATCTCCTCATTTGAAACAACATGACCACCAGCAATTGTTGAAATATCCTCAGGCAGCAAAACGGATTTATCAATCCCTCCATAATCCATCCCCACTAAAATTTGCTCGATTGACTGTGGAGACTGCTTAAAAATCCCAAACTGCTCCTTCCGAAATGCGAGAGTTTCCTCGTCATCACAGATTCCCTCGAAAAAAATGGGATGTGTATGTACATCTATGACCATATGAATTCCACCTTTCAATCTATTAAGCTAACTCCAACAATCATTGCAACTTGATTATCCTAATATGGCTCAAACTTAGCGATAACTCCAGCTGCTGTTTTTGCACCATTTTTCAAACAGTCTTGCACACTAAAACCATTGACCACTCCAAACATGAATCCTGCGATAAATGAATCCCCGGCGCCAACCGTGTTGACAACATCCACCTCGATTGCTGCTTCCTTATAAAAAGTTGTTCCATCATAGGAAAGACTTCCATTTTCACCGATGGTAACGGTTACAATTTTAGGACCGTGACTTTTGGCTTTTTTCATAAATTCCTCGATGTATTCATCATGCTGATCATAGGAGAAAAATGCATAGTTTACATGAGGTAGAATCGTTTTGATTTCTGGTTTATGATGATAGGTAGAGAAGTCAAATATTACTTTGCTGCCATTGCTTCTGATTGTAGGAAGCAAATCGATGACCTTTCCGAATAGATCTGTATGAACATAATCAAACTCTTTGAGAAATTCGATATCATCACTTGTAAGGGAAAAATCTTTCATGACTCCTTCAAGAAGTTCGCCATGCACACGGTCATTTCCGTTTAGCTGCATCTTAATAACAGCTGTATTCCCTGCTTCTTCACGTAGATGTGATAGTTCAATTCCCTCTTTTTTTAATGTATCGATCATTAATTGACCGTACTCATCATCCCCGACAACGCTAACGACAGAGGTTTGAAGTCCAAAACGACTCATATGAATGACAAAATCGATACCATTACCGGTAGGGTATAATCTTTGTAAATTTTCATAAATATCAACACAATTAAAACCAACTGCGGCAATCTTCATCTGACTCCCCCTTGTTCAGATTCTTAAAAATTGAATAGGAAAGATCTATTTCTAGTATTCAACTGATCTATTATATAATCACCCCATCTTTCCTTTTTAGCTTTTAGTATAATTGTATATAATGTAATATAACCTATTATGATGTTACATCAATTGCTGGATTTGGTCAATATTCAATACATTGTTTTTCTATTAGTTTTTGTCGTCATTTTTTTTAAGAGGCTAGGGATTTTTGTCGAGGTTTGGGTGTTGTTGCTGGATTATAAGTGAGATTGTGGTCGTTTAGTATAAGACAGGGAGAAAGTAAAGATAGTGTATATGGGAAAGAGTATGACTCAATCGGGGCGTGATTAGTAACTGATCACTTTTATTCTTGGAATGTATGCCTTTTTTGGGATAGGATTTCTTAACGTAAAAGATCCATTGTTGTATAAGTTCAATTTTGAAACGATAAATATCAAAATGACCAACTGTCATTGAAATAAAGTCACGATGTTTATAATAGCGATGAGATGTTTTGAACAAAGTTGTGATGTTTTACCCCTTTGTTATTTTTAGCCAAAGGGGTGTTTTTATGTCTAAAAGAATAAGAACATCTGAGATTGAAAAATGGTTTATAGAATCCCGCGGTACAGGAATAGGTACATACTATCAGACTTGGTTAAAGATTAAAGACTTATCCTAATTAGTTCGGCCAACGAGACTAAAAGGCAAAAAGACGAGCAGAGAGCATGAGTTTTTATCAAGTTGGGAACGAAGCTATTTTTTGTGACTGAATTTTCAGTATCGGTAGTGGATATTCGTGAGTTGCCAAAAGAAGGTACGATACTAGCGAGATATACATTACGTGAAAACTCGTCTGGTCAACAAAAGGGGCAAAAACATATCTCTAAAAGGACGCAAGAAACTCGGATAATTTTTTTCAAAGTAATGGTACCACTGATTCGTTTATAACTAAGCATTTAGACAGCTTAAAAGACAATTTACTGTGTAATTAACTTCGCTCGGACTCATCTCGAAGGGCTCGACGGCGTTCGTGCAGCACCAGCAGGATAATCATCCCCATTATCACACCTAAGACGATGCCGGCCTCTGTGGTTAACAACCATGCCAATGGGTATTCTGGGGAGGGTGGCGCATCGAGTCGAACTGAAGATAAGGCAGAATATAGGTTGTTGGAGAACAGCATTCCCGAGGAAATCCATGCCGCTGCCATTGGGGGCAGAAACCACCTCGACCCACGTCGGGATGCTATCACCAGTATTCCCCACGCACCAGTAAGGGACCACACACCTGTACTCAATGATAGGAGGTGCCACCACAGATCGCGTTCATCCATTGTTGCCGTGTCGATGCCGAAAGTGCCGCCAACCGCCCAAAACACCTTGATTACACCGAGTAGGATGCAGCCGGCAGCGACGATTCTAGCCAAGATGATCTGCAGTTGTCTAGTGTTGCCCGGCAACTCCTTGTAGTCGGTTGTTCCACTCAGCGCCTCTGGCCAACGTGCCTTTGCATACCCCGCCAATGCAATCGGCAGGAAGATGCCGATCCCGAAAAGCGAGATCATGACGAAAATTTGCTCGAATACCCAGAAGTCGGCGGCACCTGCCTCTTGATCCCGGATCATAGCTGCAGGTCCTAGAATCGGTGCTATCAAGAGCATGGGTACGAGTAACCCGGTACCAACCCAAACCGGCAGAGCAACCATCCACGCGGGTAATCGCTCTCCCCACGGTCTGCAGAACGCCATTGCAAGAAGGATACCAATCGCAGCGAGAACCGCGGTAACTGCGTTTATCATTCGCCAGCTGGCATCACCCATTTGCTCGGTTGGAAGGAAGAGTCCGAAAGTCCATACGATTTTGATCAGTAGATAAGGCGTTACTGCTATGGCTGCACCATAACCGCAGATTTTACGCAACTTCAACAATCTTGAGACCTGCCTCTCTACCGTACCTGTCACGTCCACACCTCCGCTACAAGCTCTAACTCAATTGTTTTCATTCTCGTATTGTTCATCAAAAATTCTCCTTTAAAGAGTATTTTAACGTTTATTAATATATCATTAGTGTAATAGTTTATTAAACAATTTTTGTTAATTTTAACTTAATCTTAAACAATGGATCACTTTAATAAATACATTACGGTTATTATTTTTTAGTTCAATACCTGTGCAATTTTAAAAACTGTAAAACCCTATATAACACGAATTACCAATCAATCGAATACTAAATTCTACTTCCCCTTCAGAAAAGTGGACCTACACACATCTGAAACTCCATCTAGTATGCCGTCATTACATGGATACTTCTTCTCCCTCCCCCACCCTATGTAAAGTGATGTTTTCTTCACCTCTCTCCATATTCTTCAGTAACTTATTAGAGATTCTCTGATTTTTTTGTTAATGTGTTATGTGTCTTTTTTTTAAATTCGAGCTTCCATTTACAATCCTCCTGACCTATAGGGATGTCTACTTTATTTTCTAGTTGTTTATTTATTTCATATTTTATTTTCTATTTATTATTATTCGAGCTTATTTAATAATCATGGATATGAAGAATTGTTCAATACATGCGTTACATAAAAAACTTAAAATGCTTTTAATAAAGAAATTACAGCAAGACAAAAAAAATAAACCACGATACGTCGTAGCTTATTACTTTAATTACATGTGATTATTCTATTTCACCACATCTAGAAACGATCTTTTGGAAAAATTTTATTCATTATTTCTTCCATTTGCATTTTTTTTTCTGTTTTAATATATGATTTATTATAGAGATCTATATCTTCCTTTAATTTTTCAATTGCTTCTTCTTCTGTAAACCCTATTCCTCTACATGCACGATAGACGTGGCATCTAGCTGTATAAAAATCATCTTCCTTTTCAATAACGAATGGCATAAAAATAGGCATTTCAATCGTTCGAACATCAGTAATAGTTTCTAATGTCACTTCAAATAAATCAAAAACTTCGTCTGGTAAAATCGGAGAACCTTGTTTTGATCTTTCTGAAATCTTTTTAGCTACTTCATGTAAAAAATCGAGATCTTTATTTTTTTCTTTCATCTATTTAACTCCTTAGTTAATAAGCTAATCTTTTAATTTAGTGAATCCTATAGATGGGTATTACGATTTTACTTTTGCAATTCACTTGAAATTATACTACTTTTAATCAATTTTACTATCATATTTCCTTTAAAACATTTACTTCAATTTTTTACTCATATTGTACCAAACGACTCCACCATGTTTAGAATTTGAAACACCGCAATTGATGTATCCTTGATTTTCATAAAAGGAAATTAAGTTTTCTTTACAAGTTAGTGTTATTGTTTCCCGTTTGTTTGTATTGGCTTCTTTTTCAAGATGTTCAAGCAACGCTGATGCCACACCTTGTTTCTGAAATTGTGGTGCAACTGCTAAACCAAGAATACTTTGATGACCGCCAGATGCTGGATTTGCCTTGATATAATTGAATAAATCATCTGTAATATAGGCAGTTTCTATGACAGGTCCATTGACTAATCCAATGATCACTCCATCCTCTTCAGCTACAAAAAAACTATCAGGAATAAGGTGAATCCGCTTTTCGAATCCTTCTTTTGTCGCAGCCTCTTCTATTGTAAAGCAACTATTTTCTATTACAACAAGTTCAGGTAAATCTTCCATTTTAACGTTACGAATTTTTAACATATTGATCATTTCCTCCAAAATAGTACGATTATTCGTACAATCTTTTGACTAAAGGCAAAGTAAGCTTCAAATAACATTCTACTCCATACCCCATTTTCCAAAATAGACTTGATTCTCTTTTGCGTAATCAGTCCCTGCATAATAATAGATTGGTGACCAAAGATAATGAACAGAACTTTGCTTCTCGATTTCAGTAAATGTATGTTTCCCTTGATACCTAAAATAACGAAATTTGATTCCAACACTATCCTCTTTACAATATTCCGAGATGAGGTGTTCCACACCAAACACTTGAAAGTCATTGTTTTCTGTTTGAATGACTTGTGCAATACATAATCCTTTCATTTCTACGTTCCAAAGGACATTTCCACCATAAATTGATGCTAGAACATACTCTTTGTTTTTAATTAATTTCTCAATTAATACGTTTACTGGTGTATCTTCTTTGATCGTGACTGATTTTTTATGAGACTCACAATCATCCCCTGCAAGTACGGAGTCTCTATCTATTAATAGGATAAGTTTCATATATTCCGTTTCTCCCCTCAATTATTTTTAATCAAAACCTGAAGTAAGGTTGAGCTGCAATTTAGTGAAAATATACCATTAACAAAGTAAATAAGAACAAAAAGTTAGTTTACTGACCAGAACTTTCGTAATTCATAAGGTAGTTTCTAGTTATCTTCCAACAAAGGATATGATTAAGAATAATAGAAAAATGGCCGTTTTTATTCTATTTTTTAATTAGCAGAAAACTCATCACTTAATACAGATTGTAACTATTATTTCGGGAAAATAACAATTTCCATTTTCCACTCTGCAAAGTCCCTTAAAATGGAAGGTTGTCATCACTTATAAAATCTTGGTTATTTATATATAATTGTTGTTCATCCGCACTGTCTTCGTTAGCATTCCCTCCACATTTAGGACAGGAAATATATTCATCTTGTAACTGGAATCCAACAAATCCATGTGTTACATCTTGTATAGAAAAAATATCTAGCCATGATACTTCGAAGTTGATAGCACATAACTTACAATGAAATGAGGATGTGCCAAAGTGTTCAACTTTATTTTGTTTTCTCCCGTTCTTTTTCTTTCTTTTCATTGACATCTCTTTTGAACTCCGCTCCATTGGATAGTCTCTCAACACTTTAACGTATTTTAGAGACTGTCCAAATATTTAATTGCAATATATATTATACGAACGTATTATGCTATTTTATCGTTATAAAAGTGCACAAGGCTACAAAAAGATTATTTTTCATTTTTTTATTTTTACTATTTATTCCCCTTCCTCTCAAAATGATAATGCAGCCTATACTCACATATCTCCTTCATCCAGTTAAACAAGATGTCTTCATCATCTTCTTCAATTTGTAAGTTTGGAGTAAATTGATTATTTTCAAAGGTAATCAGGCCCTTAGGGCTTCCACTCCACTTTGTCATAGGCATTTTAATGATAAGGCTACTGACCTTTTCTACATTGTAATCCCATAGTTTTTTCGTTTCTTTATCAGAAAAATCGATCCGTTTACGATATTCTTTTTCTGTTAAGTAGGAATGGAAAAACGGTGCAACCTCCTGTGGGGTGATCGGTTTATACCATTCCGATTGCCCTCGTTGCAGCATGGCTAATAGCACGACCATTTTATAGCTTTTTGCCATTCCCGTTTTCTCGACTTCATTGACCCATTCTTTATGTTTTGAAAATATTGTTTTTTCAATTTCTGATAGTTCTTCAGTCCAATCAAGAAAGCCTATGTATGATTTAAACTCCTGGCGATATTGAATCGAATCCGCTTGTCCATTTAAATGGAGTTCAAGGTAGGTTGGTATTCGGCCAATCTCTTGCTTTAAATCAAAATATGATTGGAGTAGTTTCTCTTTCCTTGGCTGGCGCTTTTTTGTCATTTCCTTTAGAAGGTTAATGACATTAAGTTCTAGATTAATGACACAGCTATTTGGTACAGTTGGTACAATTGTTTTATTTGTTTTTCCTTCCTTTTTCTCCGTATCAAATAAATTCAATTTAATATCCGCATTTCTGTAGTTTCCGATTAAATCAATGATGACACAGTGTTCTTTTCCTTGATGTAAGCGAAGACCACGACCAATTTGTTGAGTGAAAACTGTTAATGATTCAGTTGGTCTTACAAAAAGGAGTGTATCAACGGCTGGGATATCGACCCCTTCATTGAACAAATCAACAGTGAAAATCGCATCTATTTTACCTTGATCGAGTAATGTGATCACGTCTTCTCTTCGATACTCTGTTTGTTTTGAAGTCAGGCTGATGGTTTGGTAACCATTTTGATTAAAATAGTTTGATAAGAAGATAGCCTGTCTAATGGACGAGCAGAATACAATCGTTCTTTTTTTTTATGCTTCTCCCAGGCTGTTAAAATGTTATGAGCCATTTCATCCTTTACTTGTACTTGTAATAATTCTTCCTCATCATAATGAGTACCTAACCATGAGATTTGACTGTAGTCTGTTTCATCGTATACACCATAATAATGAAATGGTGCTAACCACTCTTGCTTAATCGCATCTAAAAAATCAATTCGATAGGCAACATTTCCATCACAAATTGAATAAACATCTTTATTGTCATTTCTTTCAGGTGTTGCTGTGATCCCTAATAAAAATTCAGGTTTGAAAAAGTGCAGTACTCGTTGATAAGACTTTGCTGCCGCATGATGGAATTCATCAATTATGATCAAATCAAAATCAGAAGGTTGAAAGATGTTTAAATGCTGTTCAAGACTTAATGTATAAATGGAAGCAAAGACACAGTCGACATCTGCCTCTTTCTGCTTCCCGTTATAAATCCCAAACGATCGATTTTTCATTATCGATGAAAAAGACTTTTTGGCTTGGAATAGAATTTCCTCGCGATGGGCTATAAATAAAATACACTTGAACCGCTCTGCAAAAAATCCTGCTAAAAATGTTTTACCCAACCCCGTTGCCATCACAACAAGAGCAGACTTATATCCTTCCTCTATTGTATTCTCTAGTTCTTCCAATGCATCAATTTGCGCGAAACGAGGCTTGATCTCTCCATAGCTCTCTCGATTTTCTAGAATAACAGACACGTTCTGTTCAGGTTCGGTACTAGGGAGCATTAATTCAATCTCTTCTAGCTTTGTCCAGTTTTTCTCGAGATTTGGATGCTTTTGATGATATTTCTCATGTTTTTCAAAGTAGCCTTTAATGCTTTCTTCATTAATTGAAATCGTTTGCTCATGATACATAAGCTTTGTAAACTGATCTAGGGCATCTTTAAACACATCAGGGCTGTTCTGAATGGCAACATTCCATTCAACACCACTTGTTAACGCTGATCGTGAAAGATTCGAAGATCCTATTACAAGGTGCCCTTCCTTTTCAAGATGGAATAAATACGCCTTTGGATGGAAGGAGATTCCGTTGTTGTTCCATAGGCGAATTTCAATTTTCTCATGAATGGTATTCAATACTTCTAACGCTTCCGGCTGGGTAATATATAGATAGTCACCTGTACAAAACTTTATATCAGCACCTCGTTCAGCTGCACACTTTAATGGCTCGCGTAACAATTCAACCCCTGATTTCATAACAAATGAGGTTAAAATACAAATGGTTGAAGCCTTTTCTATTTTTTCTACCATATGACTAACTAGCTGGCTCGTTATTAATTCAACCTTACTCATCATCAACCTCGACAAGATAAATTTTTTCTTTAAAACCTCCACGCTCAACAGCTTTCTTTTTCCTAATTTCTTCGATTTGATTGATTGAAGAGCCGTGATACTCTGCTAACGCGTGGATAATCTCAAGAACATCCGCTAGCTCTTCAAGTGAGCTTTCTTTATCCTTTGCTTCAACATATTCCGTTAGTTCTTCAAAGCCTTTGGTTTGTAATTCTTTTATGTATTCTTCATTAGATAAGATTTTTGTCATATACTTCTTTCCTGTTTTCTCAATGATTTCTGGTATTTTGTCTCGAACAAGCTTATTGTAAACTGGCATTTTGCATCTCCTTTAATACATTCTTTTTTCTGGTATTACTCCTCTTACACCACCACGTGGTTCCTTCATATCCCCTCTATATCGTGGGATTAAATGTACATGGACATGGAAGATCGTTTGACCTGCTGCTTCCCCATTATTTATGCCAATATTGTAGCCATCAGGCTTTAATTGTTGGTCTAATAATTTCTTCCCTTTAAAAAGCAAGTCATCAATTGCTTGTTTTTCTTCTGATGTTAAATCAAAATAGTTTTCAACATGACGTTTAGGGATGATTAGCAGGTGCCCTTTTGTCACAGGATATTTGTCAAAAAAGGCTTGTGCTAAGTTGTTTTCAAAGATGATTTCGTTCATATAACAAAAAATGCATGACATTTTGTTTACCTCGTTAATAAATGTTTTCTTTTACTTTATCAAATATTTGGGTGAATTAATATTGTGAAAAATGGTTTATTTTCATGTGAATAATATGTCCATTCTTTTAAACAAAACAAATCTTATAAATTTTTAATTACTTATTGATACTTTTTTATACCGTTCAACACTAATCATTACATCTCTAGGAGTTAATTTATTTTCTTTTAATTTTTGAATTAACACAATCCATTTGGGTTCTATGTTATAAATACTTTCATCTAAATCTAATAGATAGAGAGGAGAAACTTGATAATAATTTGATAAAGTGATTAAATGTTCACATTTAAAGGATTTATACTTTCCTTGTTCCAGCCAATGAAGACTACTTAGATTTAATTCAATTTCAACTTGTTTTATTGTTAGACCTTTACTTACTCTAACCTCATTTAATCGTTTACCAATAGTCATTTTAATTTTCCCTCCTAAAAAGTGTAACTAATTTTTATGAGCAATTATCACTATGACTATTAGACCACATGCGAATTAAATCTATATTAAAGAAAAGTAAATATTATGTAATTATCCCTTTTTATTGATTTAAATATAAATCAATTAAATTACAAATATAAATTTTAAAATATAAGTTTTAATTATTGAGGTCAATTTAAAAATTATGAAATTCGCTCTAAAGTAGAAAAACATATTTTTATACATTAGTTACTGTTCAATTATTGGAAAATATCTGGAAATTAATTAAAGGATAAATTGTAGGAAGTGTGGTTGAGTTGTAGTGTACAATCCAAAGGTTCCATATTCAGTCTGATGTAAGATTAAGTGCTTAGCAGAGTTCCTGCTAAAAATTGGACACTCTGCTAATGTTACTCCCTATACGATACCGGTGGTCGGGGTCGAAATAGCTTCATAAACACTGAATCTATAAGGTCTACCAATACGCTTGTGAAAAATTTGTGTAAAATAATTTATAAATGAGAGGTACTGGTGTATTTTCCGCATGATACGGTTCAGAGTGATGTATCTAAATGAGGTTCCAAATTTTATTGAGGTTTTTAGTAGTAAAGTTCTTTCTTTTTTTAGTACCTGGTTCTTATCGGGGACTTTCTTCAGATTGGAAATTCCACTTATTATTTAATATTCAAATAACGATTTATTCTATAGTTATAGAACATTTCTTTAAAAATTTGAATGCTATTCCTTGGAACTTGTAGGGACTTTTACTTTACTATCTATTCAATGCAATAACTTGGAAAAACTAACCTATTTTAAAAGGCGTTAAAATCCTCCATTAAAAAAGAAGCATGGAATAAAGTTCACACGCCTCTTTCTTATAAAGCATATACAGATGTAGTCAACTACTAAACAATAACTTAATAAATATCAATAGTTTCAAATCAAACGATAGAATGTTAACTCTATTAACTAAGACTTTTGGTAAGTTAATTTTCCAAGAAGATCTGACAAGGCACAATCTGTCATAGAAGATAGTCGATAATCAACTTCAGGAAATGTTAAATGCTTAGTGGTGTCATTCGGAACAATCACACAGGTTAAACCTGCTCGCTTTGCGGCGAGTGAACCATTAGCGGAATCTTCGAAAGCAATACAGGATTCAGGTTCAACACCTAGCTCGTTAGCTGCTAACAGGTAAAGCTCTGGGTTGGGTTTCACTTCAACAACATCGTTAGAAGTCATGATACACTCAAAATAATGTATTAAACCTAACCGATTTAAATGGTTTGAAACCCATTTATAATCAGAGCTTGAAGCAAGACCAATTTTTAAGTTCATGGCTTGTGCTTCCTTGAGGTAATTTTCCACACCTGGTCGTACCTTTAATGTATTCAACCTTGTTTCCAACTTTTCTTTATTTATTTTTTTGAGCTGCGCTCGATCAATTTGTTCTATTTCCTTTTCCAAAAGATCGTATATCGTAAAATTGGATTTTGTTCCAATATTTTGTATCCATTCCTTAAATGGAAATTCTAAATTATATAAATCAAACATTTCTTGATAAA
The DNA here is from genome assembly GCF_014217835.1 of Metabacillus sp. KUDC1714. NCBI lineage: Bacteria > Bacillati > Bacillota > Bacilli > Caryophanales > Bacillaceae > Metabacillus > Metabacillus elymi. The sequence goes on from NZ_CP055263.1 coordinate 4,823,197, forward strand.
TCGTTGTATGAACTGATTCGGTATCAAAAATCAAACCATCAAAGTCAAAAACAACCGCTTTATACATGAATTCAATTCCTCTACGTAAATTTTAACCCTCCATTTAGTAATCCGTTTCTAGTCGTAACTTCACCCGATCTGCAATTAAATGGTAGTTTGAATAATGGACAGGGGTTAATTCTTCATTATAAATAATTTTATCTACTAATATAATTGGTGTCATTCTATTAACCTCTAAATGCTTTTGTACCTCTTCTGTTGGATGTACAAATTCAAGATCCTTACAAACTTTTTTGAAATTTATTCCATACTCGTCGTTAATAATCTTAAAGGTTGAACTGTCTGATGTAATTTTGTTTTCTATTGAGGGATAAAGTACTGTTGGAAAGTATGCATAATCCAAACTTAAAATTTGTTTATTTCGATAGACTTTTCTTACTAGTTCAATGTACTCATCAAATTTATTATTAAATTTATTATTAATATGGGGTGTCCCTTTTATTTTCTCCATTGAAATAATATCTTTTGTAATAAATTCACTCTTTGTCGTCAAGCCTTCGGTGTATCCCTGAATATGTAAAAGGTGAATTTCTTTACGAAATATATTCACAAATGTACCTTTTCCCCGAATAATTTGAAGAACACCTTCGTCTACTAATTCTTTTATTGCACGACGTATGGATATTCTACTAGCTTGAAAAATTTCACATAATTCAGCTTCAGTAGGAATTTGATCACCTTGATTTAGCTGGTTCGATTCAATATATTGTTTAATTCCGGTCATGATTTCTTCATATAAATAATTTTGAATTTGATCGCGGTTACTCATTAAGTACGCTCCTATATTTTTAACGTTACCATTAATTATACATGAACCTTTAAGCTAGTTAAACTTTTTGCATTTCTTTTGGGTAACCGAATCCACCGTATTCTTGGCAAGTCTTTTCAGCGGACCTTGTTCCTTTCGCAATCGCAACTTCTATGTCATCACCACTCATATAAGAAGTTAAAAAGCCTGCGATTAAGCTGTCACCTGCACCCATTGTGTCAACCACATCAATTTTCTTTAACTTCTGCTCATAAATCTCTCCATTTTTGATAAAGATCGCTGGTCTTCCTCCTCTAGTCAACCCAATGATTTCAAACTGAAAAGAACTTATATCTCTAATGAAACGTTCAAAATCTTCATCTGAAAGCTCAGCAGCTGAGAAAAAAGCATAAGAAATATACGGAGCAATCGATTCAATATAAGGAAGGTCCTTCCTATTTGAAAAGTCATACGAAACTTTTGACACTTGTGACAATTTTGCTAGTTCACTTTCCATGGAGGAAAAACAGCTCACATGGCTTAAATCAAAGATTTTTATATAATCCAGCTCTTCTTGAACGAGCTGAATTTTAAATTTATGCTGTACGGTATTTTTAGGCCCTCCTACAAATACACGGTCATTATCTTCTGTTAATGTAACTTGCGGCTGTCCAGTAATACCAGATACGTCGCGTGAAAAGCGATAATCGATCCCTTCTTGACTAAGTACATACTTGATATGATCAGCAGGCTCATCGTTCCCAAATATCCCAATATACGAAACTTCACTAGCCCCATTACGTTTGGCATTTACTGCTACATTGACACAATTACCTCCAGGATAATATTTATCTTGATCCAAATAGCAGTCAACTACGTTATCACCAATTGTTATTAGTTTCATAAGTAATCATCCTTTCACAGATCCTTCTGCAAGACCTCTAACCAAATATTTTTGTAAGAATATAAGTAGAACAATCATTGGTACTGTTGCAATAACCATTCCTGATAGCAATACTCCCCAGTCTGTACGAAGAGCATCTCGAAAGACCATTAATCCTGATGGGATCGTTTTTAATTCACTAGAATTAATGAAAACGGTCGCGAATAAGAATTCATTCCATGCGAAATATGCGGTTAAAATAACAGATGTAATGACAATAGGTAATGATATTGGTAAATAAATACGCCAATAAATACCAAATTCAGTACAACCATCCATCAATGCTGATTCAGATAACTCTTTAGGTACTGTTAAAAAGAAAGCCCGAATCAATATAATCGTTAAAGGTAATCGATAGGCTACATAGGTCAAAATGAGTGCCCAATGTGTATCTAATAAGTTTGTTATTGTTAAAATTTCAAATAAAGGGATTAAAGCAACTTGTGGATTCATCATTAACCCACCAATAGTAAATAAGAGTGCAGCGTCAATCCATCGATTTTTATACCTAGATAATACGAACGCAGCCATCGATCCTATTATGACGGTTAAGACAATCGTTGAAGCGGTTACATACACACTGTTGAAAAAATAGCTCGAAATCCCTTTCGACCATGCTAGGGAATAGTTTTCAAACTTCCATTCCGTTGGTAAAGCCCAAACATTACTGTAGATTTCCTGATAACTTTTAAATGATGAAATAAACATCCAAAATAGTGGATATAGTATGATAACGGCAAAGCTAAGCAAACCGAGCAATACGATATTTTTGGTGATTCGTGTCTGAACTGGGAGTTTCATTTTATTTGTAGGAATGGTACTAGGGAAAGTTGACTTCTTCAAATTAGTTTTTATCATGTATTTCAATCCTCCTTCCCTGTTTTCGATACTTTGATTTGTATAAGCGCAAATACAGCAGATAGTAAGAAGATAAGAGATGCTAATGTTGATGCATAACCCATGTCATCTTTAATGAAACCTGTTTGATACATGTGAACCGCTAATGTCATGGAACTATTTCCTGGACCACCATTTGTAAGAATGTAAGGTTCATTAAATACTAGAATAGATCCAGTCACAGTAACTAATAAGTTAACAAACGTAGCTTCTTTTACTTGTGGCACCGTTACACTAAAGAATCTTCGTATTTTTCCAGCACCATCTATCTCTGCAGCTTCATATAACTCTTTCGGAATTTTCTGAATCGAAACGATAAATAACATCGTAATTAGCCCAATACTTTGCCATTGTGACATTGCGATAACACTATATATTGCAGTTGTTGAATTACCTAACCAAGGCTTGGCCAACTGTTCTATTCCAAGGAGCTCTAGGAAACTATTTAATAACCCAATTTGGGGATTATAGACAAATCCAAATAATAAGGCAATAACAGAGATTGAAATCATGACTGGCATAAAATAAATAACTCGTAAAGCTGGAGCGAAGCGTCTAAAGAATTTATCCTCTAAAATAGCAGCTAGCACTAAAGCAAAGAACACTTGCAGTAAAACGGAAATGATGGCATATTTGACATTGTTGTTTAATGCAATGATGGCTACCTCATCAACAAATAATTCTTTAATTTTACTCAAACCAACAAACTCTTTCGATTGAGAAAATACACTAAATTCAAAAAAACTATTATAGAAGTTTTGAATAAGTGGTATGTAAATAAATAGTCCTAAAAATAAAATGGTTGGTAACATGAATAAGATTGGTGTTATATTCCCCTTTTTTAACTTCATTACAAATCCCCCACCCTTCTTTTGAAGAATTGCCCTAACCTTTTAATATCTTAGTTAGGGCAATTTCTATCTTTTTATTGGTTACGTAATTTAGCAGCTGCTTCCTGTACTTTTGCCATAATCTCTTCTGGTGTCGTTTGACCGGTTGCTAATTCTTGACCACCTCGCATAAAAATATCAGCAATTGATACATCAACCGCATTATCAAACCAAGGGGTCGCATCTGATGCATCTAGAATAATTTGATAGGCTTCTAGACTTTCTGGATTGGAGGTTTCTTCCGATACACCGCCCTTGATAGCGTTCAACTGACCATCTGCTTTCGTAAATGCTTTAGCAGTTTCCTCTGAAGTCAGGAATTTTAAAAACTCTACGGCTTCAGGTGGAGCATTGTTACTTAACATCCATCCTTCTGGTGCACCGGTAAGTGATTTAGGTCTTCCTTCTCCATCTTCAACTGCCGGGAAATTAAAGAACCCAAACTCCACATTGCCAGCATCTTGTACATATTTAACCTCTGCAAATTGCATATATAATACTGGAACTTCACCAGCAGCAAACATGTTTCGAGCTGTTTCATGATCAATAGCCGTCGAAACATCACCCATGTAAGTGGTTAACTCTTTAAAAGTTTCTAGACCACGAATATATCCTGGATCTGTAAATTCACCAGTCTCAATGTTATAGTCTTTAAGAAGTACATCATAGTTTATGACTCTATCAAAAATAGTTCCCATGTAATGAGAGATTGCCCAACCATTTGTTAAACCTTCTACTAATGGTGTTTCATAGCCTGCTTCCTTCAGTTGATCTAACGCATTGATAAGTTCACCATATGACCCTGGTACCGCTATATTATTTTCTTCAAATATTTGTTTGTTATAAAAGAAAGCTTTACCGTCAACAGTAAACGGTATTCCATACGTAACATCATCAAACGTAAATCCAGCATATTGTGACTCGATAATATTACCTGACCATTCTGTATCCTCCGCCATGATATCATTTAGCTCCATAATACGTCCGGAACTTACTAGATTTTCGGCAAAAGTGTCTGACCATGAGGTGAAAACATCAGGAAGATCATCATTTGAAACCAGTACTCTAATCTTTTCTTTATAAGAATCATTTAAAACAGCATCAACATTAATTTTTACATTAGGATGCAGCTTTTCAAATTCTGCAATTTTTTCATCATAAAATGATTTTCTAGGTTCATTCGGCCATCTATGAAAGAAATCAATCACTACTTGATCACCATCAGATGCTTTGCCATTGCTTTCATTGGAGGAAGAACATGCTGCTAAAAACATAGAGCTAACTAAAATAATAACTAAAAAGCATAATAACTTTTTCATTTAATTATTTCCCCCTCGTAACCAACTTTTAGAATATTAATACTCCATTTTCCACATATATCTTCTTACTGATAATGGATGTCCAGTATGTTCAGCTAAACCATCAGCGTATAAGCGTAATACAGGTCCCGCCAGTGCTGTACCAAAATACTCTTTAAGGTCTTCGTCTACTCCACTATAATCAAACTCTTTAACGTTAACAACCTCAACTTTTTCGCTATATTTTGTTACAAAATTAAGAGCACGTTGATCAAGTGGTGTACTTGATCCCTCTCCAACTACTATTAAAAATGGGACATCAAAATCAGTTACTTCAAATGGTCCATGGAAATATTCTCCTGAATGAATAGCGTTTGAGTTGATCCAAAGCATTTCCATCAACAAACAACTTGTGAATGAATAAGCATGATGGATATATGCTCCACTTGCCATTGTGTAAATAACCTTATCACGCTTATACTTCTTTCCAAATTCGTCAGCTACATCCTTATGCTTTGCTTGGTTGCTTTCAATTAACTGACCTAGCTTAGATAATTGTTCCACACCACGGAGATATTTCTCTTCCCCAGTAAGTTGATTAAGTAACTGAAAGAGTAAGGTGTAGTATACCCCTATTTCCCCATCAATTGCATCAGATCCATCTTTGTAATTGTAATGTACAGTATATTCTGATTCTTGACAAAGAGGAGATTCAACATCCATTGAAATGGCAACAGTTAAGGCACCTTGTTCTCTAGCATATGTAGCAGCTCCAACTGTTTCTGGTGTTGTACCAGAATGAGATCTCAGTATCACTAGGCTGTTTTCACCCAATGCTTTTGGTGCACGATGAATAAATTCATTTGAAGTATAGACAAAGCTTGGCATGTCAGTATCTTTTGTAACAAAATAATCCCCTAATGAAAGCGCTGCCATAGAACCGCCACATGCAACAAAGAAAATGTTGTTAATATCCTTTCCTTTCACAGCCTCGATAACGTTTTGAATTTGTTCCACATGTTCTTGTTTCATAAATTTAACTCTCCCTTCAAATTTTAACTTAGTTTGGTAGTGAATTTTTTAGTTATCATCTAACTCCCTAAGTTTTTATGATGTCATATAACATCATCTCTAAGGTTATAGTACATCATATGATGTCATAGGTCAACGGTTTATTTAAAATTTTCTGATAATTTTTTTGAGTTTAATAAGGAATGATGTGAGAAAACCTATTCTCATTCATTTGGAAAAAGCATCTAACTCCTGTGAGTTAAGCCTCATTTAAAAAGACATATATAATTTAAATAGGTTATCAATGTCTAAAGCGTTTCTGGCCTGCTTCTTCACTTTGAACCGACAAGGAGAATACTTTAATATGTCCGTAATTTTGGTAAATAGGATTATTGAATTTCTCTTTTCTATTCAAAATACTTTGTGTAATCTTTGTTTCTTTCACTACCAAAGATCCATCCTAAGTAGTTCTTTTAATCACTTCCAAAAAAAATGCTGATTTGACGTTAGGTTGTGTCAAAGACCTCACTAGCCCACCCAAAGTCTATTAGTGACTCCCTAAAAGCTGAACCGATCTTATTCACTATCAATTGGGTTTAGGTCACCACTTTTGATTTCACAATCAAAAACATAGGCATTATATTCAACTTTATGATCATTAGGATATTCATAACGAAAATCTTTACCGCTATGTACCCCTAATAACTATTAGGAATAACAATAAGTCCTGTCTCTTCCCAAACTTCACGAACAACTGCTTCTGTAGGTACTTCCCCAACTTCAATTTGCTCCTGCTGGAAGACTCCATTTCTCTCCATTGTTTCTCCACAATCTGGCGTGTTTTCTTATAATAATACAAAGTAATGTTTTGTATCTTTAATTGTTCAGGGTTTAGAAAAGCAATCATATCTCAAGCCATAAAGATCAAACCTTAGCCAAATTCTTGTGTGAAATTTGTGTGAAACAGATTCAAATCTTACCGTTTTCAACTTTATTACCACAAAAACAAAAAACTCACAAACGTTGATGTATCAACACTTGTGAGTGATTAATCTTTATTAAACTTAACCTAACATTATGTAATGGTACCGTTGGTCAGTGTCGAAACTTATGTTTAATATTATATATTGTCCGGTATCTTCCTTTCATGCCTTCAAAAACTCTGGCATTACATCAGGGTTGTTTCAAGTGAATCACTCAACATAGAGTCGATGCTATCAAATTACTGAATTAAGGTTCATGAGGGTTTATCAAGTTATACATATACAGAATCAGAGTCTAAATCATTTTCTTATTGTCTCACTAAAATATCAGCAGATTTAATATAAATTCAAGTAAAAAACCTTGAAAGGCATTTAGCCATTCAAGGTAATAGAATTCATTTAAACTATTTAAATATTTTTGTGCTCTTTATAAAAACCTCTGTAATAAAAATTCAAATTAGCTGTTGCTATCTCTTTCTTCTATGAATTCTAAAAACGTATCTTGCAGTTCTCCTTCTGTATCAATAGAATCAAGCAGTAATTTAGGTTCTAGCGAACAATCTTTTAAAGTTGAACTTCCATCAATTACTCCTAGCATGTTTGAAATAGTATCAATCATGGTTTGTTCAATTATCCTCATAAATGTATCTTTATTTTCGTCAGTTAAACTATCGTAAAAACCAATAGCTTTTTTCCAATAATCATCTGTTTTAGGAGTAACATTCGTTGTTTCATACAAGTTTTTGTATAGTTGAAGGTTCTCTTTAACTATGGACTCATAAAGTGATTTAACAAAAATTTCATTCATTTTATTTCCTCATTTCTGGATACATTTTTTTGTTTAATTCAATAAGGTCTTTTAGGGGTCCTACCAACAAAACGCGGAAAACATACGCTAAGCAAATTTCGACATGAAGAAAGCCGGTATTTCCTACGCTAAGGAATCATCGGCTTTTAGTATTATTGAACAAGAGGGCGTAGTGAATGTAAACTTGTTACTTTACTTGCATCAAAGTTGTATTCACCAAGAAAATTAATGTGTTCCCATCCTAACGGAGAAATATGTTTAAGTAAATCTTCTCTCAAATTCCCCTTTTTCCTTCAATAATTTTGTTGCTTCTGTAAGATAAACGGTATTCCATACGCTAATAGCGTTTATTAGAATATTTAAAGCACTTGCACGTTGTAGTTGGTCTTGTATTCCTCGTTCTCTTAACTCACCTCGTTTTCCAAAGAATAAGGCTCTTGCTAACCCATTCATGGCTTCCCCCTTATTTAGTCCTCGTTGAATTCGACGGCGTAGTGTTTCGTTAGATATGTAATCCAAAATAAAAATGGTCTTTTCGATTCTCCCCATTTCTCGCAAAGTAATTGCAAGTTTATTTTGTCTCGCATATGACCCTAATTTCCCCATAATAAGTGAACCAGACACTTTTCCTTCTCGAATAGAATGAGCTACACGCAATACGTCATCAAAATTCTCTTGAATAATTTTAGTATTAATACGACCACGGAGTATATTTTCTAGTTTTGGGAACTCATTTGGCATTTGGATGGTGAATAGCTTAGAGTCAGCTAAATCACGTAGCCTTGGTGCAAAACGAAATCCTAGTAAATGACTCAATCCAAATACTGAGTCGGCGTAGCCAGCTGTATCTGTAAAATGCTCTTCAATATTTAAATCAGTCTCATGATGAAGTAATCCATCGATAACGTGTACTGCATCACGAGCATTGGTATTAATGACTTTCGTATAAAAACTTGAAAATTGATCACTGGTAAATCGATAAATGGTTGCCCCTTTTCCAGACCCATAGTGTGGATTGGCATCGGCATGTAACGATGAAACACCAACCTGTACGCGCATTCCATCAGAGGAAGAGGTACTTCCATCTCCCCAATAGGAAGCTAGTTTAAGCTTATGTTGAAAATTTACTAATGTCGCTTGTGCACGACTTATAGCATCATCGAATAAACGCCATTGCGCTGCATTAGCCATTTGATGATAGGTAACTCCTGGTGTCGCTTCTGCCATTTTAGTAAGTCCTATGTTAGTTCCCATCGCCATAAGAGCAGCCATGAGAACTGCTTTTTCCTCTCCCTTTGGTGGGCGATTGGTTGAGGCATGTATCAACATTTCGTCAAACCCTGTCCAGTGTGCTACCTCTATTAAAAGATCAGTGAGCTTTATTCTCGGCAACATATTATATAAAGACAGGCTAAAAGCTCTCGCTTCTTCGGGTGTATTCTTCTCCAAACGGTCCACTCGGATCTTAGCCTTTTCGATATTTACTCCTTCTAGAGAATCAAGATTATTTGAAACCCATGTAAGGCGTTGAGCTAGTGACGTTCTTCTTTCCTCAAGATATTCATCTGCCGATGAACGAACGGCTAGTTTAGTTTCCGTAAGACGAGTTGTTGTCCACTCTTCTTTAGGAACAAGATACTCTTCAAAATCTTTATGGAGTCTACTACCGACTACGGATATGTCGCCTGAACGAATATGATTTTTCAACTCTGTTAGTGCAGCCATCTCATAATAGTGTCGGTTAATTATTCCATCATCACCATAAACATGGTTCTTCCAACGTTTAGGAATAAAATCTACCGGGGCATCATTTGGAATTTTTCTTTTACCAGATTCATTCATTTCATTTAGCGTCTTTAAGGCTTGCAATAATGGCTCTGTACCTTGTGTAGAACGAAATTCAAAAGATTTAAGAAAAGTAGGAGTATATTTTCTTAGATAAGAAAACCGATTTTCTAACAAATCTAGATAATCGTAATCCATCGGTCGGGCTAATTTTTGAGCTTCTTCGACAGAAGAAACAATTTTATCCCACGGCATAATCATTTCAATAGCATTAAATGGATCAAGCCCTTCATTTCGTGCTTGGATAAGTGCTGCACCAATATCTGCAAAATGTATGACTTTTTCATTCACTGCTCTTCCATTTTCTTTTTGCATTTCCTCTTGTGTTTTACGCCCTTTTGATTGCAAGATCATCATTTGTCGATCATGAATTTCAATTGCTTGGTCAATTAGATCTTGGCTTAGTGTTACTAGATAGGCAACAAGAATTGCATATTTCTTTTTTTCTTTAAACCTTCGAAATGAGTGTGGTTCATACCTTGCTCCAATACGAGATAATTGAAGTAAACGATTGGGATGGATTTGCTCTGAATTTATTTCTAATTTTAAATCTCGAATATATTCTAAGCGCTTTATTACTTTTAAAAAGGCTTCAGGTGAAGATTGGCCGGGAAGTTCTCTAAGCCATGATAAGGGGGTTTTTCTATTGTCTACAAAGGGATCTATAAGGTTATCTAACTTTTGTTTTTGCCATTTAGAAAGAGTACAAGTTAATGATTTAAAAATCCTTTCCTCTGCTCGTTGACGAGTTTCCCAAACAAGCCTTTCTATAGTAGTCATGCCAGGGAGAATAATTTTCTGATTCCGTAGTTCTTCTTGTGCTGTACGAAGAAGATACATTGAATTTCCATTTTGAAGGGCATGACTCAACAGAAACTGAGCTACCTTACGATAGTTCCCTAGGGAAAAATTTTGATAACCATAAACTTGACGGATTTCTTCCATATGTTCATGTTTAGTTGGCTCTCGTTGGGCATATAAAGAAAATGAATTAGGATTAACATTTATTTGTCTAGCTATGTATTCGATTATGTAATCTGGAATAGGTCCAACATCTGAAAGGGACCATCCAGGATAGCGTAGAACACATAATTGAACAGCAAAGCCTAAACGATTATGATCTCTTCTGTGTCGTTTAATAATTTCAAGGTCATATTGGGGAAAAGTATAATAAGTTTCTAGTTCACTTTCGCTCATATCAGCTGGAATTCGTACAAATTCCGTTCTTTGATCTTCTGTTAGTAATTCTTTCCCTCTCATGCTATAACTCCTTGCTAGATATCTTTTTCTTTTCTAGATAACGATATAAGGTTGTCGCTCCAATCCCTGTGGCCGTCTTAATTTGAGATAAAGAGTAATCTTTGCTTTCATACATTTTTATAGCAAGTTCTATATTCTTTAAATCTACCTTCGGTCTGCCTCCGTTTCTTCCCCTTGCTCTAGCAGCCGTTAATCCATCTTTCGTTCGTTCACTGATAATATCTCGTTCTAATTCTGCTATGCTGGCTAACATTCTGAAAAAGAACCGTCCCATAGCAGTTGTGGTATCTATCTTGTCTTGTATGGAAACAAAATGAATTTCCTTTGATTCGAAATATTCCATAAGCTCAATTAGATGTTTGGTACTTCGACTGATACGATCTAATTTATAAACAATGACCGTGTCATCTTTACGTAAACCTTTAAGTAGTTCATCTAATTGAGGTCGATTTTTCTTTTTACCTGATTCTTTTTCTTCAAAAATCTGATCCACTCCGTAGTGAGCTAATGCATCGAGTTGTAATGATAATGATTGATCTTGTGTACTCACGCGTGCATATCCAAATTTCAACAAAAATCCCCCCTTTTTATTACCTCAACTATACCAAAAAGGGGGAAGAGATAGATATATTGGTGTTTTGATTTTGGTTATATTTTTGGTTATATATTTAGGTAGTTTTTGAGTCTTTTTGAGATGTACCCTTTTTATAACCAAAAACGGTCGTTTATGGAACTATCTTATTGAACGAACGGGACAAGATAGTCAATAACCCCTTTAGCAAGGTTATAATGCATACCACCTTTTTATATGTACATAATAACTTTATCAACATGATTCATAAATAAGTGAGGATATGTCTGTGCCATTTTTAAAAGGACTTCTAAAAAAAAAGAATTCTAATAACCCATCTGAACCAAAATCAATTAGTGTTATCTTTCAACAAGCTAGAAAGTCTAGCGATTTTCATCAATTTTCTCCTATTGAAAATCAGGATAAAATTCTAATCAGTTATTATAAATCCATGGTAGATGCAGAGAAAATCAATCGACTCCTCCTCCCGGCCATTCAAAAGAACGTTGAAATAATTAAACATTTAAATGATATAAAAAATATAATACCATTTGATGATATAAATGTTACAAGTAATACTTCAGATGTTGAAAAAAGGCTTATGAAGGGATATGTAATTATCCAGTTAAAGGAATTAGACAATAACTTTCTTACTGTAAATGTTGAAAACGGTAATCTTGGCTACCGCCAGAACAATGACACAGAAAATGAATTTAGTGTTGTCGGGCCAAAAATCGGATTTGTAGAAAACATTGATATCAACATACATTTATTGAGAAAGCAAATTGCCATCCCTGATTTAGTTTTTGAAGAAATTATAATGGGGTCTATGTCTAAAACAAAGGTGGTTATCGCCTATTTAGATGGAATTACCAATCCACAACACATCCAAACCGTACGCCAACGGCTAAAGAAAATAGATTTCGATGTGATTTTTGATAGCTCTCAAATTGATCAAATGATTTCAGATAACTCAAATACACCTTTTCCCATTTTTTTATCTACAGAGCGAATTGACCGTGTTACTTATGCGGTTATAAACGGACAAGTTGCTATTTTAACGAATGGTTCCCCTTATGTCGTTACTGGACCGTCAACGTTAATGGATTTTTTTATTTCACCAGAAGATTATTATCTACCCTGGGTAGTGGGATCTTTCTTTCGAATTATACGCATTATTGGTGTGATTTTCTCAATCTTTGCCACTCCGTTATATGTTGCCGTATTAACATATCATTATGAAGTTATACCAGGAGATTTACTTGGACCTATTATCAGCTCCAGAGCAAATGTTCCGTTTCCACCCGTATTGGAGGTCATTTTTTTAGAAATTACGATTGAATTGCTGCGTGAAGCTGGGGCACGCTTACCAACCAAGATTGGACAGACGTTAGGTATTGTGGGAGGTATTGTTATTGGACAGGCAGCCGTAGAAGCAGCGTTAACAAGTAATATACTGCTGATAATTGTTGCGTTATCGGCACTCGCCTCTTTTACAACACCTATCTTTAAAATGGCTAATACCGTCCGTCTATTACGTTTTCCATTCATAGTAGTTTCAGCTTTTTGGGGTGGCTTTGGAATCGTTATTGGATTTATTCTTCTTTTAGGTCATTTATTAAAGTTAAAATCTTTAGGAACTCCATATTTGGTTCCTCTTTACCCTTTTAGAATAAAGAATTTTCGAGACAGTTTTATTCGTTCGTCATACCAATATACAACAACTCGAAGTAAATTTTTAAAACCACTTTCACTAAGACGATATACACCGAATCAAGACAAGGAGGATCTTAATAATGAGTAGCCAAAAGCGCAAAATCATTTGTTGTATATTCTGCAGCCTTTCTCTACTCATATTTGTTTTGTCAGGTTGTAATCGTGGGAAAATTGTTGATGATATACACATGCTTTCAATTATAGGATTCGACAAAGAAGATCAAGATTATATTGGAACAGCTCTGTATTCCGACTATACAGAACAAAAACAAGGGAAAATTTATTCATTGCAAGGACATGAAAAAAATACGAAATTGATTCTCAAAGATATTAACAATCAATCTCCAAAGCCTATTGAGATCGGTAAGTTACAACTATTGATATTTAGTAGAAATTTGGCGAAGGATAGTATCTCGCATTTTGTCAAAACAATTTGTAGAGACCCTTTGATCGGTAGCAACTTGATCATTGCTGTTTCAGAAGCGCCAACTGAAAAAATTTTAAACAATCTTACAAAAGAGGGAAATGACTACCTTCCTAATTTGATCGAACATAACTTTAAATCAGGAAATGTACCAGTTTCTAATCTGCAAATATTTTTGTTTGATTATTATGGAGAAGGAAGAGATGTATCTGTTCCTTTTATAAATCTAAATGAACATGGGAAAGTTGAAGTTGATGGATATGCTGTTTTTAAAAAAGATCGTTTGTCACTCGTCTTAGATCAAAAAGAGATGCTTCTCTATAAAATATTACAAGCAAGATCGATGAATGGGGATATGGATTTTAAGGTAAGTAAAGAACAACAAGAGGATCTAGCTGTATTAACAAGCATTTATGGAGAAAAGATTGAATCTGTATCAAAACTTGAAACCGAGCCAAAGGTAACATATAACATAACATTACATGGAATGGTTAAAGATTATCCAGGTTGGTTAGATTTGAGAAGAAAGGAAAACTATAAATTATTAACTAGGCAGTTAGAAAAGCAAATGAATAATGATCTTTCAAAACTTTTGTTAAAATTCCAAGATCATGAGGTCGATCCTTTAGGTGTTGGGGATTTGGTCAGGGCACACAGGAAAAAATGGAATGAAGAAGAATTTTATGAAACCGTATATCCAAAGGTAACATTCGATATTAATCTTAGCATTCAACTACATCAATCAGGGATTGGAGAGTAGACATTTTGGTGGTTTATTATGAGTAAACAAGTAAAGGAAAGTCTAACTGTTTCTCCCTTTTTTTTATTTTTTCTTATCCACGGCGCACAGACTGGTGTAGGCATGCTGAGTTTTCAAAGTAAAATAGTAATAGGTGCAGATCAAGATGCATGGGTTTCCGTATTATTAGTTGGTTTCAGTTTTCATCTCATTATTTGGTTGATGTATTTTCTGTTAAAGAAATCAAACAATGGAGATATTTTATCCTTACATCAACAGCTGTTTGGAAAATGGATTGGCAACATTTTCAATCTTTGTTTTTATGGATATATAATTTTAACGGTTTCAACAATAGTACGTTCGTACGTAGAAATTTTACAAGTTTGGGTTTTTCCATATGTCCATCTATGGGAGTTATCACTAATTATTGTGTTGGCTTCTACATATATTGTTTCAGGTGGATTCAGAGTGGTTACGGGCATGTGTTTTTGGGGAGTAGTGCTACCTAGTGTTTTACTTGTGACCCTTTATTTTCCATTAAAATATGCAAACTGGAATAATTTACTTCCCCTTTTGAACCATAGCTTAGGTGATTATATCGTTTCAGCAAATCAAACAATCACCAATTACTTGGGACCCGAATTATTGTTAATCTATTTTCCTTTTATTAAAAATAATCATGATTCCCAGAAATGGGCTCATATTTCAATCGCCTATACAACCGTTCTATATTTTATTATTACAATTGTGTCGTTTGTATATTTTAATATTCGACAGTTGGAACATACAGTATGGCCAACCCTGATTTTATCAAAAATAATCCGGTTGCCTTTCATTGAAAGATTTGAATACATTTATATATTTGCATGGCTTTTAGTCATCTTACCTCCTTGTTGTGTCTTTTTGTGGGCTGGAACAAGAATTTTAAGGACAACAATAAACCTTAAACCTAAAACATCTTTATGGATATCAAGTGCCATAGTTTTTGTTATTGTTATTAATTTAAAAAGTGAAATTAGTATTGAGAACATTAATTCATGCCTAACAACTACAGGCTTAATTTTTTTATACTGTTACATTCCAACATTATTTTTCTTGTTGAACATCATCAACTTTTTTAAGAAGAGAAAAAGCTTAGAAAATTAAGCTTTTGTACCGTATATAATACACCATTACATCTAGGGGTCCTACCAACAAATGCAAAGTGATAGTTTGATAAATTCATAAATGCTTCTTTTAAACAGAGCTTAAACAAAATATCAGACAATAGTTACAATGGTAAAATACGGTAATGAAATAACTGTCTAACATTAATATAACTACATATACTATTTTTCATAAGAAACTTCTTCAGGAGGAATGTATATGAATAAAAAAATTTTGTTTATGTTAATAACCATTACTATTGTTCTATTTGCGCCTACTTTAACTCAAGCACAAGTAATATTTGAAGTGAAATCTGGTGATAGTCTCGATAAGATATCTAAACAATACGAACTAAATAGAGATGAAATAGCCAAGCTAAATGGTTTAGCTAAAAATGCTCAACTTGTATTAGGACAAGCTCTTGTCATTCCAGGTTCAAATTATTATGTTCAACCAGGCGAGAGCTTGTGGGAAATTGCTTATCGTCATTCCATCAGTGAGGAACAAATAATAAGCAATAATCAACTAAAAAGCAAAGGAATTGTACCAGGACAAAAGCTAAACATTCCTCACTCCAAGCAAAAGAAAATTTGGACTGGAACTTATTTTGTTCCTAAGGATAAAAATACAAATGCTTGGATTCTAAGTAATTATAGCAACACTCTATCAAGTATATTTGTTTTTGAGTATAAACCAGATTACGAAGGAAATATAATTGGGCTAGAAGAAAATGATGCACATAAACTCGCCTGGAAACAAAATTTACCCCCTTACGCAACACTTTCAAATTTAAGCGAAAAAGGTTTTGACCCTGATTTAACCCATCATTTAATAAGTAACTCTTGGCGAAGAAAAAATTTTATAAATAATATTCATTCACTCTTACACAGTAATGATTATAAAGGAGTAGTAATAGATTTTGAACAGGTAAGACATAAAGATCGTTCTAACCTAAATAAATTTATAAAAGAATTAGCTAAAAAACTACATTCTTCAGGGATGGAAGTATTGATGGCAGTCCCTCCAAAACAGGGAGATCAATTACCATCCCACTCAACAGCATATGATTATAGTACACTTGGCAAATACCTAGATAAGATGTTTTTAATGACATATGATTGGCATTGGCCTGGTGGGCCATCGGGTCCGATTGCTCCTATAGATAAAGTAAAGGAAACCCTAAATTATGCAACATCAGTAGTACCACGATCAAAACTTATGCTTGGTATCCCACAATACGCATATGATTGGACTATTTCTGGAAATAAAAGGGCTGGAAAAGCCTACTCAACTCAACATGCAATAGACCTATATATAGGGTATGAAAGCCAAATTCATTACGATGAAAATGCTGCTGCACCATGGTTTCGTTATACCGATAAGTACGGTACGTTACATGAAGTTTGGTTTGAAGATCCCCGTAGTCTTTTGAAAAAATTTCGACTTGTTAAGGAATATAACTTAGCAGGCATGGGGTGCTGGCATTTAGGGTTAACCATGCCTCAAACAGAAGAATTATTGTTAGAAGAATTTAAGGTGAAATAATTTAAAGTCTATCTGGGTGATGATAGAACATATCTCACCCTTATTTTTTAATTGAAATGGGGTTTAATTTGCATGAATGAAACAGATTGCGACTTTTCACCACTTAAACACCAATTAATAGAAGGTCTACAAAATGTTTCGGCTGAAATTAACAATGGCATAGAATCATTAGAAAATGAAAACTATTGTCTTTTAGGAAATCTTGAGGACATCAAGGAAAGATTTGAACAAATAGAAACTGTAGCTGCGTCTTTTTATTTAAATTGTTATCTATCTCCATTTACTGACAAATATTTAGATTTATCTACTTGTATCCAACATCTTTCCAATCAAAGACATGGTGCATTAATTGTAATTGAGCGTAATAATCAACTGGATTCTTTAATCCGACCTGGTACTCCTATTGGTGCAACATTGACACATTCATTATTGGAATCAATTTTTTACCCTGGAAATCCCCTTCACGATGGTGCTGTTTTAGTTCGTACTAATCAAATATTGTCTGCAGCAAACGTTTTACCTTTGTCTAATAGAGTTGTAAGTGAAAAAAAACTAGGGACTCGTCACCGTGCGGCATTGGGTTTATCAGAAAAAAGTGATGCTCTTGTTCTGGTTGTTTCTGAAGAAACAGGAAGGGTTTCTTTTGCTGTTGATGGGAAGCTTTATCCTATTATAACTACTAGCTCTTTACTATAAATTTTTGCAAAGACTTTTCTTAATGGACGAGGGAATTCCAAATAACAAAAATTCTTATTGGCTTATCGTTAGGAGTTACGAATTATAGGAATAACTACCAATAAAATGTCACTTTTTAAGTTTCAAAATTAATACCCTGATTAACTGTACATTTCTTATTTGTTACTAAAAAAGAGCCAATCGAACATTATCGATTGCTCTCTTGAATTTAATTAGGATTAGTTTTTTATCCCATTCCACAAATAATAATACTTAAACAATATGCTATTAAATAGTGAATCATTTACTATTGTTCTTGAACGTACTGTACAAACTAAACTTATGGAAAAAAAGAGGTTTAAAGCTAAAATGATACCTAACATTAATTCACGAGGATAACAACCCTTCATGGTTATTGGACTTTGAATTTCAACAGCAAATAACGTATAAAAAACCCTATTGCCAATCCTGGTATTAAAGACAACATTGGTAGCCAAATGGGACCGAATGATATACCGAAAAATATATTTGGTGAGTACATAAGACCTACTGTGACAAAATAAGCTCCAAAAGCAAATGGAACAAACGATAACCTTGGATTTTCTCCTTCTGCAAATTTATAAGCATCATACATAGCATACATATATACACAAGGATAAAACATAAGCCATTGGTAATTAACCACTCCATAAGCCTCAGTTATCTTCCCTAAGAAACTATACATAATGGCTTGATTAAATGAGCTCATTATATTAATAGTGAATTCTAAAATAATAAAGATAATTCCCTTTAATAGGTGCCCATTTAAAAGTTGTCCAAAACCAGGTAAAGCAATGCTCCAAAGTATTGCTTCTAACTTATCTGTTTTTTTTATCATAATATCAACCTTTAATTATTGGTTATATTTTGATTTTGATTTTGCTTTAATTTATCTAATTTCTTTAATAATCCAACAAAACCTCTAATTGTAAATAAGGTGAGATTTACACTTCCAAAGGTATGGAGTGGTGACCATTTTTTCCATTTGAATAATCTAGAATTTTTTTCAAAATACCATTGACCCAAACTCATTGGAACACTAAAGATTAAACTTTTCAAGAGCAGTTTGCCAAAATTATCGTTATATGTAATTTTGACCCAGATGACACTTAAAATCGGAAAGAATAAAACATCATAAATAATATTTGTTTTAAAGATTTTTGGAAAAGGACGAACTGGATAGGCAACTCTTTGGGTTCCAACAACATAAGCATCAATAAGAGTTGCAAGAACTCCTTTTGAGAAAAAAATAAGTAAATTTTCTCTCATCTTTGAGCCTCTAAACAAAAATGGTAAGGAAACTATGCACAATACATTAAGTAGGTTTAACAATTTTTTTTCCATAAAGGTACCATCCTTCTCAAGGAATATTTGATACCTTTAAAATTCCCAATTCCAATAAGTATTATCCTTTTCTCTTTTCAAGATTCGATCATCATATATTCCAATCGAATATATGTACGGTTGCACTTTTGTCTATGACTGATTTACCACCTTAATCATACTGCAAGCATAAAATATCCGTTTTATCTGAAGGCACCTCAAAGGAAGTAATATATATTCTTACTATCATTCTCGATTATTGAATTAACTCGCAAATCAAATTTTTTATTAACAGCTTAAAAAAGAGCTAACCAACATAACTTGATTAGCTCTAAATAATAATATTTTACTGATTCCCTTTTTTCACCCATTCAGCTACTGTAACAGTACGTTTTGCTTGATGTTTAACAGCAGCTTCCACATCTTCAATCATTTTTCCATCCTGATTAACGGTAACGCTTGTTCCATAAGGGTTTCCACCTGCTCCAAAGATTACAGGATCTGTATAGCCAGGAGTGGCTACAATTGCACCCCAATGGTACATTGTTGTATAAAGTGATAGAATAGTTGCTTCCTGACCACCATGAGCATTTTGTGCAGAAGTCATTGCACTTACCACTTTATTAGCAAGTTTTCCATTAAACCAAAGACCACCAGTTGTATCTAGGAATTGTTTCATTTGTGATGGCATATTACCAAATCGAGTTGGTACACTGAAAATAATTGCATCTGCCCATTCCAGGTCATCTAATTTTACCTCTGGCACATCTTTTGTTGCTTCTACATGAGCTTTCCAAACTGGATTCCCTTCGATAGCCGATTGTGGAGCAAGTTCAGGAACTTTTAATACTTTTACCTCCGCCCCAACTTCTTTCGCACCTTCTTCAGCCCATTTTGCTAATTGATAGTTAGTTCCACCCATGCTGTAATAAATTACTGCTAATTTTACGTTTGTCATTTTTTCAGTCTCCTTTTTTGTTGAGTTTCCAAATAATTTACTTAAAATACCCATTGTTAACACCGCCTAAATCTTTATTGTTTAATCCTCAGTCTATAAAAACCACCCCTTCCAAAGTATCCCCGAATATAATGCCCTAAAAATGTACAGTAGAATACATAAGTGAGCCTTAATGTTCTTAGTAGAAGGGTTACTATGGAATTAAGTAAATAGTTATTTTTTCATATTTTTATAATATGATAAAAACTGAGTTTGATACGAAATCATAATTCTTAATTCAAAATATTATTAGTTCAAGATAAAATATATAATAAACTTTTTATAAATTCATATTTTAATGTTCATCTAATTCGAATTTTTCTTCTAATTTTTTAAATTGGTTTTGTAACGTTTTGGTCCTTACTAAAAATCAAATGACCCACTGAAAATGCCTTACTTCCATTGATTACAAGATAAACTGCCATTGCCAATAAGGCTAAATCTAATTCATATCCTGCCATTTGACCATTACCTAATAAGCCAACTGAAAGTTTTACTTTTAGTGTTGCTCCAAGCATTAACAGTCCAAACAAAGCAGAGATAAGTCTTGTTGCCAATCCTACGATTAATGCAATACCACCAATCATCTCAAACAAAGCAACTCCGTATGCCATAAATCCTGGCAAACCAATACTATCAAACCACCCTACAATATTTTCAATCCCACCTTTGAATTTTACTAACCCATGGATAAAAAATAATGTTCCTAATGTTACACGTAAAATAAGTGCACCTAATTCGTTTTTAAACATAACTTAACCTCCAAAAAAATTTTCATTTTAATATTTTATTACAAATTACGATACCACTGTGCCGCAGCTTCAACTTCTTCTACTGTCAATTGATGGCCTCTATTTTCCCAATGAAGTTCTACATCTGCATTTGCTTTTTCTAATAACGATTGCAGTTCAGAAGATTCCATTGGTGAGCAGATTGGATCATTTGTCCCAGCTGCAATAAACACAGACTTCCCTGACAAATCAGGAAGATCAACTCCTTTTCTCGGTACCATTGGATGATGAAGAATCGCACCCTTTAATGCATGTTGGTAGTGAAATAATAAACTTGAAGCTATATTAGCACCATTTGAATAACCAATGGCAATAATATTATCTCGGTTAAAACCATACTTTTCTGCTGCTTCATCAAGAAACTCATTTAATTCCTTAGTACGGAAAATAAGGTCTTCTTCATCGAACACACCTTCAGCTAATCTTCGAAAGAATCGAGGCATTCCATTTTCCAATACATTCCCTCTGACGCTTAACACTGAAGCCTCAACATCAATTCTTCCAGCAAGAGGTAACAGGTCTAATTCATTTCCGCCAGTACCATGAAGTAATAGTAACGTTGGTTTAGTTAGATCTTTTCCCTTATTAAAAATATGTTTCATCATTTATCTCCCTCCAGAACACGAACTTCCACACTAGGTAAGGTTTCTTCTAATTCTACTCGCTTTGACTCTAGCCAAGATGGTAACATGAGTTTATTTCCAAGTTTAGCGACAGGTTCATCAACTGAAAAGCCTGGTGGGTCGGTGGCTATTTCGAAAAGTATACCTCCTTCTTCATGGAAATACACTGCTTTGAAATAGTTTCGGTCACGAATTTCAGTCGGATAATATCCCTTGTCTTGAAGAAGCGATCTCCATCTTAGAAGATCTTGTTCATCCTTTGCCCTCCATGCTATATGGTGAACAGTTCCAGCTCCCATAAGCCCACGAACCGAAGGAGTTAGCTTAATATCAATGATATTTCCAAGATTCCCTTCAGATCTAAATCTAAGAAATCCTTCTTCATCACTAATGCATTCGAGTCCCAATATATTTTCTAGAACATTCGCAGTTTTATTAGGTTGTGCTGAAATTAAAGTAGCTCCACCAAAACCTTTAATCGCATTCTCTGCTTGAATTCTCCCAAAGTTCCAATTATTTATTGGTCCTTCATTTCGTTCTATAATTTCAAGCTGGAGCCCATCAGGATCGTTAAATTTTATATTTTTTTCACCAAAGCGTTCGGATGAACTAAATTCAATACCGAATTTTTGTAAACGTTGTTCCCAGAAATTAATTGATCCTACTGGAATAATAAAGCTAATGACTCCGACCTGACCTGTTCCAATTCGACCTTTTAACTGCTTAGCCCATGGAAAAAAAGTAATAACAGTTCCTGATTGACCAGTTTCATTACCAAAATAGAGATGATACACTTCTGGACGATCAAAATTTATCGTCTTTTTTACAAGTCTTAACCCAAGTACGCCCGCATAAAAGTCAATATTTCTTTGGGCATCGTTAACCATCGCTGTTATATGATGGATACCTGTTGTTTTTTGCACTCTTATCTTCTCCATTCTTTTAATTCGTTTTGTTCAAGCAATTAATTTGGTCGCTCTATGGAAAAAATCTCACCTATTTTCGCATAATTTGTACCAGCTAATCTACTCACAGCAGCTAAGCCCTTTGGATCAATTCTTCCATTTTTATAAAGATCATTTTCAATATGAAATTGAACAACTTTTCCGATGATAAGATCACAACCAGGTGAATCCAAACCTCCCAATTCTAAAGAATGTTCTAAGATACATTCCATTCGAATTTTGGCTTCTTTTACACCCGGTACTGAAATTTTCTCACTTTTAACTGGAGTTAATTTCCCTAACTCTATTTCACTTTGATTAGGAGGAAGGGTAGCAGCTGTTTTATTTATTTTTTCAACATTTTGTTCATCAACTATATGAATAACAAATTCCTTTGAATCGATGATGTTTCTCGTTGTATCCTTTTGTCTTCCCTCTGACCGTTGAATTGATAATGAAATCATCGGGGGATTTGATGATACGATATT
The DNA here is from genome assembly GCF_014217835.1 of Metabacillus sp. KUDC1714. NCBI lineage: Bacteria > Bacillati > Bacillota > Bacilli > Caryophanales > Bacillaceae > Metabacillus > Metabacillus elymi. The sequence goes on from NZ_CP055263.1 coordinate 4,845,961, forward strand.
AAAGTAGCTAAATGGTGCACCATTTAAAACGCCATCCTTTGAAACTGTTGTGACAAAAGCAATAGGTCTTGGTATTATGCTACCTATTAGAAATTTATAATTTTCTCTTTCGGTATTTGTGGTTGGGTCAATCGAAAGCAAAGAAATCATTCCTTTCGTAAAGTTAATCTAACTCTCTAACTTCAAAGGGAAGTACAACTTGTTCAATCTTATCTCTATGGGGTTCATATTGTTCAGGTAACATCAATTTTTCTCCCATCGTCTCTTGGGATTCATCGTGAGCGAATCCTGGAGTATCCGTTGCAATTTCAAATAGTATTTCCCCATCCTCTCTAAAGTAAATAGCATTAAAATAGTTTCTGTCCTGAACAGGAGTAACACCATATCCAAAACCCTCAACATACTTTTTCCAATCAAGTTGATCTTGGTCATCACTAGCCCGCCACGCAATATGGTGTACTGTACCTACACCCATTTGCCCACTGCCAATGGGTGTTAATTTTAAGTCAATTACATTTCCTATATCACTAGAAGAACGAAAACGAACAAAATCTCCTTCTTTTCCGACTTGCTCAAGCCCCATTACTTTTTCTAACAGTTCAGCTGTTTTTTCTGGCTGTTTTGATAATAGTGTTGCTCCACCAAACCCTTTAATTGCTACATCAGGTGTGACTTCGCCAAAATGCCAAGTATTCACTTCCCCTTCTTCTCTTTCAACAATCTCTAAATGAAGTCCATGGGGATCATCAAATTCTAAATATTGCTCTCCAAAGCGTTCTATTTTTGTGAAAGGAATATTGAACCTTTCTAATCTATTTTCCCAAAACTCCATGGCTCCAATAGGAACAACATATGAAGTGACCCCTACTTGACCATCGCCGATTTTTCCTTGATACGCATCACTCCAAGGGAAAAAAGTAATAATTGTTCCTGGTTTTCCTCCTTCATTTCCGAAATATAGGTGATAAGTACCTGGGTCATCAAAATTTACAGTTTGTTTAACTAAACGCAATCCTAATACACCTGCATAAAAATCTACATTCTCTTGTGGATGACCTACAATTGCTGTGATGTGGTGAATCCCTATTGTTTTTTTAGTCATTTAATTTTCACTCCTTTTTAATAAATTTAAGTGAAACAGTATCTTGACCCCATGATCATACTCCTGTTTATTCACAACCATAACATCTTCAAACCTTCATAGATTTCTGAAGCCTAATGAAATGCCTTTTTATCACCTAGTACTAGGATATCTGCTGAAGCATTGGATACTTTATATTGCCCATTTATAGCCTTCCTTAATTTCTCTTTTATAGTTGGGGCAATAACCTTTAAAATAATTTGTATGTTGAAGATTAAAAGCTGATGGTCTCAAGTTTAACCAACTCATATATTTCATTTAGTTCTTCTGTTTTAAAAGATTGATCTGGAATAAAGTTACTTGCTGACCTCCTATCTTTTACCAACTGTATAAAATCAGCCATTCCTAAACATAACCTTTAATTAAAGAATCTCTATTTCGAGATATTTTAGAATAAAAAAGCATCTAAAGCGTATTGACCAGGACCTATTAAAGCTATACCGATGGCTACCACTAACAAGGTCAGGTTATACTCATAGCCATTTTGTGTTGACCATAATCCATTAGGACCATGCACCTTTACAATCGCCATTACCATTGTTGCTGCAATCATAATACCAGCAAAGGGTGTTAGAAGCCCTAGAGCAAATAACATCCCTCCAATTAATTCTGCTAATCCTGCAAGGAGAGCCATTGCCACGCCTGGTTTAATACCAAGAGATTCCATCCAACCTCCAGTACCTTTTAATCCATGACCACCGAACCAACCAAATAATTTCTGTGCACCGTGACCTACAAATAATACACCAATTACCAACCTAATTATTAATAAACCAATATTTATCATCTTTAAATCCTCCTAATATTTTATTTATCTTTAATTCGAGATATTTTTCCGAAAAAATTATGTTTCCACTTTTTTACTTACTTTTTCCAAAAGTTTGACCATTATTTGTGACTCATCATCATTTAGAGATCCAAATATGTAATTAACCAAATCTCGATGGTTAGGCATGATTTTTTTCATTAAATAAATTCCATCTTCTGTTAACATCACATGTATTACTCGTCGGTCATCAGGGCATGCATTTCGGTTTAATAAACCCTTCTGTTCTAATTTATCTATAACATAAGTCATGGAACCACTAGAAATTAGGATGCTATTACCAATCTGCTGAATGGTTTGTTTCCCCTTAAGATAAAGCACCTCTAATACGGAAAATTCTGTAAGGTTTAGATTGTTTTTAATCATTTCCATTCTTATTCGCTCCTGGATTGCTTTGGTTGTTTGCATTAATATTAAATAGGGCTGGTTTGTACATTTTCCTTCCATATAACCACCTCCCAACAAGTAAATTCAAAATAAAATGTCTCAAATTTAAATATCTTGAATATGAGATAATTTTAATACTTTTATTTTTTTGTGTCAATAACCTTTTTATATTTGTGTATTTTTGTATTTCATTTCTCAGAGGAGCTGAAACATTGGTGAATACCATCAATCCTGACATTTCGTTCGCCCTAGATGTAGGAGTTGCAGGACAAATTAAAGAAATCAACGGGAAGATACATTAAAATAAAAAAGCCGATGATTCCTTAGCGTAGGAAAAATAGGCCTTTTTTATGTCGAAATTTGCTTAGCGTATGTTTTCCGCGTTTTGTTGGTAGGACCCCTTTTAATGCAGAATTTGATATGTCATCATAGACTCTTCTAAGTTCAATAATATCCCTTGCCAATAACTGTCTAGGATTCTCTATTCCTTTGGTACTTCTTGAAACTATACCATTAGGGCCTTTTATGGTATGACCGACCTTTGGAACATTTATAGCAGGAGCAGTATTTGGATCATAATTATCTACTAATTTCTTCATTGCTGCTTTCTGCCCTGCATGATGGGCATCAAGTCCTTCTACTCCTTTAATATCCTTATATGCTCCAACTTGATATTTACCCGTACCCTTATTTACACCACTCCAAGTAAACTTCGATAAAACCCGTTCTAAAACCTTCTTAACCGCTTCAGTATCCATCACTTTAAACGGGATCTTTGTACCTTCACCATTTAAACTGTAAGCCAAATTGTTATTATCATTCATTTCATTCAACAAAACGTGAATGCCGCCTCTTACCTCACCAACAACATAATTCATATGTGATTTTGTCTTTGAAGTTAGTTTATGAGCTTTATCAATCGTCTTCTCAAGAACCAAGTTCCGATCCTGTAAACTCGGTGTCTTAGACGCACGCACAATCGGCTTCGCTCCACCTACTAGAATACTAGCTAATCCTATACTACTTAACCAATGCTCTTTTGAAAAGCTTTCTTCTGGGTTTATCGCACCATTTCCAAGATCAAGAGTTCCCATGCTTATGTAATTGACAAAGTCATAGGGGGAATTCATTGCGACATGTGCTCTGTCTTCCATGCCTTGATACATTGTTTTAGCTGTGTCAAAAGATCCTATAGTTAGGTAATGTCCAAAGTCGTATATGGAATCAAATTTCTTTTCGTTCCGAGCTTCTAGGCCATCCCAAAAGTCGTTTCCGATTTCTTTGAAACTATGTATCGATTTTTCAATCGGGTTTAATTTTGCAAATTCTGCTTTTTCCCTTTCTCTAGTTTCGATCTCAGCTTCGATTTCTGCTTGTTGTTTTCGGACCTCTTCTTGGTTCTTTTTGTATGCTAAATAATTGATTGTTTCTTGTTCAGCCTGTGCTTTTAATTGATACACGTCACTTGCTTTATAGGCTGCTGAATTGAAATGAATCGGCGAGATCATGTTACCTTGACGAGATGCCTCAATTAATTGCTGAAAAAGAGTGATGACGTATTGCTCTTCACCTTCTGATAACTTATATTCTGATGTTAAATCTTGATCAAGTTGATTGACAGCATCAATGGTGTCTTTTCGGTCTTTATCAGCTTTTTCAATATTGTCATCGAAGCTATTTGTTGAAAAGGCGTTAAGGGGTATGAGGTCATCAATCCGATTAAATATCTTTTGCAGCTCATCTTGTTGACTTGCGACCATTTCCTTATGGTTTCTTATGTGATGCGCCAGTTCATCTTCAAGAAATGGAAGGTGGACTACTGTATTTCCCGATAGATCCTTCTCGTCAGTACTTCCCTCAATTCCGTTTAAAAAAGCAATGTGTCGATCTATAAGACGGAGCCATGCTTCTACAACATCGATTTGCGCACGGTAAAATCCCTTGATGGCATCAGCTCCCTTACCTTTGAACTGATCATCTAGATTTACGATGTCATTGCATTTCCTTTTTACCTGTTCAAGCTGCTGTCTTAAATGATTGTATTCTTGTAGTCTAATTTTCATTGTATGTATAAATGGTTTAGAAGCTAGTACCTTCACAATTGTATTCTTCACCTCCATGTTTTCTACTTCCTATGTTGCACCAATGAAGTATTGATACATTTTTATGTAATAAATATTAGGATGCATTTTTTCTACTATTTACCAATATCATAGATTGTAAATTTAGTACATAAATTAAACGATTTCATTAATGAAATCAGGAATATTCACCAAAGAAAGATATTTCCTACCGTACAAAATTCCTATTTTGTGAAGTAACTTAGAAATTCATCCTCTATATATAAAAAAAGATTAAATTTAAAAAACTACATGTTTAATTCCTTTCAAGTAAATTATTGAAATCATATTAAAAAAGGTACACCATTATCGGTATACCTTGAATAAATATATTTTTGAATTAGACGCTAACTTCCTTCTTAATATTCTCTTCTCTAACCAATTTTTTCAATTTCCGGAAGTAAAGGGACGCTTCACAACCCATACTTCCTCATTTTAAGATACAGCGTATTGCGACTAATCTTCAATATCCTCGCAGCTTTGCTTATATTCCATCCAGCAGATGTTAGTGCTTGGGTGATGGCCTCTTTTTCCGTCTGTCCGAGTGAAGACGGCTTTTTTTCTACAATTGCTAATTGCTGAGTTTGCTGTTCATACACATCTTCAAAGTGTAAATCATCCGCCTTAATCTCGTTTCCTACGGCCAAAAAGGAGGCTTGGATGAGGACACTTTTAAGTTCTCTGATGTTTCCTGGCCAATGATAGGCGAGGATTTTTTGCTTTGCTTCATCCGATAACGAGACTGATGAATGGTCTAATGTATTAATGAAATGCTCGGTTAATTCAAGGATGTCGGTTCTGTCTTTCAGCGGCGGGAGGGTAATAAAAATCCCTTTAAGCCGGTAGTACAAGTCCTCTCGAAAGCGTCCTGCTTTAATTTCTTCACGTAAGTTTTTGTTTGTAGCCGCGATAACCCTTGTGTTAATCGGGATGACTTTGACACCGCCGACTCGTGTAACAATACTTTCTTGTAAGACACGGAGTAAAGCCGCTTGGGCCTTTAAGGACATATCGCCAATTTCGTCGAGAAAGATAGTTCCGCCGTTTGCTGCTTCAAATTTGCCTGGAGATCCTTTGTGATTCGCCCCTGTAAATGCCCCCTTTTCGTAGCCAAATAACTCACTTTCGATAAGATTTTCTGGGATCGCGCTACAATTCACAGCGACAAATGGTTTCCCGAAACGTGAGCCATGGCTATGTAATGATTGTGCAATAAGTTCCTTTCCTGTTCCACTTTTCCCGTAAATAATGACAGGGTAATCAAAAACAGCCGCCTTTTTTATCATGTTTCGAACCTTTTCTATTTTTGGACAAGAGCCAATGATATCTGAGGTGCTGTATAGTTTTTTTGCCGTCTCGTCCTTCTTGTTCGCTTTGTTTAAAGAGACAACGGAGCTGTAAACTTTTTGTGATTGATCAGAGATGACCTCAACCGAATAACCTTTTGCGACATGAAACTCATCCCCGATACAATCTTCTCCTAAGATAAAACGGGCTGATTGATTGGCACGAATAATCGTATTTTCACGGTCAAGGGTAAGAAGCGGAACGGTTGATAAGTTTGATGTTAGCTCAAGTTCTTTTAATGCTAACACCTTTTCTTGCTTAGTCTTGTCAAGAAGTAGCCGGGTCTGTATATTTTCGGCCATCATCGTTGTTAAGGAAATCGTAAAAGGGTGATACATCTCTTTTTTTGCACTAATATTAATCGCACCAATTAACTCTCCAGTTGGAGAATAAATGGGGCTTGCTGCACAGGTAAGAAAGTGATTTTTCACGTAGAAATGGTGCTCAGCGTGCGTAATGATTGGTTTCTTTTCGTAGATAGCGAGTCCCATTGCATTGGTGCCTTTTCTTTTTTCAGACCAATTGGAACCAACTGGCAAATAATCGATTGCCTCATTACTATCCAGATGGCCTACTTTGTGAATAATGGTTCCATTCCGATCAACAATCACCGTGACGAGTCCTTGGGAGTGTATGGCAGGATAAAGGTTTTCTAAAATTAATGTTGCGTGCCGAATCATCGACTGATTTTCAGTTAATACCTCCTGTAAGGCACTACCAGTTAAAATTGAGTCATCCATAGGGTCGGAGGGTGAAAGTCCAAAGTGTTGACAGCGCTTCCAAGAACGGTCGATTATATCAACCCGCTCGACAAGGTTCTCGAGTGGCATTTGCTTGTCCCCCTTTAAATAGTAACGTTTACTCTAAGTCTATTATACTACTTGGACAAATATTTCCAAGTTTAAATGAACAACTGTCCTAAAATAGGACAGTTGTTGTTCAGAAAATAAGCAGGTTTAATAACCACTCATCATAATAAGGGCTTTAAACAAAAGTTTAAATCTTGGCACACTTCTTGCAAGATGTAAGGTGAACAACCTAACATTTATCTTAAGGGGGAATTGCAAAATGAGTGGAAACAGAGCAGTCGCGTATATGAAACCAGGTAAGGTGGAAATCCAGGACATAGGTTATCCCGATTTAGTATTAAGAGATGGCCCAGGTGTTAATCCACTGAATGTTGGTCGTAAATGTAATCATGGTGTGATTTTAAAAGTTGTCACAACGAACATTTGTGGAAGCGATCAACATATGGTGCGCGGAAGAACGACCGCTCCAACTGGACTTGTTCTTGGACATGAAATTACAGGTGAAGTCATTGAAGTTGGAAGTGATGTTGAGTTCATTAAAAAAGGCGATCTTGTATCTGTGCCATTTAATATTGCTTGTGGACGCTGTCGTAGTTGTAAAGAGCGTGACACTCATATTTGTGAAAATGTAAATCCTGATCGTCCGGGTTCAGCGTATGGCTATGTTGATATGGGCGGATGGGTCGGAGGTCAGTCTGAATATGTTATGGTTCCGTATGCTGATTTCCAATTATTAAAATTCCCAGATAAGGATCAGGCAATGGAAAAAATAAAAGATTTGACAATGCTCTCAGATATTTTCCCAACAGGTTATCACGGTGCAGTCAGTGCTGGGGTCAAACCAGGTTCGACGGTTTATATTGCTGGAGCAGGTCCAGTTGGGTTAGCAGCAGCGCACTCAGCCCAATTACTCGGTGCAGCTGTTGTCATTGTCGGTGACCTGAATGGGGAGCGGCTTCAACAAGCAAAAAGCTTTGGATGTGAAACCGTAAACCTTCGTGAATATCCGGATCTTGGTGAGCAAATTGAACAAATTTTAGGGGTTCCTGAAGTTGACTGCGCCGTTGACTGCGTGGGATTTGAAGCGTCAGGACATGGAGCAAATGCAGGGGAAGCGCCGGCAACCGTACTTAATTCAATTATGACCGTAACACGTGCTGGCGGGAGACTTGGTATTCCAGGGCTTTATGTAACAGGGGATCCTGGTGGAATTGATGAAGATGCACGAATCGGGACATTAAAGGTGCGTCTTGGCCTTGGTTGGGCAAAAGCACATACCTTTGTAACCGGGCAAACTCCTGTGATGAAATACCACCGTGACTTAATGGCAGCGATTTTAAGTGGAAGAGCACAAATTGCGAAAGCCGTAAATGCAACCGTTATTTCTTTAGAAGATGCGCCAAGAGGGTACCAAGAGTTTGATCAAGGTGCAGCGAGAAAGTATGTAATTGACCCTCATGGACTTGTAAAATAGAGGAGGTCTGTCATGGAACCCCCAGTTCTGTTCAAACGATGTGTGGCTGAAAGTATTGGAACTGCCTTACTCGTACTCATTGGTGCTGGAACAGCGGCGTTTAATGGCGTCATTACAGCAAGTAATAATGCGGCGACGACGCTTGCGGATATCGGTGTGATAAGTGTTGCCTTTGCGATTGTGGTCATGGCGATGATTTTTACAATTGGAAGAATCTCTGGTTGTCATATAAATCCTGCCGTTACAATTGGTTTAGCAGTCACCGGTCACTTTGCTTGGAAAGAGGTTCCCGCGTACCTCATCGCTCAGTGTGTTGGCGGTATCATCGGTGCAATGGCGATTGTTGCTGTTCTTGGAATGGATGGTCTTCACCTTGGAGGGTTAGGTGCAACATCACTTGGTTCAAGTACAGGCTATGTACAGGGGATGGTTGTGGAAGCGATCGCAGCATTTGTACTTATGTTTGTGATTATGGGGATTGCTGTTGATTCGGACGCCCCGGTAAACTGGGCAGGGCTTGTGATTGGATTGACGGTAGGAGGACTTATCATGTTAACAGCTGGGGCAACTGGAGCTTCGTTTAACCCCGCTCGAACATTTGGTCCCTATGTGATTAATAGTTTAGCAGGTGGTAATATTAGCTGGGCACAGTTTCCCGTTTATGTGATTGGACCGATTATCGGTGCGATTGGGGGAGCGGTTGCTTATAAAGGGTTAACAACAAAGCCGCAGGTGGTGGGTTCTGACCCCCACTCTGTTAAAGTGTGAAGCGTTAAAGTATTTGAGAAGTGTGGGAAAGTTCGAAACTGGTGAAAAAGTACCGTTTATAATTAGTCAATTTTAGTTAAGGGCAATTTAGGTTCAAAACTTAAATCTAATGAATTCTATCACTAAAGGGGGAAAACCTTTGCAGTTTTCTCCTATTTATTACGATACTAAAGCTGCAATTCTTTTAATATTGACTGCTATTACAGCTAATTTTGATTGCTTAGACACACCTAATAGGTCATACTCCCTAACTCGAGATAGACCATAACCTTTTGAGCTCTGCATTTTCCCCTTCAATATAAGCTCTTTTTTTATACTTTTCTACGAACTCCTTAGTTTTTTGGTTCTGAGAAATTTCATGAAATTCTGTTGTGTTTAAGGTATTTTCTTGTGTGAAAATTGTATAAAATGAATTAAAACCCTAACTTTTTCAGCTTTTTTCTCCCAAACAAAAAAACACTCACCAACATTGATATACCAACATTTGTGAGTATTTTATCTTTTTATAATTAAATCGTTTTCATCTAAAGTTACCGCTGGTCGGGGTCGAACCTCATAAAGTAAAAATGTATATAATTACTCACTATTTTCCATTATTGCATTCATATAATCTTCACGAATTTTAGATAATGACTTCCCACTATCTTTATGTATTGCAAAAACATACGTTTGAATGCTGGACCAACCGTACAGTTCTTTTAACCATTTTTGCATGGATAATTCAACATCGTTAGCAAGTACATTACCATTTTTTAATAGCGTTGCCTCTTCACTACGGTCTTTTGCAAGGATGGTGTCTCCAGCTTTGACCACACCCCACTCAATCATCGTATCAATCTTTGGTAGGTTTCTGCGTGATAGTTTTTTTCCTGTTTTCTTTAATGCAGTAGTTTTCTCTAAGAAATCAACATAATAATCATTGTAGTCATTTAACGGTAATACCTTTTCGACGTTTATATAAACATTACCATTTATTTTATAAGGAATTAGTTTATAGCAACTTATATTAACACCATTACTATTTAACCATGCAACTGCGGAAAGGGTTTGTTCATCGAATTCAGAGGCCACTAAGATAACCTTTTGGTTCTTATTAAAATTAGCTTCGGCTCCATTTACATGTAAAAACTCTGTTAGCTTTCGATTTCCTAATTCCGTACTTGTCAAAGATTCATTTTCGAATTCAGTACGGTATTTTTCTATATAAGGTGCATAAATTTTGTTTACAAGATCTTCAGGATCTTCAATAGTTGCATAACTGGCTGCATATCGTATCGCTTGAAATTCAAATGCTTCTTTACGTGATTCGATATCTTTACGGTCTCTTTTGATTTCAATTAGAACGATATTCCCGTTGTTATCGACTGCAGTGAGATCACTTCTTCCATAGTGGGTATTTCTAACCTGTCGACCTACAATTAACATTGATTCTTCTTCATCACATACCATGTCGATATTGCATCTTAATAATTCTTCAATATCGTTTTCCAGCATTTTTAGTTCTGAAAAAGTGACTGCATCAACTTTTATGGCTTTGTTTTCTTGAATGTTGTACATGATATAGAAACCTCACATTTATATAATAAGAAATCTTAAATAACCATGAATAAATAAAATGAAAAGTTGTGTAATGAAAAGTAATATCTATTGGGTACGAAACAGGGCAATAGAGTTATGATGATTGTTTTTCCACGAATTTTAAACAATAGCTTGATTGCTTTAGTACCAATGGTCTCTTTTTCCCCTTTCATTCATTTTCTCTTCGGTTATCTATCTTTATACTCCTTTAAAAAGGGAATCAATAAATTCAATTTAATATTTAGCTGGAGTTTCTTTTTTTTGCTTTTCAATCATTGAATCTTTGGTTATTATAATAGTATAAAAGCATAAACAAAAAAGACTGTTCGGTGCCAGAACACCAAACAGTCACACAATAGCTAGGTTCCCTTCAAAGGGGATCGGCGATGTTGGCAAATAACTCACCCTATCGCGCTTGTATGCTAAAGGGTGGGTTATTTTTTGTCTCTAAACGATAGCGAGTAGTATGTGTGATTTTATTATTTATTATGCCGATGCAACTTACCATTATGAGTTCTTGATTAATATAATTTGCTAATTCTATTAACTTTAGATATCAAAAAACCTTGAAAGGCATATTGCCAATAAAGGTCTGATTTTACAATTTAGTTATTTTACTTCTTCGAACCATGAATCAAAAATATCATCAGGTAATAGTTCGTTATCATTCGTATAAACTAAATCATATTTATATTTTCCTTTTAAATTATTTTGTTTTACATTATAATACAATTTCATTTCTGTAGGCATTTCTTTATTGAACTCTTCACATTTTTTATGGATAAGCTTTAAATTTTGATTACCAATTCTTAGTGCAGCCTTCAGTCTTTCTCTTGAAACATCGTAAACTTGATTTTGTTGACTATCTAATTCTTTTGTAGCATCATTTAATTGATGTTTGTGGACAATCTTTCCGTTAATTCTATAGAAAAAATCAAAAACATACATTTCGGGTTCATATGAACAATAAATAAAAATTTCATCTGCTTTATTTTCGACATACTCTAAACAAATAGCCACCATGTCTGTTTGTAATTCTGAAAAATAATCCTCAAATACCCTCATATAATCACCCCTAGTTCTCTATACTTGTGAACCTCATACGACCATCTATTTCATATTCTATATCAAAACTGCTCGGTCTTAAACTATTTTCTTCGTATTTAACTTGAACATTAACTGAAACATCTTTTCCTTCTTCTATTGCTTTAGCCCAATGATTTTCTAACTTTTTATATTTACTCAAATTAACGCTACTTGATTGAGAAACAAGATTATCTAAATCTGGAGAGCCTCCAAATCTATCTGCAGCTAAGTGCCCCGCATGGTCTCCTGGTTCTTTTCCTGGTGTATTGGACTTATGCGGTAATCTATTATCACGTTCTGTTAATTTTAAGTCATCTGCATTAAATTCGGTTAGTCTTCCTGATTCATCTGTTTTATATAAATAATCATATTCGCCTGCTTGATATTTAATATTGGGTTTTAATTTTCCACCCTTAATTATGTGACTTCCGTCTTTAATAATATCATCTACAGCCCCACTAACTCCCTTAACATCTTCAACAGTACCCTTACCACCACTCAAAGAAAACCTCGACAAAACCCCATCCAAAACCTTCTTAACCGCTTCAGTATCCAACACATTAAACGGGATCTTTATACACTCACCATTTAAACTATAAGCCAAATTGTTATGATCATTCATTTCATTCAACAATACGTGAATGCCGCCTCTTACTTCACCAATGACGTAATTAACATGTGATTTTGTCTTCATAGTAAGTTCATGAGCTTTATCAATTGTCTTATCAAGAACAAGATTCCTATCTTGTAAACTCGGTGTTTTCGGTCCACGAACTATCGGCTTCGCTCCACCTGCTAGAATACTAGCTAACCCTATACTACTCAACCAATGCTCCTTTGAAAAGCTTTCTTCTGGATTTATCGCTCCATTTCCTAGGTCAAGTGTTCCCATGCTTATGTAATTCACAAAATCATACGGGGAATTCATCGCGACATGGGCTCTGTCTTCCATCCCTTGATACATTGATTTAGCTGTATCAAATGATCCTATAGTTAGGTAATTTCCGAAGTCGTATATGGAATCAAATTTCTTTTCGTTCCGAGCTTCTAAGCCATCCCAAAAGTCGTTTCCCATTTCTATGAAGCTATGTATCGATTTTTCAATTGGGTTTAATTTTGCAAATTCTGCTTGTTCCCTTTCTCTAGCTTCGATCTCAGCTTCTATTTCTGCTTGTTGTTTTCGGACCTCTTCTTGGTTCTTTTTGTATGCTAAATAATTGATTGTTTCTTGTTCAGCCTGTGCTTTTAATTGATATACATCACTTGCTTTATAGGCTGCTGAATTGAAATGAATCGGTGAGATTGTGTTACCTTGACGAGATGCCTCAATTAATTTCTGAAAAAGAGTGATGACGTATTGCTCATCACCTTCTGATAACTTGTATTCTGATGTTAAATCATGGTCAAGCTGATTGACAGCTTCAATGGTGTCTTTTCGGTCTTTATCTGTTTTTCAATATAGTCATCGAAGCTATTTGTTGAAAAGGCGTTAAGGGAAATGAGGTCATCAATCCTGTTAAATATCCTTTGCAGTTCATCCTGTTGGATAGTGACCATTTCTTTTTGGTTTCTTATGTGATGCACGAGTTCATCTTCAAGAAATGGAAGGTGGACTACTGTATTGCCCGATAGATTCTTCTCTTCTGTACTTCCTTGAATTCCATTTAAAAATGCGATGTGTCGATCTGTAAGGCGGAGCCAGGCTTCTATAACATCGATTTGGGCTTGGTAAAAGTTCTTGATGGCATCAGCTCCCTTGCCTTTGAACTGATCATCTAGATTAACGATGTCATTGCATTTTCGTTTTACCTGTTCAAGCTGCTCACTTAGATTTTTATATTCTTGTGATCGATCTTTTATTGTATGTATAAATGATTTTGTATCCAATACTTTCAAATTGTCCTTTGCACATGTTGCCTGGAACAACCAGCACCTTCACTAAACCGCAGGTACAATCTATTAACCAATCCAAGGTACTGTTCGAAAATAAATTCATTAGACTATGGATTGATCATGTATTGTGGACAAGTAACTATATAACAAGTGCAACAACAGCAGGCGCGTAGGATCAGAAACAGGTACTAAATAGGCTTTTGAAAAATCAGAAGGATATTGGTAATGCTATTAAGCCATTATACGGAGAAAAAGCTGGGAACAAACTGACAGATTTACATAAGGAGTATATTGTTATTGTGGGGAAGATTGTAGACGCAGCTAAACAAAGAATGGTATAGAAATGCTGATGAAATAGCAACTTTCCTTAGCAATGCCAACCCCTTTCTGAAAAATGAAGATCTGAAAAAATTGATGTATATGCATCTGAAATTAGTGACAAATGATTTATCTGGAAGCTTAGCAAAAGATTGGAACACAAGAATCGTTTCAATTGATGAAGGGGTTTCACATATAATTGTCATGGCAGATACTATCTCTATAGGAGTGGAGAATCAGTATCCTGATAAGTTTAAAAAATAACCTTAAAAATCCCCAGCATTATGTTGGAGATTTTTTCATTATGGTAGTGAAAAAAATTTCACGAATGTTATTTAGTATGAAAAGGCAAATAGATTTAGGTCGCAGAAAAGAAGTTTTAACAAGTAATATCATTTCGCGGAAAAAATTTTTTCTGTGATATCAAGACGTTTCTTACCATCTTAGAATTCTCTCGTTCACTAATAGGAGCTGCCTTTAATCATTTGTTGTATATCTTATACATACTTATAATACCATTTTTCTGATTGTTACAATCCCTAACCAGTATGTGCCGAGAAGTTACCATTACTTAATTTGCACCTGCCACCGTTTCTATTTATGTGACCAATTAGACACAGGTGGTTCATTAAACCAATTTTTCCTTATTAATAACTTCAGCCCTTTCTCTGAGTAGTCTTCAACCATTTTGATTAGTTCCTTTAAAGAATCTATATGATCCTTTTTATAACTGGATACCACTGCATTTTGTAAATTGCTTATACTTACTGAATTTAGGAACATTATTAAGTTTGCCATTAATTTATCTGAAAAAGGTGATTCCTTTACTTTATTAACGTGAGCCTCTAGTCCAGTTGTAGTTGGAATTCCATTTTCTCTATAGATATCTGATAATGTGGCTGATTGATAAAATGCTAACTTTTTCCCATCTAGTATAAATTTCTTTGTGTCCATATCCTCTACGACTTCAGAAAAACCGATACAAAGAGCAACTCCAACATTGTTACATTGAAGGGAACTGAACATATTTGCCAATTCTACCGCATTAAGTGGCCGTTGTTGAGTTGATGCAACTTTGAATAGTTTCCCATCCCTTTCATCTGCTTTTTTGTAAGAGAAGGAATTATTTTGTAATAAATCTTTATCATTAAGCAATTTTAATAAAGAAAAATCTAATTGAATTACATCATTGAGTAGGTTTTTATAAAAATTTTTTACTTTATAATCTGTTAATTCAACATATTGAGAAGCAAGTTCTCGCAATCCATTACTCGTTATATGCTTTAAGATTTCTATAATTAATTGGTCTGAAAATAGCTTTGTTGTTGAACTATATATATCATTTTCCCTGAAGAACGGTGTATTTTTATAACCTTCGTCAGACAATAATTGAGTAGCCTCTTGTTCTTGATATGTAGAGATTTTATATATTTCATTTAAAATATTCCTTAAGTCAGTATCCTCAGAAGTTTCACTAAGATATTTTAATAATAAATTGATCATGTTTGAACTTGATTGTAAGTACCAAAGGAAACCTAATTCATTTACGTTCATTTTATCCTCCCTAAAGATCCAATTTCTTTTTTTAGTTTGTCAAAAAAATTCTTGATTATTCATGAATCAGTATGTTGCTTTGAAATAAAGTTTGATTAAAGTAACTCTATACACCTCGATAAAAGAGCAAATAGAAAAAGCGTGTTTTGAAAAAAGATTGATTATTTCTGTGATCATTATTCATCAAAGCGCCTTTCGAAATGGAGTAACAGATTAGTTATTTGCTTCATCTAATGAAAAATAAAGACCCTTTCGAGTATTACCGAATTATGTTCTCTGCAAAAAAAAGGGACAGCTTTACTAGAACCAAATGAAGTATTACAAAAAGCATTTAAAGAAGCTTCAAGATTACCTACTAAATAAAGAACACTTAACCAAGGAAAGGAAATGTTAAATTAATCATTAATTTGACATTTCCTTTAATTTAACAAAAGGGGAGAATTTGGTTTAACATGGCGAAAGTTCTATACATTACTGCTAATCCATAATCAGTTGAAAATTCAGTTAGTCATAGAGTAGGGCAAGCTTTTCTGCAAGCTTACTGCCATTCTCATACAAATGACGAGATTAGAGAAATAAATCTATATGAAGAAGACTTTCCAATAATAGATTACGATGTCCTTAACGGTTGGGGAAAAATAAGTAAAGACGGTATTTCTTTTTCAGAATTGAATGAAATAGAACAACAAAAAATAAATGCTTTAAATACATTTACAGACATGATAGCCAACGCTGACAAGTTATCCCTTTATTATTCAATTGACTCAAAAATCTGTCACAGGCCAAGTTTTTACAATTGATAATGGCCAAATACTTTGAAGCTTAAATTTCCCCATAATATTAAACACCCTTCTATGGGTATACCAAATAAGAGGGTGTTTAGAATGTTTTACAATCAACTATATTTTCCTATGTAATGTTAGCTTGGCCAAGATATCCTTATAGAATTTTCAAGTGAATAAATGTGAATATTCCCCATAGCCCTCTTCCTCTAATTTATTTTTTGGAATAAACTTTAATGCAGCGGAATTTATACAATACCTTAATCCACCATGTTCTTCGGGTCCATCTTCGAAAACGTGTCCTAAATGAGAGTCAGATTTAGTACTTCTAACCTCTGTACGTCTCATTCCGTAAGATGTGTCAACTTCTTCTTTAATTTCACTTATCTTAATAGGTCTGGTAAAACTTGGCCAACCACAACCTGAGTCATACTTATCTAAAGAACTATACAATGGTTCACCAGAAATTATATCTACATAAATTCCATCCTCTTTATTATCCCAAAATTCATTATTAAAAGCGGGCTCTGTGGCATTTTTTTGAGTAACGTTATATTGAAGAGGGGTTAGTTTATTGATCACTTCTCCATATCCGCCCCTCCAATTGTCTCTAATAAATGAATTTCTGCCAGACCCCTCTTTGTAAAGGTTGTAATGAAAAGGGTTTTTCTTGTGATATTTTTGATGTTTCTCTTCAGCTGGATAAAATACTGTAGCAGGTTTTATTTCAGTAACGATTGGTTTCATAAATTTATTACTGTTTTCTAATTCCTTTTTGGACATTTCCGCCAGTGCTTTTTGACTTTCAGTGTGATAAAATATGGCTGTTTTATAAGAGCTCCCTCTGTCGTTAAATTGTCCATCCGGATCAGTTGGATCTATTTGTTGCCAGTACAATTGCAATAATTTTTGATATGGAAATTTTTCTGGATCGTATGTTATCTGTACTGCCTCATAATGTCCAGTTTGATTTGAACATACTTCTTCATATGTTGGATTTTCTTTATGACCTCCCGTATATCCCGATATAACGTCTATTATACCCGGTAACTCTTCGAAAGGTGAAACCATGCACCAAAAACATCCACCAGCAAATGTAGCCTTTTCAGTAGTATTCATTATTAATAACCCCCTACAAGTTGTAGATTTTCAACATAATTAAATTTGTATGATATTTTTTGCAATATGTTATTTAAGTTTTCCACCATTATGTTTATTTGACATCTTAAATACTGGAGGAAAGCTCAGAAGAAAATGGTTATTAATTTTCTTCGCTATTTATTATTAATTTTCCCTCTCAATATAACTGTTATTCCATACATATTTAACTGTTATTTAGTTCAAAAAAACATTGCCTATTTATATAAATAAAAACTCATCTATGTATAAAGACTTGTGTTGCCTTTTATAAGCTCACGTTTTTTGGGGGAGTAGCATCTTCTTTTGTCATTTTAATATTTACGTATGGCATGAATATTCTTTCTTTCAATATTATTTTAATGGAGAACTTACCATGTTTGGTACTGGATCATATTGAATTCCGCTTAATAGAAACATTGCTCCAATTAGTACTAACTGCATAAATAGCAGTAAGATAACTAAAGTCGAAAAGTAAACATAGAAAAAACTTTTAAATTACTTAAACACCAGATTCTTCAAAGTAGCTATTTTCTAAGTTTTCATTGAACTTAATACTCAGAGCTTTTAAATTTGCTTTTACGTAGGGAATAAATGATAAATAAGATTGGAATGTAGCTATATATAAAATAGAAACCTACCTCTGAGGTGAATTTCCTTAGTGCATCTACTTTCAGACGGTCATCAATAAAGATGCTACAAAGTAATATGAATAGCACAATCGGATATAATGATTTCCTTGGTTTAATTTTCGTTATTTTCTTTAAGATCCTCGTACAACACCAGATTGGAATACAGACGGTTGGAAGTATAACCAAAAGCCAAGTAAAGATAAAAATAAATTCAATTCGCATGATAAAAGGAATTTCAACAATCTTAATCATGGCTAATGTCGGCCATAATGTATGCTTAAGTTGACCTTGGCTAAAATAAACGAAGGTTATTAATGTAGCTAATAGATATATGAAAGTTGTAAATGCTAATGCTCCATGTGCCCATTTTGCAGATTTAGAAGGGTGCTTAATAAATGGGAAGTAAATCAACAAGGACTCAAACCCAATAAATATAAGGGAAGATGCTTTAGAGGATTGAGCTATTTCCAGAATTGAATGGTTAAAAACCGGCATTAGGTTTCTAAAATTAGCATATTGTAAAGGAAAATATAACGTTAACAGAAGAATAGAAGGTAGAACCACTCCTAGGAAGCTTAATCCCGTCAATGTTCGGAATCCTCCGGTAATGATATAAATGATTAGACATGCTAACCCTAGGCTAAGCTCCCAAGTTTTGATCATTGGGAATACCCATACCTGTATAACTTCGATATAA
Source organism: Metabacillus sp. KUDC1714 (assembly GCF_014217835.1). Lineage (NCBI taxonomy): Bacteria > Bacillati > Bacillota > Bacilli > Caryophanales > Bacillaceae > Metabacillus > Metabacillus elymi. The sequence continues at coordinate 4,864,510 of NZ_CP055263.1, forward strand.
GTACGAAAAACGGTAAGAGCCAAAAGTAAAAAGTATCCAATTACAATAATCGATAAAAAATTCCCGGTTTTTTCACCAAACGAAATTTGATGTATTTTTAACAAGTCTTTGGTAGGGTTACTAACCATTTTTAGTATCATCCATAATATAATATGAAGGCTTAGACCAGTGATAATAACTGAGATCCATGAATCATGTCCAGCATTTTCAATAATCGTATTCTGAAAGCTCAGAAGACCAATTCCTGTTTGAGAGGAGTGTATCAAAAAGAAAACAAAAAAAGTAGAAACTAAATAGTTTTCTTTATTATTTTGCTCCACTATCCATTCACTCCCGTCTGGAGAAAGTTTATCTTCGTTTCAATTTCAAATTCTAAATTTGGGTATTGATCATTAAAGCTATCTTGAGTCCAATCCCGTTTTTCACTTCTAACTAAATCTCCAAATCCCACAGGATCTACTTGTTCCTCTTTAAACTCTTCCAATAATTTTTCAATTTTTGTGCTTAATTCTTTTTCGATCTTTTTAGATAATTTATCTACATCTTTCTTTTTAGAAAGATCAAGAGACCTTGGGTAATCTTTAATATGAGCAAACAAATCAAGTTTAATTTTCACCTGTGGCTTTTGATGAGTATTTTTAATGGAGACTTTTCGTTTTCCATACATAATTTTTAGAAAGATTTTCTCTTTCTGTTCGCTGATGAATTCATAAGTACCACTAATATTTTTGTCTTTAATGATCTTAAAGAGGAACGCTTCCCTATCCTGAAGGAGCATCATCAATTTGTCACCCTTAAAAATTCCTAAACCATCAACCATTATCTTCTCAGATTCATAAATGGTTAAGACCGGCAAGTAAACATCTTGCCCAGCACCATAGTATTGTTTTAATACTGTATGAATGTTCGTTTGTGGCGTATTCCCGTATGTTATATTTTGTTCAATTACATCAGAGAGATAAAAGGGTGGAAATCTCATAGAAAGATTAAGGACTTCAGCAGCCTCCTGCTTTGATATTGCCATTTTTGCATTGCTTTCTATGATTGGATCTCTGACAAGCGTACCAATTAAATCTTTAATGCCTTCTTTTGCAAAAGGTTCTCCCATTAATATTGTTCTTGTTTTTCCAATTGCAACAGGGTGTGGTACTTGTTGCGTAAACGTCGTAAATATTCCATTTACAGTTTCGGATTTTGCTGTAAGAAGCTTTACTGGTGCCTCTGCTGGTTTTTCATAATGAACATGGAAAGAGGCGCTCCCTTTTATTTTATCATCTTCAAGATCATAGCCTAATGATTCAATTATTTTTAAATCCTCGACTATTTTATTCCTAGAGCATCCTACTATTAACAACAGGACACATAGGATTTTTAAAATTTTCATCATGGCCCACAACCTCTTGAAAAAGAAATAAGTTATTCGTTATTATAGTCATCCTCGATGTCTTTATGCTTTTTGACATTGTACCTATGCAACTTTAGAGGTCTAAAGAAGGTATACCGTTTAGTCGTGACACTTAAAGAAGACCGAATAAAACTATCGTTTAGATCTCTGTACCTGAATGGGTATAGAGGTGCCAAATAGGGTGTGCCAAGAGATTTTAACCTTATTAGATGGCACAGGATAAAAGTAAGACCCAGGGTTACCCCAAAACCTCCCCAAATTGCAGCTAAGAGAATAAGTGGGAATCTTAATATCCGAATCGTATTAGACATCTTGAAAGTAGGAGTAGTAAAAGAAGCAAGTGCTGAAAGAGCTACGATGATTAATAAAATGTTACTTGTAAGTGCAGCTTCAACAGCAGCTTGCCCAATTACAATACCTCCAACAATTCCCAGAGTTTGGCCTACTTTTGTCGGAAGTCTGGCTCCTGCTTCTCTCAAGAGTTCTATTGTAATTTCTAAAAATAAAGCTTCCAGTAAAGGAGGAAACGGGACATTTGCCCTTGACATGATTAACGGAGTTAACAGATCTTCCGGAATGATTGCATAATGGTGTGTTAATACTGCGACATATAATGGTGTTGCAAAAATTGAAAAAAGGACACCTATAAATCGTATTAATCGAAAGAAAGACCCTACTGGCCACGGTGAGTAATAATCCTCTGGTGATATAAAAAAGTTAAATATACTGGTAGGTCCTGCGATAACATAAGGTGAACCGTCACTAATAACGATTACTTGTCCACTTAAAAGCATAAACTTTGTACGATCCAAACGTTCTGTAGACATAAATAGCGGAAAAGGTGTATTTGAGTTATCAGAAATAATCTGATCTAGAACTGAACTATCGAATATAACATCCATATCTAAATCCTCAATACGTTGTTTCATTGTTTGAATGTGCTGTGGATTTGCAATTCCATCAATATATCCAATCATAACCCGAGTATTTGAAAGAGATCCTTTAGTAAATTCTTTAAAAACAAGATCGTCGGATGTAATTTGCCTTCTCAATAGGCTGAGGTTTGTATCAAGATCTTCGACAAAGCCCACATTTGGTCCGATTACACTATATTCATTTTCAGCATCATTAAAATCTCTATAACCCTTCGTTCCATTCGAAAGATTAACCAAAATACCATTCTCAGGAGTTTTCGTTAAATAAATAAAAATGTAGCCTTTTGTCAGTTTGTTTATGAATACTTTAGCATCGGAAGTGATTTCTCGATCTTCTATAGGTATGGCATTCATTACATCCGTAAGTTCTGTAAATACTTTCTCTGCAGATTGAATATATGGAAGGAGATGATGATGAATTTTTTTTTCATCAATAAGGCTCTTATAATAGGAAAAATATATGGGTGACTCATTGACGCTTTTAGTGGAAAATTGGTAAAAATCATCAGATTTAGAAACCTCTTTAAACAAATCATGTATTGAATTGTTTTTTTGTTTTATGAAATTCCGCAAGGAACCATTACCTCCCCATATGAAAACAATCAAGTATTATTCTTGGCTAGTTTAGGCAATTTCTGGTGTTTTCATGTATTTGTGTTCGATGAATACTCATGCTGATTTGGACACAAGAAAAAGGGATTAAAAACAGAGTGAAAAACGTCAATAGATCTATAATTCAACCTATTTTGTTTACAGGAAATCATTTTTTATTGAACTCACCTGTTCAGTTAGCTTAAGTACATTCTTTCAAAAAGTCCATTAAAAATGAAGAACTTTACTGCACAGTATGAGTCTACTACGTATTAAGGAGTGACAATATTGTTTATAACAACTTATATTAACGCCATTACTATTTAACCATGCGACTGCGGAAAGGGTTTGTTCATCGAATTCAGAGGCAACTAAGATAACCTTTTGGTTCTTATTAAAATTAGCTTCGGCTCCATTTACATGTAAAAACTCTGTTAGCTTTCGATTTCCTAATTTTACTTGTCAAAGATTCATTTTCGAATTCAGTACGGTATTTTTCTATATAAGGTGCATAGATTTTGTTTACAAGATTCAGGATCTTCAATAGTTGCATAACTGGCTGCATATCGTATCGCTTGAAATTCAAATGCTTCTTTACGTGATTCGATATCTTTACGGTCTCTTTTGATTTCAATTAGAACGATATTCCCGTTGTTATCGACTGCAGTGAGATCACTTCTTCCATGGTGGGCATTTCTAACCTGTCGACCTACAATTAACATTGATTCTTCTTCATCACATACCATGTCGATATTGCATCTTAATAATTCTTCAATATCGTTTTCCAGCATTTGTAGTTCTGAAAAAGTGACTGCATCAACTTTTATGGCTTTGTTTTCTTGAATGTTGTACATGATTTAGAAACCTCACATTTATATAATAAGTAATCATAAATAACCATGAATAAATAAAATGAAAAGTTGTGTAACGAAAAGTAATATCTATTGGTTATGAAACAGGGCAATAGAGTTTATGATGATTGTTTTTCCACGATTTTATACAGAGTCCCCTTCTCTCATTTTCTCACCGTCCCATAAAATACCCCGCTATCGCTGGAAAGATCTCTAATTCCTTCCTCATGTCCCGAAATGAAATCACTTCATTTCCTCTTGAAAGCTCGAAATCGAGGAAATATTCGTGACAGGACAATGGGGTTTGCCGAAATGTTTCGGTATAATATTGGCTTGCCTGTTGCTGGCTTTGAGCAAAGATAAACACAAATTTATTCTGGTTCATCTTCAGTGAGTAGATGCCAATCTTTTGAAAGCTTAAGACATTGTTTTCAATCATTTCCGCTACTTCCTGATGATCTGCTTGATCAAGGTCTATTTTGGATATGTTGTCATCCAATGATATTTTCTGTTCTGTTAGTAAATGGTTGATGTAATGGGCCAATGGGGATTCTTCTAAGCGTATAGATTCCAAGTAAAGATCTTTTACAATCACGTACTATCACCTCGATCTGAGAATTTTTATAAGATTCTTAACGGGCAGCTAGCCCCCCACCTCTGGACTCAAGAGAAGCAAAGAAGAAGTTTAAGGGATAACTGCGCGTAAAGGTCCGATAAGTTTCGTTACCATTCAGTGGGGAGTGATGAAAAAAACCCCACTGATAGAAGTCTCGCTTTATCGCCTTACGTCTTCGTTCTTAAAGTTATTGTTGGATAAGCCTCTGTTCCTTTTGCTCCTCAATCTTTCCTGTATACTCGTTGTAGTCTACGGCGATGGTTCCAACTGGGCCATTTCTGTTTTTCGAAACAATGATTTCAAGGGAATGATTCTGGGTTTCCTTGTCATAATAAGCTTCACGGTACAAGAACAAAATGACATCGGCGTCTTGTTCAACACTTCCTGATTCTCGAATATCAGACATCATCGGCCGTTTGTTGGCTCTTGATTCCACCGATCGATTTAGCTGTGCTAGACAAATGACTGGACAATTAAAATCTTTCGCCATCGTTTTGATCGATTTGGATATTTCAGTTACTTGTAAATGGGCATTGCCTCCGTAAGATTCACTTGAATGGATGAGTGTTAAGTAATCGATAAGAATGATAGGTTTTTTGTTTGGAAATTGATTCATCAATTTTCTCGTTTTCGCTCTCATCTCAGCAATCGTTTGTCCGGCACCATCGAAAATTTGCATATGAGTTTCATTGAGTTCACCAATCACGTCCGACCATTTATTCTTTTGGCGTTCATTTAGCATTCTTTTCGGATCCCGCATTTTTGTACGGTTAAAGCCCCCTGTCGAAGCAATTAATCGAGTGGTTAGCGACTTTTCAGGCATTTCCAAGGAAAAGACGAGTGGCAGAAAGCCCGTCCAACCCGACATTTTTGCAAAATGAAGCATGACATCGGTTTTCCCCATTGATGGTCTTGCCGCCACAATCGTCACTTCCCCATCCTGAAAGCCTCCTGTCACCTCGTCGAGCTGCTTAATACCGGTTGTTGCACTAGTTACCATGATTTGATCCTCCCATGGTGCCTCATAGATATCTGTCAACGCTTGTTGTAAGGAGGTATGATCATCCATCTTGGTTTGGTTAATTTTATCCAATTCGGCAACAACCTTAGCAATCTCCCAATCATTGTTGGCTGCAATGGTTAAAATGTTTCTCTTTTCCCGTTCCTTCCAGAGATCAAGAATGATCTTCTCGATTCCTTCAAATTTCTCAACATCTGCAAATGCTAACAGCTCCGAAAGGTAAGACATTCCGCCAAATGATTTGAGATCAGGTAAGGTTGTCATTGTGATTAAATCAACATTCTTACCTGCTTCTTTTAGCTCCAGCATTCTTCGCATTAATTCTCGATGCTGTATACGTTCCAGCTGTTCAGGTTGGATGACGGTATCCTTGAGTAGATACTCGGCCTTCATCAGGCTTCCTAAGAATGCTTTTTCAGCAATACACATCAGTCTTCACCTGCTGTTAAATCAAGTTCAAATCCACTTGGAATCGCTCGCCCACTAGGTAATGATTCAGTTGATTGCTTATGCTTATGCACATGGTTTTCGTTCTCCTGATAAGAGTCAATTTCTTGGGTGGTCAGTAAAGATTCATTTTCCCAGTTTTTCAGAATCCCAATGACATAGTTTAGCTTTCGCTTGTTATTCGCACAGGCTATAGCCAAGGCTTTTAACACCACATCTTTTGGCTGTAAAAAGCTAGATTCATCTAACCAAGATAACAGCTGCTCCTTCGCATTCATGTTGGAAAAACCAAATCCATTGCTGTCCCAAAACTCAACAATTTCTGTCACATCTTTTGTTTTTTGATGTTGTGGTTGTTCCTCGATGTCTGGATTATTCTCTATATCGGAGCTATAAGCTTTCTCTTTTTGGTCAGGTATTGTATCAGAAGGTAAGAATGTATCATCAACTTCATCACATTCAGTATCTGGATATGTATCATCTTCAATTTGTTGGCTAATTTCCTTCTCTATATCGTGTTTAGAAAAAGATTCATATAGACTACGGATTTCCTCTTTATTAATGGCTTCGCCAACATATGAAATAAGCGAGAGATCCTCGACTTCTTTTAATTCAGAATTAATGCAATCCATAACAGGTTTCCCGCCCTTGTGCAAGTTATATCTCCCCCAGTTTTTAATGGCGAGTTCTCTTGTTTCAGGATTGTAACGGATCAACTTGTGATGCCGGATGAATCGTTCCATTAATGATTGAACACTCTCAATTGAATAACCCAAATCAAACGCCATTTGTTTCTTCGTAATTTTATAAATTCCAATTTGAGTCGTATTTGGATTCGTAAGTAGATAAAGGTAAAAATACTTATCCTCCGGGGTCATCTCTTCTAAAGCAATCGGGTTTGTCCAAAAGTCATTACGCACCATACGATATTTTGCCATTTACAATCACTACCCTTTCTTCTGAATATTCTTTTCATACTCTATATAGGGAAAAGTGAGGGGAAAAGTAGCGTGTAAAAATGTGAATTTTTTGTGACAATACCATTCTGTGTGACAATTAATTTCTTGTTTAGTTAAAAATGATTTGGATGATGTTCTCAATTTCAAAATAAAAAACGTCTCTTACAATGTGTAAGAAACGTTTGTATTTTGATCAGCCACTCCAGAAGAAAGCTATTATCTCTTTAACATTTTTTGATTTTTAGTTTTACGATTGATCATCTATTTCTGGATTATTCTCACTATTAGGGTTAAAAGCTTTTTCTTTTTGTTGTTGTTTTTCTTTTTATTTTCTTTTTCTTTTTGCCCACGTATCATAGAACGACGCATGAAAGCACCGTCTACTTAAACACATTTGGTTTCTATATTCTGTTATTAACTCCAGTAGCTGATGAAGTTAGCGTAAAGGTAGTAGATCGCTAGGATCAGGATCTTATGATACTCACCAGACTTTTCAACTAAGAAATCTTTGGTTGTACTAATTATCGGAAAAGCATAAACTAAAAAAGACTGTTCGGTGCTCGAACACCAAACAGTCATGCAATAACTAGGTTCCCCTCAAAGGGTCAGCGTTGTTGGGGCAATAACTCACCCTATCGCGCTGGTTATGCTCAAGGGTGGGTTAGTTGTAGCACTATTTCACTTAGTGTATTTTATTCACTAAAGCTACTAAGTTCCTCTTCCCAGAACCCACCTTGAGTTAAAGATATAGCATCAATTTGGAGAAGGCTTTTGGAAACCCAATCTAACAATTCTTTAGATGCGTTTTTTTCGAGATATGCTCTTCTCCCATTATTAGCTTTTATCTTTTTTATAAATTCTACATAGACAAGCAAGGACTCCGCAAACGTTACTATTGTAGAATTTATTTGTGCAACATTGTTTTCATTATCATAATCAATATATACGACCTCTGAAGTTGATTCATTAATATACACTGGATATCCATTTCCGGTATATCCCATATATATGAATCTATCACACATTTTTCCTAAACTATTATTTTGTTCACTAAGTCTAATCCCCCCTCCATTGGTAGATGATTCGAATGTCAGAAAATGTGTAGTATACAGAAAAAAGAAATTTGAAAGTATTTCCTAATTAAAATATTACATTTTTAATCTTAAGTTTACAATTAATTCCTGTATATTTTCAGCAACAACATCGAAAGAACCTTTTTCAAAATCTTCTAAGTGAACTCTTCCACTACTGTTCTCAATAACTACCAACAACCCATTCCCCTCAATTCCAATAGGTATATTCTTTAACCTATCCCCATGATTTAATTTATATCCCTCTATTGACTCTCTGACGGAATTTATTTCAGTATTCGGTAGAACAGGTTCTAATTTAATATAATGTTTTTTGAAAAATCCATCTAAGTCAGTAAACCAATACGAGTTAAAATAATCTATTATTGAACTATGCAAGGTTATTTCAAATTCCTCTTCTAATTTTTTAAAATCTATAGAAACATTCATTTCTACAGGCATCCATGAGATATATTCGTCCTCATCAACTTCACCTTCATAAATAATTGAATTATCATCTTCATTAGTTACTGGTGTTTTAAATAAAAAATCTAAACCTTCATCAGCTACGTCTTTCCTGATCTGAAAATATTTTTCCATTGCTTCTTTAGTAGTCAAAAATATCACCCTATTCCACCCTTGTAATGAAATCTCCTACGGATTTCTTTATTAACTTCCTGCATTGTAGTTAAATCTTCATGAGATGATCCCCTGTATTTTCATCCGATTTTGGACATATCCCGTATTACTCTCACTTTCTATATACAAAAAAGAGTGATAGTTTATTAAACTAACACCCATAAGGTTAACATCTTTATTTTTAGAGTTCATCTATGCTTGCTAATTTGCTTTTTAGAATTAATAATTCAAGTATGTCATATACACCTCAACTCGCAATTGTTTTATTCTTCATCCTCATAAAATAAATCACCCAAAAATTCATTGATATCATTTGCTAGAAAATACATATTACTCATATCATCAGGGTTTTCTGATTCTTGCTCATGATCCCAAAAATAAATATTATCGTAATAAGTATCTTTTGTTCCTAAGCATACAGTATTACCAGCTGGATCATCTGCAATTGGAATAAATTCACTTGGTAATCTTTCATTCATTATATCTATAAAGTCTGTTAAATTATCGTACATATCACCGATTCCATAAAACACATTTAATACACTTGGACCTTGTTCATCCGATATTTTAAATAAATTAGGTTTTACTTTTCCTCCATTCCATTTTAGTAAAAACTTCTTATAAAGCTCTGTTAATTTAACATCATTTTCACTTTCGAATTGTACTATTTGTTCTAATGAAAGATTATGATTTGAACCAAAAATTTCCGCCATATAAACCCTCCTAATTATTTCCTATTTATGGCGCTAACTCCACCAGTAAGCTTTGGAGTGATATTTCAATTGGGCTGAAAATGTTTGTTATTTACAGTTAATTCATTAATCAAGTACTCGTCATAAATTAAAACATACAAAGACACAAAAAAGACAGATGAATCATCTGCCTTTCTTTAAACTATTGAGTTGCAGTTCATCATGTATATAGCAACTAATTGTGTTCCTTGTTACGTTTTAGTAGAGTCCCAGAGGACATATACTATAAAAATGGACTTTAATCTTACCTACATTTCAAATATCATTTCCCATAAATATCTGAAGTGTAAGAAACTATGATGAAAAGGATAAAAACTTCAATTTTCAACACTTTCTTTAATTTTATTTTTCCAAACTAATAAGAGTTCTTTAAATTCTTTAGTTTCTATTTTTTGAATATATGGTTCTTCATTTCTAAAAAAGTGTTCAATCTCTGTCTCATCTTTTTTTATAAGAACGCTTGTTGCATTTAGTTGAATTTCAAAGTCTTCATAAGAACCATTTAAGACATTTTCAATATCATCAATATACTCTTCTGCCTCTGTTTCAGTAGTAATATCTTCGATAAAATCTGAAAAAAGACAAATTTCTTCCGGTAATATTATTCTATATACATCAAATGGATCCTTCTTAAATTGAAAAAAATATTTCATAAACTCTTTTTCTCCTATAAGTTTATTTTTTATATAAGGGATATGCTGTTGCAATCGTTCCATCCTTGTTTAGATACATTTCTATTTTAATTCCAGTTGAAGAGATGCCCAAGTATTTATTTGGACCAATTTGTTTTTTATTATTAAAGGCATCCTCAATTGCTACTAGCACTTGAACACGATCCCATTCTTTAGGAAAGAAACTTGAAGTTGCTTTCTTCCTAATTCCATTAATTTCAACCTTCGCTTTATAAACTCCGTTTTTATCAGGTATAGATTCACTTCCAGGAATAATCTTACCGCCCATCATACTCTCATGATGATAACCTACAGCTTTTCCATGTCTATTAATCTCTCCATGATAAATATGTTTCATTGTACCTGTTGTATATTTACCATCACTAATACCAACACCACTAAAAGAAAACTTTGACAAAACCCTATCAAAAACCTTCTTAACCGCTTCAGTATCCATCACTTTAAACGGGATCTTTGTGCCTTCACCAATTAAACTGTAAGCCAAATTGTTATGATCATTCATTTCATTCAACAATACATAAATCCCGCCTCTTACCTCACCAACAACATAATTCACTTGTGATTTTGTCTTCGTAGTTAGTTCATGTGCTTTATCAATTGTCTTCTCAAGAACAAGATTCCTATCTTGTAAACTCGGTGTTTTTGGCGCACGCACAATCGGCTTCGCTCCACCTGCTAGAATACTAGCTAACCCTATACTACTTAACCAGTGCTCTTTTGAAAAGCTTTCTTCTGGGTTTATTGCTCCATTTCCTAGGTCAAGAGTTCCCATGCTTATGTAATTGACAAAGTCATAGGGGGAATTCATTGCGACATGGGCTCTGTCTTCCATCCCTTGATACATAGTTTTAGCTGTGTCAAATGATCCTATAGTTAGATAATTTCCAAAGTCGTAGACTGAATCAAATTTCTTTGCGTTCCGTGCTTCTAGGCCATCCCAAAAGTCGTTCCCGATTTCTTTGAAGCTATGTACCGTTTTTTCAATCGGGTTTAATTTTGCAAATTCTGCTTTTTCCCTTTCTCTAGCTTCGATCTCAGCTTCTATTTCTGCTTGTTTCTTTCGGACCTCTTCTTGGTTCTTTTTGTAGGCTAGATAATTTATTGTTTGTTGTTCAGCCTGTGCTTTTAATTGATACACATCACTTGCTTTATAGGCTGCTGAATTGAAATGAATCGGCGAGATCGTGTTACCTTGACGAGATGCTTCAATTAATTGCTGAAAAAGAGTGATGACGTATTGCTCATCGCCTTCTGATAACTTGTATTCTGATGTTAAATCTTGATCAAGTTGATAGACAGCATCAATGGTGTCTTTTCGGTCTTTATCTGCTTTTTCAATATGGTCCTCAAAGCTATTAGTTGAATAGGGATTAAGGGGTATGAGGTCATCAATTCCATTAAATATCCTTTGTAGCTCATCCTGCTGACTTGCGACCATATCCTTTTGGTTTCTTATGTGATGCGCCAGTTCATCTTCAAGAAATGGAAGGTGGACTACTGTATTTCCCGATAGGTCTTTATCTTCTGTACTTCCTTGAATTCCATTAAAAAAAACGATGTGTCGATCTGTAAGACGGAGCCAGGCTTCTATAACATCGATTTGGGCTTGGTAAAAGTTCTTGATGGCATCAGCTCCCTTGCCTTGGAACTGGTCATCTAGATTGACGATGTCATTGCATTTTCGTTTTACCTGTTCAAGCTGCTCTCTTAGATTTTTATATCCTTGTGATCGATCTTTCATTGTATGTATAAATGATTTTGTATCCAATACTTTCAAAACGTCCTTTGCACCTCCTTTTGCTTTCTCTATTCCAAGATTATCCTGTATATTTAAACTCCAATAAAACGTTAAAGTTCTTACTACAAATCCAAGAAAATAAAGTCTGTTTCCTAGTACCTTGGAAACAGACTCATAATATCATTATCTACCTAGTTTATTATCAATCTCAGTTGTATCTACATTCTCGCCAAATAAATCTTTTAGTTTATTTTTGGCTAGCATTTTAATTTCATCATCCACATATAAAGCTACTTGAACTAAAGCGAATATTAAAACACTTAAGTCATCAGCATATCCTACACCAACTGCTAAGTCGGGTATAATATCTAGAGGTAAAATAAAGTAACCTAAAGCCCCAACAATGGTTGCTTTAACTTTTAATGGTACATCTGGCTTTTGAAGTGTGTAATAAAGTAATAGAACCGCGTAGACTACAGAAGTTCCAGCTCTTTTAGAAAATTTTTGAACCTTAGTCCAAAACTTTTCCTCTGAAAAATGCTCTTCGTGTTGATTTATATCTTCAGCATTCAGTTTTTCTGCTTCATCTTTTAAATCAGCAACTCGTTCTTCTTCAATTTCAATTTCGCCGACTTCATCAATATTAGGTGAGGATATTTTGACTAGATCTGTTTTCTTCTTAAATAGATTTTTTAACATGAAATCACTCCAAGGATTAGTAAATTACAAATACATTTTACACCATAATTATCCATTTATCATCTTTTAATTTAAAACACTAGTATTTCAAATAAATTAATTGTAATTGCTTACATTTGTCTTTTCCTCTACTAACTTTTATAGATTATATACTTCTCCGATCAAGATACACTTTTAGATACACCTATTACACGATAATAATCTATAAACTTATTCATCTACTCACTCCAACGTATTTCCTATTAAGGCTTTAAATAGATTAGAATCTCTACTCTATTAGCTATAATATATAAAGACGTTTTACCATAAATATACATTATTTTTTAGTAATATTATTGGTAATTCACTTAATGTTAAACGTCTATAATCAAGTGCAATTGCAATGTAGTTTCGGCGGGCCCTGTCCGTTAGTTTTTTATCTATTTTTTTATAAAGTCACCTGATAATAAAGTCTATGTTGCACAGTATGTGTCAAATACAAAAAACGATCACTACAAAGTGATCGCTGTTAAAATGTATATATCGTAACCAGTATCCTTGTACTGTGCAATAGCGCTGCTTTCCATTAACAACACTTTGTCAAATAAAAGGATTATATTATGGAAAAAGACATAGAATTTCATCTATGTCACTAAGGTTTCGTAATTAAATACACAGGGTCAACTTATATATTATTTTACTAAGTAACCCTGTTGTTATTCATGAAAACATCAATGTGCCGAATATCGCTCCTCGTGATTGATTACGCGGCGAATGAAGAATGCTATAATCAAGCCAATTAATGCTATGATCATCGTAAACCAAAACACGTTTTGTGATCCTGCTGTCATCGCTTTTGCTATTTCGTTCAGCCTAGTCGGATCTGAGGAGCCGTGCAAGTATTTCTCCATACCACCCGTAAGGGTGCTAACTGCTACAGCAATTCCAATCGCGCCTGCCACCTGCTGCAGTGTGTTTAAGACTGCCGTGCCATGCGGGTATAACTCCGGCGGCAATTGATTTAGCCCGTTCGTTTGAGCTGGCATCCATACCATGCCTATCCCAACCATGAGACCGATATGCAATACCACGATAAATGCCACTGAAGAAGCAGGAGATAGTGTAGTAAAGAACCATAACATGATTGAAACGATCACGAGTCCGGGAATTACGAGCCATTTTGGCCCATATTTATCGAACAAATGCCCCATTCGCGGGGAGAGGATACCGTTCAAAGCGCTGCCCGGCAAAAGCATGAGTCCCGCAGTGAACACAGACAACCCTGCACCCGTTTGCAGAAACATCGGCAGAATAATCATACTCGACATAATAATCATCATACATGACAGTACCAGAAGCAGCCCAACGACATACATCGGATACTTGAAAACGCTAAGGTTCATCATCGGATCATTCATTAAGATTTGGCGCAGTACGAATAGCATCAGCGCGACAAGCCCAACAATGATTGAAGTGAGCACAACTAAACTGCCCCATCCTTCAGATCCTTCGCCTGCTTTACTGAAACCGAAGACAACTCCTCCAAAGCCAATTGTTGACAGTGCGACAGACAGCAGATCTACCCGGGGCTTCGTTACATCGGTGACATTTTCCAAGTACTTCAGTCCTATCAACAACCCAATAATCAGGAATGGTAACGAGAACCAGAAGATATAATGCCATGTAAAATACTCTATTAATAGACCACCTATGGTAGGACCGGTTGCTGGCGCAAACATGATAACAAGTCCGACAAACCCCATTGCCGCCCCCCGCTTCTCAGGTGGATAGATGACAAGAATGGTATTGAACAAGAGTGGGAGCAACAAGCCCATGCCTACAGCCTGTAAAACTCGTGCGAACATTAACATTTCAAAATTGAACGCAAGCGCAGCAATCAACGTACCAACGATTAGGCTGATGAGAGAACCTGTGAACATCTGCCTTGTCGTAAACATCTGCAGCAACAACCCGCTCATTGGCATTAAAATGCCTAGAGTCAACAAGAACCCAGTTGTTAACCACTGTGCGGTTGCTGCCGAAATTTGGAAAACTTCCATTAGATTAGTCATTGCAATATTGAGGGCAGTTTCGCTGAACATGCCGACGAAACCGCAGATAAGCAGCGATGCCATAATGGCACGCGTATTGTATTGATTCTTCATTTTATATCTCCTCGTAAATCAATTTTAAGTAATATCAGATTATTTTTTAGCAAATCCTTGTTTGTTTAAATACTCAAGCATAAAGGGTAGTCTGCTTCTATCAAGATGATCCTCAATGTGATCTTTCCATCCCTTTACTTTCTTAACTGTGAAAGGCGCTTTAACAGGACGATTTTGGTAATATTCACGCATCTGTTCGTCATAAGTTGCTAATTTTTCTTCATCTAGTGGTTGATACTGATTATCAAACATGACCATCGATTGAGGTAAACGTGGTTTTAGTCCAGGCTTCTCTCCAGCAGGATGTCCTATGCATAGCCCTACTAAAGGAATCACAAACTTTGGTAAATTTAATACCTCGGTTAATTCTGTAATATTAGCTCTTACTCCACCGATATAGACACCACCGAGTCCCATTGATTCTGCTGCAGTTAAAGCATTTTGAGCCATTAGCCCAGCATCGAATGTACCTATTAAAAGGTATTCAATATAGTCAAGGTTTACCTTGGGTGCAATTTCATTATTTCTGTTAAAATCTGCACAAAAAATCCAAAACTCTGCTGCTTCTTCAATATAAGGTTGATTTACAGAGAGTTGCATCACTTTTTTTCGTAGTTCTGGATCTGTAATTCTAATGATAGAAACCACTTGTAGTAGACTAAATGATGAAGTTTGATTAGCTGCCTTAAAGATTGCATCTCGTTGTTCCTCTGTCAGTGGTTGATTTGTAAAAGAACGAATGGATGTATGATTATGAAGCAATTCAAGGGTATTATTCATTTGAATCCTCTCCTCTATTAATTATTGTTATCTTTCAGCCTTCAGTATTGGTAAGGAACTCCCATATTCTCGCGCAGTGTTTTTCCTTCATATTCCCTGTGGAACAAACCGCGGTCCTGCAAAATTGGGACAACCAGCTCCACAAAATCAGCAACTCCATCATAGGCTATATCCGGAACAACCGAGAAGCCATCACATGCACCAGCCAAAAACCATTCTTCCAGGAAGTCGGCAACTTGTATAGGGGTGCCGGCAACTACTGGATGATAGTTAATGACTCCGTGGGCAAGAACGTCTCGAATGGATAGCCTTTTTTTCAGCAGCTCTAAAGCTCTGTGGGAGCGTGGATCCATTGGGTTGGCATATGCCTTTTTCAACATGTCAGTTGCTAAAGGTTGATCAATATCTACCGAGTGCACCGATAGTGGTAAACCAACCATGGAACCAAGGTATCTTACCCTACTTGGAATCTCTTCAGGATTAAAACTCATAAGCTGTCTTCGCCGTTCTAAAGCTTCTTCTTCAGTTGAACCTATGGAAAACATAAAACCTGCATACATCTTGATATCATCGGGATTTCGGCCAAAATGAGCTGCACTTTGTTGGAGCGCTTGCCTATGTTCACGAGCAGACTCAATGTCATAAGGGTTAGCATAGACACCAGAAGCGTACCTCCCCGCTAATTCCAACCCTTCCTGCCCTCCTCCTGCCTGGAAAATAACTGGCTGACCTTGCTCAGAGGGCGGTATAGGCAAAGGACCACGAGATGCATAATATTGCCCTTGAAGATTTATAGGCTGAATTTTGTCCATGTCGGCAAATTTTCCTCCTTCTGCATCTAACGTCCACGCGTCTTGTTCCCAACTCCCCCATAATGCTTGAACAATTTGTATACTTTCATGAGCCTTGTCATATCTTTCTTTGCGATTGGCAACTTGAGTGCCAAAATTTGCTGCCGCTAATGGCTCGGATGTGGTGACCGCATTCCAGCCTACACGTCCATTACTTATAACATCGAGTGCTTTGAATTGACGTGCTATGTTGTATGGATAATTAAATGTCGTTGATAGTGTAGCAACAAGACCAATATGTTTCGTTTCTCTAGCTACAGCCATTAGTGCTAACATAGGATCCATTGGGAACATAGGAGTCTGAGAACCTAAGTCGACGGTTAATGCTGGGGTATCGGCGATAAAGATCATTTGAAATTTTCCTTTTTCAGCTATTTTAGCTCGCTCTACATAACTATCCGTATTTGTGTAGGCTGCTGGGTCGGTACCAGGCATTCTCCAAGCGCTGAATTCAGCTCCGTATCCAGAAACCATTTGTAATGCTAGTTGAAGCTCTTTTCTTTTTTCCATGTATCTCTTCTCCTTTATTTTAAAATAGCTCCAAGTAACAAATGAGCCGTAGTATATTACAGTAGATTTGAAAGTCAGAAAATATTTAGCTTGCTAACTAATTTAGTGGATTTTATAACCTTTTTACGATATAGAAACTATTTATATTTAGGTTGTTAAACAAATAGTTAGCATGCTAACTATCAACATAGAGAAAACTTAGAACAAGTTTCTCTCCATGCGCTTCATTAGTTCTCTTAAGATTAAGAGTTCTTCCGGTGAGATTGAATGGAGTAATTTTGCTTGCTGCTGTTTCCATTTGAGATCAACTGGTTCCTCTAATTTTTTTCCTTTGTCCGTTAGATAAATTCGCATTACCCTTGCATCTTGTTCATCACGTTTTCGATATATGAATCCATTTAGCTCCAGCGATTTAACCATATTTGTTACCGTAGGCGGTTCGCATTTTAAATGTTCACATAGTTGCATTTGTGTTATTCCATCACCTAACCACAAACGAGCGAGTAATCTATCCTGACCTACATGAAGATTAAGTTCTCTTAGATTTTCGCTATAGTCTCTGCGCATTTTGGATGATACTTTATCTAATGACTCACGAATATCGCATCCAACCTTATCGTTCATAGATATGCCCTCCACTACTGAATTTTACTTAGCAAGCTAACTTTATCACAGTTAAAATTTAGTTGTCCATCTAACTTAAGAAACCTACTCTCATTTTATCAGGCTGAATTTATCTAGAACCTACGACAAAAGGATGGATCTATGCATCCACATCATCTGTTAAACACTGAAATGTCCGGATACTGTAAATTACACCGTTTGGCCTATCAACTTGTTGTATGGAGTAATTTTGTTACAGACTCTAGAATAAAACCAATTCTCAATTTTTAAAAGAGGGCAATAAAAGTTGCCATAGTACATTTTTTTGTACCTAATAGCTTGGTTATAAAAAAAAGCTGCCGCAATGACAGCCTCGACCTTAAACCATTTAGTTTTGAATTAGGGGTAACTGGTAACCGATGAATGTGAGAGCTTTGGTTAGTCTGCGTGCTCCCCAAACTTCTTCCCGAACTCTTCCATCAAATCAATAATAGGGATTAATTCTTCCCCTTTTGAGGTTAGTGAATACTCAACACGAGGAGGAACCTCTGGAAAAACTTTGCGATTAATTAAACCATCTGTTTCCAGTTCTCGAAGTTGCTTTGTAAGAGAACCTTGTGAAATATCCCATAAAAAGGCTTTAATTTCACTATAGCGACGCTCTTTGGTCTTTAAATACCATAGAATTACATATTTCCAACGTCCGGAGAGGATATTTTGGGTATAGGCAATGCCATAAAATTCTCTTTGTTCCTTTATACACTCTTTATCAAATCCATCCTTACATATCCTAGACACCTACTTCACCTGCTTTCTACTGTTAAGTACAAAAAAATGTACTACGTCATTTTTTATTGCCTACTTTAAAAAGATGGGAAATGATTTTATTCTAGTATATGTAACAGAAATACTCAATACGTTTTTACTATCGATTGAATATATATTTACCGTTTGATAAACATTTGATTATGTAACTTTAGCAAGAGTAATTCTTTTATATACAAATTCTTTAGGAGGAACAATCATGAGATTTGGAATTATCGGTGCAGGACCAATTGGGTCAATCATTTCTAAAAAATTAGTTAAGAATGGACATGATGTCAAAATTGCAGATGCACGAGGAATTGAACGTTTAGAAGGAAAAGAGTTTGCTGGAACAGCTGTACTTGTAGAGGATGCAATTAAAAATATTGAAGTTCTTATAATATCTCTCCCTATAAAGGCACTGCCAAGCATTCGGAACATTATCGATCAAGTCGGGGAGGAAGTAATTATTGTAGATACTTCAAATTATTATCCTTTTAGAGACGGTAAAATTGAAGAAATAGAGAACGGGATGGTTGAAAGTGTTTGGGTTTCAAATCAATTTGGCAGACCTATCATAAAAGCTTTCAACAACTTATTAGCCTACACTTTAGAACATGAAGGAAAATCCGAGGATTCTAGTGGACGAATCACAATGGCAGTTGCTGGTAATAACCAATCACAAAAACAAGTAGTCATGGACATAGTATCCGATCTAGGCTTCGACGCAGTAGATAATGGTTCTTTAACTGACTCTTGGAGACAACAGCCAGGAACTCCTGCTTACTGCACAGAGCTAACAAAAAATGATCTTAAGGAAGCGTTGAAAAAGGCAAATAAAGAAAAAGCACCATTACTACGAGACAAGGTGATGGAACGGTTTGCAGAGCTCTTTGCAGAAAAAAAGCAAGGGGAATTATCACATAAGGATATTGTAAATATAAACAGAGAAATATACAATTCGTAAAAACAAAGGTGCGCTCATTAAAGCGTACCTTTTTGTATACCACCCCGATTGGCTAAAATATTTTCTTTCATAAAGCATCTAAATTAGGAGTTCTTTATTGCGCAGTATACGTCAAATACGAAAAACGATCACTAAAAAAGTGATCGCCTTAAAACTTTTATATAGTTACCAGTATATTTGTACTGCGCAACAAATAGATCTGTTGTTTTTCATTTTTCTTGTTAAACATAATCCCCCCGTTAGCACAAGAAGATTATGTTTGTATCTTTAACTTTCCCCTTTTATTATCAGGCTGTTTTAACCAATAACAAACACCCTTACCTGCTAATGGCTCATCATTGTATCTTGGTATAACGTGAAAATGACAATGGAATATTTCTTGGTTTGAGACCTTTCCAGCATTCCAACCAAGTGTGTATCCATCAGGAGAGTATTTACCATCCAGTATTTCTTCCACATAGGTTTGGCTATTTTATCTCAATTGTTTCAAATTTGGGATTCTTTAGTTCTTTACTAATGTCCATTAATTCTATCCCCTTCTTATTCATCTCAACGAACTCAGCTCGTTACTTCAATAAAACAGCCACTTATCCTGCTTAGATCAGTAGCTGCTCTTCTTTCATTAAGTACACTATTCACAATTTATCTTGCAATTGATGTAAAAACGATATTACCCTTTAAATGATACCCCTTCTTCTACTAAACGACCCTATACTTTAAGTGAAAATCTTCACAAAGTCCTCTAAATTAGAAGTATGCTTAATTCGCAGTATGTGTCAAATACGAAAGGCGACCACTTTTATAATGATCGCCTTAGTTCATTATTATCTTGGTTACAAGTATTCTTGTACTACGCATTAAACGAAAATTTTCTTATTAGACCTGATCCGGTTTGTGGTAACTTGAGTAGGAATGTGATAGGATTTATATAATTCTAAATATTTAAATTTTTGAATTTTTAATCTTAATAGGAAAGGACGACTGAGATTACAAATGATTATTGATTGCCATTTCCATGTTGATGAAACGATGTTAGCGCTAGAAAAAATGATTGAAGAGATGGATAAAAACAATGTTGAGAAAACCGCATTAATTCCACCTTTTAATGAAACCATGTATGAAAAAGAAAGTACATACCAGGATAACCTACACCGCTTATTCCGCTTTTTTATCATGAATTTCCCCAAAATAGGCTTTAAGATTTATGACGGATTAGTTAAAGATGGTTACTTTAAAGTAAATGGAAGCTTTAAGATACTTACCGAGCCAAATAATGACATTGTAGCAAATGCGATAAAACGCTATCCTGATCGTTTTCTAGGCTGGGCTGCCGTTAACCCAACTGTTCCAGAATCTGTAGAGACGTTAGAGACATACCTTAACCTAACTGGTTTTATTGGAGTAAAAGCCCATCCATTTATGCATAAGTATAGTATTAAAGAACTCGATTCCGTTGGAGCCTTATGCCAAAACAGAGACATCCCAATGATTATTCATCTATCTTCAGAACCAAATTCCTACAAATACTTACCTGACAAATATCCCAATCTCAAAGTTATTTATGCTCATGCAGGACTTCCTTTTTGGAAAAGCCTGTGGCAATATGCAAAGGAAAAACCCAATGTTTACGTGGACACATCAAGTGATTACCTTACCTCCTCTATCGTAAGAAATGTAGTTCAGGCACTTGGGTATCGCAAAGTATTGTATGGCTGCGATGGACCATATGGAATGAAAAAGTTTAATGAGTACGATTACTCGGATAAAAGAAGTTGGGTTGATTCTTTAGACATTCCAGGGGAACATAAGGAATTTATTCTAGGGAAGACTTTTATGGACTTAATTAAGAGGACTGACACCCGTTAATTTTAGTGAAATTCTTCACTAAGTCCTCTAAAACAGAAGTTGTTTATTGCGCAATAATCGTCAAATGAACAACAACTTATTGAATCAAATACTTTTTATGCTGCTCTCGCTTTCGCTCATGAGTAATCTTTGCATATCTAAGTGTCGTAACTGGTGAACTATGTCCTAAGAGCTCCTGAATCGCGACCAATTCAGCACGAGTTGTTTTCTTTATTTTTCGGTCCAAGCCTATTACAATTTTCATATTGAGGCTTTGAATTCCTTTATTTTTTGCATTAAACCCTAATAAATTTTTCAGAGATATCTATTTATTATGTCGTTTGTTAACTTCAATTGTAATGAACTCCGGCAAATAGCTGGGAGTACATCCTTTTGCTACTATTTCATCTTTGTAAAGACCCGTTTTCTCACCAAGTTTAATACAACGTACACGATTCTTTTCATCATAAACGCCTATCCAGCCTGCGGTGAAATTCATAGCCCATTGAACTTCCGGTTCTTCCTGCGTAATATTAGCTTCTAATGCAGATAGCAAGTATGCGGTGTTATCAGGCGGTGTTTGTCCAGTCCATCTCAATCGCCCTTGATAATACCAGAAAGCTCGCCTTTGAAGAGCAGAAGGACTATTTTCCCATGACTCCATCAATGCAATTTTTTTCTTGTCTTTGGTGAGCTGATTAGCCATTAACCAATCCATTAAGTTATTTCGCTCATCAAAAGTGTGAGTCTGCATATCCTTATCAAGCTTATTTAGCACATCTTGTGAAAGAAGTTTTTTGTCCATAATTAAGATTGCTAATAGTCTGGGCAAAAACTCTTCGGTTGACCAAAGTTCCATAGCTAGTTCGTGATCTTTTTTAATGTCCTTCGCGATTTTTCGTAAGTCGCCTAGCTTAGTTTTACTATTGATCTGAGCTAGAATGTTTTCTACTTTTGAAGAGCGTTTTATTTCTATATCTTTTTTTTCATCCATTTTAGACAACTCCTTTATTAAAGCACTGTTTCATAATATGTCCTTGACGGGATATATCAAGAACTTAATTTCGTTATAAGTCTTATTGCAGTGGTGTGTCTCCAAAGTTAATATTGTAGTATATATCGTATTAAAGCTTTCTCCATCTATAATAGAAGAGCAACCATCTTTAATATAATAATAACATTTACTTCCTTTTAATTGGATACGAAAAGAGCATTCCTTTTTAAAGAAACGCACCCGTTAGTTAAACAATATCTTAAATTCATTCCTATTCGATCATTTAGCTATATTAATCATCTGTTCTTCTGTCAGTGTTAAACTATCCATTTCTAAGTAAGGATCTTTTTGAACCCAACGCAAAATTCCACCAACAGGATTTTCGTTATTTTTTGAAGCTTTAAATGCTGAAAAATACCCCTTATAGCCATTTATATTTACTGCCTTATCATTCACCATATTTTCCGAATGACCAAAAGCTTTCTTTTCGCCAATTCCAAACATTAAACGTTTATTATTTTTCTCCATATAATGGAGCCTGAAATCCGTTATATATTCTTTCTCATTCCAAGGGTATGTTTTGTGATGTTCAGAGTCCAATCGGTCGGTATTCCTTGAGGAGCAAGGACCTTAAAATCAATTTTCTTCTTCAACTTTGGAATGGAGATTGTATTGTGATTATATAAAATAGCTTTTATCTTCTTTTTCTATATACAAATCCAAAAAAGTCCCATATGAGTATTCGTTACTCCAAATCCTTATATATCTTATTCTTTCCAATCCTTTAAATCAGTATATATACAATTATGAATAATTGTTATCCTCGTGCACCGACTGAATGAGGGTTATTTTTTCCTTTGACCGATTAATGATTAGATGTACGACCATTAAAAGAAATGCGGTACTAACCAGTATACTTGGAATGATGAAAATACGAGGTTGGTAGCCGGACATTAGAAATGGTAGCAAATAGCCAATCAAAGCAGCTGTCTGGGATAAGAAAACGTATAAACTTGATCCAAATCCAATGCGTGTATTAAACATACGCTGTACATACCCCATTGCAACCCCATACAAAACAGAGACGAAAAAGGAATATAGGGGCTGTACGAGAAAAAATACCCAAAGTGGCGGATTTATAGAGTACACTAAATAAGTCGTTAGAGCACATAAACTGCTGATAATGATGACAATTTTACTCCCGAATTTGTTTGCCCAATATCCTGCAGCCGTCATAAACATTAATTCAAAAACGGCCTGAACACTCCACAAGTAGGACATTAACTGAGGTTCTTCAAACAATTGTACAACAACGAGAGGCAAATAAAGCCCCCTTAATGCGTCGGCACATGCAAGCAAAAGTAGAGCAAATAGCATAACAAGAGAGAATGATTCACTTTTATCACTAGATAAGGGTGCTGGTGCCTCATGCTCTTTGTAAAATAAAAGAACAACAAATAATGTAGCGTATCCTAAAAAATTCCCCCAAAGAACACTTTTGAAATCACCGAATATAAATAAATTCGCTCCTATTAGCAATCCAGTAAAAAAACCTACACTTAACGTAGCACGAAGCCAGATTTGAGCCATTTCATAAATATAAGGAGCAAGGGTCATAAAATGATTACGAGCCATTGCAAAAAACTGGCCCATTATGAGTCCTGAAGGTGCAACAGCAAAAACCATACCAATAAGCGTTACCATATAGGTTGACGCATTTATATAAATAAGTAGTCCTGTCATACAAAGAATGCAGGCGAAAATTGGTAGAGGTTTCTTCCGCTTGATTTTGTCACTGATAATACCTATCCCAATGGTTGTAATCATGTTTAGCAATAACGAAATGGAAAAAATTGAAGCGATCTCGAATTTTGATAAACCTATTCCATTACGCATGTAGACTGCGTTCATCGGGGCCAATATTCCCGTCCCAATGCCATACAAAAACATACCTACTAGGAGAATCCACGAACTTTTGATTTTTAGAAATTGTTTAAAATCAGTT
The DNA here is from genome assembly GCF_014217835.1 of Metabacillus sp. KUDC1714. Lineage (NCBI taxonomy): Bacteria > Bacillati > Bacillota > Bacilli > Caryophanales > Bacillaceae > Metabacillus > Metabacillus elymi. Next base: position 4,888,428 of record NZ_CP055263.1, read on the forward strand.
ATTACTACCATATTATTTAGCACCTCCTTATCAAATTTGGAATACCGTGTATATTAATTTCAATGTTAAGATGGGAAATACCTTTAAGAATATTCATCGAAAAAAATGACTAGGAAACTGATTTCCTAATCATTCTTAACCCTTCCCCCATCTCTATAGATGCAGTTATATTTATGTAAAATGAATCTTTGTAAATGAAAAAGTTTTAGTTAGTTCATTTAGTAGGCTTCTCCATTTTTTAGAGCATTTTTTCGAATGAAAGATTTAGCCGGATCGCTGCAGGCACATAACGCATCAATATAGCGGTAGACACTTTGAGAATATGGATCTCAAGTTCATTCCCAATTGTTTGGCAGTCATTCGTTTTTAGCAACCATAAAATTGCGAGCATATTATTAGCCTTGGACATACTACACCTTTTAAAGACAAAATAGAAAAAATGTTGCCATCATTATCTCATAAATCATAAGGGTATTTTCGTACAGCCCTTCGAGAAATCAAGATTATTGTTGTTCGACAATCTTGCCCGAATGTTGAGTGTAACTAAGATGGTTATTTATTTAGTCCAAAGAGGAACTATTTTTTCATAAAATAAGGATTTTAAACGAAGTTTATTTTTTAGAAAATAGATATTAATGTTATTTATTTTTACTGTTTTGTATTGTATTTCTACTTACATATTTTCTCCTCCTTAATTTGAACTTATTTCTCAAGATCTCTTCATTTCCCTTCTTGAAGTAACGCACCCGTTGCACAATAAGAAAGTGTACTTTCACAACTCTCCTTGGTTTAATTTTGTACTCTTTGGTCATACTGACTTTTTATGAAAAATTTCAAAAACAAACCAACAATCATTCCTGGAATCACACACAGCATCGGAAGCCAAACAGGTCCAAATAATATTCCAAATATCGTAAAGTTTGAAGAATAAATACAACCAACTGTAACGAAATAAGCAGCAAACACAAAGGGAAGAAAAGAATACCTTTCTTTTCCTCCTCCTGCATCTTTCCAGGCATCCCACATCGCATAGAAATACAAACAAGGGTAAAACATCAACCATTGATAATCGGCATGTAAAATCGCTTTTTCAATTTCTCCATGAAAACTGAATATAATCACTTTATTGAAATTACCTTGAACATTAATTAGAAATTCTAAAAACACAAACACGATACCTTTTATTGGTTTACCATTTAGAAATTGACCGAATCCTGGGAGTGCAATACTCCATAACAACGCTTCTTTACCGTTCACCACATTATTCTATTCCTTTTCAAAATTCTTTTTCGACCAGCTTTCAATTGGAAGTTGTTCAAGCTGTTCCAATTGTATACTTAAACTCTGTCATACGCTTTTGGAGGTGATTCCAACCAACCTTTATTAATTAAAATATTCATACCATCTTCAACAAATAGGCCTATGTTAATAAGAGTTCTTACATACAACATATCTATATCTCTTCTTGCAGTTACTGCCAATGAGTTTCCGAATGACCTTACCTTCATTGCGAACATGTCCACTTTATGAAACAGCATTATTTTATCGGAAAAAGGAGGATATGTAGATGTTGTAACCAAATGGTCTAGGTACGATGGTGATTGAATGTGTTCAATGTGCATTTTTTCCTTATACTGCTTTACAGCTTTATCAGTCATATCTAAACCTCTTTTAAACAAAACCTTTATCTTTTCATCTTGAACTATCTGACAAAATCCCAATAATAATGCCTTACTTGTTGTGTTATTCTCAATGTTATCATATAGATGAATGATTTCTAACGCCTGTAATGGTCGAACATTTCCAAAAAATCCATTTAAGTAAGTTTGTTTATCAATTTTATCAATTCCTTCTGGTATTGGAATGATAGGAGGTGTTGCAATGAATTTTTTTCCCATTAAAACATTATTAATTTGCCCTAAAAGGACGGTAGCACATTGATTACAATAAATAAAAAACTCCCTTATATCCTCCCTCATTACCAATGGAACTGCTACTGCGTAAAGGCTCATACCTGCCTTAGCAGCATATTTTAAATAATGAACGTAAAATTCATCTGCGTATAAACGGGGAGCACCCAGATTTACATCATCTTTAGTAAATCCCATAGGCATAGGGAAATTCTCTTTTTTAAAAAATCCTTCTATCCTCTTTATGAAATCCTTTGATAAGGCTAAACCATTTTCCAATAGCAACCTAATATCTTCATCATCACAATGTTGAAGAAAATAACTTAAGATTTGAATTGACATACTGTTTCCCATATAGGTAGCCCAAAGTTTCCCCATTTCAAAAGTCGTTAAAGGTTGGGTCTCATCTGATATTTTTGGATTTAATTTTAGTGGTTTCATCACATTCATTGGATTTAATTCTTTATCGGCATATTCCACAAAACAACCTCCTAATTTACTACGTCAAAGAATAATATTCCCTGGAATAGGAAAATGTATGAATGAACAACCTATACAATACGTCAAATGAAAAGGGGTCTTAGCTAATTACTAGCTAAGACCCTTTTTGTTTATCTCCTTCAATTTTCAACATATCTATTTTCACATCACTTCTTACACTAACCTGCGTCGTTAGTGGAAGAAGAAAAAATGCTCTACCCCTTATTGAAGTAAAGCACCCGTTACTTTAAGTACAATAGTTCACATTTTCCCCTTGTAAAACAAAATAAATTACATTGTTATAAATAGTTTTTTATTTATTCCTTACCAGTTAATTGTCTAATTACCCTTCCTATTTTGTCTGAATCCATATGAAGTATTTTATGAATTGCTTCAATATATCTATTAAAGGCGTATATAAGTTCTAACCCTTTAATAATATACATATTCAACCTTTCCTGATTATTAGCAAGCTCTTTTCTTATACTTTCCTCGTCTATTTTCATAAAGTGTTGATAGTATTTTACATCAGGCATTTTATCAAACCCTTTTTTTGTAAACAGCAATCTCTCATAATATTCTAATTCATTAACTGATCTACTGGTTATACTTCTAAATTCTATTAACTCAAATCGATAATTTGCAAACCATAAAGCAAACATCCTATTCTCCGAATTATTCATTACTTTCAGAATTTTAATCAAATCATTTAATGCTGTAATATCACTAAATAAATAATCATCATCATAGTCGCCTATTCCTAAACTTGTAAACAATTTTTGGTATTCTGTAGGAAGTGTGTTAAATTTTTTTAATGTCCAAAACTCATAAATTGAATCATAACAATTCAAAGCATATTCTAAATTCTTTGACCCTTCAATAACGATATCAATAACTGGTTTTTCAAGTTCTCTAAATAATTTAACAACTTCTTCTAATTGCTTTTTATTTGCCTGAGCGATTGCCCTTTTTGTAACACCATAACTACTCACAAAGTACCATAAAAAAATTATTAAAATAAATACAACAAATGCGGATAATTTCGGAAAAACGTTATTCCAAAGTGAAAAAAATAAATTGTACCATTGGTGATTTATTGTTTCTATACCATCAAGTATGTAAGAATAATACAATGTAAAAATTGTCAATGCAACTGCTAATATCGAACCAATAGATTTAAAAAACAAGAAAGGAAAAAGGGAAAAAGATTTTATCCTCTCAGTTAATGTGGGAGCCGTAAGATAGTGAATAAGATTGTAGTCAGCCCTATAATATCTATATCTAGTTCGAAATGTTCCCTTTTCAAGGTAATGATAAATCTTATTAAAACCATAATAAAATCGTATTAACTTTATAAGTATCCTTTTTTTTCTAATAAACCGTACTGTTAACTCTGTATAAATAGTTTTTACAACTTTATTGATGCTTGAGAGTACTAAGCTCCAAAATAGGATAATGATATAAAATTCAATAAGATATATTGCATACAGTCCAACCAACTTCTTTGACCATTGAAGGCTGGAATTAAACCCTTTAATTATAGAAGCAATTTCTATAGGGGAATGAATAACAAACAACCATATCAACACAAATAAGAATAGGCAAATTACAACAAGGTTAAATATTAGCGTATCTTCTATATTCCTCATAAACTTTTTTAGCATCCTCTCATCTTAAAGCCGTTAAATATATATTCTGTATACCTTAGGTAAATCCTTCCAATTTTATACTGCCTCGTTAGTTGAATAAATACCTTCCACTTTGTACTTATCCCCATAAACAATAAACTTTTTAGTGTTATAATAAAAATGGTTGGAGGATTGAAGCCACGGCTTTTCTATTGGTTAAATACCTCTGAAACAAGAGATTGGTTATTTTCATTTTTCATAAGTTTATTAATAGGGCAAAAAAAAGACACAGTCTATTTTATATTAGTTCTGTTGTCTCGATAAAAATTTCTCTTGAAGGTAACCCCTTTTCATCAATAATTATGTGCTTATATAGTTTCCGTACTAAGCTTTTCATTTCCTTAGTAGAATATGTTATTATGACAGCCTGTTCTTCCTGATAATTCCCCTTGATTATTACATTGTACCGCTTTCTTCTTCTCGCCATTTGTAAAAATTCCATTTATTATCACCTTCGCCTTGATGCGAAATTCAATTTTAATTACCCTGTCAGCAAGACTTTTAAACAAAAAAGTATTCGTTAAATATTGACAACAATTTGTGATAAAATTTCATCTCGTTATCTCTATTCTTATTCAACTAATCTGCCCCGTTAGCCATCCATGAAGCGCAAAAATCAGCGCTTCACCACAGAGAATGAAAATGGTCCCTAACCGTCAATACTGATTCTACGGCTGGGAGAGGAAGGTCGCTGAACCTGGTGCGTTAGAGCCCATCCGTTAGTCTGACTCCACCGACCACGGTGCACCACTGACTGTCGCTCCCTTACGGGAAGCACACATGGTAGATTAATCCTATTCTGGTTGTTGCACCAGCCTCTAATTATAGTGATCGCCGTAGAAAGGATGTTTTCAATGGATGTAGTCATTGAAAGAGCATGCGGTATGGATGTCCATAAGGACAATATTACTGCCTGTATTATGACACCTGAAGGAAAGGAGATTCAAACGTTTTCTACTAAAACTGTATTTCTATTACAGTTGGTTGACTGGATTAAACAACATAACTGTACCCATGTCGCCATGGAAAGCACAAGTGTTTATTGGAAACCTATTGTGAATTTACTAGAGGCTGAGGATATTGAGTTTCTAGTGGTGAATGTCCAACATATGAAGGCAGTTCCAGGACGCAAAACAGATGTGAAAGATGCAGAATGGATTGCCAAGCTTCTTCGCCACGGACTACTCAAAGCAAGTTATATTCCAGATCGAAATCAACGTGAACTGCGTGAGCTAGTTCGCTATCGCCGAAGTATTATTGAAGAGCGAGCCAGACAACATAACAGAATCCAGAAGGTGTTAGAAGGTGCAAACATTAAATTGGGATCTGTTGTTTCCGACGTTCTGGGTGTTTCGGCTCGTGATATGCTCGATGCCATAGCTGATGGTGAGGAGGATCCTGAAAAACTAGCAAACTTTGCACGACGCACTATGAAAAAGAAGAAAGAAGAGCTGGAACTCGCCCTAAGAGGCTATATCAATTCACATCAACGTCTCATGTTAAAAACCATTTTAGGTCATATTGATTTTCTGACTGAGCAAATCGAAATGCTTGATAAGGAGGTTGCAGAAAGAGTCAGTTCTAATCATGAAGATGTGGCACGCTTGGATTCTATTCCTGGTATAGCGACCAGAATGGCTGAGCAAATCCTGTCTGAAATTGGGACTGATGTAAAAAAACAATTCCCTACTGCAGCCCATATGTGTTCTTGGGCAGGATTAGTTCCTGGGCAAAACGAAAGTGCCGGAAAAAGAAAATCCGCCAAAACTAAAAAAGGAAATAAGTATTTAAGATCGGCGTTAACCGAAGCAGCTCATTCAGTAAGAGGATCCAAAAACTATCTTGGAGCACTGTATAGGCGTACAGCATCACGAAAAGGCAAGAAACGTGCTGGTATTGTAGTCGCTCACGCAATGTTACGTATCTCTTATTATCTCTTAACCCGAAAAGAAATGTATGTAGACTTAGGAGAAGACTACTTTGATAAGCAGAGACAACAATCAATTGTTAGACATTCGCTGAGACGACTCGAAAGTTTAGGATACACCGTTACGCTCGAAGAACCTAAAGCTTCTTAATCCAGTCCAATTTATTACCATAGATCAATGAAATTGGCGCTCTCCTATTTTTTAAAAAAACGAATGAGCTGCGTCTTCTTCAGTATTGCCTTTTTCACTTTATTACAGAAGTTAATTTTCATGGTAGCTTAATAAAAAAGATTATGATTTCTTGAAAATGCTATCAATATAATCACGCCAATAATCAACCAACCAATTATTATATTTTTGATACAAATGTACCAATTGCTCAACTTCTTTAGAAAGTATTGAACAACCTCTATCATCGTACATATGAAATATTATGTCTTTTTCGGTGCTAATAAAGTAAACAGATTGTCCAATAGAAGGTTCTCTTCCCTACTCATAATTTCCTATTCCTTCAAGTATATCCTTGTAGGTAATAGACTTTAATTGTGAGTATACAACTTTCACTTTGTATTCATTCTTTATTTCTATTGTTTGACCCGTTATATCATCATAATCCTCATCAATATCGAACAAAGTTTCCTCTTCTGTATTTAGGTTACTTAATAAATCATACACGTATCCTGGAGTGGTATTTCCAAACATAATATCCTCTTTTACTTCCCAATCTTTAATATAAACATAAATAAAATCATCAGGCTTGAACACTTCTTCAAATAAAGTGGTAACTCTTGTAACAACTTGATTTATTCTTTCAATAGTTCCGTTTTCATATGGCTCACCTAGTTCAAACCTTAGATGCACTTCACTGGTTAGGTTAGGAAAATTACTGTCTATGTACTTCAATATTTTTTCCTTCATTGGAATTACTCCCTTATATAAATTTTGTATAATCTCCAGTCCGCTTGTAAATTCGATACCTTTATATAAGTTTCCTTCTTCCACTAAACTGCCAGTTAGTCGAATAAGAAAAAGGCTGCCGCAGCAACCCTACAATTCAACTTAAGAAACCGTTACTTTAAGAAGAAAATCTTCTCCGTGATGCCCATTTTTTCGCTTTATCTGCTATTTCATTTACTAACTGCTGCTTTCCATCTTGATAATTATGATGCTCGTTAGGAAACTGTTTTGCTAAGTTGATTTTCAATTCTCCATACTTTTTAGCTTCCACAGGGTTCTTTAGCAAGTATTCTTTAAAATCTATATGGGTTTTTATGTGTTCACTTCCGACTTGAAAGATATGTAGATGATGTGTTCTATTATCTTTTCCTTTTGGAAAATATCTTCTTCCAACAATTCCATTCTCACCTTTCGGTTCATATCCCAATTCCAGCATTTCATTGTTGTATAAATCAACGTTTTCAATATCCTTTACAACAATTAAAATATCTATTATCGGCTTCGCGTAACCTATTGTTGGTATAGAGGTACTTCCAATATGAAAAATATCAACTATTTCATCTATAAATACTTCTTTCAATATTTTCTCTTCTTGACTGTATGATTTTCCCCAGTCTTCAGTCCAAGCAAGTATTTTGGTTTTTCTCAATAGAATCCCCCGTTTTTTACATTGTTCATCAAACATTACAATTACCTTATTTGATTTTCTTGTTCAACAATCCTGCTATGTAGCTTGATGAATAAAAGCATTCATTATTGAAGTATTGCACCTGTTAGTTGAACAACTCCAGGGCTTATTTAAACTGTTCATAATTTCCTTTGGATTAGAGATACCGTTCTCAATAAAAATAGTTGCCTATCCTTAAACAATTTCATATAAGCTACTTCAATCATATTTGAATTTAGGTGGGCTACTAGGCATACATCCAATCCAATCTTTGACCCTGAACATAAACTTGGATATAAGTCTAATTTCAATAAGGAGTGAACCTCGAATTATGGTATATACACGACAAATGCCATCTGCCCTGAGTCCCTTGGGTCTTCAAAATTGTTTGTATCGTTTTACGTACTTGTGGCTTAGAAACGGAGACAATTTCTGGTTTTATTTGACGACTGTCGGGGAATCAAGAGTTTATGGATATAGGTTTTTCGGCGGAAGATGGAATAATTATTCGGTTGCTTTAAGAGATATTGTTAACTTCCATTGTTCTCCTCCGACTCCAACTCTATATTAAAACACTGTGACTGACCCTGGTAATCGTATCGTTCAGTCTTACTTTAAAAGCGTCTGTGCTTTCGCATAATCAGAGATCGTTTTTTTGAATCGAATACTGTGATCACCAGATCTCCGCCACCTGCATGTTCTCATCCATCATGTATAGAACGTTAATCATTTCGGTTAGCGTTCTTTATACTGAGATTAGACTAAAATCCAAAATGAACATAAGTTTAATCCTGAGGCTGCGTTAAACTGCACTTTAGTGGATAAGAAAAAAACCGCCGCAGTGACAATCATCTTATTCCCAAGCACCCGTTAGACTACATTAAAAATTCAATTTGTTATTTATTCTAGGGTTGGTTAAAGTACTCCTTCTAAAAGTAAACTGCCCGTTCGTATTATAAGGTTAACCAGAATGCTAAATATTTCTGGTTGACCTTATTTATTTTGGTCTTATTATATCAGTAGCCAGGGTAGAACGTAACTGCCCGTGGGGCTTTGACCCCGTCAGCTAAACAGTTCGCCCCCTACTTGTAGAAACATGATTGAGGCTGGTTGGGACTTAGATCTCGTATAACAAGCGAAGCTGTGATACTGCATGGAGGATTAGGGGTTACTGGCAAATTACTAGTTTAGGAGGAGATTTTAGAATGAATCCAGTCATTGGTCTGGATGTTTCAAAAGGGGAAAGTCAAGTTCAGGCATTTTTAGATAAAGGCAAACCATACAGTAAGAATTTTAAAGTTTCTCATACTATAGAAGGTCTTGATTTACTTGTAGAGTTTCTGGAGGTGGTTAAGAGAGAAACTGGTAAGAGACCACCTATTGTTCTAGAAGCGACAGGACATTATCATTCCTCTGTTGTTCAATACTTAGAGGACCGTGGGTATTTAATGATAATCATTAATCCATTGATTTCTTATAAGGCTAAAAGTTCAAGTCTTCGGAAAGTAAAGACAGATGCGATAGATGCTTACCATCTCTGCGAGCTGTTTTATAAGGAGGATTTAGAGCCGTATAAGAAGCGTGGTGTGCAGCTATTAAACCTTCGGAATCTTACAAGACAGCACGAAAATATTACTGGTGTATTGATTCAAACAAAGCTACAATTTCAAGCGATTCTGGACCAGGTCTTCCCTGAGTACAGAGGTGTTTTTGGTGACTTATATTCGGTAGTATCACTATTAACTCTTTCAGAGTTTCCCTCATCTGAAGATATTTTAGAGGCAAGTGAAGAAACAATTGCCGACAAAATCGCTGAGTTATGTAAAAGTCGTTCCCATCGATGGGCTAAAGAAAAAGCTACTCAGCTCAAGGCTGCAGCAAATCGAAATCCGTTTGAAAAGACCGTTTATCAAAGCCATATTTTAAGTCTAGGTATGTATATCAATATCATTCTTCAATACAAAGAGCACCTATCCAAGTTAGAGTCCGAGATAGATGCCCTCGCTAAAGGTGTTGAAGAATATAATATTATCAAATCTATCCCTGGTATAGGAGAAAAGATCGCGGCAACAATCATTTCAGAAATTGGAGAGATAGATCGATTTACTGATCCTAAAAAGCTCGTAGCTTTCGCTGGAGTTGATCCTAGTGTATTCGAATCTGGTAAGTTTACAGCCACCAAAAACCGAATCACCAAAAGAGGTTCCAGTAGGCTTCGTCACGCCTTATATATGGCAGTTCGTTGTGCCATTCGTGACTGTCGTAAAAAGAAAACAACTGATGAAATCATCCCACGAAACAAGAGAATGCGAGAGTTTTACGACAAGAAACGTGATGAAGGAAAGCCTTTTAAAGTAGCCGTAATAGCATGCGTAAATAAGCTTTTACATTGGATATTTGCCCTTTTAAAGAACAAAACTACTTTCCAAGATATAGCTTAGAACTTAAATCTAACTAAATAACACAAAACCTTCCAAAATTAGACTAATGGAGGGTTATTTGGCATGCATATTTTTAGTATAACATGAGATATTTTAAGTTTTTAATGAAAAATATTGACAAACTATTAGCTGGTTTAGCTTAAGTACATTGTTTCACAAAGTCACCTAATAATCATCATATTTATTGCGCAGTATGTGTCCACTACGTAATAAAGAGTTACTATTCAATCAGCCCATTTCATTTGTTTTTTAAATATCAATAGTAAATAATACAAATACGTAAAAATAAAACTCTTTAAGTTAAGTAAGGATCCTTACATAAGTCCACTAGGCACAAAAAATATCTTGTGTAAAATCGGTTCATACATATATGTGCTCTCTACTAATTTCTAAGTAAATACTTGTTTACATTATTGTCATCATTATTACCTTCAAGAGTACAAATCCAGATCCCTGCAAAAAAGAATAAACTTTAAATACCCAATTATTCTACAAATACTTTTAAGAACTTTATAAACTTCCCCCTTATATACAACAATCCCTACCAAAGTTCTAGCTTTTTAATATTTTACTATTTATTTTTACTCAAATATGTTGCAGGAAATCTAAAAGTTCTTGTTACTGAAAACACATACAAATCGTATTCATAATCAATTGCAATTGCAACTTACTACTGTAATAAAAGTATGCCCTCTCCCTTCCATACTTTGTTATAGATAAGGTAGAACAGATGTGTTATAATATATATATAACAGATTGGAGGGTAAAAATTTGTATATTATTATCGAACCCGACTCCGATATTCCAATTTACTTGCAAATTACTAATCAAATTGTGGAAGCCATCGCTAGGGGTTCTCTTCTTCCTGGCGAAGCTCTGCCTTCTGTAAGAGCTTTTGCTGCAGACCTTGGTGTCAATATGCACACAGTGAATAAAAGCTATCACCAACTAGAACAAAAAGGCATGATTAAAATCGCTCCAAAATCCGGAGCTATAATCTCTTCTCCCCTAGATTTTAGTGAAACCACTCTTAAAAATCTAAGAAATATCTTTAAACCACTAATCGCTGAGTCGCTTGTTGTCGGTATGACGGAGGAGCAAATCCAAGACCTTGTCAGTTCAATTATCAAGAGCTTTAAAGAATAGCAAAAAAAGAGGAATCAAGATGACGTTAGCCATTTTTCTTATGATCGCGATTATTTTGGCGGGGATCCAAACTGCAGTACCCTACTTAGTGAAACGAACAGTAATCTTTGGAATCACGGTCCCTGAAATGTATGTAAATAACGAAACGTTAAAATCCTTTAAAAAGAAATATACATTGCTAGTTTCCCTCTTTTCCTTTGTTGCCTTAGCTGGTTATCTTCTTTGGGCATTATTTAATTCCCCTACCGAAGAACAAACTGTGCTTGTTGGTACGCTTATTCAGTTTGGAATCATTCTGTTAAGCCTTTCTCTCTATTTTTACTTTCATGCGAAAACCCTTCAAGTAAAGACGAAAAGTAATTGGGCAGAAAATCTAAAACAAGTTAAAATCACAGATTTATCAGTACGTTCTCAGGATGAAATGCTTCCTTGGTCTATCTATTTATTACCAATCATCATTACGTTTGGGGTGATTGGATATACCGTACTACAATACGACCTTCTACCACAACAAATTCCAACTCACTGGGGTATCGATGGTGAAGCTGATGCTTTTACTGAAAAAACGCCAGTTTCAGCAATTTTAATGCCCTTGACACTTTTAATGATGCAATTGATGTTCTTAGGTATCCATGTTGGGACGAAAAAATCTGGGATTAAATTAAGTGCAACTAGTACAAGTGCCTCTCGTATGAGGCAGTTAACATTACGTAAGTATTCAAGCTGGTTGATGTTATTAGTCAGTTTCTTACTCACCGTAATGTTTAGCTTCTTTCAATTACAAACGATCCACCCTGAATTATTTGCAGGAGCCACGATGTTGGCAACACCGATCATTTTCCTTATTGTGGTCTTAGTCGGTACAATAACTTTTGCCATAAAAGTAGGTCGTTCAGATAAACATAATGTTGTTGACACTGAAGAAAATATTGCTGATTTCGACGATGATTCCGATTGGAAAGGTGGTCTCATTTATTTTAATAGACAAGATCCATCCATCTTTGTTGAAAAACGGTTTGGTGTTGGTTGGTCCCTTAACTTTGGTAATCCTATTGGTTATTTCATTATCTTATTGCCTCTATTAGCGATCTTGGTGTTTTCGTTTATGTAGATTGTGTTACGAAACAATTTGCTTAGGGACTTGATCTTAAATTAATCGATGGGGTTAAGCTGTTTGAGTTATTGCTTGAAGTCTTACAAAAATCTGAGGTTGAAATAATGGATTTATTACCTAGTAAAATATGGGAAATTAAAAGTCAGGTAAAGCACCTGACTTTTTAGTGTCTATTTTACAAATAAATCCAATAATTCTTTGGCACTATGTACTTCTTTATCTGGTTTATAGGTAGCATTGGGTGGTAAATTTTTCTTTCGATGATTCATCCAGACCGCCTGCCAGCCTGCTTGTTTTGCCCCGATAATATCTTTTTCAAAATTGTCCCCAATATAAACCGTTTTGGTTTGGTCAAGATCCATTTTCTCTTCAATAAAATCAAACACTTCTCTTTTCGGTTTTGCATGACCAATCGTTCCAGAAATAAAGGTCCTTTCTACAGGAATCCAGTGAGTAAGGCCGAGCTGCTTTATTTTCATTGCTTGATGTTTTTCCTCACCATTGGTAAGAATCCCAAGCTGTTTTCCTTCTTTGTAAAGTGCATTTAGTAGTTCTTCAACTTCCGGAAACAATCTAATGTTTTTTTGTTCGGCAACATACATTTCATGAAAAATAGCTGCTTTTTCAGTATCCATAGGAATATTAAAGTCCTTACATGCAGCTATAATTCGTCCTGTCTGCCATTCAAATTTTGATAATTCCCCCGCTTCACTTTGATCAAATAAAATCTCACTATACTTTCGACTAGCTTTATATAATTGATCAATTTCTTCGTTTGAAAATGGCTCTTGAAACAGCTTCCTTACCGTTTTATGAAAAGATTGTGCTTGATCATATAGTGTATCATCGACGTCAAAAATTATCGTATCCATTCGCATAGCCCTCCTCATATTATTATGATACCACTTATTTATGCTTGACTCAGTAGCAAATCGCATACACTGACCCTATTTCTCTCCAACGCTAAAGGGTGGGATACTTTTTGTCTTTAAAAGACATTATGGACAATACTAAATTTGCAACACTATTAAAATCATTAAACCTTGAAAGGAAAAAAGCCAATCACTCCACAGGAACATGACAGTTTCCCGTCATTCAGCGTTCCATCTATTAAGTAGAAGCCAGTTATGCCATTTATCACAATAAAAGTAAGAGATAAAAACAATCGAACAGAAACATACTCTTATCCAAAAAAATGACAGGGGTTGTTTCTGAAGTATTTAATGTACTAAGAAAAAGAGCTGCTTAAACAGCTCTTCTCCATCAAATCGTACACGATATAAATTCTTAACGCCATAACTGCCATACCTGTAATCACAGAATGTTAGATATGGCAATTAAACACCTAAAAGAAGAAGACAACCCTATTCTTCATTCAGATCAGGGTTGGCATTACAAAATGACATAATATCAAAGTACACTACAAAAAGAAGAAGGAATTACACAATTAAATGGCATGAGTCCAGTTGAATATCGAACTCATGCCCAGTATTAGCCTTAATATAAATGTCTAATTTTTTTGGGGCAGATCAAACCTATCCCTCGTCCCTTTACTCTCTGCCTTTAGTGCGCTGATTTATTGCATCGATATCATAAGGATAGCTAACAAACAATTCACTCGCTTTATTTAAACGTTCTAGTTGATCATTTGTTAAAGACCATCCAGCAGAACCTAAGTTAGCTTCAAGCTGTTCCATTGTACGTGCACCGATAATTGGGGCCGTAACCCCTCGACTGTTTAGAAGCCAGTTGATTGCTGCCTGAGCCGGAGTCTTACCCGCTTCTTCTGCAACACTATATAACGTATCTAACAAATTCCATGTAAAATCGTTATTATACTTATCCCATGTCTCACTATAACCTTTTTCTTCAGCAACAGATATACGAGAATTTTCTGGAGGCTTAACCATGTCACGTGTAAACTTCCCGCTTAACCAACCTCCGCGAAGCGGACTCCATGGGATGACCCCCAATCCTTCATTTTCACAAACATCAATTAATTCGTATTCGGTAGCCCGACATAGCAAATTGTATTGAGGTTGTAGGCAAACAAACTGTTCCCAACCTTTTTGTTTACTTAAATCTATTGCTTTTTGAAGTTGCCAGCCTTTAAAGTTACTTGCTCCAATGTAACGTACAAGGCCTTCACGAACAAGATCATTTAACGTGCTTAACGTTTCTTCTAAAGGGGTTCGAGGATCCCATGCGTGAACCTGATAAAGATCGATATAATCGGTTCCAAGGCGTCGTAGGCTTTCTTTAACACCGGAGATAATATGTTTTCTGCTCAGACCAACATCATTCGGTCCTTCACCCATAGGGAAACGAACCTTTGTTGCAACAACATAGTCATCACGATTTTGGTCCTTTAACCACTTACCGACGATTTCTTCAGAAACACCACGAGTATAGACATCGGCAGTATCAATAAAGTTTCCGCCTTCTTCAACATAACGGTCTAAAATGCTGAAACTATCTTTTTCACTCGTTTCACGACCTAATGTCATCGTTCCAAGACAAAGCTCACTTACTTGTAAACCCGTTTTCCCTAGATAACGATATTCCATTGATTCATCACTCCTATTATAATAGTTAATGTAAAACCTAATTTTATTTCAAAAAGATGGCACAAACTGGAATGAATGCCAGTTCGTTCACCCTTTTACCAAATAGGTACAAATCCATCAATTTCTTTTAAAATAGATTCAATTTCAGTTAATACATCATTAGAAAGCTCAACTTCAGAGGCTTTCACATTTTCAGTTACCTGTTCCGGGCGGCTTGCTCCGACAATTGCCGAGCTAACACCAGGCTGTCTTAAGATCCAGGCAACGGCTAATTGGGATAATTTAATTCCTAAATCATTTGCAATTCCTTCCAAGCGGGCAACTCGTTCTAAAACATCATCATTTAAGTAGCTTTTAATCCAACGATTGATGTTGTCATTGGCTGCACGAGTGTTGGAAGGGATCACTTGACTTGGTTTATATTTACCTGTAAGAATTCCTTGGGCTAAAGGTGAAAAGACAACTTGTCCAATCCCTTCTTTTTCAGAAACCGGTAAAACTTCTTTTTCGATATAGCGTACAAGCATGTTATAGATTGGTTGATTTGAAACGAGTGGTCGTAGATTTTTTTCTTTTGTTATATGTACAGCATCCGTAATCTGTGCTGCTGTCCATTCACTAACACCGTAATATAAGATTTTTCCTTGCTGAACTAAATCATCCAATGCACGTAATGTTTCTTCTGTTGGTGTTTCTTCATCAAATCGATGACATTGATAAAGATCAAGATAATCAACACCTAATCGTTTTAAGCTTGCATTGCATTGCTCCATGATGTGCTTTCGTGAAAGGCCTCGATCATTCGGACCATCTCCCATAGGAAAAAACACTTTTGTTGCAAGCACATAACTTTCTCTAGAATAAGATTTAAGGGCTTCACCAACCACTTTTTCAGCTTCGCCTCGATTGTATGCGTTTGCGGTATCAAAAAAATTAATACCAAGCTCATAAGCCTGATGAATACAATCAATAGCGTTTTGGTTCCCTATCGTTTCTCCATATGTTAGCCAGCTACCAAGTCCAATTTCACTAACTTTTAACCCACTATTACCTAAACGACGATATTTCATTTTGAAACACTCCTGTCATGAATTTTGTTTATTTTGCAAATATTGATCCTAGAGAAAAAAATGAATTACTAAAAAATGATTATATTTCTTGAGATAAGACTGAGAACAACAGATAATTACCGGTTGTAGAGTTTTTAACGATTAGTAGAGATCATTCCTTTTACAAGGCTTTAATTCTTTTTTACTTCGATTCCTGCTAATTCTTCATACAATTTTATTACTGCACTCATATCTTCGCCCCCATATCCTTTAGCTCTTGCCATTTGAAACATTTCTTTTACTAAGGATAAAACAGGGGTAGGTAGTTCAAGTTCTTTAGCAACATCAGCTGCTAATCCTAGATCTTTATAAATAAGATCAGTCATAAAATGAGGTGAGAAATCTCTATTTAATACTTTCGGGCCTTTATTATCCATCATCCCGCTTCTAGCACCACCGCCGCTGACGACTTTTATAAATAGCTCAGGATCAACCCCAGATTTTGCTGCCATTGTTATGGCTTCTGAAAAGGATAATAGATTAATAGCACCCATCGTATTATTAGCTAGTTTCGTATATGAACCTAATCCATTTTCCCCCATATAGTAAGCTTGTTTCCCCATCACATAAAATAGAGGCTCACATTTTTCATAAATTTCTTTCTTTCCACCAACCATAAAAGTTAAAATACCTTCAATTGCTTGAGGTTCACTACCAGTAACAGGTGCATCTAACATTTCAATGCCCTCGTTTAAAAGGTTCTCTGCTACTTTTTTACTTGTATTTGGCGATATTGTACTGCTATCGACAACAATTAAGTCGGCATGTGCTCCTTTAATAATGCCTTTTTCACCTAAAATAACTTCTTCAACTGCCTGATCCGCAGTTAGCATAGTGAAAACAATTTCGCTTTTTTTAGCAACTTCTTCAGGTGAAGATGCAATAATTGCTCCTTGTTTTTCAAGGGAGTCGGCTTTATTTCTCGTGCGATTATACGCAATAACTTCATAATCGTTGTTTAATAAATGTCCTGCCATTGGAAGGCCCATTGTACCTAATCCGATAAAGCCAATTTTTTTCATTTCATTATCCTCCTTACTTTATTTTGTGTTAACTGATTCTACTTGCCAAACACCAAGACCAAGCTTTGGCATATGCACTCCATTATTTAACACTGTGAGATCTGTGTCTGTTGGATACTCATTATAAATTCCTCAGAGATTTAGTTTTTTAAGCGCTTTCTTTCTTTTCCAAGCGTAATCTTAAGTCGCTGACTCTCTTAACCATCGACCTGAGATTTTCTAGGTTTCAAAGTACCACGGTTATGATTTTAAAGCTAAACCGGTTAAACTTTTCATACTGAAAAACCAAATCTTTAGATAGTAGGATTATTAGTGATCCTATCAACTAAAGATTAAGGAAAAAACTTTTTATAAAAATATTTATAGAATATTTTCTTTTATTTTACATAGAACAATTAAACATTTAAAGTAGTAAAATGTTTTTAACTACATATAAGAAAAGTAACCTACTTTACTTTAGGTAACTATATAAATTCCCTATAAAAGCTCTGACATTTACAACACCAAGCTGTTGTTTTTTTAACTTATTTGTTATTAAAGTTGAAAACTCTAGGAACAGATTTGGACGATGTCCAATAACTAAGTTGATTGATGAGCATTATTATTATTAATAATTATTCATTTGTAAATCTATCATTTTGTATAGTAAGTAAAGTTATTGTAAGTATCTTTAAAAAACTTCAGTACTTTAAATATTTTACCGATTTTACTATAATAAATTTAGAACAATTCATACTATCTATCACCACGCATGAACTTTTATTAAATTAACTTAAGCAAGGATACGGAAGAATGATCAATATAAGCTTGCAAGCTAGTATGTTGGAATTAAAGATCATGCTGTTTATTGCGCTACAAAAGGCGGAGTAAACCAGTTAACACGTGTGCTAGCGTTAGAAGGGTCTTCTCAAAGTATCAATGTAAACGCTGTAGCTCCAACGTTTACTTAAACACCAGGAACTGCTGAACGACTCAACGAATCATGATGTAAAGAGTATGAAAGGTAAGGACTCCCCTATCTCGGTATGTATCCGACGCTAATCAAAGTACTCTATTACAAAAATAAGGAGAATATAATCATGAGAACAATAAAACTTGGAAACAGCACATTAGAAGTGCCGGTCATTTCAGTCGGCTGCATGCGTATTAATTCACTAGAAAAAAACAAGGCTGAGCACTTTGTCCAAACAGCGCTGGATTTAGGTGCAAATTTCTTCGACCATGCTGATATATACGGTGCCGGAGAGTGTGAAGAGATTTTCACTGATGCGATCCACATGAACGATAATATCCGTGAAAAAATCTTCCTGCAATCAAAGTGTGGTATACGACAAGGAATGTTCGATTTTTCAAAAGAACATATTTTAGAATCTGTAGACGGAATTCTTAAACGATTGAATACAGATTACCTAGATGTTCTTCTTCTACACCGTCCAGATACATTAGTAGAGCCTGAAGAAGTAGCAGAGGCTTTTGATACTCTTGAGAGTTCAGGTAAAGTGCGGCATTTCGGTGTTTCCAACCAAAATCCAACACAAATTGAACTCCTTAAAAAATCAGTCAAACAAACAATTGTGGCAAACCAGCTCCAATTAAGTATTACGAATGCAAACATGATTTCAAATGGTTTTAATGTGAACATGGAGAATGATTCTGCTATTAATAGAGATGGTAGCATACTAGATTACTGCAGACTAAACGATATCACGATTCAGCCCTGGTCTCCTTTTCAATATGGATTCTTTGAAGGAGTATTCCTTGGAAATGACAAGTTTCCGGAATTGAATCAAAAGATTAATGAAGTCGCTGACAAATATGAAGTTAGCAACACTACGATTGCGATCGCGTGGCTATTGCGCCATCCCGCGAATATGCAACCAGTTATCGGTACGATGAACGAGAGCAGATTAAAAGACTGCTGTAGGGCAAGCGAAGTTCATCTTTCGCGCGAAGAATGGTATGGAATCTATCGTGCGGCAGGCAATGTTCTGCCATAAGCACGATCATACTTTATATCAGATCTTTTATTAAGAAGCCCCAACACGGCAACATAATTATAGGGGGACAAGGGGACAGGTTAACTGTACCACCATTTATTGTAAAAAGATGAATTTAACCAGCCAAAATGTATTTTTCAATAAACGAATAGAATTAACTCGGATTAAAATATTCCCCACTTATCGAAGTGGGGAATTACTTTCGGCTAATAAAAATTTATCGCTGAAGTGAAATTTAAATTATTCGGGGAAACCATTGAAGTAAAAGAAAGTGACAAAGAGGTAGGAGATCAATTTAATTTTTAGATACGTTTTCTGCTTGAGAGCCACGTTGTCTCCTTTTACAACATCAAATTGTACGTGTTGCCCTTCATCCAAGGATTTAAACCATCACCAGTAGTTTTACTATTGTTATGTAAATAAAATTAAAAATGGTTTCCAGGTCTGGAAACCATTTTTGTAGTTGACCATATGATGTTACCAATTCGTTTATCCTTTTACGTAAGAAGATAAACAATTACTATTCACTGTCACAGTAGATGTAAAAATTTCTTAAAGATGGTGTGAGATTGATTGTTTTTTCTTCTAGAAATAATGACTTAGATAATATATTGTATACCTAAAACAATGAAAGCCCTACCTCTCTTTCATCCTTACGGCTCCTTGTCCGTGCCAGTGTGAATCAGGATTGCAAAAATCAAGTGACTATTTTATCGAGTTATTTGATGAAACTTCAAATGTTCGTAAAAAAAATTTAAATAATAAAAATGGATTAGATTGTAGAAATAACAAAAGAGGTTAATGCTCTCTATGGGTGAGTTGAAGAAGTTGAATGTCTTTGAAAAGATTTACTTTTAATAATAATCATATTCCCAAAAAATTCAGGATATTTTCGGGAGATGTCATACATTATCTACAATTAACCTTAACAGAAACTTTTTATTTGATTTTCAGTGATCCCTTTAATTAATCCCAGTTCACTAATCAAAAATTCATGTGCGTTATCCAACATTTTTTTTTCGCTTGTATTAAGTGCTTTTTCTTTCTTCATACGCATTAAATCACGTACAACTTCAGCACCTTCTTTTATTTTCCCCGATTTTATTTTGTCCGAATTCACTTTATACCTTTGTTTCCACGGCAGTAATCTATCTGTTTCTCCATGCTGAAAAGTGTGTATGATGTGTTTTAATACAATTATGTCAGTGACTGGGCGTATACTTGAACTCAATATTTTAACCGTAGGAATCATGACTTGCATATTACTGATTAACATTTTTATGACATAATACTGTTGTTTTTCTCCTGAGATTTCCTTTTCTTCTATGGCTTTAATTATACCTGCTCCGTGCATTGGATAAACAATGTTATCGCCAATTTGAAACAAATAATCCACCTCCATATATGGTAACCTTCTTAAGTTTATCATATATGTCATTTTTTATCAAATTTTTAATAATATCATAATTTTATTTCCATCGTCAACTACTTTTTCTTTAAAAATCAAAAAAAGCAAAAACAATAGGAATCGTGTCGGATTGCCGATAAGTGGAAGGTTAATTTCCCCGCGTATATTCTGAAACCTCTACTAATTAATGTAGATCAGTTTTCCCTTGAAAACGACTAAATCGATCTCGTGTTTTTTCAATCTTGTGTGATACTCTAAAATTTCAATTCTTTTTTCAGTTCGAGGTGCAATAGGTCGTAAGTCTTTTAACCCCCAATAATTAACCACTACATCAAGCACTTGATCAAAATATTGCAGTGGCCCATATTTAGTACATAAATTAAACGATTTCATTAATGGAAAAAGGAATATTTACCTTAGAAAGAAGTTTCCTATCATACAAAAATTGCTCTTCCATACTTTTGTTTCTACAAATTTTTGTCTGTATACGTCCCTTTCTTTTGCTGAACGTGAACTATGGTACATAACACCATCACATTCAATCCCTAGAATATACCTGGCACACTAAAAAACGTTCCTTACTATGTGTGTAAGAAACGTTGATAAAATAATTTTTTATTCTTACTCAGAAACCGGTGGTCAAGGTCGTACCGACACTCCTCGAAGGAACATGTTTAGACTTGTTCATTAATCATTTGGAATTAAAAAATAATGATGAAAAAGTATGCATTCCTTTGGAAACAGTGAGAGTAGTACTATGAAACTTTTTATCACTCATAAGTATCGCTTTTCTCCCTACTATTTTTATGATTATTACTTTGTTGTGAAAAATTAAATAAAAAGATCTCTACATACTCGAAGAGATCTTAATAAATTAGGTTTATTGTTAATACCGGATTAGCCAATCGTATCCTAAGTATTCTGACATGTTAGTGAAAACGTGCAAATTACTAAGAACACTGACTGCACTTGAATTTTATTGAAATTCTCTTAGTTAGACACTCGCCATTTCTTTAATAAAATTTTGCATTCTTGCAAGTCTCGCCTGATACGCATCAAATAATCCATCTGCCGTTTCTTTAATTGTTCTTTGCGAGTTCGTGTAGATATTTACACTAGTCGCATAGTCCGTTTGCTTAATCCATTCTTCTGGCAAAGAAGAAACTCCAGTCAGAGAGCCTGAAATCCCTGAAGCTACTGCAGTAATACAATCAATATCTCTACCCAAATTAACACCAGATATCATAGCTTCTTTTAAATTCCCTTTTACCATTCTAAAGATACTAATACCTTTTGTTACAACTTCATTTGCTGAAGCAAATGCATATGGTGTTCCTTTTCCGCTATAAATATCATCAAAAGCTACGCGTAATTCTCTAAAATCTGTACAATTTGCTGTATGTTTAAGTCCTTTGTCGATTTCTTTTACAACAAGGTCTTGATCACAGTTATCATATATTGCTCCAATGACACTATCAACAGTAGCATTTGGTGTTGTTGCTGCCGCAATTGATAAAGCTGTTACCGTCGCCCATTTGAGGCCTCTGCTATTTGAAGTCTGGTAGAGTTGACCAACCTCTAATACATCCTCTTTAGCTCCTTTTACATCTCCAGCATTTATTAAGCCTATTGGATGACATGAACGAGCAAAGCTGTTTAAACCTGCATAATCACAATATTTCCCTAAATCTCTTGCAGGAATTCCACTCTTCGCCATAGCTAACAATGTTGCTTCGAAAGGTTCTGAGACCATTCCGATTGAGATTGGTTTTATATCTCTAATCCACATGTTTTTAACATCTTCCGCATTTACTCGGTCTTGTTTTTCAATGATAGCTGTGATCATTAATTTTTGTCTTTCAATGCCATCCTCAGTCGTACCCGGCTCTCTCTTCCACCCATTGTTATAATGTTCGTATGATAATGGTCGGTCGACAGTTCCGTAGGTTTCCTCTATTTTTTGATATGACCAGCCTTCAACAGCAGCTCCCATTGCTGAACCAATATGTGCACCTGCAATACATCCTAGAAATTTGTCTCTTAACGTTACATTTGAAGTCATTTAATATCCACCCTTCTTATTATCCTAATCTATTATGTTATTAACCTTTGACACCGCCAAAGGTGATGCCCTGTATGAACCTTTTTTGAACGATAAAATAAAGAAATATGATTGGTAAAGCAACTAATACTGAGGCTGCCATCAATGGGCCCCATGCCGTATCTTGAGCTGTTCTAAATTGTTGTAAACCTAGTTGTAATGTATATTTTGTTTCATCGTTCAAGTAAATAAGTGGACCTAAAAAGTCATTCCATGATGCCATGAATTGAAATAAAGCAATAGTTAAAACCGCCGGTTGGCATAGCGGCAACATGATACGTAAATATATACCAAATTCTGAACAGCCATCTATTCTTGCTGCATCTTCTAAATCCCTAGGTAATTGTTTAAAAAACTGCCTCATAAGAAAAATATAGAAAGGAACACCGAAGAATGCTGGAATTATCAGAGGCATAAATGTTCCAACAAGTCCAAGCTTTGACCATACAATAAATAAGGGAACCATCGTTACAGGGAAAGGAATCATCATAACTGCTAGTGTGATAAGAAATAAAGTGTCTCTCCCCTTCCACTTTAATCTTGCAAATGTATATCCAACTAATGGACAAGATATGATGACGCCAACAGTAGAAATCGTAGCGATGATCAGAGAATTCTTAAATTGTGTAAAAAATGCAATCTCAGTCACAGCATGCACATAGTTCTCCCAATTAACTGGGTTAGGTATCCAAACTGGAGGGTGAACGAAGAGTTGGTCTGCTGCTTTTAATGATGTGGATACCATCCAGATAAATGGGAGAGCAAAACCTACTGCCGCCAATAATAAAAGAATGGGGATAGCTATTCTTTTTACCAAGTTGGTCTTCACTTCATCACCTCAATCGTCACCTTGGTAAAATACCCATTTACCAGATGATTTTAGTAGGACCACCGTAATAAGCATTACAACTACAAACAAAATCCAAGCCATTGCAGACGCATAGCCCATCTTCATATACAAAAAGGCGTTATTATAAAGGTACATCGAATAAAATAGAAGGGATTCTGCCGGGTTCCCCGTCCCATAGGTAAGCGCATAAGGTAATGTGAATTCTTGCAGAGCATGAATAACTCCCATGATCATATTAAAGAATATAACTGGTGTTAATAACGGAATCGTAATATGGAATGTTTTTTGCAACCAATTAGCTCCATCAATGTCTGCTGCCTCATAATAATCTTTGGAAATATCCTGAAGTCCGGCTAAATAGATTAAGATAGAGTTTCCTAATACCCATAGCGTCATAATGACCAATGACGGTTTAGACCAAGTTGTATCCCCTAACCACCCAGGCCCTGTTATACCAATTTTTTCAAGAAATGCATTAACCAATCCGAATTGAGGATTTAATAACCATTGCCATAATATTGTAGTAGCTATTACAGGTAATAAGGACGGGAGAAAGAATACTGTCCTTAGAAAGCCCTGACCGAATACCGGCAAATTAAGTAGCATTGCAAGTGTTACCCCAAACATAATGGCTAACGGAACTTGCATCAATGCATAAGCTAGTGTATTCTTGAGCCCTTTCCAAAATAGATCGTCGTTAAAAAGTGTGATGTAATTTTCGAATCCAATCCACTGAGATGGACTAATGACATTGTAATTTGTAAGACTATAATACATAGAGCTAAATAGAGGGTATGCATAGAATGCTAATAAACCAATAATCCATGGAAGAGCAAATAAAATGCCTGCTCGCCGTATTCTAGTTTCCATACTAGTCGTTTTTTTACTGGCTTTCGCTTTAACATTAGTAACCTCTGTAAGATTAGACAATAACAACCCCTCCCTTCCTATTTAATAGGAGAAGAATAGTATATCCTTCTCCTTTATTCAGTTATTCTAATTGTGCTTTCTTATTTTCTATTTCTTTATTAATTTTTTCTGTTATTCCATCTAATATCTCTTGAGGAGTACCTTGCTTATTCATTACTAAATCAGGTGCCTTTGCCAACTCATCCCACATCATATTTCCTGCTAACACTACTGGTCTATATTTACCATTCGGTAATACCTCAAGGAAGATATCTTGACTTGGATCATCAGCATATAACTTTTCATTTACCTCTGGCATTGCTGCAAATTCACCAGTAATCTTTTTAAAACTTTGACCTTCTTCGGTAGCACACATCCATTTAACAAATTCCCAAGAAGCATCTAGATTTTTCACGCCTTTAGGAATTAGGAGCACCCTACCTCCTACAAACGTATTGAAGTCCTCTCCAGAAGGTGTAGGGATATAAGTAACGCCATAATCTAAATCTGGAGCATATTCTTCAATTTGGCTGAGCATCCAGTTTCCAGTGACCATCATGGATAATTGACCTGTAAAGAAAGGATTCGTAGCGTTAGTACCCGCAGAGCTAACAAAGCTCGTTACGTCTTTAATTCCAAACTTTTCAGCAAAGTCTGTTTCCCATTTAAGAGCATCGACAATTTTAGGATCGTTTGCCGTAACGATATTATCGTTATCAACAAACTCACCACCAAATGCCCAACCCCATGAATATAGCCATCCTTCACCAAACCAAGGGATAAAACCAAATCTAGTATATTTTCCATTTTCTTTCTTCGTTAACTTTTCAGCTGCAATCTCTAATTCTTCAATAGTAGTTGGTGGATTCTCAGGATCTAATCCAGCCTCCCTAAAATGTTCCTTATTATAAAATAAAGCTCTTGCCGTTCCATCATATGGAAGTGCTAATAACTCACCTTCATAAGATGCTTCCCCCCAGGCCCATTTATAAAAATTATCTTCTGTTATACCATCTTTCGCTGCTAACTCTCCAATTGGCTCAAGAGCTTCTTTATATTCAGCTATTCCATATCTACTTGCAAGCATTACATCTGGTGGGTTCCCACCTGCAACTGCAGTAACTAGTTTTGAACTAACAGAATCCCCTCCATCTGGAGCTACATAGACTGGTTTAACAACAATATCCGGATGAGTTTCGTTAAATTTTTGTACAGATTTTTCAATTGATTCTCCAGATGGTCCAGTTTCCCAGTTGTGCCAAAAAGTTATTTCAACTTTTTCTTTACTATTTGAATTGCCATTGTCTGTACTGTCTTTATCTCCATTTGATTGTTTGTTCGAACACGCAATAACACTAAATAAGAAAAGTACTGAAACTACCATCATTAGGAATAGACGACTAGACCTCTTCTTCATTACAATCCCCCCGGATGTTTTGGTTTAGTATCAAGCTATTAAAGAAGAAATTTCTAGCTAGGACTAAGTTTATTTTGTAATTCTCTAGCAATCTCTAATTCTAATTGATGCAACTTACCAACTCTCCTTCTAAAATGATCCTCTGTACTGAATTCTGCCTTAAAAAAAGCATTAATTAAATCCTTTGCTAACCAAGGACCTACAATTTTAGCTCCAATACACATGACATTTACATCATCATGTTCTACACTTTGATGGGCAGAATGAATATCATGGCATACTGCAGCCCTTATTCCTACAAACTTGTTTGCTGCAATGCTAGCGCCTACCCCTGTGCCACAAACCATTATCCCTCTCTCTGCCTCACCACTTTTAATTGATTGACAGACAGATCTTGTAATATCAGGAAAATCCACTTCTTCTATTGAATGACACCCATAGTCTATAACGGTTATTCCAAGTGATTTCAAATGATCAATAACTTCAGCTTTTAGCGGAAAACCTGCATGGTCGCATCCTAAAGCAACAATCATCTTCACGCCTCCTTTCAAGAGCTTACTTACTGATATATGTTTGTACAATTAAGAAAATTTGATTGAAAAGCTTTGCACTAAAAGAATTCCGCCCCCCTCTTTTCGCTAGATATTAATACCTACCAAGAATATATGTAAGCGTAACCATAGTTTATGCAACAATATTTTTTAATTATTAATACGAATTTAATTGAAATTAAAAACATATTTCTGAAGTATATGAAAAGGCTTCCATATTTTTCTTAAAAGGAGGGTATAACGATGGCTACTATGAAAGATGTAGCAAAACTATGCGGCATTTCAATTTCTACAGTATCTAGAGTGATTAATAATAGTGGTTATGTTAATAAGGAAACGGAGGAAAAAGTAAAAGCAGCCATAGAGAAGCTTAATTTTTCTCCTAATCAGGCTGCAAGGAGTCTTGTGAATGGTGACACCAAAACCATTGGACTTATAATACCTGATATATCTAACCCTTTCTTCCCTGCTATAGCTCGAGCTGTCGAAGATACATTACAAGAGGAAAAATATTCTATAATAGTTTGTAATTCTGATAACGATATTTTAAAACTAAGTAAACATTTTAAGACCTTAAAGCAAAAATCTGTCGATGGTATTATCATTGCAGGTGAAATAAAGAGGAACCATATCCAAGAATTTACTGAACAAAATCTTCCCCTCGTGATGATTGATGTAAATACTGATTCCTTACCCGTAAACTCGGTGAGAACCGATAATCGTTTTGGAGGAAATATTGCTACTAACCATTTAATTGAGCAAGGTTTCTCAAGGATTGCACATATTCGAGGACCTTTAGATAGTTCTACTGCTGAGGACAGATATAAAGGGTATTTAGATTCTCTAAAGGAATTTGGGATACTATACGATCCCACCTTAGTACAGATAGGTGATTTTCACGAAGAAAGTGGTTATAATGCAATGTTACGTTTACTAGCTCATTCTAATCCACCAGATGCTGTCTTCGTCGCGAATGACCTAATGGCCCTAGGTGTATTAGAGGTGTTATCAAAAAACAAATCACAAATAGGTATTGTTGGCTACGATGACATTCCATTTATAAAGTATTTGAATCCAAAACTTACTACTGTGAAACAACCTATATATGACATAGGAATAAAGGCCGCACAAATTCTATTAAAAACGATAAATAATAGCTCTGAAACAGTTGATTTTGTTAAAGAATTGATGAAGCCTGAATTAATAATAAGACAAACCAGTCTGAGGGAAAAGGTGAGAAAATGAGTGACATAAACGTTGTTGTTGTTGGTAGCATCAACATGGATCTCGTCATTTTCACTAAAAGGTTTCCTAAGAATGGTGAGACAATCATAGGTAATGATTTTCGAAGAATTCCTGGAGGTAAAGGTGCTAACCAGGCAGTTGCAGCAAAAAGACTTGGTGCGAATGTTGATATCATTGGCTGTGTAGGTGATGATCTATATGGTAAAGAACTTCAGAGTATTTTTGAAAATGAAGGTATTGGAACTGATTATATACATGCCGTACCAAATAAAAATACTGGAGTTGCATTCATAACTGTTAACCAACAGGGAGAGAATTCGATAATCTTATCTCAAGGTTCTAATAGTAACCTTTCTCCTAAACTAATACGTAAAGCAGAACAAGTAATTAAAAAGGCTCACGTATTACTCCTTCAATTAGAAGTTCCAGTTGAGTCTGTTATTGAATCTGTTAAAATAGCAAAGAAATATAAGATACCTATTATACTAAACCCAGCTCCAGCAATTGAACTTAATGCTACATTATTAGAACATATAGACTACCTAACACCTAATGAGACAGAAAGCAAACAAATATTAGGTAGAGATTTTGGAACAAATGAGGAAATAATTAATACGTTAAAAGGAATAGGTGTTAAACATATCATTGTAACATTAGGAGAAAATGGAGTTGTATTCAACAACCATGCTGAGGAAATTATCCAACTTGATGCGCTTAAAGTAAATGCTGTAGATACCACAGGAGCAGGAGATGCTTTTAACGCCGCTTTTGGGGTTTCTATTGCAGAGGGGAAAACCATTACTGAATCAATTCACTTCGCCCAAACAGTAGCAGCTTATTCAGTTACCAAAAGTGGGGCTCAGCCATCATTTCCATATAGTAGAGAGTTAGATGCATAATATTAACTAACTCCCTTTTTATAACTTTAAAAGCTTGGGTGAAGAATGAGGACGGTTCTTGCGCTTAAAGTTCTTCCAAGGACAAGAACCGCGTTATTGGTTTACTGTTTTTTTAGTGTGTTTAGGCTGCTACGGTATCATCTTGTTATTTGGATTAATTTGTTCATGTCAACGCAAGGATTATGTTTCCATTCATACAAAAATAGGTATACCAATATCGGTATACCTAAAATTATTTTTAAACTAAGCCATAACTTCCTTCTTAATACTCTCTTCTCTAACTAATTTTTTTACTAATTGATCAATCTTTTCAATTTCCGCACTTGAGTTCTTCCACCAATTCCGACTCCAAATTCGAGTGATCTTCCACCCTTTGGTTTCCAAAAATCTTTGTCGATATACGTCCCTTTCTTTAGCTGAAGGTGAACTATGGTACATAGCGCCATCACATTCAATTCCAAGAATATACTTCTCAGGATGATTAGGGTGTACGATTGCTTGATCGATTCGATATCCAGACATTCCAACTTGTGTATCAACCTTATACCCTAAGTTTGTTAACGCATTGTATACCTGTTCTTCGAATGGCGAATCAAATAGTAATGGACCAGTTTGTTTTTTTGTATTTTGTTTTTCGTTCAGGTTAGATAGAACAGCTTCGATTTCTTCTTTTTTAACTTGTGAAACAGCTTTTGCATATTCCATATAACTCTTTAAAAATTTCGGTCCATCATTTTTTGTTGAACCTACGCTAAGTTCATTGGGTTCGATACTTGTTACTACATGAATTTCCTCTTTTGATCTAGTAACAGCAACATTTAAACGATTTTCTCCACCTTGTTGGCCTAGCGTACCAAATCGATTATAGACTCTTCCTTCATTATTTTTTGCATATGCAATTGAAAAAATAATGATATCTCTTTCGTCCCCTTGGACATTTTCAATATTTTTAACAAATACTCTTTCATCCAAGTCCCTACTCATAATCTGTTGATACAATACACCAAACTCTTGATCAGCTTCTACTTGAGCATCAATTATGTCTTGAATTTTATCTTGTTGCTTTGCATTAAAGGTGATGATACCAACTGTTTTTGATGGATTTTTGATTATGGTATTTTTGAGTAAATCAACTACTGCTTTCGCTTCAACCTCATTACTCTGATTAACCCAAAGTCCATCAACTTTATGCCATTGAATCGCAGCTGGCTTCCGTAAGGGTTCGACATTAGGTGCGATTTGTATATTTCCATTGTAATAGGCATGATTTGAGAAATTTATTAACTCCTCTGATTTAGATCTGTAATGCCATTGCAGCATTTTTTCAGGTAATGTTCGCTTTCCTAAGTTCAAAAGACTTTCTGATTCATTGAAATCATCAACTTCAACATCATCTTCATCCTCTTGTATTGCACCTTTAAAAAGGCTTGAAGGTGGTAATTGCTTTTCATCTCCGGCAACGACAATTTTCGCTCCACGATAAACAGCTGGAAGCCCATTTTCAACTGTACATTGTGATGCTTCATCAAATATCACGATATCAAAGAGTTCTTTTTCTAAAGGATATATAGCTGAGACAGTTTCTGGAGAAGTCAACCAGATTGGCATTACGTCAAGAAGTCCATTTAGTGAAAACTCTCTAACTAGTTTTCTTACTGGCCAAATCATTCTCTTTTTACCAACCTGATGCTTTAATTCCTTCATTGCTTTACTGTTTGTCTGTTTCACTTGATTTAATTTCTTTAGTAAACGGTTGATAAGCACTTTGACTGCAAGATCTCTCTTCTGTAATAATAATCCCTTAAAATGTTCCCGTACTTTTTCGATTTCTTCCGTACCAATCTTTGTTAGCATTGGATGCTTTGATTCAATATCATCAATCCAATGGATAAAAGTGGATTGCTTAACGATATCTACCCACTCGTCTGATAATTGTTTATGAATATGATCACCAGTTTTATCTTTCAGCATATCGATCATCTTTTTTATATTTGGTAAATTGGCATCGTATTCACGATCCATATTACGTAAATCTTCAAAGTCCTGGATAATGTATTCGTGCTTTTGTTCAAATTCCTTTAAAGGAATATCCCCTTTAGAGATTCTCTCATAATATTTTTTCACTAATTCATCTGAAAAATAAGGCTGTAAAGATTTCATTTCATTTGACATTTTCTCTGATACTTGGGATAAATCAAATAAAAGTTTTAAGCTTTCCCTTACTCGTGGCCATTCTTTTGAAGAAACGCCTTTAAATTTCTCCCCGTTTAAAAGTTCCTCGACGATTGTCTTGCCAGTAAAAGATGTCCACCACCATAATCGGAGTTTTTGCAATGATCGTTTTTCATCGGGATTCAAATCTTCGTAGATTTTCTCTAATTTATCATTGATAAGCCATGTGTATTCTGGGGTGATGTCTTCTTGATCAAATTTATTTAAATATTCAATGCTCGTCTCTGCTTTTTCAATCACGTTTTTTACTATTTCTACGATTGTCAGTCGGTCTTTCAGCTCTAGTTTTGCGAATGACTGCCTGTCCTTTAATGGATAGTTTTCTCCACCAAATCGTCTGTAATAGTTACCATAAGAAAATATTTTCATTAGTACTTCATCAAGATTATCTTTGGTAAGTGAATGGAGTACTTCCTTTAATTCCAAAATGACATCAATTTCAGAGATCGGCTTTCCTAAACCATATAAGTCGTAGGCCTTATATCCATGCGATTGTACTTCATATAGTCCCTTAGCAATTGCGTTTAGCTTAGATTCATACTCTTCAATTTTATTAGAAAGTTGAATGAGATCGTTTTCATAGTCCTGAATTGATCTATCATCTTCCAGTAAGGTATGCAGCTTTTTATATAATGGTTTTCGGTCATTTTTTTCATCATGCAACAAGGCAACGTGTGAAGATAATCCTAATGATTCTAATCGTTGATAAACAACATCAAGTGCAGCTCTTTTTTGACATACTAATAGCACTTTTTTATCTTGAGCGATAGAATTCGCGATTAAATTTACTATGACCTGTGATTTACCTGTACCTGGTGGCCCGTGAACAACTAAACCACGATTTCTATCTACCTCATTAATAATTTCCTCCTGTGATGCATCTGTATCAAGAACAAAGAACTTCTCTTTCTCTGGCTTTATATCCTCATGACTCGAGTTATCTTGCTCAGATTCTGATGGATTAAAGCTTTCTCCAGCTTGTAATAGTTCAGCAATAATGCCTAAATCACCATTGCCATTTTCCGTTTCCGTAATTAAATCCTCATAATCCTTTAATAAAGCAGAGTTTCCTTGCGGATAATTTCCCAAGATGGCCATATTATCTAGTTGAAATTGACCCTTTTGGAATTCTGGTATCGTATCCTGCTTGTAATCAATAAACTTTTCAAGTTCTGGTTGGTTATTCCAGAGAATATTAAACGAATATTCCTTTAACCAAGTGATCAATTTTAAGAAGTTTATCGATTTTGCTTGCTCTTCAGCTTCATCAAATATTTTATCGTCAATATCTAATCCACTAAATTTTTTAAAGGCTAAAATAAGTGTTCGATTTAACTGAGGCTCCCCTTCTTCTACATACAATTTCCACTGAGTACCATTCACTCGTTCTCGTTCAAGTTTTACTGGATATAAAAATAAAGGAGATCGAATATATGTTCCATCTAACATGCAGCCAGATACAAAGGGGTAACCAACATATAAATCATACAACCCTGTCTCTTCTTCAATTCCCTTAATATTACGGTATAGAGAAGTTAACTTACCAGATTGCACTAATGATTCATTATTATTTACATCTTGTTTTACCAGAACAACATTTCCTTTTTGGTCTATCACTCTTTCAACTACAGTATTCGCATTTGTTTTCTGATCTAGCTTATCAATTGAACTTAAATCAAACGCCCATTTATCGTATAACTTTAGCATTCGAATTGATCTGTTTCGTTTACTCAGGTCATTTAACCTATCTTTTAATTGAACTAATTTTTGTTTCATTTTTACCACCTTTGAATTAATCGACCTATATTTTATTTACTCGTTATATTACTATTGCGTAAATTATATTATAACCCCTAATTTTTTACATTAAAAGACGAGGTTCGACTTTATCTCATTTAAAGCTTCAAGGTAATGGATAATTTTACGGCTCTCAAATATCAAGAAACTTCCACAATTTTGACTAATAACAGAAGATTAAAACAAATCACTAAATGTTTGTTACTCTGTATTACTTATGTACAATGGGCCGTAATCTAACTGTAACTTTTTTCAACTAGCGCAACCTCCTTCTTTTACTCCTTCATATAGATTTCTTTTATAAGAATATGATTAGAACTGTTCTATAAGTACCCAATTAGGACCGGGGAATCTGACCAAGCAAAGCACCATTTTTCGCATGAAGTGCACTTAAACTGATGAGGAAATCCAAATGGGGATTCGAACGATGAGTGAAGTGGTTAAGAAGCAGAACCAAAAAGTTTTCTACTCCAAATTCGGGTTATACTTTAGTGTTGCGATTCCTTGCGGTTTAAGACGAGGAGAGCTTCAAGGATTACAATGGGAAGATATAGACTTAGAAAAGGAAATCATTTATGTAACTCACTCCTTGCTACACTTAAAAGATGGGGGATTCTTACTAAAAGATCCGAAGACAATGGGGTCTATTCGTGAAATTGCATTACCTCCAAATTTGATTCCACTCTTTAAAAGATACCAAGTACGCGATTTAGAGAGAAAGAATTGCTACAAGACGAAAGGCAAGGTAGTAACTACTTCTTTGTCTTTGCTAACGAATTTGGACTTCCATACTTTAAATCTTATCCAAGGACAAAATGGATGCGATTTTTATAAAGAAATAAACTCAGATATATTCGACCACATGACCTTCGTCACACGTCAGCCACTTTCCTATTGTCACAGGGAATAGACCTTAAAACCGTAAGTGTCAGGTTAGGGCATTCCACTATAAGAATAACGGCTGACATCTATGCTCATAGAACAAAAGAAACGGATTGTGTATTGCCTCGTCCGATTCCGTCATTTTATACCCGAAATCATGACCTAATCGCGTATGCCATTCATCGGGAATAATTCGAAGTGCAAAAGTTTAGAAGATTAGGTGTTCGTTACATTAACAGAGCCTTTCTAATTAAAAATTATAGGAAAAGTAAATGTAACGAAAGCTGCCCAAAGTCCGTAGACCGGCAAATACTTAGTTACTGCATCTTGGATAGTTGAAGGTCCGGATTTGTTTTGTAGAAAACGCATATAGGAGAGCATAATCCAAATTAGATTTGCCCAGATAAGTATGTTTATTCCTAAAACAGCAAGTCTATTAGGCGTAATCCCATAAGAAGAAAGTCTGAACACGATGGCTGACAAAGCCACACTGTCAATGATAAGCGCAAGAACAATTAAGGCAAAATTTATATAATCTGAAATGTTCTTTTTCTCGTCTGAGTCGCTTTCCGAAATGGAAAATATGGTAACGGCCAATACACCAAGGAGTATTCCGTTGAAGGCTATCAGGAAATTGCGGTCCAAGAATGGATTTTTTCCTACCCATATAACCGTTATTAGATAGACCAACAATGTGACCAGGACAAGAGGACTAAAAATTTTAGCTATATATGGTGTAATATTCTTAGCAAGTTTAAGATTCATTGATACCAGGTATGCAGCTACAATAGCGAGAGCAGCAGCACCAAATAAAACGACATTACTAAAATAGAAGTCTTCTATATCCAAACCAACAAAGTTAAATAACTGCATGGTTAATGCTGCTAGCACCATTCCGCTAACTGCCATGCTGGCGTAGAGAATACAATATTCCAAATTAAATTTAATATAGGCTAATCTTGTACTGCTTTTTGAATATTCATTTCCTGTAAATGCAAGCCCTACCAATACCCATAAGAATATAGGAAGGTGTAAATAAGCAAGGATAATACTGTCTTCATCATTTAATGGCAGCATATTAAGATAAAACCCGGAAATTAGGAACAACGCTACAAGAGAATAAATAACTCTTTTTTTCGGAGTATTATTGTAAACAAAATAGGCAGCAATAAAGGGAATTATACCAAAAGCCAGGTTAATTGGAGCAATTGCTTCCTGTTCGACAAAATGGAAAATGATCCTGGTGATTATCCCGGCCAGAATGGCTAAAGTGCCCATGAATAAAAAATCTTTTTGAAGCAAGGAAGATTTTTCTGTATTTGCCCTCTCCTTGAAATGCAATCTTTCATACCAAACGCCAAGTACCTGAGAATCAGGATTTTGTTCCCATGCGTGTGAGAATGACTTTTTAAAAGCTTTGGGGTCTTTTCTATACATTCTCTCCAGCTCATGAGGTTTAGCAATATTTTCAATAATCAAATTGTTAATGTCCATGGTTTTACCTCCCCTAATAATTGTTATATTAAGTTTCCTCCACAATGTTTAACTGTCTTCGTCACTTTTGTATTATAAAATATCTCCAGGCTGACCATAATAAGCACCTCACTTATTTATTCTGATTTTGATTTTAATATATATTTTATTGTTTTGCAATAAATTTTTATTAATTTAGATAACTTTATTATTGTTAGTTTTTTTACCAAGAATAAAAAGCATTCCTTATTCAAAGAAATGCTTTTTAACTTTAAACCATTAAATTTATAACTTGTACAGCTAACCTGCTTCTTTAAGTACATCCTTTTACATATTCCTCCAAAAAACAATAATCTCTGCTGCACAGTGTTTAGTCAATTAAGAAAGACGATTACTTAGTTAGTTTTTCATCAATGCTCTTTTTAAAGAACCAGCCGATAGCCCGTTTTAATTACTCCTATAATTTTGCTTCCATTAAAAGGCCTGTCGGGAAAGATCATTTCTTTACTTAATTAATGAAGCACCAGTTAAAAAAACCAGCATTTTTCTTCGAATTATATTGCGCGAATAAAGGATCCAAGACTAAACTTCCTCTCTCTAGTGCGACTATAATATCTATACTAGTGAATCGAATACCATATCAAATATAACCAAGCCCTGGATTAAGTGAATTTTGAACATCATTATTCTAAATAGGCTGTTGTATGCATAAAGTGAGAAAGGATTTATGGTTAAAATATGGGATTTACTCATTCTGAATCTGATAATGAAAGGAATGAAAGCATGCCAAAAAAAGAAGATAAAAAATACTTTGATTATATCGTCATTGGTGCTGGAACAGCTGGCGGGGTAATTGCCAAAGAATTAACAGATGACAAAAAAACTTCCCTGCTTGTACTTGAAGCAGGAACAAATATGAGGAACGAGCTAAGCAGTGCTTCTAACCCAAACTCAGGTCTGTTAGCTACCGATAACAGACACTCCTTTAATATAATGTCAACAATAGAACCTAATATTAATAGCCAACTAAGGATCTCGAGTGGTCGAGCAATTGGTGGAAGCTCTGAACATAATGCCATGTATGCAGTAAGGGGAAGTCGTGAACTTTATGATCAGTGGGGAGAACTCGTTGGCCCTCAATGGGAATATGATAACATTAGTTCTTTATTCAAAAAAAATGAAACTTATACAGGAAAGACACAAGAACCGGAACAACGAGGAACAAATGGTCCGATTTTTGTTAGACAACAAATCATTCCTAAAAATGGACTTACAATTACTTTAGCTAAAGCAACATCAACTGTTTTAGGTATACCGATTGTCGAAGATTATAATACAGGCATAAGAAATTGCACATTTTATAAATCACAGGCTATGAACAAAAAGGTGGGCGGAAAATTTGTCCGATCATCAACAGCAACAGGCTATCTAAATGAAAATATTGTTATACAAGGAAATGAATTCCACCCAGATGAGTTTGGAGTTGGAAGGAGAAAGCTTGTCATTTTAGCAAAAACAACAGTCAATAAAATTCTATTTAAACGAAAAAGAGGCGTTAACATTGCTGTAGGTGTTAAGTTTGTTAGGAACGGGGTATCAGAAAAAGCTTTTGCAAGAAAAGGAATCATTGTTTCTGCGGGTAATTTTTCGTCGGTTATTCTACAACGTTCGGGAATCGGAAATTCGATGGATTTAGCCAGAATTGGTGTATCTACTTTAATAGAGAATCCTAATGTTGGACACAACTTTCAAGCTCAATTTACTGCCGGAGTGGGAGTTGAAGTAGAAACTAGTCGACTTCTAGATTTGAGAGATGCTGACCCTGATCTCCCATTCCCACTAGGTGCCCATAAAGGAGAAGGTGAAACAGGAGGACGACGTCTTCAACTATATAGCAGCATAACACCTTCTTTTCTTCCACCACCAGTTATCTTTGTTAACAACTGGGCATTTGATCCAAATAAAAAGACGAATGTGATGAGTATTGGTCCTTTTGACAATAATCCAAGAAGCAGAGGAACGATTTTGGCCGCTCACAGCGATCCAGAAGTTTATCCATCCGTTAACCTCAATCCATTGCAAGATTCGAATGACTTAGAATTCATGATCGATCAGTATATTGAAATTTACAAAATTATGAAAAAGGCTCAAGAACTTGATCCTGAAGGTATTTATAAGTTAGTTTATCCTGATGAAAAAATCTTTATGATAAAAAATAATGCAGAAAAAAGAGCTGAGATTGCTAAATATGTTAAAGCTACGTATCGAAATATCCAACACTTCGGCGGACAATGTAGGATGGCAAAGAGGATTCAAGATGGCGTTGTTGATGGGTATCTAAATGTTTTTGGTACTAAAAACCTGAAAGTCGCAGATCTATCAATCTCTCCAATATTACCAGACGGCAACACTTCAATACCTTCTCAAATGATTGGTTTAGCTTGTGCACGATTTATTCAAGAGAATTTTTCTCCTTATGTGTTGGTTGATGAGGAACTTGAAGAACTTGAAGAACTTGAAGAGTTTGAAGAGTTTGAAGACTATTAATAACAAGAATAAGGTATTGAAAAGAAATGGATAATATCCCAAACAAAAACAACACTCACAAACGTTGATTTAACAACATTCGTGAGTGTTTTAAAATTTTTAAAATGAACTCGTTTTGTTCTAAAGATACCGTTAGTCAGTGTATAAACTTAATGTAATGTCCGGTATCTTCCTTTAATGCCTTCAAATACTTTTTCATTACAAAAGGGTTGTTTCAAGTGCATCACTCAACATTGAGCCGAAGCTATCAAATAACTGAATTAAGGTTCCTGAGGGTTTATCAAGTTCTACAAATACACCGTCTTTTAAGTCATAAAATTCAAATGGTATAAAATAACTGTTTCACTTTTATTTCCCTTTATACATTGCTAAAAGTATTGAATATTTGGTAATTCGATCAAGTCATACTCATTTCCAAATTTTTCTGTTTGCAGGTATTTTTATAATTAAGATGGCATAGACTTGTACTAACGTATAATGAAAAGAGGTAGTATAGTACATGCAAATAAACCGAATAAAACGGGGAGCCGGTCTTAAAATGGCAAAGAAAATCATGAATGAAATGCAACAAGAACCAAAAGGGATTCACTATCCTGGATATAAACGAAGAGTCTGTCGTGCTTCTGAAATAGTAGCCAACCAACCTTTAGTGCAAGATATTCTTTCTAGACATTTGGGCATAAAAAAATAGCCCTTGGAAGTTTGAACAGGGCTATTTTAAAATTTATCCACCGAAAAATTTCCGTACCAGAGGACTTTTACTTGTTACGACAACGCCTTTTCTAGACTTAGGTAGTTCTTGGGAAATTGGTTGTCTATTTAACAATGATTCCGCTCTCTTAACTGAGCTAGCTAATCTTTTTTTTCTTTGTTCGGCTGTTAATTGACTAGAATTCCTTACGATACCCATTGGTTTACTATCTTCCATTTCTATCGGCATTTCGAAATCCTCCTTTCCCTACTATCATTTTAATACATTTCTCCACGATATGTCTCATATTTTTGTACCTTTGTCTGCATATCATTCACAGAATCAAATTGTTCTTGTAATGTAATCGCCGTTTCTTGAGATAAAATTAATTCTCCTGCGATATAGTTTCGTGCATACACAATCTGTATCAAACTGCACATTCCATCTAAAAGTTGAACATCATTTTCGTCAAACTGGTGCTTATGACTATTCAATACTATCACATATTCTTCTGGAATCGATTCTCCTACACTATTAACCTCAGCTACTTTTACCTTATACACTAAGTAATTCATTTCAAATAATCTAGCGGTGTCATCTTTATTAATAGCGATTCCCATTGGATCCCTGTCCAAAATATCCACTGATCTTCTTATATGCATTGGATATTTCCTTCTCTTTAATTGTTTTCTCGGAAATACATCATAATCGAAAGTGATCCCCCATTCTTTGAAGTAATCAGATTTCATAAGTCCTAAAATGACTTCTATGTATTCTTTTTGCGTGGATTTATCGACCAAGTATGAATTAAACTCTTCCAAACTAGAACTGTTCAACCAAAAAATGAGAATGTCAAATTTTGTTGTCATTTGATTGATTGTTTGTAAGACGGCTGTCCCTGATGCTTTCGACTCAACTTCTATGTTACCTACTTTGAATCTCCTTAATTCACCCATCATGGCAAGGAGAATTTGAAAAACTATAAAAATAATAAAAAGAATTAACAAGTGTGAAAATATTATTTTAAATAGTGAATTTTTCTCAAAGGTCTTTATAACCAAATCCGTAATAGTTGTAGGTGATGGGGCCTCTATTTTAGGCTCTGTTTCGGTAACTGGCTTTGTAATCGTTTCGTTTTTAGTAATATTCTCTTCTTTTGTAGTACCATTCGTTTCAGTAATAATTGTTTTTGTATCAGTGGTGGTCGTAGTAATTTCATTTTTTTTCATTTTTTCTTCCGCTTTAGTATTTTCAAGTTCCTTTGTTGAAACACTTTGTGTTTCCTTTGATGTAGTAGAGTCTTGTGATTGCCATTCACTCCAGTTATTCCACATATATATCCCTATGGAGATAAACATCGAAAAAATAACTAAAACTGCAAGTGTAATAAACAGTAATTTCACTACAAATTTTATTCGATTCCTTGCTGTATACACTTGTGTTCCGAAGTCTTCTATTGCGGGTTTAATGATTCTACGATCGAGCCAATTATTAAAACTCAGTTTTACATTCTTCCATGTACCGTTTTTTCCACTCATAAAACTCCCCTTTTTAAGACTAGCATCTACAATAATTATAGGCTGTAGCTACCAATACAAACAACTTAAATTTTGTCCAAGAGCATATAGAATTAAAAGCGGTTTGTGGGGAGTGACGTTGGTCACCTCTTCACCATATATTAAGGTTATAAATTTTTTTCCTTCTTTCAAAGCAGTAGAAAATAAATATAGCAAAAAAAGCAGTTAGATAACTACTAACTGCTTTTTTGCTATATTTTCAGCTTTTTCTATAGCTTCATTCAAACCTTTAAAGCCATCTTTTAGTAACTCTTCACTTTCACAGGTGTTCTGTTTTAATTTCATTATAAAAAATAGTAAAAAAGTCTTTATTCTCCATCCTCGTTCATGACCTCTTGCTCGACACTCACTTCTTCCATGTTCTCTAAGATCCGCTTTGCCATAAGTTTATATCCTGTAGCGTTTGGGTGGAAATAATCATTAGCTAATAACTCTATGTCGGAATCAATAAATAAATCAGAAGTGGGAATATAATTTACATTTTCAAATTCTTCAGTAACGAATTTACTCGATTCATTCCAATCGTCAACAATCGTTTGAAATTCTTCAACATCAGCAAAATAACGATCGAATGGATTATAAAAACCAATCAAATAAATTTTTGTGTCTGGATTTAATTCATTGATCTTAGTAAAAATTACTCTTAATCTCTCAAGATATTCTGGTTTTTCTTGATTAAAAAGCTCTATATTAAGGTTCGTAAAATTGTTTCGAACAATTTTCATAATGTCGTTGGCGCCAATTGTGATGAAAACAATATCAGCCTCTTGAATGGATGTTTCAATCTCTTTCTTTTCTAGACGTTTTAATAATTGGTCTGTCCGGTTTCCTCTTTTACCATA
This sequence comes from Metabacillus sp. KUDC1714, assembly GCF_014217835.1. Classification (NCBI taxonomy): domain Bacteria; kingdom Bacillati; phylum Bacillota; class Bacilli; order Caryophanales; family Bacillaceae; genus Metabacillus; species Metabacillus elymi. The sequence continues at coordinate 4,928,875 of NZ_CP055263.1, forward strand.
GTTTTCGATGGTAACATTGATGTTATTATCTTGAAACGTGTTATTTAAAATCCCGACATAACCGCCATTTTCTGTTTCGTCTCCTACACCTTGAGTGAGAGAATCACCGATTGCCACGATATTAAGATCCTTCTCGAATAATTTGATAACCCCTTCTACGACTCCCCTAACCTTTTCCTTTATACCTTCAGATATTGTGTTACGTTTATCATTCTCGCCATTTACGACTTCTTTCTCTTCTTTTTCTGCTATATCAATAGAAACATCTTCAACCTTTACCTTTTTTTCAGGAATTTTCTCATCTTCAGTTTTAGATTGATCTGTCATTTCATCAGAATCTGCCGCTCCATTCATAGCAGATATTTCTTCATTTAGCTGTTTTGTTTGATAAGAATAAGAATGAAAGAAATATAGGCTAAAGCACACTACTAGCAAACTAGCAAGAATGATCGTTAGTTTCCTTCTCCGCATGTTTAACCACACCAATCGAATTATTGTATTGTTTCATTATTATAATCAATTTTCTTATTTTAACATGAATGTTAACTTATATAAAATAAGAAAACATCGTAAATTCCGTTCTTTAAATGTTTACTGACAAGTCTTTTGAACAGAAGAATATTTCTTCAGAATACAAATACCTTTTAGGAAGGATAATTGCTTTGATTTTAAATACAGATAATCGTATCCTTTCTATATCTTAGTTGAAGAGATCATATTATTCTATTCAAAATGAGAAGTTGATTGATTCCTTAACCATTAGCAACATATCGAAACAAAAAACAGACAAGGATCCTTGGCCGTAGTTTAAACTATTGTTAATTACGAACATTGTCATTCGGTGAGTCACCAGTGCCATTCTTATCTTCCGTTTGTGTAGATTCCAGGTAAAGATCTCTAAAAAAGATTTTGTACGATTATATTTTAAATAAAGGCTCTTTTCTAAAAGATTGTTGTTTTTGAACAAAACTGATTAGGGTGATTGGAACGGATATGCGAGACTCCTGTGGGAGTAGCGGGACAGATGAGACCCCGCAGGTGCTTCGCGCTGAGGAGGCTCATCGCCCGCCCCACGGAAAGCGAGCATCCTGGAGCGCCAATCAACCAACCCCATACTATTTTAAAAGCAACAAAGTTTGCGAAAACAGCCTAAATAAAAAACGTTCCTTACAATTTTGTAAGAAACGTTGCAAATTTCGCTTTTCCTGTCATTTTTCTTCGACTGAGGTCTTGATTCTATTAAGTATAAAGTCTTCCTATCAGCCAAGGTCGTTGTCGATAAGGGCCCATTGGGATTTGAATTAAGCTTGTTTTTCCTAGTGAATCCAAGTTGTAAATTTGATCACTTTGGTTTACATCGAAACCGAGGAGTGGGTGACCACCCATATCAAGGGCTGATGCTGCTAATAATAATCTTTGGACTAGCATTCCCGCTTCCATTTGTTGAATTCGATATCCTCTGTAGCCAAGTGAATCTTTATCGTAATCCTTGTCACCGACAACATGCAGAGTGATAGGTACTTGCTGTAAATTTACATTACCTGAAGACATTCCAGATTGCAGTTGGAGCCGGTGGTCTCCTGGATTCAGCTGGCGCAATGCATGCTCCCTATTGTCATAATAATAAGCACCATTAGGGATTCCTTCAATATTATACAAACAAACAAATATTGAAACACGTGGCTCATATATAAGTGTTTCCTCTATGTCATTTCTGTAACGGAAAGATTCTGTTGCCTCATAAAGAAGGTAAGCAAGTTGTTGTAGACTTACTTTTCCCAAAATAAAATCCATGTCAGGTGAAAATCGCTTTCGACAAGTAGACATGAAATCATATGAAACTCTTTTAACCGGGGGCAAAGGCACAACCATACCCTCTACAGTTCTCATCTCCTTCTCCTCGATCCATCGAAAAGGTGAAGAGTCGAGCATGGAAGCTTCATTCATTTTTAGTAACATCGGAAACTCTTTCATTTTCTTTGATCGAACGTAATGTTTAGGCTGAATAGGAGGTATTTCTTGTAACAAGTCAGTAGCTAAGCTATTCACACCATGACGGTTCCCTGACCACATGGTTGGTTCTACAGATAGCGGGATAACTGAATATACGCTTTCTTCTTGTTCCGTAAGCCCAAGAAGATGGTTAATCGCACGATCAAGGAATTGATAGTACACCCCTGATGCAAAGCCAAAACGTTTTGCTACTTCTAATAACTGCCCAATCAGGACACCTGCATCTAACCCTTGTAGCCGGTAAGAAAAGTTATTGTACTTGAAAAAGTTTTTCCAAAACATCGTTGATACAAAAACGGTCCCAAAGCAAGATGTAAGATCACAACGGTATCCAAGCGCATCGGTAAGATAATCATCAAAATGACCTTCACGCAATAAGACTAAGCGGTGGTGTGAGGCATCGAAATGATAAATCCCTTCAGGTAAATCGTCAATTTTTAAATATACGTATAATTCGTTTGGATACAACGCTCCTCCCGAAGGGGCAAACCTTCTTAAGGAATGCATGATTTGAAGTTGATTCTCGGAAGAATCCATCGGGATAACATATTGACTAAATTGGGTTATTCCATACACAAGCCAAAGAAAGTAACCGATTTTGCGAAGATTTGGCTTATCAGGAACTTCCTGACCTTCCAGAGTTAGTGGTATATCCAAAGAAAGTGGTATTTCGGGTAAGTCATAGTAAAGCTTGTATGCAAGAGGGCCATCTCCCCAGTCCACTTCCCAGTTTGGAATGCTTGCCTGATCAATATCAAAATGTAAATTGTGCAGAAACTCATCAAGAATCATCCTTCCAGCCTCCCTTTTTATGGAAACGGGTGTGGAAGTGGATTAAGTTTTTCACGTATCAGTGATTCTGTCGTATAACCCAGTTCCAGAGGGACACGTAATATCCTTTCTAAACCTGATACGCGCTTTAGATGATGTCCAAAGGTCATTGGCACCATCCCAGGAATCAGCACTTTTACACAATGTAATCCGTTTCGTTTGATTTCCGGTGTCGTTTGATCAATGACAATGACATCCAAGTTTACGTTCCGTAACGCTTGTAGTATGTCTTGAAGATCATCGGTAAGGTCAACATGGTTCGATCTCCACTTGAATTCCTCGTTAAACGATTTAATCGGAGAGTTATTGTTAAGTAAAAAATTTAGGCGCTCTTCTGCTTGTGGTAAGCCATACAACATGCCATGGTCATCCATCTGTTGTACGAAGGTGGAATCATGTAACATTCGCACATATTCCTCTTTGTTTGCTTCATATTTCTCATCAAGTGTTAACATCATGCCAGCCAGCTCATGAACAGCGGTTTTCACAGCCCGCACCGGATCCAAATGAGCCCCTGCTGCACAGATTAGATTCAACCCTTTTTGCTTTCTGTTTTTTGCCAATGCTACAATGCTTGGGATTCCATGTTCCATTGTAGAGTTATATAAATAAAGGTCATATCCTCCAACTACTCTCATCCGGTCAATCATCAACAATAGTTCTTCATCTTCAGCAGAGTATGGGTCAAGACGTGGTAAAGACAATTTTGCATACCAGGTCATAAGAAACGAATCACGCTCGACCACTTCCATAATGCCGTAAAAAATGGCCTCTTCTAAACTTCCTCCTAGTGCGCATCCGTTTGAAGTTTCATAGACAAAGCCCCTTGACCCGCAACCCAAACTATAATAGGCAAGTAACTCTGGAACGAGAATTGGTCGCTCCTGTAAAAAAGAATAGCCCCATACCCATTTCATGGGACGATCAGGATCAAATTTATCAAAGGGAAAGCCCGGGTGTTGATATTGTTCTTCTTCATGTACACCAACCAATTGAGGATTTAAGGCTTGATCTTTTATATTATGGTAACAATCATATACCACTGATCGTTTGCCGCGGGGCTTTAGACCGCAGTATCGTTCTAATCCTTCTAAAATGGCCGTTAATTCACTTACCGCGTAGGAATTTGTACGGCCGGCAGTTCCTTCATCCCCCTCAAACAAAGGTAAATTTACACTTACATCAGCAAATGGAGGCACGAGGTTATACATCTTATCATTAAGCAGGCCAGATCGAGAATCAAGATAGTCTTTACCTAACACGTTTTTCAGATCATCTAATGAACGAGTTCGGTAACTTTCCATGCTGACTTTCGGACTTTTTTGAAGGGAAATTCGGGCTAAATCCGGTGAATCGTCAGGTATAGAACTACATACAGTACATAGAGGGACAGGCAGGAAGGAATGCCATGAAATCTTCAATGTTTTTAGGTTGATGAAACCGAGTCTTTTCTCTGATAGAGTTTGTTTCCCTTGTATTAGCATCTGAACCTCTGCTTTAAGGAGTTGAACCATCTGTGAAAACCCTGTACGTGATGTCCATGCTTCCTGTTGTGTTTTTCCAGAGGCCTCTAAATTTTTCTGCATCTGCCACATCTCTTTACGATGACTTCCTGTTAGGACGCGTCGTAGATCAGCACATTGAGAGCAACCTGGAATTCCAGGTTGAACCAAAGGCCCAATAATACCTTCTCCAAATGAAACAAAGCTTCGCAGCCAAGGGGTGTTGCTTGCTCGAAACACGTCTTCTGCGATTTGATGAATAGAAGGATTCCATTCATCTTGCAGGACCAATGCCAAATCAATGGTTTCTGATTCGACTGAATCAAAATGAGTCTGGCGAACAATCAGATATTCTGAGGACAGTTCTGTACAAAAAAGGTCTGCTAACAAGCCCTCACCAACAACCAACAAAACAGCACTCACCTTCATTCCTCCTCTCGAACCACAACTCCAAATATCCCTGCTAAACCTTCTTTTAAAATTGGTTCTGGTTCAAGTTCAAAAATGACTAGTTGCTTTCCGTTCCGATCCAATACTTCCTTAGCAGATTGCAAAAGCACAGAATGTTTCTGATCATCACAATCAGGAATATTTATTAGTTGTGGTGCTTTTTCCTCAAGTAGCACTGATGATACAACTAAGCCTTGGGACGTTAAGGGATCTTCATGGTTTTGCAGGTTAAAAAGAGCCAGTTGCAATGCTTTTCTTAACGCAAATGTTATATTAATATCTACACTTCCATACCATCCATTTTTCGTACCAATCCATACGACAGGAAAGCCAGATACTTCCTCTCCTAATCCAATAATTGGGTCACTCTGGATCGTAGATAATGCCTTTAAATAATATCTGCATCTTTCATCTTCTACCGTACTCAACTGGACTCGAGATAGAGTAACCGTTTTGTTTGGCTGTTTTATTTTCATCACCTGTACTAAATACTTCTGTAGTCCTCGGCATACACTTTCGGTAAATGTTTCACCTGCTCCAACTTGAACTTGTGATGGCAGATCGAGTAAGGTAGTTATTCGATTTCCATATGCTTCAATTCCAGATAAACCAGCTTCCCTTCTAGCCTCCTCGTGCGTCAGTCCTGAACAGATCATACATTTCAACAACTCAGCAGGTCCATCAGACAATGGGTCGATCGGTTGGACTCGGCACTGAGCTAACGGAAGTTGAAGCAAATCTCCCTCATCCCAAGTATGAAAAATCCCTGTTGCCTCTGATGTTAACTTGTTGAAAAAAAGAAGTAATTTGCCCGTTTCTTGTCTTTCCGATTCTCGTTTTATTCGTGCATCATAATCGTCTACCAGTCTAACTAATGGATGTCCAGTCACAAATGGATGTGGAATGAAATTATTCCAGTTTCCTTCCAACGTTTCTAAATCCAGTAAAAAGTATTGATTATTCTGTTCCCTTTCCGTCACTCCGGTAATGTTTTTAAACAATTCAAATACAATTAGATTGGCCAGCATAGCACCGGCTGTGGTAGAAAATTTAGAAATTTGATTTTTTTTATAAAGTTCCGATCGATGCAGTCGGCGCCATGCAGATTCCCAACAATTCTCTGAGCTTGGTAAAACGAAAGGACCCGCCATTCCAATCTGTTGTAAACACAAAGCGGGGATAAACACCTTCTTTTTTTCTCTACAAATCCTATGTAGAAGTTTTAGCTCCTCTACATTTCCCTCTTGTGACACATACAAAATATAATCAAACGGCTCCACAATCTCCTTCCAAGAAGTTAGTGAGATCTCCTCTACCTCCACCTCCGGATCTGTTGTTCGGGCATGTGCTACGAGATCCTGCAGCCGCTGTATATTCGTCTGATTCCTATCTGTGATTAATATTTGAAACTTTGGTAACCCGGAATCAAGTAATGCTGAGACCAATGAAACAAACATAGCTCCTGAACCAATTGCCATTGCTTTTGCCTGACGATAAGTCTGAAATCGAAAGGCGGCGGACTCTACAAAACTATCAACAAATTCAATTTGTGAAGCATACTTTTTTAGAACCTGTTCAGTCAATTGATATGGCTGGTCTCGACTTACATCTTTCACAAATCCATTTTGATACAATGTTTCCGCAATTTCGTACACTCGATCACGATATTGGCCCGGTAATCCGTTTGTCAAACTCTCCAAGGTGTGTTCTCCATTGAACATCGGTATCAATTTTTCAACCCACTTATCTATCATACTGCCTTCCATACGAAACGAACTTACATTATTCCGAAAATATACACCGCTGTTGGCTTCAGGGAGAAAAAACGTGTCCCTTTTCACCTTCAGACGCATAGAAGGGTACAAATTCGTCATATCGATCCTCCTTAGCCGTAGCTACCAATGTGTTTCAATATACATTACTAACATCTTATGTACTGTAAATTGTCCCTTATGTTTATTTTTAATGAGAATAGCCTCTACACCTAAATGTAGAGGCTTGCCGTAATTCTTTACGAAACTTATTCTATCTGCCTCCGCAGCGACCTCCGCCGCCACAACGATTACCGTCACTACAACGGCCTCCACCACCGCAACGGCCACCGCCACAACGACCTCCACCACCACAGCGACCGCTGCAATTATGGCAGTTGAAACAGCTAAAACAACTGTAACAGCTGTAACAGCTGTAACAACTAAAGCAGCTAAAACAGCGAAGAATACTTCCGATACCAAAGTAAAGCCTTTCATCATCATTATAGTATTGGTTTGGGTCATAAGGTACGGCCTGAGTAGCTTGATAATCTCCGAGATTTAACTTCTGGAGATCATGTTGAAAGTCATTCATTCATTAAAACCTCCTAAATATACTTACCTGGAAACCAGTGACAGGAAACGAACATGTAAATTCAAACTGAGTTTATCGTAGATAAATACTTCTTCAACAAATTATGTAAATTTGGTGGGTATTGTTACTGGTAAAAAAGCCTATTTATTTAAATTTTAGATATACAGATTAAGAGTTTTTTAAATAAAGGGGATTGGGGAGTGTACTTTAATGAATAATATTTTCATAAATAAAGAGAACGCAAGGATTTATCCAAGCGTCCTCTTTATTTATCGTAAGGTAGGAACTGCCATTATGTACAAAATTTTGTTAAAGCGCCCTTTAATCGTCAAACTAGCTCATTAACTGTCCGCCATTAACCTCTATTATTTCTCCAGTTATATAATTAGCATGTTTTGATGCTAAAAATAAAATAGAACCTACAGTCTCTTCAGGGGTTCCTTCTCTTCCCATTGGAATCTGTTCCACCATTTTTGCCCTTTGTTCTAATGTAGAATACTTGTCATGGAATGGGGTTGAAATTACTCCCGGAGCAATTGCATTAACCAAAATATTATATTCAATTAAATCTTTAGCTAAACCTTTTGTTAATGTGCTTACTCCACCTTTTGATGCTGCATATGCAATACTACCTACTCCCCCTCCATTTTTTGCCGCGATAGAAGTAATATTAATAATTCTACCTTTTCCATGCTTTTTCATAAGAGGAAGCACTGCTTTCGTTACGAGATATACAGATATTGTGCCTTATCAATGTTATGGTTTGCATGAACAATAACATCTGCTCCGTTTTCAGAAAATTCTAAAGCTGCAGCTCTTCCGATACCTGTGCTGCTTCCAGTAATCCATATAACTTGACCTTTAAATGAATCCACAGTAACACCTCTTTTATCTTATTATTTAAAAGTAGTTGGTAGCCAAAGAGAAATACTAGGAACAAACGCAATTAACAATGCTGCGATGATTAAAATAATTAAGAAAGGTATACTGCTTTTAATAAAATCTTCAATTTTAGTTCCAGTAATCGAACACGTAGTGAACATGATCGTACCAAGTGGTGGTGTCATTGTTCCTATACTAATACAAATGATAAAGAAAATACCAAAATGTACTGGATCAATTCCGTATTGCGCAAGCATCGGCATGAATAACGGGGTTAGGATAATAATCGATACATTTCCTTCAATAAACATCCCCACTACTAATAGAAAAACAATAACAACTAGGAAAAACAGAATTGGTGATGATACATTTGTCACCATTAACGCTGTCATTTTTTGTGGTACTTGCTCTAACGTTAAGACCCAAGCAAAAGCAGAGCCCGCAGCTATAATAATGATAATGGAAGCTGAAGTATAAACCGTATCGACAAGTGCACGTACCAGTTGTTTTAGTTTCATTTCACGATAGATGACTAAACCTAGGAATAACGCATAAAATACAGCAATCGCTCCTGCCTCTGTTGCACTAAATATCCCTAATCGAATTCCTCCGATAATAATAACTGGTAACAATAGGGCAAAAAAAGCATCTTTAAAAGATAGTAATAGGTCTTTCGCTGTAAAATGTTCTTTATTGTCCGTTTCAAGTTTATGTTTTTTTGAATAAAAATGAACATAGATCATGAAAATGATACATAAAACAATTCCTGGTAAAACTCCTGCCATAAATAATGAACCAATTGAAATATTACCAACATACCCATACATAATTAAGGCAATTCCTGGTGGGATAATCGGTGTTATTAATGAGGTTGCAGCTGTTAAAACAGTTGCAAATGAACGACTATATCCCTTTTTTACCATTTCAGGAACTAAGATCTTTGATTGCATGGCAGCATCTGCTATATTTGAGCCGGATAATCCACCCATAAGCGTACTTAAAACTACATTTACCTGTGCTAATGAACCTGGTAATCGACTCGTTAAAATTTGAGCAAATCTTAACATTCTAGTTGTAATTCCGGTGTAATTCATTAAAATACCCGCAGTAATAAAGAAAATAATCGCTAAAAGAGGAACAGATTCAATTCCCCCGACCATGCGTTGTATCAAAATAGAACTTGAAAAATTATCAATAAAAAAGAAATATACCGCGGTACTCACTATTAGTGCAAAAGCTATTGGTACGTTTAGTAAGAACAAAATTAGAAGAACAGATAGTACGACAATTAAAGCCACTTTATTCTCCCCCTTCTTTTTTTAGCTCAGCTTTTAGACTTTGAATGAGTAATCGGGTAAAATGAATAGCTGTTAGAACCCCCCCAATTGGTACAGCAATATCAATATATTGGTAGCTAATTGCTAATATTGGTGTGACCTTACTGTGAGCTTGTGCTGTTAAACTGCTTCCAAGATAGATTAATACATAGATAAGGGCTGCATAAATGGCGAGGGCCCTAATAATGATGGCGGAAATTTTTAGAGGACGTGGCATTTTATTTACAAAATAATCGACTCCAATATGGTTATCACGTTTCATGGCCGAACTCATCCCAACAAAAACAAGCCAAATAAATAGTCCTACTGAAATTTCTTCAGCCCATGCAACAGGACTATTTAAGACAAACCGTAAAAAAACATTTATAACAGTAAGAGAGATAATAACAGCGAGTGCGAGTGTTGCAATAATATCATCAATGGGATCAAATATCTTTTTAATCATAATTTTCCCCTTTTACTGAACAATTTTAGCTTTCTCATAAACTATTAATTTGATTTAAGAAAGTAGGATTTCCTATTTAAGAAAATCCCACTCAATATGATTATTGTTTATTTTCAAGTAACTTTTGGATTTCCTCATATAAACCTGGAGTCCAATCTGGAAACGCTTCATACACGCTACCTACTTTTGCTTTAAAAGGTGCAATATCTATTTCATGAACTTCTACACCCTCGTTTTTAAATTCTTCTAACACATTATCTGTTTGTTCTTCTAATACAGTACGTCCATATTCTGCAGCTTCATTTCCAGTTTCTTTTAAGATTTCTACTACATCAGCTGGTAATGATTCGATAAAGCCTGTTCCTGCAATCCAAGATGTAATGAATTTTTGGTGACCAGTTAAAGATAAATGTTTAGAGATTTCTTGTGCTTTTACACCTTGTAAAACAGGAAGTGGGTTTTCAGCACCATCAATTAAACCTTGTTGTAATGAAGTATATAAATCACCAAGTGGAGTTGGTGTTGCCGTTGCGCCTAAAGCCTCAAATGTTTTAATGGACATTTGGTTATTAGGTACACGAATCTTTAATCCAGCTAACTCCTCTGGGGTTGTTACTTTTTCATTTGTCATTAAATGACGAACACCATATGCTGTGTTACCGTTTACAATTTCAATATCTTGTTCTCTTAATTTATCTGTTAAACCTGCAAACCAATCAGTAGTTGTTAAGTATACTAAGTCATCTAAATTTTCAGTTAAGTATGGAGCTGTAAGAATACCTGCATCTGGAACATAATCCATTAAAAAGTCATAACCAGCCATAACAATGACGTTATTACCCATTTTTGCCTGTTCTACAACATCCTTTTCAGCACCTAGTTGCGAACTTGGATAAAGATTTAATACGATTTGCCCATCACTTGCTTCAGCAGCTAATTCCTTCCACTTATTTGCTTGTTGATCAATTGGCTCACCTGGTTGGTTACCATATGCAACATTAATTTCAATTTTTTCTTTTTTAGTATCTCCATCACTTGATGAGGAAGAACTCGATTTTCCTGAAGTTGTACCTGAAGAACATGCATTTGCAATCATCAATAAAAATACCATTAAAACTGCTAATAATGATTTTTTCATTTCCATACCCCTTTTCTTTAGACTTTTTTTATTAAAGGAGACGGATTAAGCGTTTTCATTTACTTATACACCTTCGTCCCCAGTAAATCTACTATTAAAATGTTGGGCCAATTCTCCAGATTCCAAAATCATGTTGTTTAAGTATTTCGGCTTTTGTAAGCTTGCCTGAGCAAACCATTCCGATTTCGTCAAAAATTCTCTTTCCAACATCTTCTACTGTTTCTTTGCCATCAATGATAGAACCAGCATCAAGATCCATATTTTCTGACATTCTTTCAAACATTGGTGTATTCGTAGATATTTTAATAACTGGAGCAATCGGTGAACCAGTAGGTGTTCCTCTTCCACTTGTAAACAAAACAACTTGAGCACCACCAGCAACCATACCCGTTAATTGTTCGATATCATGACCAGGCGTATCCATCCAAACCAACCCTTTTTCCGTTGGAGCTTCAGCGTAATCTATGATCTCATTTAATTGACTTTTTCCAGCCTTGTTTGCAGCCCCTAAAGATTTCTCTTCTAATGAGCTCAATCCACCTTTTATGTTTCCAGGACTTGGATTTCCTGTTCTTATATCAACACCCATTAGAATTGATCGGTTTTCCATCGCTTTAATAATTTCATATGCACGTTTAGCAACTCTTTCATTCTTTGCACGTTTAGCAAGTAAATGTTCTGCTCCTATTAATTCAGTCGTTTCAGCTAAGATTGCAGTTCCTCCCTTTTCTACAATCATATCGCTCACTACACCAACTGCAGGATTTGCTGATAATCCTGAGCATGCATCAGAGCCGCCACATTCTGTTCCAATAATTAATTCACTAAAATCACACCATTCTCTCATTTGAGCGGAAGCTTCCTGTACTAGTTTAGTAGCTGCTTTTGCACCTTCAGCAATAGCCGATAAAGTACCACCATAATCTTGAATTGATACTGTTTCAACACGTTTACCTGTTTTAGCAATTTCACTTGCGACACTCCTAGCTTGGTGTGTTTCACAGCCTAATCCTAAAACTATGACACCATAAACATTTGGGTTAGTTCCTAATCCTACATATGTACGGAAAGTTTGTTCATAATCTACTCCGACTTGAGCACAACCATGTTGATGGATAAAAGATACTGTTCCATGTACAAGTTCAGTAATTTGTTTTGCCGCCTGTGTAGCGCAAGTTATTGTTGGTAATATTAGCACATGATTTCTTACCCCTACTTTTCCATCGTGTCGTCTATATCCTAAAAATTTACCTTCATTGTTAGTTTCCAACAATTTTGTCACCTCTTCCTCTCACACCTTCTAAGTTGTGAACATGAACATGTTCGCCTTCCTCTATATCTCTTAATGCTTTCCCAATAACTTCCCCATATTTCATAATATAAGATCCACCTGTTATGGGTATAATGGCAAATTTATGCCCAAATAGTATAGTTTCCTTTACTATGATTTCCTTAGTTTTCTTATCTGGTAACGTAACTGTTAATTTGGTTTCAGCTGGTATCTCTTCTAATGCAACAGCTACACTGTCTTCAGGCCTCATAACAATTGTCCGATAGTTTTCTTCCTTCAAAATAATCATTTCCCCTTTATTCAATCGATATTATTTGATTTTTGAACATTTTAATATCTTTATATTTGTAAGATTACTGATTTAAAACCGTTTGATATAGGATAGGTGGTGTGGTAGTACCAAATCAGCGATAATATTATAACAGGTTGTTCCTCTCTAAAAGGGTTGATCCTTAAAAAAATATAACGCTTTCATTTTTTATCTGTCTGGTAGTACCACGCTTAAAAATAATGATATCATCATAATTGTGGCTTTTCAACGGAATTTTCAAACTTTTTAAAATTTAATAAAATATTTAAAATTATCCCTTTCTTTTGTATTAAGTTTTTATTAAAATAAATCAAATGGTATATTGGTAATACCAGTCTATTGAAAAGGTGGCTCTATAATGGTTAAGATAAATCCAATAAAAAAAATCACTGTTACTGAACAAGTCATGGAACAGATTGCTTCCTGGATCACATCAAATGAGTTAAATCCTGGTGATAAACTGCCTAATGAACGTTTATTAGCTCAAGAATTTGGAGTGAATCGAGGGAGAATTCGAGAATCTTTACGCGCCCTTGCCCTAATTGGATTAATAACAATTAAACCCGGTGAAGGCAGCTATGTAAATAAGAGTGAATCTCCTATTCCTGCTGAGACCATTGGCTGGATGTATTATAATGAAATAGACAATCTAGATGAAATATATGCTGCTCGAAAATTAATTGAATCCGAGGTTTTTCTTGAAGCATCTAAACACATGACTGATGATGATATAATTGTCCTAGAAAAAACGTTAATTGAATTGAAAAGTTTGTCCGTTAAAGAGAAGAACATTGTAGATTTCCAACAATTACTTGATGAATTCGATTTACACATGGGATTTTGTAGCAAAAATAAAATATATAACAAATTAATGCAAACAATTGTACATCTTCGCCATGAATCAATGTTAAAGATACTTAATATCCCTGGTGCCTGGGAAAATAGTATTGAATGGAGAATAAAACTTGTATTAGCGATTAAAGATCATGATGATGAGAAGATAAAAGAAGCTATTAATCTTAATTTTACAAGAGCAAAACAATTCTATCGAAAAGCAGATTAAATATATTGCACTAATCCATTTTTTGAATTTGATTTAAAGATAATAACAAGAAGTATGAACTAGTCATCTATTTAGAATGAAAGAGTTTCCCCGAAAGTCAATCGACACTTTCGGGATTTTTTCTTTTTTTTAAACTACAAGGAATACACCTGTAACATTAACATCAAGTACTTTTTTCCAAGTATTTAATTCTCCATTTGGTTACACTTCAATAATAGCTTTTATAATATTGTTTGCTGGATTTGTAACTTCCTCAAAATCAGTTCCGATATCATCTAACTTAAAACGTTTTGTAATGATCGGATTTACATCGATATCTCCATTTTTGACGCATGAAATAACGTACTTGAAGTCTTCTCGTGTTGCATTTCGACTTCCAAGTAAACTCATTTCTCTTTTATGAAATTCAGGATCATTAAATGTGATATCATCCTTTACGAGACCAACATAAACTAGTTGTCCTCCATGACTAACATAATCAAAGGCATTCATCATTGATGACTTATTACCTGTAGCATCAAAAACAACTTCTGGAAAATCTCCATTTGTAATCTTTGATATTTCTTCAATTGGATCTTTAAGTGCATTAACCGTAAAATCAGCATGTGCCCATTCTTTACAAAATTGCAATCGCTCTTCATGAATATCCATTGCAATCACTTTTGCACCAGCAAGCTTTGCAAATTTCATTACACCTAATCCAATTGGGCCACCACCAATAATCAGAGCAAATTGATTGTCCTCAAGTTTTGCACGCCTTACAGCATGTGCTCCAATACTTAAAGGTTCAATCATAGCAGCTTGATCAAAACTAATACCATTTACTTTTAACACATGATCAATAGGTAATTTGATATACTCTTTCATACCACCGTCAATATGGACTCCGAATACTTTCATATTTGTACAACAATTCGTTTTTCCTTGACGACAAGCAATACATTTTCCACATTCTAAAAAAGGAATTACCGCAACTGAATCACCGGCTTTTAATTCCATATCATTCATACCAACTTCTACAATTTCACCAGATAATTCGTGTCCTAACACTCTTGGATATGTAAAGAATGGTTGATTACCATAATAGGCATGAATATCTGTTCCACATATTCCTATCCTTTTAACCTTAATAAGCACTTCTCCTTGCTTAATCTTCGGTATCTCTTCTTCTTTTTCTGTAAATCGCTTTGGTTCTTCACAACTTATGACTTTCATGCGCCCCACCCTTTTAGAGAGAAATTCAATTAAGTTTATTCCTTATTTCAAAACAAACTTTTATATGAAAACGCTTTAACAAAATTATATAGATCATCAATTGAAATTGAAATTACGAATATTGCTAATTTATACCCTATTTTAATATATTACAAGAAACAGCAGATCGTTTAAGGAGTTCAAAAACATGAACCCTTTTAACATATCCAAATTTTAAAAAAGTAGCCTCAGACCATGAATCAACCCGAGGCTTAAGAAGGCATTTGATAGATTACAATATAAGCTTTAAGAACCCTTTACAAAAACTGTCTTAATTGAAGTGTAGAATTCTTTTGCTGCTTCACCTTGTTCACGAGATCCTGTACTTGAAGCCTTCATTCCTCCAAAAGGAGCTTGTAGCTCAACACCAGCACTTTCAGCATTTACACGAACAAGACCTGCCTCCATATCATCAATAAAACTTAAGAAGGAACTAATATTTCTTGTGAAGATTGAAGCACTTAATCCGTATTTTGAATCATTTGCAACATCAATTGCGTTTTCTAACGAATCTACTTTAAGTAAAGCTAATACAGGTCCAAAAATTTCTTCTTGCGCAATAATCATGTCAGAGTTTACATTTTCAAAGACTGCTGGACGAACAAAGAAACCATTTTTATATTCGTCATCAGTTAACACTTCACCGCCATAAATAAGAGATGCGCCTTCTTGCTTACCTTTTTCAATATAGCTGCATACAGTGTTGAATTGTCCCTCACTTGCACAAGGTCCCATCCAAATACCATCTTTCAACCCATCACCAATTGTAATTTCATCAATTTTCTTAAGCAGTAGCTCTTTAAATTGATCATAAATATCTGCCTCAACAATAACACGACTTGTTGCCGTACATTTTTGTCCAGTAGACTTTAAACCTCCGCTTAATACGGCATCAACAGCTAAATTTAAATCGGCATCTCTTGCTACGATTACTGGGTTTTTACCACCCATTTCAAGTTGGTATTTAATACCTCTTTCTGTTGCTGACCTTGCAACATTTTTACCAACACCTTCAGAACCAGTAAACGTAATGCCGTTAAGTAATGGATGATCGATAAGTCCTTGACCAATAACTGCCCCAGAACCTGTAATGAAATTAAGAACCCCCTTTGGAAAACCGGCTTTTGCAAAGCATTCAACAACCTTAGCAGCAGTTACTGCAGCCTCTGTAGCTGGTTTAAACACAACGGTATTTCCATACACTAATGCTGGTGCAATTTTCCAAATAGGAATAGCTACTGGGAAGTTCCATGGTGTAATAACACCAACAACACCTAGAGGAGTTCTTCTCGTAAACATTAGTGCATCAGGTTCTGTTGACGGAATTGTATCCCCATCTGAGCGCATTCCTTCCCCTGCATAATAACGGAGAATAGCAACTCCTCTTGCTGTTTCACCTTTTGCTTCTGGTAATGTTTTACCCATTTCACGCGTCATGGTTTCTGCGATATCCTCAAGGCTTTCCTCTAGAAGATCTGCTACTTTATATAACAATTGCCCACGAGCAACTTGACCCAACTTACGCCACCCTTTTTTGGCATTGTGTGCTGCATTTACAGCTTCGTCTAAATCAGCCTTTGATGATTTTTGTACATTACCTACAATCTCTTCTTTATTTGCGGGATTATAGCTCGCAATCACATCATGATCAGAAGATTGTTTCCATTCATTATTAATAAAATTTGAAAATGTTTGTGCTACTGTTTTCGTATGACTCACTAAAATCCACTCCCTATTTTTAAAATTAATTTATTGAAACTCAAGGTGACGTATAAATTCAACTTAGTATAAAACTGTTTCTTTTTTGGCTTGTTGTTTAACCGGATTTATAAGAATACCAACTCCTGAAATTTCAATTTCAATTGTATCCCCGTCATTTAATGTGAATTCATTTGGAGGAACTACACAAGTTCCAGTTAACAGTACTGTGCCATCAAAGATCTCGTTATCAAGAACTAGGTATGAAACTAATTCATCTAGCTTTCTTTTTAATTGATTTACACTCGCCATTCCATCAAACACTTTTTCATTATTACGGAAAATACGGCAAGTAATGGTTAATTCATATGGATCCTCTACAGCATCCGCTAGTAAAATTGCTGGTCCAATTGAACATGAATTTTTCCAAACTTTTGCTTGTGGAAGGTAAAGAGGATTTTCACCTTCAATATCACGGCAACTCATATCGTTCCCAGCTGTATAGCCTAAAATTTTTCCGTCTTTATTAATAACTAATCCTAATTCTGGCTCGGGAATTTGCCAATTTGAATCTGAACGAAGATAAACTTCTTGTCCCGGACCAACTGTACGTGCAGCTGTTGATTTAAAGAAAATTTCCGGACGCTCAGCATCATACACTTTATCATAAAATGTAGTAGCATCCAGTTTTCCTTCTGTTGCTTCATAATTTCTAGCATCACGACTTTTTTCGTATGTAACCCCAGATGCCCATACTTCTGGTGCATCAAGTGGTGTTGTAAGAATCATATTTTCATATTTTTCAACTGGCTCATTAGCAGTAAACTCTTTAGCTAATGCTAATACTGTCTTTCCTTGTTTCTCTGCTTCGTTAACAAAAGACATAAAATCAGGGTATGGTAAGTCAAAAACAAAACTCTCTTTATTAACTAGTGCTAATTGATGTTTGGCTTCTTTCTTCTTATAACGTATTATTCTCATTAAAAACCCTCCTGTTTTATATTATAAAACTCAGTTTTGTTATATAGATAAAAATAGGCTAAAGCCCATTTAATCATATCCTTTTATATCCATAGCCTAGTGAAACAGATATTTGCTCACCTGTTTCTTTTAATAAAGTTTTATACTCATCTATTATTTCATCTTTAACCTTAGCAGAAGACAGAGACATACTAATTGCAGCAATGACCTTATCTGTATGATCCATTATTGGAACTGCCAAACAAAAGATCCCAGTTTCATTTTCTTCATTGTCAACAGCAAATCCTTTATTACGTACACTCTGTAGCTCACTCAAAAACTCTTCTTTATTCATTATCGTTTTGTCTGTTCTTTTCGTAAATTGATAATTAGTCAAGATATTCTCAATTTCACTATCATCTTTAAAAGCAACTAAAGCTTTTCCAACTGCACTTGTGTGTAATGGAACACGACGCCCAATTTTCGAATAAAAAACAGTAACACCATGGCCTTCTACTTTATCAATATATACGCCTTCCTGGCCATCTAATAAAACTAAATGAACAGTGTTCTTTGTTTGAAATGATAATAATTCTAAAAATTTTCTTGCATTTGTACGAAGGTCCATATTTTCAATAACATAATACCCTCGTTCAAACAATTTAAGGCCTAAGGAATATTTTCCATTCTCTTTATTTTGCTTAATGTAACAATGGGCCTGTAATGTTTTTAGTAATGAATGAATTGTACTTTTATGGAGATTCATTCGTTTACTAATCTCTGTAATGCTTAATTCGTATTCGCGGTCATCAAAAAGTTCTAGAATTCGTAAAGCTCGTTCCACTGATTGGATAATTGGCACATTTCTCATTCCTTTTTTGGTAAATAAACGATTTAACACAATTATATATCATATTTATATTACTAGAATTACTACTAATATTGTTATTCTAGATTTTGTGATCGCACCTTTTAAGGAACACCAATTGATAAAATGTGTATTTGTTTAAAAACCAAGCATTATATCGCTTACATTTTTGATTTCGTAAATTTAACCAACAATTTGTTTTATAATATAAAACACTAATTCATATTATAAAACGTTATGGTTATAATATAATATTTTGGTTGAATTTTCAATACAAAATTTTGAATTTTCTCAAATCGACTTGCTTTGAGTTGTCCCTGAGACGATTATTAGGTTCTCAACCAACTGTGACACCTCTAGTTTTTCGAAAAACTAGGTTTCAGAATAGAGCTTTCGGAGGTTCAGCTATTGCACTTGAACATAATGGTGTTGCTCAAAGATCAAGTCTATCTGCAGAGGAATCTTTATTTGGAGTTGCTCTCTACAATCGCAATCGTGCTTCTATACTCGGGCGGTCTTCAAGCATTACAAAATATGATGATTATAGCTGCATTACCATTTTCAATCATTATCGCTTTAATGACCTTCAGCCTATTGAAAGCTTTACGTGAGGAAGCAAAACAACTTGGGATAGGTCGGATTAAAAAAAGAAAGGAATAAGTAATAAACGACATTGTAGCTATTTATTATGTCGTTTGTTATATCAATTTATATCTGATCCTCTTCAAGTAATATTAACTTAGACATTGAGGGACAATAGTTAGAGTATAAAATACTTGGAAAGGAGTAAAAAATGCAAAAACAAAACATTTTATTTAACCTTGACGATACATTATCATACTGTAATAGATATTTTAACCGAGTAATAGGTGAGTTCGCTGATCAAATGATCACATGGTTTGACTCTATAACCAAGGAAGAAATTAAACAGAAACAACTTCAAATTGATGTAAAGGCGATTAGTCAGCACGGTTTAAAGTCAGAACGGTTTCCCGAGTCATTTGTTGGTACTTATAAATATTTTTGTGACTTAACAGGTAAGGAAAAGAAAAAAGACGAAATCCAATATTTAAGAGAGTTGGGGTTTAAGGTATTTGAAATTCCCGTTGAACCAATTCCACATATGAATGAAACACTACAACGTTTAAAAGAAGAGGGACATGAATTATATTTACACACAGGTGGGGATCAGGCTAATCAAAGTAAGAAAATTGCCCAGTTAGAACTCGCTACATATTTTGAACATCGTATTTTTATTTCGGAACATAAAGATACAACAGCTCTATCGGATATTTTAAAAACAATTAAAGCTGATCCAAAAGTAACATGGATGGTTGGAAATTCATTAAGAACTGATATTGTCCCAGCACTTGAAAAGAATATCCAAGCAATATATATTCCAGCTGAAACAGAATGGCAATATAACGTTGTTGAAGTTAATGTTGAGCATACTAGTGCTTTTTTGACACTAAATTCACTTCAAGAAGTACCTGATGCCATTCATAAGCATATCCAAGAGCATGCTATGTCAACTTATAGGCTTAGTGACAGGGTTCCTGCTGTAGACCGCAAAGTAAGCTTGGAGAAATAATAAAATGCGCCCTATTTTTTAATTTCTTCAAGCTTCCTTCTATTGACTGCTCTATATAAGGAGCCTTGAGATATTCCAGTTGCCGAAACTATCTCCTTTATAGAATATTCTTTACTATCATACATCCGTAGCGCAACAGTAAGCTTTTCTTTATCCAACTTGGGTCTACCTAATGTTTTTCCACGCCTTTTACTTGCTTCGAGTCCTTCCTTTACTCTTTCAGCAATAAGGTTTCTTTCTAATTCAGCAATGACGCACATCATTTGGAACATGGCTTTGCCCGTAGAGGTTCTTGTATCCATATTTTCTTTTAAAGAAATGAATTGCACCCCCATCTCTTCTAACTGTTGAATAATATTGAGGATATCCAATGTTTTACGCCTAAACGAGAGATGCTCTCCACTACAACTGTATCGCCTTTCCTGATTACATCAAAAAGTTGATGAAGTCCTTTTCGATCTTTAATCGTTAAATATTTCCTATTGGACTCCTGCAAATCCCCATTGGAATACCCTTATGATTAATGATTTTTTTCAGATTCACAATAGCATTTCCTTGATAAACTTGTTCCATAATATTTTCTATTTTTTCGCTTTCTTGTTTACTTACTTTTTGCTTCATAAGCATTTTTTGAAACCATTGACTAATTTCTGGCGGGGAAACATTCCCAGCAATGGAAGAAAGGCGATCATATCCATGTAATACTTTTTCTTCTAAATCCACTTCTCCACCAGCATAAAAATATAAATCATTTCTATGCATACCGTTTTTTATTCGTTCAACTTTTTCTTTATTGCCAGCATCTTTTATTCCAACCACTAAGTCTAGCTTACTTAATTGAATAATACTCTTCTCTGATAAGTCAAATCCAGTTCTTTTTGGATTGTTATATAAAATTGTAGGTTTATTACTAAGGTGCATAATCCTCTTTGTATAAACGAATGCTTCTTCTTGTGTCGGTATAACATACGGTGGATACCCAAGCATGATACCTGATATTTTTGTGTGACGAATCTTTTCAGCTAATTCCTCTGCCTCTTTCTGTCTAATTGAAGCCACACCAAATATAATTTCCATATTACTAATGAGTTCTTCTTCCAGTTCTAAACCGTTTATTATTTCAATTTTCTCTTGGAGGTTTAGACTATGCTGTTCTCCAGTAGTTCCAGAGACAAGAACAGATTTTACTCCTTGTTTATACAGGTCTCTTATATGGCTTATTGTCCCTTGAATATTTAAAGATTGATCTTCAAAAAAAGCTGTTGGCACGGCAATATGAACTTTTTCTGTTAGCATTATGTTATCCCCTTTATCCTTTTTATCTACTTAAACTCCCTCAGTTTAATTCAATTTACTCTTAAATGCTCGCTTATTCGCAGGAATTCAAGGCCACATATCAGAACAATGACATAAGCAGGGAACGAGAGTATGTAAAAAGGCTTTTTGGAGGCATGCGGGAATAGAGGAGTAAATTATAACTCCACTTTTTTCCATATACTGCACGTATTCTCCACGCCGCCCCTGGAGGCTATCCCTCCCATGTCTCAACGGGTCAATGCCCTCTCATTCCTTCGTCATGCCTATCCAAGGGGTGGAGGCCGGTTATGCTAACGGAATGGGTCTGTGCCCTTTTGTTTAAGTATCCCAGTACTCCGTGCTTTCTTTGAGGTCCTACGAATAAGCCAGCATTCAACAATACATGAAATTACTTTCAAGAATGTATTTAGAAGTTTTTATGCCACTAATGAAGGTAGTGACTGGACTTTCTGTGGACAATAAGCTTCATTACGTCGGGCGATTCCTACTATAATTCTCGCAAGCTTTCCAATTAGTTTCATGATGGATTTCATCTTTTTCATTTTTTTCACATGAACATTGTAATGATGCAGTTCTTTAAACTCAGGATTATTGGCTACAAGGCTCATAGTTGCTAAAAATAAAAATCTCCTCAACCTAGATCGCCCTCGTTTTGAGAGGACAATTTGGCCTTTCCATTTTCCGGAACTAGCTTCAACTAGATGTAAACCTGCATGCCTGAGTAGGGAATTACCATGTGCAAAGTTACTTAAGTCGCCAGTTTCACCTAAAATGCCCCCTAATGTAATTTCAGTTAATCCCTTGATTTCTAATAGATGATCTGTATATGAAATCTTATTAAGTGCAGCCTTCATATCCTTTTACTCTTTCGAGTTGAGCTAATGCTAAGTCCAATTCATCTAGTAATACTTCTAGATGAAGTCTATAAGCATCAATAGCTAGGGTGGTACCCACAGAATTCTTAGCTAATTGGATTAATAGTTTGGCTTTTTTCAACCCAGGTTGTCTCTGCATCAACGATTTCCAACTATCTATTACAAATTGAACTTCTAGGGAACGTAGTTCCAATGGTGTGGGAAATAACCGAAGAGTGGCAATTGCTCCTTTACATGTTACATTTTTAAAGACTTGTCTTAGTTCCGGAAAGACAATATCTACCCAGCGATGAATTTGGTTGGTAACGCTGACAACACGTTTCACAATAACATCACGATTAGCATTTAATACCCTTAACTCTTCGAAAGCCTCAGTTGTAGGGCGAATAAATGAGTAATAGCCATTCTTCACCATATCAGCAATTACGAGAGCGTCTTTCTTATCACTTTTTGATTGTGTATTATCTCGGTTTTCCTTATTTCTTTTTACAAGGTATGGATTAACAGTTACTACATCAATATTTTGATCGCATAGCCATTTCGATAAACTCAGCCAGTAATGCCCTGTAGGCTCCATACCAACGATTTCTGTTATTAATCTCTTGGTAGACTTTAATTCATTCATCCAATTTAGCAAACTAGCAAAACCTACTTCATTGTTTTCAAAAGTGATCGGTTCTCCAACAACAATTCCACGGTAATTGACAGCTCGAGCAACGTGAAATTGTTGCGCTATATCTATCCCGACAATAAGGTGTTGGTCAGAAATTCTTTCAATTAGTTGATTTTGTTTCTCTTGCATTTTAAACTTCATAGTAGAGCTTCCTCCTGTGATTTGAGATTTAGAGTGGTATCTATTCTCATCTTACTGGGGAGCTCTCTTTTTATCAAAGTTGAAAATTAGTGATCTACAGGAATGCTAACTGGGCAGAATCCTTTAATAAGTAGTGAGTGCTTCTTATTGAAGGGAATCGCAAGTTTATTAATAAAATTATAAAATATTAGTCTAAAAAAAGCCCGAATTTGGACTTTCTTATGTTAATACCATTCTCCTTTTGCGATTAAAAATACTTTACCCCCTACAATGATTTGAATGGAATTTTGGGAATTTTTAGCTTGTATATTTAAAATAGATGGTCTTCCCATTTGGAATCCTTGTTCAACTCTGTACACTATGTTTTTACTTTCAAAAAAGTTATGTGCGATAAGGTATCCAGCAAGATTTCCGTTTGCACTTCCAGTCGCAGGATCTTCTGGGAATCCTGTGTCATCTAAAAATACTCTTACATTTAAATCATTTTCTTTTAGTTTGGTTTCAGGAGTAAAGACAAGGATATTTGCTTTTATAACGTTATCAATGAAATTTTGATAATTATTATGATTGATCTTGCAACGATTTACAGCATCCAATGAACAAAGAGGAACAATTACTGCTGGTAATCCAGTTGATACAATTTGAATTGGAAAACGGGAATCAATATCTTCATTTGGTATCTGTAATATTTCGGTGAAAATATCTTGATCAGGAATAATCGTTCCTAATTCGGGTGGGTTTTGCTTCATTATTAATTGTTCACCTTCAATATTTACAGGTATTTGTCCTACTTTAAGGTTTAGAGTTATTTGTTTACTTTCATTGTTTTCTATAACTTTCTGAATGATAAATGCTGTTCCTAATGTTGGATGACCAGCAAAAGGAACCTCTACATCAGGAGTAAATATTCGAACATCGTATCCTCCGTTGTCTTGTTTGCCAGATAAAATAAATGTTGTTTCATTAAAGTTTATCTCTCTTGCGATCCTTTGCATTTCTTCAGTAGATATAGTTCTCGAGGGAATAAGTACAGCTAATTGGTTACCTTGATATTTTTCTTCTGCGAATACATCAACAATATAAAAATCCATAAATATTACAACTCCTAATTTTTAATTGTAGTATATTATATCATTGATTATTCAACTAACGGATGCGTTAGCTGAATAAGCTCAATTAAAAAAATCGATTCCTAATGTTGTAAGGGAATCGATTTTTTATGCTGTAATTTGCTTAACGTTGTAAATCCGCATTTTCCTGACGCTACCCCTTTTAATACTTACATGGGGAGGGGCTATTTAAACTAATGATGGAGTTAGTACGAATAAAATATGATTCGGTTCATCACTCTTGTTCAAAAATCGGTGTTTAACATTTGGTGGAATGCGTACGACATCTCCTTCATTTAAAAAATATTCGGTGCCTTCCAGTTCGACATACGCTTGTCCTTTCATGACGACAGCAATTTCTTCTTGGTTGTCGTGTGAATAGTGACTTTCCGTAGTGCTTGCGTGTGCCTTTAAATCCATCATTAAGAGTTCAATATGCGCTTTCATGAAGTCTGGTGTTAAAACATCATAGACAATATGATCACTATTCTCACGATATACTTTCTTTCGATCATGTTTTCTCGAAATGAGCGAATCCGTATCAATTTCATTAATGAAGAGGGTAAAGAGTGGCACATTTAATGTTTGCGCAATCAGTTTTAGTACACTTAACGAGGGATTTGCTTGTCCTCTTTCTATTTGGCTAATAAGTGAAGTGCTAATTCCTGTATATTCGGCGAACTCACGAATTGTCATACCATTCTTTTTACGATAATTTAATACCGTTTGCCCGAGGCGATGATTGTTCATAGTAAAGATCCTTTCTAAAATAATGTATGTTTCATTCATTTTGTGCTGACATACTAAACATGGAGAATTAGTACTTTTATCGATTACATAAATATTTTATACTTACGTTTGTACATTATAATGTATTAATTTTATTATTGTAAACAAACATCTAGGGGGAAACAGAATTGAAATCACCACTTATTTCTTATATGACTTTATTTTTTGGCGTATTTGCATTATCGACTTCAGCGATCTTTGTGAAATTAGCAGATGCACCTGCGACAATTACAGCATTTTATCGGATGCTTTTTGCAGCAGTAATGCTTTTGCCATTTTTATTAGTTAATAAAAAGAACCGACAAGAATTACGTTTGTTGTCAAAAAAACAATGGGGACTTGGATTATTATCAGGCGTATTTCTAGCAGCCCATTATGTATTGTGGTTTGAATCATTAAATTACACATCTGTAGCAAGCTCGACGGTTATCGTCACATTACAGCCTCTCTTTTCGATGGTTGGCGGCTATTTTCTATTCAAAGAGCGCTTCAGCAAAGGGGCTATAATGGGCTGTCTCGTCGCGATTGCCGGAAGTATTGTCATTGGATGGCAAGATTTTCAAATTAGTGGACAGGCATTATTTGGCGATATACTTGCTTTTATTGCGGCAGGCATCATAACAGCCTACTTCTTCATTGGCCAGCATGTTCGTAAAAGGCTATCTCTTATCCCATATTCAGTTATTAGTTATGGGAGCAGTACATTACTTTTAGGTGTTTTTGCATTCAGTCAGCAAACACCCTTCTTCAATTATTCTGTACAAACATGGTGGTTCTTTATTGGATTAGCGTTTATTGCAACAATTTTAGGGCAAACAATTTTCAATTGGTTGTTGAAATGGCTAAGTACTTCAATTATTTCAATGAGTATATTAGGAGAGACGATTGGAACTTGTATACTCGCTTATTTAATTCTGGATGAGGTTATTTCTTTACAACAAGGTATAGGTATTGCACTCATCTTAATCGGTCTAGCATTATTTTTAATACAGCAAAGAAATAACGAATAAATAATAGAGATTAATTGGCGGTACGAGAATAGATTTAATTGAAGAACATTTATTAGAAGAATATCTTTTAAAATGTATTCCTTGTTCAACTCCCTCAGTTAGATACATTTATCTCTCGAATGCTCACTTATTCGCAGGATTTCAAACCACTTGATGGAACAATAACGGATGAATCGAATGAGTTTTGATACTTTTGGCTACATGAAGGCATGCGGAAATAGAGGAGGTAGAAATAACTCCAATTATTACCATATGATGCACGCATTCTCCACGCCGCCCCTGGAGGCTATCCCTCCCATGTCTCAACGGGTCTAAGCCCTCTCATTCCTTCGTCATGCCTATCCAAGGGGTGGAGGCCGGTTTTGCTAACGGAACGGGTCGGTGCCCTTTGGTTGAACACATCCAGTACTCCGTGCTTTCTTTGAGATCCTACGAATAAGGCAACATTCGAAAAAATATTAATCTAAATATTATCTGCTAGTTATTTTTTGATATGAACTCTTTTAATAAAGTCCTAGTTATGCTGCTATTGAGGGTGTTAAAGGTTGTACTTTTTCAGGACAATAAGATTCATTACGTCGGGCAATTCCTACTAATATTCTTGCAAGCTTACCAATCAGTTTCATAATTGATTTCATTTTCTTCATTTTTTTCACTTTAACATTGTTGGAGTGAAGCTCCTTGAACTCGGGATTGTTCTTGACAAGACTCATTGTCGCTAAATACAAGAAACGTCGCAGTCTAGATCTCCCACGTTTAGAGATGACGATTTGTCCTTTCCATTTACCCGAGCTAGCCTCTGCTAGATGTAATCCTCCATGTCTTAATAGAGAGTTTCCATGGGCGAAACCACTTAAATCTCCTGCTTCTCCTAAAATGCCTGCTAGTGTAATTTCACTAATTCCTTTAATGGCAAGTAATTTCCTTGCGAAAGGAATTTGTTTAAGTACACCAGTAACTTCTTTTTCGACTCTTTCGAGTTGAGCTGTAGCGAGATCAAATTCTTCAAGTAATTGTTCTAAGTGTAGTTTATAAGCATCATGTGCTTGGTGACTACCAACAGAATGTTTGGCTAATTCTATTAGTAACTGTGCTTTTTTTAACCCAGCGTGTCTCTTCATCACTGTTTTCCAACCTTTAACTATATCCTGTGCTTCCATGGAACGTAGTTCCATTGGTGTAGGAAATAAGCGAAGAGTTGCGATTGACCCTTTACCTTTGACGTCTTTAAATACCTGTCGAAGTTCAGGGAAGACAACATCTACCCAACGATTTATTTGATTGATGGAACTGACGAGCCGTTTAACAATCACGTCGCGGTTAGCCATTAATACTCGAAGTTTTTCGAAAGGCTCTGAAGAGGGGCGAATAAAGGCATAGTATCCATTCTTAACCATATCAGCGATGACGAGAGCGTCTTTTTTATCACTTTTGGATTGGGTGTTATCTCGGTTTTCCTTATTCTTTTTTACAAGGTGAGGATTAACTGTTACGACATCAATGTTTTGTTCATATAGCCATTTTGATAAGTTAATCCAGTAGTGTCCGGTAGGCTCCATACCAACTATTGCTTTATTATAATTTTTTAAAGCTTTTAATCCGTTGATCCATTCTAGTAACCTAGTAAAGCCCACTTCATTATTTTCGAAAGAGAGAGGGTTACCAATCACAATACCACGATAATTACAGCTCGAGCTACATGGACTTGTTGTGCAATATCAACACCGACAACGAGATGACGGTCTGAGATTCTTTCAATAAGTTGATTTTGTTTGTCTTGCATTTTATACTTCATAGTAGAGTTTCCTCCTTAAGATTTGAGTTTAGAGTGGTGTCTATATTCAATCATACTGAGGAGCTCTTTTTTTATCAAAGTCAATAATTAACTCTCTACAGGAATGCTATCGGGCGCATTTCTGAAGGAAGGATTAAGCTCTAGTTCATTACGGAAAACCAGCTAATATCTTGACGGGAGATTAGCTGGTTTTATCACCGTTCAAAATGATGAAAACTATGAAACTCTCAACTTAATAGGTATTCGCTGATCCATATCGAGTTCAAAGGTTCCGTATGGGTTGACATGATGATAAAATAAAGGTGTTAATCCCCTAAAATCTTCTGAAGTCATTTTCTTCAACCAATATTGGTTATTGTCATAAAGTACTTCTTGTACCATTAAGGTATTCATATAGACTAAGCAATTTTGCAGCAATTGAAGTGATAAGGCGGACACCTCTTGATCTTCTATCGAATT
Source organism: Metabacillus sp. KUDC1714 (assembly GCF_014217835.1). NCBI lineage: Bacteria > Bacillati > Bacillota > Bacilli > Caryophanales > Bacillaceae > Metabacillus > Metabacillus elymi. Next base: position 4,957,022 of record NZ_CP055263.1, read on the forward strand.
GGAACGAATCTCACTGTATTTTCCATAGAAAATATAGGTATTCACCGAGTTCCATTGTTCCACTGTATTTAATCCTTCATGGATCTCCCTACGAATCTCTTCATAGTTTAAATAATCACATAAAAAGATTGTTTTAATCGCTTTTCCTAATTCACATAAAGCCAGATAGGTTGGATGTTTCGTATCCCTTGTAAATCGCTTTAAAATGGCTTCTGCTGATGCGGTTCCCAATCGTAAGGCAGTTGCGTACTTAATGATTTGTTCATACTGTTGACGGATATGATCCCAATTAATCGGTCTACTTAGAATCGGTTGCAGGTGAGGATATTCCTCATTCATGCCAGCTTCTGGACGATATAACTTTTGAGACCCGATATTTTTAAAGCGTGGCATCAGTTTAAATCCAAGTAGATGACAAAAAGCAAAAGCAACGACACTTTGTCCGTGTGTATCCACATAATTCCTGTCAACTTCCATGTCCGTACAGTGGCGAAGAACCCCTTCCATCATTGCTGCCACTTCCGAAGAAAGGCAGGACTTTAGCTGAGAATAAATACAAGCTGACTTGCGATCAGTATGCCAATAGATCATGACTCCATGTTTCTTGTAGCGAGGATGCCATTCAGAAAGCAGGTTCTGGTCCCAAGAGCCAAAATGTTTTGAATCGGAAGCACATGCAGTGGTAGCTTCTCCCCATACCTCTTTCATTCGATTGTAGATGATATGGTTGGTAACCTCTGCGTTGGCTTTTCGCAAATGATCCTTATTAATAAATTTTTGACGTATATACCGAAGTTCCCGATAACTATCTAGATGGTTCCCAGCAGAAACAGTTTTCAAACCTGTATTTGTTCCCAATCCAAATAAACTTAGAAGAAGTCGTCGTTGGACGGTTTCTCGATCTAAAATCTCTCGATTGGCTGTTGTTTTAAAGTGTTTGGTAAACTGCGTGTGAAAATCTGTTTCTTTTTAGTAAATCCAATAGGTTAATTTCGGTCCAACGGTTCTTAATCTCCTGTTTAAGCATCTTGAAGAAAGGCACTTCTCTTATTACAAAAAAGCGCATTATTGTTAAAGATTATTAATTTAATTCATCGGATCAGCTGTTTAAAAAATTCTAAGATATAGAGCATACAAGAATATATTTAGTTTAATATTAATCTCCATTTAGGAAGTACGAAAAATGCAACCTTTTGGTAAATGGAATTTACTTTTTTGCTTTATCGTTTATAGGATCTACAAATGGAAATAATAACTAATATAGAGCTTTTCAAAGAGGAGAAAATAGTGAAGGAAAAAATAAGTGGACTCCAACTTTTTTATGTAATTGCTGGATTTGAATTTGGAACAGCAATGCTTTTTGGATTAGGTGCGGAAGCTAAGCAGGATGCATGGTTAGTTATTGTGATTGGTATGTTAAGCAGTCTAATTTTAATGGGTGTTTTTACGCAATTATCACTTTATTATCCTAATGATACATTAGTTTCCATGCTACCTAAAATTATTGGAAAATATCTTTCTTATCCAGTTATAATAATTTATATAATCCATTTTATCTATTCTGCGGCAAGAGCTTGTCGTGATTTCGGGGAATTAATTGTCTCGACAATATTAATTGAAACCCCAATTGTTTTTGTGATCGGAAGTTTTATGGTTTTAATGATCTACTGTCTTCGAGGGGGAGTTGAGACTTTTGGCAGAATGGGGGAAATGGTATTCCCAATTTACATTATGTCAATGATTGTGATTTGGATTTTATTATTTAGTGTTGAAGATTTCAATTTTAAAAACCTTACCCCTGTATTAGGAAACGGGATAAAACCAATATTGAATGAGGTATACCCTAATATTATAAACTTCCCATTTGGAGAAACCATTATCATGATGATGTTTTTTCCTTTTTTAAACAATAAACGAATAATCAGAACGGTAGGCATGTCAGTAATACTATGCGGAGGGTTATTACTTGCACTTAATTTTATTTTTATTTTATCTGTTTTAGGACCTGAACTTTATGGTACGAGTGAGTTTCCCCTTCTTAGAGCTACCAGAATGGTTTCTATCGCAGATTTTCTTGAACGCTTTGATGCATTAATTATTTTAATGATGGTAGCAGGTGTATTTTTTAAAGTTGGAGGTTGGACATTCGGAGCATCTGTTGCAATCTCTCAATTATTCAAGATAAATAATACTAAATCGATACTCCTTGCTTTGGGTACTTTAATTACCCCCTTATCATTATTAATTGGAACAGATTTTGTTGAACATTTAGAAATTGGATTTAATTACTTTGTTCCATATTTCCATGTTCCATTACAAATAATCGTGCCGATCATACTACTTTGTATCGCATTTATCCGTAAAAAGATAAATCCTGAAAACTCTTAATTTACAACCTAAAGGACGCTTTTTATTCCTAAAGAAAAGCGCCTTTTCTTGAATAAACATGAAGTACCTATTAGCTTGTAATTGGAAATAGTATTTGTGTTTTCTTTTTAAAAAAGTTTCTGTTAGTAACTTAGAAAAAGGAATTGAAACAAACCCAGTGTTAAAATCTTCATATGAATTTAACTATCTTGAATCCTAGAAAAGAAAGCTTTTAACCGGGTGATTAGGGTGTACGATTTAATGTAAAAGGCATTTGATGTTGGTATAATTTTTTTATCTGTTCTTTCCGATACATTATTATAAGTAATTAATACCTCTCTGCAGACGTTCGAGCACATAAAGTGTATGTTTAAAATAATTAAAATTATGATTTACCTTTTTTTCATCTATTCCACTGTAAAACAATCCCCAAGCACATTCTCTTACCATATGCATGAACTTTAGATCTTGTAAAATATGAAATTGCTCTTCTTCATAGGTTTCGAAATAAAGCTTTAACCATTCTTTCTCCTGTTCGTTCGAGAACCTGCACGAAAAAGGAATGGTAGCTAAATCAAAGAAAACATCTCCACTTCCAGCCATCTCCCAGTCAATAATATAAAGAAGTTGACCCGATGATATCATGTTCACAGTAAAATAGTCATTGTGACAAAACCTTCCATTGAATTGTTTATCATCGCTTCTTTTTTGAGCGATTACTTCAGCTTCTTTTAGAAAGGGACTCAACTCTTTTGGATAGTCTACTTTCAACTCGTGAGCACCACTTAAATAGCGTTCGATAAAATGATAGGGGGAACAATGACGCTCGTTATCTTTCATTGCATGTATCTTTTTCAAGTGACTAATAATTAATTTTTTTAAGTTTTCTTTATTCAAATCATCCGATGAAATCATTTGACCTTCAATAAATTCGGTAATCACATACCTTCCCTGGTTGTGCGCGCTTATGACTTTCGGAGCAAAACCCTCTTGAGCTGCTTTTTTCATAATTTTTACTTCTGATTCTCTAGTGACATTTAAATACTCATTTTGTTTGCCATTAATTCTTACTACAAACGATCTTTGTTTTGTAATTACTTTAAATGTTTGATTATTTAATCCACCATTTAGCGGTTCAAACGAAACCAATCCGTTCTTTAGAATAGGATTTTCCTGAATAATCTCTTGGATAAACATTATATTTCCCCACTTTCTTACCTCATATTTCTTAGAACTAGAGTGCGAGTACAGAAGATAAATACGTTTTAGAGATTCTATGTGCTATCTAACAAAAGAATGGAAGACTTGTTGATATTTTATTATTTATTTGATTATTATTTTAACAATAAACCATTAAGCATTAGTTCTAAATTTTTGGTTTAGTATATTTGAATTTTTTTGTTATTTTCTTGAACAAAAAGTGGTTATAACATCTTTTACTGTATAGGAAGAGAAAGTGGCATCACTTCAGGAAAGTTAAAAAAAATACAGCCTGAGTTCTAAATTTACGAACACAGGCTGTATATTTCTATTACCTACAATATCGTTACCGAATCATCACGAATATGTTCTAACAAAAAAACAGAAGGACTTTTTCCGAAAAACATTAAGCGGTGCAATGGTCTGGTCATGGACACATAAAGTAATTTCAATTCAATTTCACTAAGCTCAAACAGTTCGTCTAGAGCAAAAAGTAGGACAACATCAAACTCCAATCCTTTGGCTAGCTGTGAATGAACAATGATTAAGTCTTCTTGGTTGATTTCTTCATTTTCACGAAGTAATTGGGTTCGTAACTCCCCGCTAGCATGTTTCCTAAACAATTTTTCTATTTTCACACATTCTCTCTCTGTTTTCCCAATAACTGCAATGGTTTTCATTCCCTCACTATAAAAACGCTGAACTTCAGCTTTAATCTTTTCAACTGCTTCTATTTCATCATTCCAATAATGAAATACGGGTTTATCACCATGTCGAACGACTGGCTCAACTTTCGGAAGATCTAATGGCAATAATGAAAGAATATCATTAGCTGCGTGCATAATTTCTACCGTTGTTCTGTAGCTTTTTTGTAAAGTGGTATACGTTGCTCTTGGAAAAATGTCTTCCTTTACTATGCTCCAGTCGTTTAACCCTCGATACGAGTGAATACCTTGAGCTAGATCTCCTACAATTGTAAACATGTCTGTTTCCAAAGCACTCTTAAGTGCATACAGTTGAAAATAGCTATAATCTTGGGCTTCATCAATGACTACATTACGAGCACGAAGCTCTTTCTTAATACCAAATAGATGATACTGTAAGTATAATAGACTCGCCAAATCTTCTACTTCAAATTGCCGTTTTTTTCTAAGGTTTACTTGATAGTCATAAAAAAAGTCTATTTGATTCTGATCTAATATATCTCCAGCATATTTTACTAGTTGGTCTTTATTTGTAAATAGTTCATCAAAATAATGAATAAGATCATACTTCTCAATCTGTCTAATATATGCTTGTACCCCTACTCGGGACTGCTTGAGAATGTCATCCATAAGTTCAGCTTTTTTGTCCATCGCCTTTGTAACATAGCTTTTTCTTTTTTCAGGATCTAGCCTCGTACTATATAAAGCCTTTTCTATCTTTTCATCGTAAAAATCTTCTACTTTTTTCAATAGTATTTTCTTTTCTGTTCGCACATAGTTTTGCAAGACATCTTCTATCTTTTCCAAACGTCGATAATAAGGTAAGTACGTGTATTCCTTTTGCATGAGATGTTTCATTTTACCGGCACTATAAAGTTTAAATTTTGATAAATAAAAGTCCTTTTTAGGTATAAGAGATTCCAATATATCTTCTAAATACCGGTCAATGATGATTTTCATATCTAATGACCCCTTAAAGCTAGAAATCCATTGTATCATTTCAGGATTTTCATAGGTTCGATCAATAAATTTTCCAAGCTTTTCTGATGGGGATGTTAGCTTTATTTTTTTTGAGATACAGCTTTTGACGTAATCACTAAACGTCATCTGTAAGATGCGGTCTACCCCAAGTTCGGGTAGGACCTCTGATATATAATCAATGAATAAATTGTTTGGAGCAAGAATCATGAGCTGCTCTGGCTTGAAATAATCGGCATATGTATAAATAAAATAAGAGATTCGGTGAAGAGCAATCGTTGTTTTTCCACATCCAGCTGCACCTTGAACAATAATAGGTTTATTTAAATCTGCTCGAATAATTCTATTTTGCTCTTCCTGTATTGTAGAAACAATATCTGTTAACCGATTACTTGAACTAGCTGAAAGAGATTCTTGAAGCAGTTCATCTGTGGTTGTTAAATCAACATCTCGAATAGCTTTAAGCTCTCCTTCTTCAATTATATATTGTCTCTTTAATGATAGATTACCTTCATATATTTCACCTTCTGCTTCGTATGTTACGTCACCAAGCCGTCCATCATAATAAAGATTTGCAATAGGAGAACGCCAGTCAACAATAATAGGATCTTGAGTTTCACGATCAAATAGAGACGCCTTGCCAATGTATAAAATCTCTTCATCACTTTTATCATTCGCCTTATAATTAATTCGAGCGAAATATGGCTTATGATAGATTTTTTTTAGACTACGTATTTCTTCTTCAGTTCGTTGAAGCATACTCGAATTTGTTAGCATGTTTAAGTAACTTAAACTACTATCCTTTAAGTCAATTCCTTCCAAAGATTCCTTAGCACTTTTCTTAAAGGATTCTTCATCAAGCTCTCTTGCTTGAATTAACATTTCCATATACTTTTTGGTAAATCTTAGCCGCTCAATTTCTTCGTAAAAATCAGGATGCTGCTTTTGGCCCAAATTTCCCCACTCTCCTAGTTAACCGAGTATTTTCCTTAAGGCAAAAGTACAAAAGCGCAAGCGCCTTGATCAGCCCCGACAAGCATAAGACGCTCATGAATAGAAGGTGTTCTTTACCTTCAATTCATAAGTGGCTTATGACCTCGAGGGGCTAGGCGCTGGAGCTGGATGTCGTGCGCTTATCCACAATATAAGAATTTTATAATTTCCTTAAACGAGTACAAAATACCATGAAGAAGGCAGTCGAACCCAATCCATGGTAATAATAAGTATTTCTAAAATGTAAACAGTAAATATATTCAGTTCAGTCTTGTCGGAATTCCAATTATAAATGTTCCCTTTAATATTTGCAATTTTCTTCCATCACTATTTTTATTCTGAAGTTTTTAAAATATTTCAAGGTAATAAAGTTCCTATTGATACTTTTAAATCCCCCTTATATTCTTTCATTCCTCCCCTTTAATTGCATAAAGCTCATTAATATCTTTAATTTAATTTCGCAAAAAAAGTCGACAATTGTAAAACGTTTAAAACAGGAATTTAAAACATTTTGTAGAAATCATTGGTATTAGGAGAACGGCATTACACATCTAGATACAATAATGAGGGATGGTGATTGGTATGTTCAAATTTATCAGATATAAAGAGCAAGATATTATGTGTGAAAGAAAGCTTAAAAAGATTATGAAGCGTTTAGATATTGTAGAATTCAATTATAATTGGGATCGTACAAGCTGTTATATTGAATTTCAATATAATGAAAATTCGTACAGAATGGAACACTCAATTCAAAAGGCAAAAAGAAAAGGTCTTATCGTATTAAGGAATGGGTTGGATTGTTTATTGGAGTTGGTTCAATCCCTTGAAGATTTGTGTGAAATCATTGATAGAGGAACTTATAGACTCGAGACTTGGGTATCAGGTATGAAACAGTCATCTTTAACAGAAGAGAAACCTGAATTTGTAGAAGAAGTTCATATAAGATATAAGTCTTTAGGGAAACAGAAACATTCCGAATACGAAAGGAATGAGGATTTTATTCATGTTGCGCCTGAATCATCTCTAGAGGATTTTACTCCTTACCAGAACCTCCAGCGATCTCGACGTGAATAGAGTGTTATTTGAAGAAGCCCTCTCAATTAAATACTAAACTAAGTAGTAGAATAAGAAGATCTATTAATTCTTTTAACAAGATAAGAATAGGACATCCCTTTGATGTCCTATTCCAACCCTGCAAAAAACAGTATCAATCACTCTTTTAAGATTTATGTTTAGGTAGATAGATCATTGCTTTAAATAAATCTCCGTCAATTTGTATGTTAAATTTCCCTTTTTGTATTTCAATTAGGCTTTTCGCAATGGATAGTCCTAACCCGCTACCTTGGCTAGATCTGGATTCATCGCCTCTTTTAAAACGCTCCATTAATTCGTCTGCTGAGATATTTAACTCATAAGCTGAGACGTTTTTGAAGGTAAGTAGGATATCACTGCCTAAATCCTCGATAGAAATATATACCCTTGAGCCTTTAAACGCATATTTAAATATATTGGATAATAAGTTCTCGATGGACCTCCACAATAATTTCCCATCTCCTGTAATATATACCTTCTCCTTTGGATAATTCATCTTAAATTCTAAATCTAATGCTTCAATTTTGTCATTCACTTCCCCTAGCCCCTGGGTTATTAAAGACAAGATATCAATTTTCTCAAAATTAACTGGCATGTTTCCGCTGGACGCCTTTGTAGCTTCAAATAAATCATCTGTTAATATTTTTAGCCTTTTTGATTTTTGATCTAGAACTTCGATGTATTCTACTACTTTTGATGGGTCCTTTTCATTTTTCAATAAATCCACATAGGTAATAATGGAGGTTAAGGGGGTTCTTATATCATGCGATACATTGGTTATTAACTCCGTTTTTAACCGCTCACTTTTTAGTTCGCTATCCACTGATTTTTTCAAACCATCAGTAATACTGTTGATACCGGCAGCAAGACTTCCAAACTCACCTTTTCCAGCAACTTCAAGTCGATGATGAAGATTCCCATCCTTTATTCTCTCTACCCCATCCTGTATTGCTTTAAAGGACTTGATTTTTTTAAAGGCAAACCAGGCTGCTACGCCAATCGTTACCGGGAACATGAAAAACGTTAAAGCAACTAATATCGGATAACCGATAACGATTAGTACAGTCTTTACGCCAATGCTTCCGCTGCGGTATACATCTCCTATAAATTTAACTAATTTGTAGATGATTGTATAAATCAATGTATGCTTGATAAGTGTTTTATTTTTGAAATGCTTTACGAGAGACAAAACCAGCACGAATCCCAGAATGGCGAAAGGAATTGTTATTGGTATGATTAGTTTTACGATATTTTCAAACAAATCATCTACCAATGTAACCCAAAGTGGTAATAGGCATATACAAATCACTATATTAATATCATTATATAATTTATCTACTGCAAATAAGTGCAGCTCTTGATCCTTAAATGACTTTCTTCCTATTACGAGTACAAGATAAACAAATGAAAGGATAAATCCTGCCAAAAATCCTACTAAACTATATAAGTTTTTTGTAGCAATGGCTTTGTTTTCTTGCCATTCTTTCGTTTTTCGATCTAAAAATTCTTCCGTAAAAGCAACGGAGATTACCGTGTTTTCTATATCCAATTCATCTATTTGTTCAGTAATCCGATACAAGTATTCATTTTCATTCGCTTCTTTTGGATAAAAATCTCGTTTGTACCCCTCAAAAATCATATAAGCAGGGTAAGTTTTAAACTGCTCTTTTTCTATCTTTGTATTATTTGTAAACACATTTGTTCCATCACTGCCATAAAACAACGGCGCTTCATACGTTTCAAGATTTTGCATTAACAAATGAAATTCTCTTAAATCTTCCTTAATCAGCTCATCCTTTGCCTGTGATATTTTGTCTTCATATTCCTCTTTAAACATTTCATAATTTTTTTCTTCACTTAACTCAGGATTATACTTTCTGGAATTATGTTGATAATCTGAAAATAAGTTTTCCTCTGTACTTTTCCATTCCTCTTCACTAATCGTTTCGCCACTTAAAATATGTTCCTCATTCTTATATTCCCCAATTAGTCTTGTGAGATCACTTATGATCCTCTCACTTTCTTGTATATATGTTCTACTCTTTAAATAATTGCTTTCAACTACGCTATTAAAATCGCCATCATTTACGATCTCTACTTCTATAAATGCTCTAATGACACCCGTAAAACATACGATCGCAATCATAAAAACAATAATTTTCGTTATAATGGAATGACTAAATTTTTTCAACTTTATATCCAACTCCCCACACCACCTTCAAATATTTTGGCTCTCTCGGATTTATTTCTATTTTCTCTCTGATTTTTCTAATATGAACAGTTACGGTATTTTCCGGACTAAAAGATGTTTCATTCCAAACCTTTTCATAGATTTCCTCGATGGAAAATACTCTACCTACGTTTGCAGTTAGAAGCTTTAATATCTTATATTGTACTGGTGTCAGATGGACCTCCTCCCCATCGATGGTGACATTTTTCCTTTCATCATCAATCATAAGTCCCCCAGTATGATATACATTGCTTCTGGTTTCAAGACTGCCTAATGTTGTATATCGTCTCAGCTGTGATTTAACCCTTGCGATCAACTCCAGGGGATTAAATGGCTTGGTGATATAGTCATCTGCCCCTAAATTTAATCCTAAAATTTTGTCCGAATCCTCTGATTTGGCAGAAAGCATGATCAATGGGATATTATTTTCTTCCCTAATTTTCATAGTAGCTCTAATCCCATCCATCTTAGGCATCATAATATCCATGATAATAAGATGAATCTCATGATCCCTGATTACTTCTATGGCTTCTACTCCATCAAAAGCTTTGAATATTATATAGCCTTCGTTTGCTAAATAGATTTCTATAGCATCTACAATGGCTTTATCATCATCACAAACCAATATGTTCATGAAAGTTCACTCCTAAATGTGATTTCAATAGATATCCCTTCCCTTTATTATTTCTACTAAGGGAATAATACCAATCATATCTTAACAAACACTTTATGTAATTCTTAAGATTTTCTTAGTGATTTAATATGTTTACTAATAACAAACGTGATAATGGAAATAGGACAAACGCCAAACTAAATTAGTTTGGCGTTTTAAATCAATTTTCATATATGAATTATTATTAACTTTAGATATATTTTTCACTCAATATGAACCTCTCTCAAATGAATTGATAAAAGACAAATTAAGTTATTCTTAAGAAATCAATTGTGCTTTTGTTAAGTTCTTTTAATTATATTAATAACATAAAGGGTTAGATTCACTTCGAGGGAGAATGACTATAAGAGAAAAAAAGGTATATATACTTTTAACAGATACAGGTCTTTGAAAAAGGAATGTCCAAAACTAAAGGGCATTCCTTTTTACGTTTTTCAACAAACGCGCCTTTATCTACAGTATGTTTTTCTACCGTATTTAACGTATGTAATGATACAAAAACGACCAGATTTCTATCTTTGTGGAAACATTATATACAGTTATTTTTTATAGTATTTAACGTATTCAAAGGTATGAGGAAATGGACTTGGGTAACTAGAGAAAGAAACAACCTTGAAGTTTAGTGTGGAAGAGTACTTCTTCCACACTAAACTTCAAGGTTGTTAAGCGATAGCGCGGTAGGTGTGATAGATAAGCTCGTTGCCTGATGGGAAAATGCTACAGCCTCAGGATCAATTGTACTCACAGGAGGCTCAAGTCATGCCCTTAAAACGTGTATCTATGACTACATGTAATCAACGATAAAAGGTGCATTCTTTTAACTTTTTTGAGCTGATACTGTTGATAAGGGCCATTTTGTTGAATATCGTTATTAGCAAATAATCAATAAATTTAAAAATAACTTTGATTCCTAACAAGGTTTTACTGGCTCGTTAGCCGTACGCCTGTATAAAACTCTTATTGGACTTCAATTATAATGCTACCAAACAGGTTATTTTCAATATAAGCATCCAATTTCCAAATTCCTTTTGCTGGTAAATTCAAATATCCTACGGATTCACCATAGTGATGTGGGGGTTTAACTATCTCTTCGTTTGGTACACCAATATAGCTTTCAAATGCTGTAACAGTTTTTCCGTCCTCTTTACTTGTCCCAATTATTTTCACTTGCTTTTTGAATAACTGTTCCGTCTTTTCTGTAGATCCTCCCCAAAAATGAAGTAATTGTTTATTATTTGTGCCAGCATTAACTGGTGCATCAACAATAGCAAACTTGCCTTTAACTCCACGCAAACCATAAGGTACATCTTTTCCATTTGGACCTGGTTTGGAGATTGTAAAGGTAGGGCTAACTTTACATTCATCCATTTTAGTCTCTGATGATGTAGGCGTATTGTTTTCCTTAACTGCAGATGAATTTTCACTTGAACAGCCTGTTAGTAGCAAAAATGTACAAATAGATATAAATATATTCTTCACATGTCACCTCTCACAAATTTTTCATAAATAATTCGATATAATAGATAAAAGACCTGCTATTAAATTAAATGATTAACCTTTTAACCCTTATAAATTTCTTCTTTGTTTATTCTTTTTTAATTGAAGCATAGTACCATAACCATGCTCCAAAACTGAATAGCACTCCTATAATTATAATAAAACCAGCTGTCTCCATAAAAGACCTCCTTAAATTACCCTCCTTTAAATTTAACATATAATTCCATTTATGAATATACTTTCCTTCTTAAACTAACAACAAAGCTTCGCATTATTCAAGTCTCACTCGATTAACATAAAAAAAGAGCACAATTCTTGCTACGGAATTGCGCCCGTTTCTTGAATATAGTTCATACAAAATGAGTAACTTGTTTTCACCTTACATAAATATTTTGCATTTGGGCAAAATTATAGAAACAAATCTAATTGGAGAACAACATTTATGATTTTACTTTCTCTTTTCTTAATGTTAGGTGGGTTATTAATTATTAATGCTATTTACGCTTACCAGACTAAGCACATTGACTCTAATTTTTTACATACTTTATGGTACTATATTAAACTTGTACCTTTTTTCCTGTCTGCGAGTATGATGATTGGATACGGAGTAAAATATTTAACAAAAATTGTAGATGACTTAACCTTCTCACTTATTGTATCTAAAGGAATGGAGATCCTAGTTAGTGTAGCAATTGGATACATATTTCTTAAAGAAATTCCCAATTGGCGTACAGGGATCGGTATCACAATTATATTAATTGGTTTTTGGATATTAAAAGGAAAATAAGAAAGAGTTGTAAAGTGACAATAAAGTTACTTAATTTTAAAACTTCAAACACGTATAACCCCGTTCTGATTTTTAGTACGGGGTTAAAATAAACTTGTTTAATTTTTGATGTAAGAAACTTCAAAGTAGTTTAAATCTAAGGGTTCTTCCACAATAGCGCACTATTGTTGAAGATTATATATTATTTAATAGTTATTTACTTACTGATACTGTTCCCGCACCTATTTAAGGAATACTTACACTAGAATAAAGATTTCAATACAATATGTGCCTTTGACCAAATTGACAGTAGTATTGGGTGTAATATTACAGATAATTCACCCGTTGATGTCAACCGATCAGCGTTATCATTTACATGATGTTAAACATTGACAAAAACAAAGTTGAGGAAAATCCTGAAGAAAAAAGAAGATTTCTGGTGATGATACACATTTAGATCAAAATAATAAAGTTACATACCAACAAATCAATATCTAACTCTACGAAAGTACTGAACCTGTTGTTACTGCGCATTATCGTCTTAGAAAAATCATTTTTTTTTTAAAACTGGACGGTTGCTATTAAACTGCCTTCGATCTTGTGCAAACGCCATACGATACAATAAAATATGAATACTCATCAAGAACAAGTAAATGGGAAAGGAATAAATTAATTTGTAACCGTGTTTGTAATGGTATACGCCTATCTGTACACCCAGCCATTCTAACCCAACAGCTACTGCAGCCCAAAATAGAATATAAACAATCATCTTTATTTTAAACATTCGCATCTGTTCATACCAATAAATAAACCAATATCCAAACGGCGCATACATCATATAAGAAAAAAAATCAATCAATTGATATTTTGATTGGTCTCCCAAATCATAAAGTTCAAGTGGAGGTATCTTTAAAGTATGATCAAAAACGAGTCCGAATGCAACGCCTATAAGTATGTTAAAGGTTGTTTGTAAAGGAGAATATCGCTGTGGAAACAACCAAATCGATGCAAAACCAATGACACCTACACCGATAACGAACCACTCATTCCCATTGAATTGATTATCATAAACGATGTTTTCCATCACCGAATCCATCCTTCCTTAGACGCCATACGTTGAAAGAGTCTTCCTAAAAGCAATGTATAAGTCATAACAATCACGATCATCACTGACTCCATAACGAAATTCCAATCCTTATTAGTAAGTACGTGATTCCATCGAAGCGTCGCTCCGATGAATATTTGGAACAAAAACGTATAGATCGATATTCCCCAGCGGATGCTGGATTTAGAGGTCGTTAGAAACACGTTAGCAAAGGTAAGAAGAACAAAAGTAACTGTGAAATCGTTGTGTAGGATCATGGACAGGAAGTGAGGGATGCTATTTGTGTTAATTTTGAATAAATTGAGATTGAACGCGGAAATCGTCAGTTTGTTTGTTAAGATAACATCAATGGCCATAAACAAAAGGAGGTTAACAGACAATGGCAGCTTCTTTGAGAGACTAACTTGAACCATAATACAGAACCATGCAAAAAAAATAAATATCACTACTATCAATTTAAAATTCCCCCTTCCTACATGTAGTATATTGTGTATTTTTATAATCCCCCTTATACTTCAGCTTATCCATAATCAGCGTAATATGTTTATCCGTGACATTTCAAAAATTAGCATATGAATTAATGTGATTTAAACATCACATTAATTCATAAATTTGCTCACACCTTCCCACCCACTTCCAACAATAAATATGCTTTTTTTATGATACGGTTCTGCTCCCCTTATTAGATGGTAAAGCATTTTCTGAAGAAAACCAGAAGGCAATTTTCTTTATATCCTTCCGATTTTCCTCCATTTGTATTTCCTTGATTAAAGCACGAACGAACATTTTTTTCTCTTCACCATCTGCTTTATGGAACAAGTCATAAAGTTAAGCAGAGCAGCGATTACTATTTCGTTATCTATTTTATTTGAACTAGATAGCTTTTCAATCTCTCTTTTTTGATGCTTAACCTTCTGTTCAAAATTCTCAATGTCAAATTGAATGTTTATAGAGGAAGCAAAGAAAGTGAATGTCACGTCTTGATATACGATAAGAAAAATGAAAAAATGAGGGAACTTTCAAAAGAAGAGAGAGCCTTAGAAAATGGAATATAGAAAGCACCAAGCTTAAATGGTATATAAAGAATGAGATAAAACCTTCTAAACCGGTAGCCACCCCAAACATTATTCCAATTAGAATGTTATTCTGCTTAACCAAGTCAATGTTTCAGTTACTTTTATCGGATAAATCTAATAAATTTATGAATCGAGAGTAACACTACACATAAAACTAATATGGGGTATTAATGACATGAAACAGATTATTCTCTGGTCACTCTTGATATTGCCTTGGGCGTCCTTGCTTTTTTTGAAAATGAATACTGTACGCAGGTACATGCCGGTCGCTCTTTTTATGACCGTTATTCATACCTTGGCATATCAAGCGGCTTACCATTACGGATGGTGGAAAGAGACAGGTTCCAGTCTGTTCGGGTGGGATAAAGTCGTCCCGGTTCCTTGGGTGTATGGAGCATATTTAGTTATAGTTATCTGGATATTCCGCTTTACTTTCGGGAAATTTTGGATGTATTTAACTGTCAATATACTTTTGGACGGGTTATTTATGTACATCGTTTACCCGGTATGGCAACGGATGGGGCTTGTTTCGAGTGAATCGACTTTGTCTACAATAGCTATTGTTGCTATGATGGTCGGTTTTGCAATTATCATTTATCTGTATCAACTGTGGCAGGACGAAGTCTTCAAACAGCCTAAAGCGAAACTCATAAATGACCAAGAACTGACTTGAGGGACATAGGGAGGGACATAGGGACAGGTCATTTGTCCCAACAATTGATCTTTTAGGATATTAATAGAAAGATCTAGCTAGCGTTTGTTTAATAAAGAGAGACATACCTTACTTGCAACTCATTGTTTCTCTATTTCACTGACATTTGCTCAAATACAAATATTTATTGGTACCAATTAAAGTGCCTAATTATCCAATACAAGTTTATAACCTTTTTCCCATATGCATTACATTCACAGGGACAATGAACCTGTCCCTGTGTTCCCCTGTACATAAAAAAACCTACTCTTCAATTGGTAAATTCATTTCTTGCCCGTCTCTTAATACTGTGACTGTTTTCGCCTGTAAGCCCATAAGCTTCTTAATGGCTTCATATGAACGTCCCTTTTAGCGGATTTTATTCCCACAATATATAGGGGCAGTTTAATTCAAATAACATTTTTCAAAAAACACGTGTATATTTTGAATACAGATAATATATATCACTAACTCGACTTAGTTAATCTTGCTGCTATAATGGTTCTAAATTAATCACGACAAAAGTTCCTGTTTTTTGCTAATCTCTTTAGATAATGTAGGTTTTATCTTCCTTTTATACTGAAGTATTTTACTCAATATTATCTTTAAAATATCTTTTACTGTCATGAATTAAGCTGATTTTCTGTTCTTCTTTATTTAAGGTGAATCTAAAAACAGCTTCTGAGTCGATATTACATAATCTTCTAATCTCAATAGGTAAATGAACAGTACCGTTTTGACTGAACACACATTGATTTTCAATTATATAGTGCTCTTTATTTGTCATTACGATTTCTTTACCCTCTAAAAAAATATTAATAAAATCACCAGGTTCGAGATTTATTTCATTTCGTATAAAACTTGGTATATATATCTGTCCAGTCTTGGTTAATGTTAGCTTATTCAGTTCAATCACCTCAGGATTAATGGTTATTTGAATAGAATAATTAAAAAGTGTGAAGAAAATATGCATTTTTTAAGCTATAAGTTTTTATTTTGAAAGATTTTATGTAATGTTAAAGAAAAAATTAAAATATTCAATCTGCATAATTTCTCAACATTTCCACTGTAAAATATCTCTATACTCGTAAAGGTGAATGATTATGAAAATCTCAATTAAATTAGGCTTATGGTTCTTTATTTGCATTTTTATCATTGAAACTTGTTCAATGATCTATTTACATCGTAATGTCGTGCATTCTCTTGTCAATGAAGAACTATCATCATTAAAGGCTAGAGGAAATAGCCATCGCGATGTTCTAGAAATGTCATTTGATAGTACAACTTTACATCACATTGGATTAATGGAATCCCAAACAGATACAGAAGTCGTGATTACAAATACAGACGGTAAAATATTAGAAACATCTAAGTCGATCGACGATGATATTGAAAAAATAATAAGTGAAGCGATTGAAGATATACCAAGAAATGGACTCATATTACAATCAGACTTACAAGAGGAAAAGTACATTGCAACGGTTTCATCTTTTGATGGAGGAAAAGAAAATCAAGGATATGTTTACATGTTCAAAAGCAAAGATCAGATTCATCATTTTATTTCACAATTAAATAACCATTTCATACTTGCTGCATTACTGATCCTATTTTTTATGTTTATAACGATTTTCTTTTTATCTAGAGCTTTAACAAAACCCCTTGTTTCGATGAAAGAAGCAACTAGAAAACTAAGTAATGGAGATTTTTCTGTTTCTCTTCCTGTTACTTCAAATGATGAGCTTGGTGAGTTATCAAAATCTATTCAAACATTGGCTAATGATTTGAATTATTTAAAAAAGGAGAGAAATGAATTTTTAGCAAGTATCTCTCATGAACTTCGCACTCCTCTAACCTATATAAAAGGTTATGCCGATCTTGGAAGAAGAAACGATTTAGATGAAACAGAAAGAATTAATTACTTAAACATCATTCATGAAGAAGCAGATCATGTAAGTGTTTTATTAAAAGAATTATTTGAACTTGCAAAGATGGACCAAAATGCCTTTTCCATTTCTAAAGAACGAACTAACATTTGTTTATTCCTTCAATCTATTTTTGGAAAGGTACTACCTGCATTTAAAAGTAAGGGAATTCATTTGGAGTTAAATTGTAAGGAAGCTTTTTTCGTTGAAATTGATCCTATACGCTTTGAACAAGTCTTTTTAAACCTATTAGACAATGCTCTAAAATACTCTAAAGAAAATACAACTACTTCGATTGAAGTCTTGCAGGAAAATAAAAATATAATTATTTTTATCAAGGACCAAGGAAAAGGAATTCCTTATGATGATTTACCTTATATCTTTGACCGCTTATACCGTGTTGACAAATCTCGATCCAGATTGACTGGTGGTTATGGATTGGGCTTGGCTATTGTAAAAGAAATAGTAGAAGCTCATAATGGTGAAATTTCAGTTGATAGTCAAGATGGTAAAGGAACATGTTTTAAAATCGTATTAAAGGAGCAATTAAATGAAAACCGTTTTACTGATCGATGATGAACAAAGAATGCTTGATTTATTATCTTTATATTTATCTCCTTATGGTTACACGTGTATAAAGAAAGTCTCAGGAAAAGATGGTATACAGTTTTTGGAGAAGGAAGATGTCGATATTGTCATTCTTGATGTCATGATACCAGAAATGGATGGTTGGACAATCTGTAAAAAAATAAGAGACTTTTCGAATGTTCCCATCATTATGTTAACGGCTAGAAGTGCTAAGGAAGATATCGTTAAGGGATTAAAAACTGGTGCAGATGATTATTTATCAAAACCTTTTAACGAACAGGAATTGCTAGCAAGAATCGAAGCTTTGATTCGTCGGATTAGTAGGCATAAAAATGAAGAAGGGCATGTTACTTTTAAAGGTTTAACTTTAAATAAATCAACCTTTGAATTACGATATCTTAATGAAGGAATTACAGTGACGCCAAAGGAATTTGCCCTATTAGAATTATTTTTGAACTACCCTAATAAGGTTTTCTCACGGGAGCATCTCCTTACAACTATATGGGGACTAAGAGCCGAAACAGAAGACAGAACAATTGATTCTCATATTAGAAACATCAGAGATAAACTACGTCATGCAGGATTTCCAGTTGATAAACATATGAAAACCGTTTGGGGTGTGGGATATAAATGGAGTTCAGATGCATACTAGTGACTCAGACAATTAACTAAACGTGAAAATGTTCTTTCTCGAGCTTTCAATATACTAGCGCATTTCCTTGTATTGGTAGTTCTGTCTAATGGACGTAGCCTTATATTATTACCTAATTAGAAACACACTTAATGTAAAGTGCCAAATGGTAATGGTACTTTTTACGAGGAGGTTACATAATGAAAGATAATGGTGATCAAATTAGCGAAGGGTTAAATCAAATATTAGAAATCATTAATGCAAAAGGAGACACAGGGGAAATAAATAATATAGTGGAAAGATCCCACAACGATTTCGATAAGTCCAAGAATGATACTAAATCTTAAATTAAGAACAACGTGAAATTCTACGAAAAAGCATGTGTCAATGTAGTCAGAACTTTTTTTGAACACTATTTTTATGTGGAACTTTATTTTAAAAGAAAAAGAGCTTATCTATTTTTGATAAGCCCTTTTTAGATTTTCTATTAATTTAAATTGGCTGTTTTCGCAAACTTTGTTGCTTTTAAAATAGTATTGGGTTGGTTGATTGCAGCGAGAGGATGCTCGCTTTCCGTGGGGCGGGCGATGAGCCTCCTCAGCGCGAAGCGCCTGCGGGGTCTCATCTGTCCCGCTATTCCCACAGGAGTCTCGCACCTTCCGCACCAATCAGTTTTGTTCAAAAACAACAATCTTTTAGAAAAGAGCCTTTAAATTTATTTTGGTGAAAGTTCACTTTCCGTTACCCATTTGTGATTTTTAACTTCTTCTCCTCCGTTTGTCGGAGTGTAATTGACCATATATACAGTTGTTGCTTCAGCTGAATCTATTACAGCTGTTGCTCCTTGCATCCCTTCCATATGATCTGCATTTATGATAACTTCTGTTCCTGGCTCGAAGGTTTCATCCCCAGCATCTTCAATTTCCTCGTGAATAACCCATTTATGATTTTCTACTCTTTCTCCACCAGTTGTTGGGGTATAGGAAACAACATATGCGGTGGTTTCATAGGCTCCTACAATTGTTGCTTCAGCACCCTTCATCCCTTCCATATGGTCTGTTTCAAGAATAGCTTGACTTCCGACTTTATAGGTAGGATTTTCTGCCACTTTCAAACCATCCGGAACTTCGCCTGAGCCAGAATGGTTCATTTTAGAATGGTCCATTTCCATATTTTCTTCAGAACTTGAATTCATGTCAGTGTTTTGATCAGGTACATTTTCCTCATTATCACTTGCACATGCTGATAACGCTAATGCTAAAATCATTGAAACAATTCCTAGTCCAATTTTTTTACTCATTATTCTCCTCCTATCGACTTATAAAAATAAACATTTCTAACTAATCAGTTACTTTAACATGCTTTCTTTACTGTTAACATACCCTTTTCTTTCGCTTCTAATGGGTCTAACAAAAGATTAACAAAAAAATTTGCAGAAAATATGCATATTATCTATTTTAAATTATCAAATGTTTTACAAGTTCCTAATTTGACTTTAGATTTTTATATAATTGTGCAGAAATTATGTAGGATCAATGCTATATAAAACTCTTTGTTATTAATACATGGTTGTATTTATTGCATAAGCATAAGGGACTTTCAAATAGAAAGCCCCTTATGCTTATAAAAGTCTAATTTAATAAATGTTCTTTATAAAAATATCCGATTGTAAATAAAAAAAACTGTAACAAACAAAGATAAAGTAAATTTCGAAATACCTGTTAGATAACTTGATGTTAAGGTTGTAATGAACGTGAATAATAACCATTTAAATGATGTGGTAAGATATTAACCATTTCCATTTACCTCTTTTGCTTTGCTTGAACTCCAATAATAATCTACAAAAACATCTGTAAATCCATCAACTGTTCTGTCAAGTTCATCCAGATTATTATCAGTCACAGTTACTAACCTACTGGAAATGTTCCCATAAAAAAATTACGTCCTTTTGAAAATGTACCGAATGAAAACCGAAATGGTCTTCCTTAGCTGTCAAGACACGGAAACGTTAGGAATTACACAGGTTAAGAAACCGATTCTCTACAGTAAGGCAACTAATTAGATTGGAATTGGTAACCCGCCTAAATCCATCCTACACCAGTCTTTACCTAATTGGAACTTACTGACAGCATTGCGGATGCTATGATCGTCAAATCATGAAGGAATATCGAAAATTGCTCTTTTACCTGAGGTGATTGCTCTTTCTATATGTTTGCGTCAACCAGGAGACATTTAATATAAACGAGATCATTTACGACTTACTGCTAGTATCTTCTGATTTACTAATAATAAGGATCAGAAAATTTGTAACAGATTACATTTTTACCGGGAACAGCATGTTTTACGTCCGGGAAAAAAATAATCATTTGCGGATTAGTTACTCTTATATAAATGAGGAATTATTAAACTCATGGAATTACAGCATTATGTAATATACTTCATGCTATGATAATGATCATCATTTTCTAGCACACCGAATATAGACCTTAATAGATCCTCATAGTTATCAAATTTTTCTGCCCACAATGAAATATCTTCGAGTAGTGGAAAGCCTGGGTTATTGTTTGAAATTTCCTTTCTTTTTTTAACAAAGAACATATTCGCTCATCGATTGGAGTTAACCGTTCATCATAATACTCGGTCGGTCGTTCAAAAGGCATTCGTTTCATTACATTCCCACCTCATTAATTAATAATCTCCTCTTAAATATTAACACATATTGGAATTAAGTATATTTTTTCTTAAGCTAGCCTTCCCTAATGCTTAGTACCAGTTATTTTAAAATCAATAAAGAGGCTTACCCTATTATAGTTAAGCGCCCAATTATTGGATAAGCTGCTACATAATTGGCTAACTATGCAATAAATTCCATCAAACGTCGAACTTTTTACGATTCTTCATTTAAATCCTTATTAATAGAATATCAACCTTTTATGTCCTTCTAACCCTAATAAATACACCAATAAGAATCGGTAATATTGCACAGAGAATAAAATAAAAAGCTCCAAAGCTCATTCCAATAAAAAATAACAAAATTCCGTATATAGGACCAAATAAAAATATCAATAAATACTTAATGACTTTGTTTTCGATCAATTTAAAAACAATAAAACTATATGAAAAAACACAAATAACTATTAATAAAGCCACCATCTTAATCACCTCTTTTTAGTGATGTGTGTATCTTCCATTATCTTATTGATATTCGACGCATGTTACCTTGAACATCGTTAATTAAAAAAGTTCCTTTTAATAATCAATTCTATTATTTCACTCTAGCCCCTTTAATTGAATAACTAAAATCTGAAATCACTCATAAAATCACTTCATTCTTATTTATCTAACCTGCCCCCCCTTTAGTGAAATAAAAGTTCCCAATTGATCAGGTGTGATATGTTATCATAAAAAAGTACGTTAACTAATTAATCATTTCAGTTAACATTTAAATTTAATTAACCTGTCGACTGGGGGAATTTTGTGTATAAACTGCGAGGTCATCATATTTTTTGCCTTCTAGGCTATCGGGGAATGGGCTATTCCCAAGAATACATTGAAAATATGACACGTTTGCATCAAACCTTGAGAGACAACCCTAAAACGTGGATTTATCTTGTAGAGGGACCTGATCAGTTGTGTGAAAAGTATCCCAACTCAGGTGAATACCACTGCAAAGACAACAATATTTATGAAAGAGATTCCGCTATATTAGAAAAATTGGGACTCAAAATCGGACAAATTCTGAATTGGGAGGACATTGAGTCAAAAATCAGAAAGTATATCGTACCCTCTGATATTAAAACAGTGTGTGAAAATTGTTCCTGGCGTTCATATGGTGTTTGTGAGGAAGGAATTCAAGAGATTCTTGAAGGAAAGGGTTTAAGGGAAGTTAAATAAGCCTTTCTCCTTTTATTAAAAAGTTCCTAATTTATTATTTATTCCTTAAATTAACCTTCACGTTACTAAAGCGCGATTACTCATGTTGAACAATTGCGCTTTAGTGTTGAAGACATATTGCTGTAAATAAACTAGGTAGTTTGAGTTTTTAACCTTTCTTCTTAAACACTTCACTAGTGGATCCTATAATACAAATTAATTTTAGAACTGGTATAACGATAGGGACTAAGTAGCCGAGTAAGTCCACAACTGTTCCTACACTCATATTAATTTGTATAAAATGTGAATTTGATCTAATTCTAATGTCTCCAATTTATTACTCGTATTTCTCAGGCAGCAGCCCTTGTTTACCGAAGAACACTCCTTCACTACATAAGCGAATTGCGTATTAAGATAAATTATCCTCAATCAAAAAAGTAATAAGTTTTCATGAATAAATATTAATCATTAACCGGAAATTAAATTTATAAATAACATTAATGGAAGGACACCTTATGAATAAGTTCGAAAAAAATACACTTAGATTTTTATTATTATTCAGTATAGTTTCTTTTTTAAATTTAATGAGAAAACCTCCCGTGAAAGACTGGATGCTAATTTTTTTATTCAAAGGATATCTTTCCTCAATTCTAGATAAGTTAGTTGTGAGAAAAGGCTATGTTTCATATCCAGTTAAGTTATTTAAGTCGTTTGACATTAGTTTTATATTTGATTATTTGCTCTATCCAATTGCATGTGTATATTTTAACCAAGCAACAAAATCTTCGAACTTATTTGGTATTTTAATTAAGTCACTCTTTTTTAGTGTACCAATGGCATTAATCGAGTATTTCTTTGAAACTAGAACAAGCTTAATTCGTTTTAAAAAGGGCTGGACTTCCTTTACCAGTTTTTATTCGTTAACAATTACATTTTTAATTTCAAGAACATTTATTGCTATTATTAGAAAACTTTCTAATAAACCAGTTCAAGAAAATAGTTAGGGGCTGGTTTATGTCGCTTGTTGTGTGATTTCTGTAATGTCTGAAATGAAATAAGCGCGTATCCTTGTTCATGGATCGCGCTTTATTATTGTTAAGATCGTTTTTTAGTTAAGACCTCTAAGGATAGCATCAACATTACATTTGGCAATCCATTCTATTTACTCTTTAACTTTAATTTGAGCATCTGATTCTTAATTTTCATCTGATGTAACTCGATACATTAATGCTGTGTCAACAAAATGTAATAATTCGATGTTAAATGGGGAAAGTGCATTTCTATATATTCTATATTCGAATGATGGGCGTGTAAGCATACTAATCTTTTTTTTCAATTCCATTCCACCTCTAATATATTTCTGCTTTATTCTATCAGTATGCAAGTCCAAATTTCTATTAAAATTGAGATAGAGACCCTTTCCTCTTATTCTACTAAATGGCCTTACACTTTTTATTAAAGCACCCTATAGAAACCTTCACAATCTCTTCTACCCGTTAACATAATCTAATCCCTAAAATGTGTTTTTTTATGTGACGACAAAAAATAACAAAATCATCTTAAAAATTAATAAAAAATTAATGTTCTATTTACATTGTTTATGTATTGTTAAATCGTAGTACATATTAAAGAATAGGATGTGGAGAACAGTGAAGAAGAAAAGAATTTTGTCATTGTCTGTACCGATTATGTTGGCAACATCTTTGTTTGGAAGTGCTGCAAGTGCAGCCCCCAATGATAACTGGTTACTAAGCAGTAAAACAGAGTTAAGTGCTCACCGTGGTGCACAAGTGGCCGCTCCTGAAAACACATTAGAAGCGATAACTCAGGCTGGACTATTAGGATATGGCTTTGTTGAAATTGATGTCCAAAAAACAAAGGACGGCCAATACATATTAATGCATGATAAAACGGTTGACCGCACTACTACAGGCTCTGGAGAGGTAAAAGATTTAACATTAGAAGAAATTCAAAGTTTTGATATTGTAGATATAGAAGGAAAAGTAACAGATTATAAAGTACCAACACTTGAGGAAGTGTTAGAGGAAGCTCATAAATACAATATTGGTATCAATTTTGATGGTTCAAAAGGCGACTGGGATGATAAGGAATTCGTAGACGATATTATGGAAGAAGCTGAGGAAGCTAAAGTATTAAATCATTCATTCTTTGTACTAAGTAATGATGATATCCGAAATCAATTTAACGAATGGTACCCAGAAGCAACTCTGACATTCCTTGGAAATGCATTGAAGAATGTAGATGCTGATATTGAAGAATTAAAACAATATGATAATGCCATTTACTCAACATCGATTAACAATGTAGATGAAGAAACTGCCAAAGAAATTAAAAAAGCAGGCCTAAAACTGCATGTATACTCAGTTAACACTGCTGAAACATATGAAAAAGCGAAAAGTATTCATCCACGATTGATTGAAACTGATGTGATTATACCTTAATATCATTGATGGAATAAATGAATATTTTTTGTCCCTTCGTAATGGTACTTTTAAAAATATAAAATCTCGTCAGTCGATAGTGAATTGGCAGAAAAAGTGTGTAAATTTCACAATAAAATTCATACGCATCTGTTCGCCATACCTTTTTCCTATATATTCCCATGATGGATAGATGATCAATTAAAAATCAAATAGAAGACTTATCAAAGTTCCAACCAGATGGATTATAAACAGTTAACTTATAAAACATATCGCTCTCAAAAGAAGCCTGTACACCTTATAAATAAAACATATAAAAATCCCGAATAATGGACTTTTTTAAAAGTGTCGATTATTCGGGATAAAGTTCAAAGTATGGCTAACCATGCTTTTTCAAATGAAAAATTCACTTATCTAGATAATGAAGTATCAAAAAAACAACAGTTATCCGCGTCTTCCGCCTCTACCGCCCCGTTTTGATTCTGTACTACGTTTAAGAGTGGATAAATTCTCTTCACTACTCTTTAAAAAACGAGACATTTTATCTTCAAAATTTTCCTTTGGTTTGAAATTGCTTTTTGAACGGAAGTCTTTGGATCTGCTGTCAGTTCTTCCCTGGCGTGCTGGGCGTTGGGAATAAGAAGAGGTTTGTCCTTCTGGTTTATCTATAGCTTTTTTGATGGACAAGGCCGTTTTTCCGTCTTTCTCACTAATTACTTTTACTTCAACTTGGTCGCCTACTTTTAGATGGTCATTTACATCTTTTACATAGCTATCTGCTACTTCACTGATATGCACAAGACCTGTCGAACCTCCTGGTAATTCTACGAATGCTCCAAAATTAGTGATGCCTGTTACTTTACCTTGTACCTTGCTTCCTACTTCAATTGACATAAATATAATGTTCCCCCTTAATATTGTAAAAACACTTTATTATAACAGATTGAAGCAAATAATACTAATTAGAGTAATTTTCCTCTTATTTGTTAATTCATCCTTCTAACTAAAGCGGGTTTAATTCAGTTTTTTCTTTGAGTAGAATTAAATAATAGTAAAAATAAGAAGGTTTAGAATGTTTATTAGAGGGTAAAAGTTGGTTAAATCATAATATAAATGGAGGTTCTACTATGGTTGTGAAAAAAATTAAAAAAATTTTAGAAAATCCTAAAGTAAAAGAAGCAGTAACTGAAAAAGTAATACCGGCTATTAAGAAGGAAATAAAAAAGAAAAAAATAGATGATGTGTAAAACGACTATATACTTACTACTCCTATAGAAATGGAGCATTTGCAAAGTCATATCTTTAATCTTGAAATTGATTTTAACATCGTTCTTCAATACCAAGAGCACCTATCAAATATTTCGGTTGAAATAGATGCCCTCGCTAGTGAGATTGAAGTATATAAGCAACTTCAATCTATCCCCTGGAATCAGAAAGAAAATCGCTGCAACGATTGTTTCTGAAGTTGAAGTGATAAATCGATAGTTTAAATAAAACTACATAACTTCTAAAACAAATGCATAAAAAGCATCTCCATGAGATAGGTTCGCTTCCTTTTCATCCATCCACCATACACCATAAGAATAGTAGTAAACACCTTTTTGTGTAGGTGCTAAAAAACTATTTTCTTTAACCAAGACTTCATTTTCATTATTTTCACTAATTTGTGTAAGATGGAATTCGTTAGGTTTTGGTTCATAGTCCATTATAAAAGATATTTTCTCACCAGGATTTACTTTTATAGGTTCTTTTCCCTCTAAAAGTTCAACAGGTCCAGCCATATCAACACATGTACCTTTCCAACAATAAGTGCCAAGCTTTGTTTCATACTTTTCATTACCAATTTGTATATAGACTTCTGGAGGTTTTTCTCCTGACATTTCTTCTTTTGAACAACCAATAATGATAAAGCCAAAAAGAACTAATAATACATAAAGACATTTATTCATAAACTTCCCCCTTTATGTTTAAAGACGTATTAAAATAAGCAAAGGTTACTCATATATTATAGATGGAATTTTTGGATCATTATTTAATTGATAGATGTAAAGCAAGATATTTCTGTTTATATTCTCCTCCCTTGTATTTCAGACACTGCCTCAAATACCATGTTAAACATTTTTTTAACTCCTTTATTTGAAGCATCAAAGTTATATGCATTCTCATCCTCAATTCCAATATTACCAGCCTCTGCTGCTGCATCCATATTTGCACCTAAAAAGATAAACTCCCAGTTGTATTTTTCTTTCTGTTGTGCGATCAGTTGTTTCACTTTTTCATAAGTAAATTCACGGCTGGCATTTTCTAGACCGTCTGTTGTAATAACGAAGATCACCTTGCCTGGTCTTTACTCTTCGCTTGTATGATAAAGCCTATTCCCTACATCAACGATCGTCTTGCCCACTGCATCCAGTAAGGCGGTAGTTCCTCTTACAAAGTAATCCTTATCCGTTAGAAAAGTATGCTGTACGTCAATACCATTCCATAGTATTTCATAGGTGTCGTCAAAAAGAACAGCCGTAACATTTGTTTCAGTGTTTATTTGACTCTGTTTCTTAATAAAAGCATTAAATCCGCCAATTGTATCACTCTCTAAACCTGCCATTGAACCGCTTCGGTCAAGAAGAAAAATAATTTCTGCCATATTCGTATTCATATAGATCAACATCCTTTCAATTGTGTTTATGCTATAATTTTAGTGGAGTTCAAACTTGTTTTGGTCGCTTGTTAAGCGACATTTTTGGAGGGGCTATTTTATGCTTGAGAAAAAGATTTTAAGAGAATTACTGGAGTATATTGAGCTAAATACAGTGGTATTGGATTTTCTTAGTTCTGAACCAATTATTATTGAGGATGTAAAACATAACGCATTAGAAGAATTTATTACTATTCATCGTGAACCATCATTTGCTCAAGTTTTGTTTAGTTTCGTTGATAAAAAAGGCTGCAATGACTCCGATATTTACAAAAAGGCCGGTATTGACCGCAGGCATTTTTCGAAAATCCGCTCTAAATCCGATTATCGTCCAGGTAAACCTACAGTGATTGCGTTGGCCCTTGCACTTGAACTTAACGAAGAAGAAACCGATCAACTGTTAGGTTCTGCCGGTTTCTCCTTATCAAATAGTGATACGTTTGATTTAGTTATTCTATTTTGTTTAGAAAAGAGAATATATGAACTAGATGAAGTTAATCAAGCTCTGGAGTACTTACATTTAAAGCCTTTAATTAAGTAATAGTTTAGTATTCGTCTTAAAATAAGTTTTTTCTAGAAACGATTGGATGACAAATCCAAAAAAACAAAAAAAGGATTTTAGCCCAAAAGACGCTGTTTTCGTATTCTCTTTGTAGCTTTGAATAATCGTTTTTCCTGAAGCTACTTCATATTAATTTTTTAACAAATCGCCAATTTTTGTCCTAATAAACCAATTATTCTCTCAAAGCTTACCACGGTAAGGTTTATATTTGGATCTTAAGGATTTAACTGACAACACAAACTAGGAAATACCATCATGAACACTTTTTTTGCTTTTCTTTTCATTGCTTTTCAATCATTGAATCTTTGGTTATACTAATAGTAGAAAAAACATAAACTAAAAAAGACTGCTCGGTGCTAGAACACCAAACAGTCATACAATAGCAGGTTCCCTTCAAAGGGGATCAGCGTGTTAAGGTAAAAAACTCACCCTATTGCACTCCAACGCTCAAGGGTGGGTTATTTTTTGTCTCTAAAAGATATGATGGACAATACCAAACTTGCAAATGCTATCATAAGCATTAATGTCTGATCTACTGTCATCATATGCATCACCCACTTTCCTTCTGGGGTAACGATGACCACCCTTGAGTTTCCTGACTATTGCATAACTATTATAACAGAAATAGAACTCATGTTCTGTATTAAAGATGCATTTATTTGCTATTTTTTAACGAGGACTTACTCCTTTTTCAAATATTTCCATTTTTTAAAGATACCTTTAACAAATCTCTGACTTTTTTAGTTATGTTTTAAAACCAGAAGCAATAGATAACTTTTCTATATTAATTTTTGAAAAGTAATCTCAAATTGATATTTGTTTCATCTCGATTTGAGATATATAATAAAAACAAGAAAACAAAGCAAACGCTTTCAAGATTGTAACTTCAACGTTACTTCTTATACATAAGGAGGACTTACCTATGAGCCAATTAGCAAGAGAATCTAAAGTGAAAAATTTATTAGAAAAACAAAAATTCAATCAAAAAGAAATTTCCCAAATGACAGATTCACAGATTGAATATTATCACTGGCTCTATTTTGAAGATTCTGTTTACGATTATATGTAATTTAAAAATATATGGATAATAATTAAGCTTAAAGCCTTTGTACATACTACAAAGGCTTTATTCTAAGTGAGTCTTTGGTTCACTCTTTTTTTGTTATTTCCAAAAATAAAAAAAAGAAGTTGAATATTATTTTTCAACTTCTTTAGCTTTAAAATATAGTTTAATCAACCTTCATTTTAGCCTTTACGACTTAATCCCAAAAGCTTAAATGTATCGTACTACTAGTCCTTGACTTCGCAAAAAATTCTGCTTGACTTCCTCCATCAACAAAGCCACCAATATTATAAAAATACCCACATTTGCCTCGTCCTATATATCTTGCTCCTACATAATCATTATAACTTTCAGGATCGTACTCCCACAATTCAACTTTTACCTCACCAGCTGGACCCACGTAAGCATCCCTACAAATCTTATAATCTCCACCACCAGAGGCATACACATGACTTTCAGCACCATTAGAATAAAGACTTTCTTCTCCTAAGTAATCCCAGCCACTAGCAAATGTAGAAGAAGGGACCAACAACGCAGCTACTAATGCCACGACACTCATTTTAAACTTTTTCATACTCATTCCTCCTCTCCCGTTTTGATTGGAAAAATATTATTACTCATATAACTTTACCAAAATATTACTTTTTTTACATCCTTCAAAGGTAAGAGTATATAATCCTTACCTTTTTTGATTTTTTTTGAAAGATACAGGACTACGGAACGAGATATAATGTAGACTATTTTGATTTCGGTTACTATATAACTAATATGAAAGGGGAAAAAGCAATGTGAGTATCTATATCATTATACAAATTTAGAAACCTTAAAGCTTATCTTAAATAATCGAACGTTTCGTTTATCCTGTTTGAATAGAATGAATGACCTAGAAGAAGGTGATACAGAAGAATTTCAAAAGTTGGGGAGATTTATATATATATAGTTGGAACAAATAATCATATCCCATATCCACGCAATAGCAAAGACACCTATTCCGAAAACCTTAGATGAAAAATCCTACTTGCATAAAACCACACTTTTTCATGCAAAAATATAGGCAATCTTTTAATAGTTTTTCCTACTGTTGCTCTGCTACCTGTTGTAAAGAAGCAGCTTTATGTAAATTAATAATGAATACATACAAAAATAAGGATTTTTTTTATCAATATAGACAAAGATACTTTCCTTTTTATTTGCTTTTCATATATTGATAGCAGATTTAATAGAAAGGAGTGATATTCATATGGCTTATTACAGTTATAAATATTACTGTTATAAATATTGTTGTTATAAGAAGAAAAAATCTTACGACGATCACGATGATTATTGTTGTAAGAAGGAAAAATGCTACGATGATCACGATTATTATTGTTGTAAGAAGGAAAAATGCTACGATGATCACGATTATTATTGTTGTAAGAAGGAAAAATGCTACGACGATCACGTAGATTTTTGCTGTAAGAAGAAAAAATGCTACGACGATCACGTAGATTTTTGCTGTAAGAAGAAAAAATGCTACGACGATCACGTAGATTTTTGCTGTAAGAAGAAAAAATGCTACGACGATCACGATAAATGGTAGTTTGTTAAATAAAAGTAGGGTATCTCCTACCATGGCTTCTATTGCTATTCCATCAAATATTATAAAAGTTCTATAGTGTTAGGTTTAATTATTTTAAGTCATTCCTTTTATAAATTGGGATGGCTTTTTATTTACATAAAATAGAATTTTCCTTGTCCCTGGTGACAACTTCGCTGATATTACCACCTTATATTGCTGAATTTGGGGTCTTGCCAGAAAAACGTGGAATACGAACGTTAAGACTGGAAAACCCCTAATATTAGGCTTTTTCTGTACAATAACTTTATTTGTTTGAATAAGTTGAACGAAGATTAGAAATTATTCGGCTTTAAGAATGATCAATTTAGTTATGTCCCAGCTTCTTTTTATTGATCTTCAGCTTCTTCACTATCATTGGTAAATAAACTTCCAATAAATGCAGCAATCTGTGCAAGTTTCTCTATATCTAGTTTTTCCAATATACTAAAAGATGGTTGAGGTGGTAGTAGACCAGTTCCACGTAAAACCCTGTTTAATAGTTCTTGTTGCTGTTCCATTTGACTGTATAACTGTTTCAATGTTGATTCTTGTTCTTGATCTTGATCTTCATTGCTATTATTGCTATATAAACTTCCTATAAACGCCGCAATCTGTGCAAGTTTCTCCGTATCTAGTTTTTCCAATATACTAAAAGATGGAGGTGGTTGTAGACCTTTTCTAGTTTCCAATAACACATCATTCACTAGTTCTTGCTGCTGTTCCATTTGCTGGAATAACTGTCTTAACATTGATTCTTGTTCTTTCACCTGTTTAATTAATTTATTTAACTGTGCCTCTTTATTACAATTACTACATTTACACATTCTCTTACCTCTTTCTTTTTTTATAAATTGGCTCTGTTAAACTTGGTTGTTGATTTCCGCTGCAGGCGTTCGCTTTCCGCTCCAATCAACAAGGTACCAAAATCAACAGTGAGCTTTAACAGAGCTTTATATTAAAAACAACCTGAAATATGTGTAGAGGTAACTGGAGCAGCAATTCCTCCACTATAACTAATATTTTGTGAAACTTTTGCGTCTAGAAATTGACCTGTATTTTTCACCTCTTTTCTAATGATGTCCTCTATTATATGAATGTGAGTATATTTACGTATAGACAAGTAATTTAGTTTAATAGAATTGTTTTAACCGTAAATGATTGTGCAGTCGATAAGATTGATTCATCATTGCTAATGTGTTTCATTTAGTATTAGTTGACTTACTAGAAAAATATGAAAAGTGACCAAAGAAACAAAAAGGCATTCGCAACTGCAGCCATTTCAGAAGGCATAAAGCCTGTTCAGAAACCATAATATATCGGATTTCTGAACAGGCTTTTTTTTTTATAACGTCTCATTATGTAAACTTAAAAATCCTCAATATACTCTTTTATATCAACCCTTTATAAAAATCCTGTATAAAGTTAGTTAACAATTATTCGAAGATTATAAGTTTATCAGCATTATTTAAAACCTTATTATTATACTCATCATCAACATGACTAACTTCGAATGTTTCGGTTAAATCGCTTCGTTCATCTAATTCCTGTTTGATGTATTGTCATATTTTTTTCATCCAATGACTGTCCGCATTAACATAAAACGAAAAATATGCACATATCCATTTTAAGTATTGTTCGATATTGAGAATGGAGTGATTAAAAGATGGCTAACCAACTTCAGCCAGGGCAGCAACTTCTGGCAAACCAACAGCTCACTGCAAACAATGGGCGAGCATTCTTAATTATGCAGGAAGATGGAAATTTTGTTCTCTACGAAGTACATAAGGGCAAAAATATCCCGGTTTGGGCGTCTAACACCAATGGTAGTGGTGCCGTGAAAGCAGTCATGCAGGGTGATGGCAATCTTGTCGTCTACAAGGCTAATGGCCAGGCGGTCTGGGCCTCTGGCACAGATGGGAACAGCGGAACATACCTATCCCTTCAGGACGATGGGAACGCGGTAATCTATAGTAACCAAGGAAATGCACTCTGGGACACAGGAACATGGCGCCATAGTCGAAAGCTTGGTTTCGATCCAGCGGTGCATGGATTTTTGTTTAGAAACAAGTTCGTCAATAATGTAGCTAACATCCCGGGATATGGTCAAGTGAAAACACAGGGACGGTGCGGAGGAATGGCTTTTGCCGCTCTCGACTACTTTCTCAAGGGTATTCCGGTTCCAAAATACACCGGGAGCCTGTTCAACGGGGAGGTTCCGCCGGATGGACACTGGCTTGCGGATTATCTATACAGTCGACTTATGGACAGCTTCCTTGTACCTTCCTCCATCAAGTATATTAATTGGACGGTCGCATCAGATCATTCTACCGTTTTTGGAGGAAAGGGAGTCAGTCGCTGGACAAAGGAGGAGGAATTTCCAAAGCTTCGGTCGCGCATCGACTCCGGTAAACCTGTTGTCCTCGGTATGATAGATGCAACCAACCTTGGGCAGATCGGATCAGAGAATCACCAAGTTCTAGCCTATGGATATGAGTGGCATTCGAAGGCTAACATTATGAAAGTATTCGTGTACGATAACAACACGGTAGGAAGAGAAGTGGTTTTATCCTCTGAACCAGGCAACCAACACTTTGACGCCACGAATACTGACCCATGGAGAGGCTTTTTCGTTGTCGACTACACCCAGAAGAATCCGCCTGTGTTCACGACCAATCCACCGGCAGCCAATGCTGTGGTTCGATACGGTCAGACCATTAAGGTAAGTCATCTCATGACAGGCCTGACTCTTCATTCGCATGCACTTAACTATTGCCATGGAGGCAGCTCAGGTCAACAGCAGATAACTTGCTTCAGAGGGGCCGATGACAATGACCTTTGGAGAATCAAGGGGCCAGATGGTACGGATGCAAACTATAAGATCAATGAAGTAGTCAAGCATGGCGATGTGATCCGGCTCGAGCACGTGCTCACAAAACGCAACCTGCACAGCCACTCGGGACACCCTTCCCCTGTCACTGGTCAGCAGGAGGTTACCTGCTTTGGCTCTGATGGCCAGGGAGACAACAACGATAACTGGCGGGTCGAGTTCGTAGGTGGCGGCCTGTGGTCAGCGCAGCGGCGAGTCCGCCTTGTCCACCAGAATACAAACCATGCCCTCCACTCCCACCTCGAGCACAGCCATGACAAATGGACTGCAGGCCAACAAGAGGTAACCGGCTTCGGTGGTCGTGACGATAATGACTGGTGGTGGCTCCTCGAAATCCGCTGAGAAGGGTAGACACGGTTATTTTATCAGGCTGTTTGTTGGGTATGAGTCCAAAATTGTACTGGACTCATACCTTTTCATTTTACCTTAGCAGAAAATGATATGGGTAACTCTTCTTCCCTTACTGATCTTTTTATCGGAACAGCTTCATATCCATTTATCTTAACATTTCCAAGGAGGATTTCTGACTTCACCTTTTTAACTTCCCACTTTTTTCAAAATCCTTATAATGGATAATTTCAGAGAGAACCTTACTTTCATCTGCTTTTTCAAACTCTACTCTGGCTTCATCCTTATTGTCATACTCAAACATTTTTATGCTGTCTTGTAAAAAAAGGGTTAAAATCCACATATCAATTCCTCCCTAGATAGTAAGATTAACTGAAGAATTTTTAAGAACGAACCACCTCAAAATCAATTAACCGTTTCTTGAATAATCTGGCTTTATTTATTAAGTATATAAAAACAGATTCGTAACGTATCTCTTTATCGATTCTCTGTTTGTTATCTCTGGGATCATTAAAAACTTCCTTCGATGAAAACATTTCTTTTCTTATCCAATATATTTTCATCAATTATTTACCTTTATTAGCGACTATTAACCTATTCACTAAACAAATTGAATGCGATTGTAATCAGCCAGCCCAGAGCAAGAGCACCCGATAAATATGTACCAATATAAAGGAAAATCTCGATCATGATTCCTCCTCATAACGTTTTAACTTGGATTTTTTTAAAATTAATTCAAACTACCTTCAAAAAGTAGTGAGGGTACTTGCTGCTTAATGCTGATCCATAACATACGGGGCAATCAGCAGAGGATATTAAAGCGTTTTCAATTATTTCTATTTAATGGATGTCAGCTCCTTTCAAAGGTCATTATAACAAGTAATTCTTAAAAATATGTCGAACCATTGTACATTCACTTAATTGTAAATAGACTGTTAACTTCCCTTAATAAACCGTTATAAAAGCTAATATTTGTCTTTTAGATGAAATCCTACAATTCCATTGGACTTAACCAACTGCTGGAATCACTTTCTAACTACACAATAAAAAACCCCCAACTCAACAGTAGGGAATTTCATCTCTTTGACCATCTAACACAGTAATTCCTGGTGTTTTAAACTCGGCCATGTCGTAAACTAGCAAAGAGAAGTATGACTACTGTTCAAGCTCAATTCGATTTGGATTTTGAATAATAACTCAACAATAAGACCCCTTTTCATGTATAGTTAAAGTAGAATTTGCTAATAAATACGAACAGTTTTGCTTTTTTATACGAGGGGGCTATTCTATGAGAAGAAGAATTATTTTATCTACAGAGAGTGGAGCAGATTTACCAGAAGACTTAGCTGACAAGCATTCTGTGCAAGTGGTACCGATGCATGTCATTATGGATGGTCAGGATTATTTAGATGGTTCGTTACCCGTAGTGGATATTTATGACTATTATGAACGGACAAAGCAAATACCCTCTACAGCAGCAACAAATTCATACGAATATCAAGCCTTCTTTACGAAGATCAAAACGGATTTTCCTGATTGCATCATGATTCATATTGGTTATACGTCAAAGGCATCTTCTTCTTTCCAAAATGCGTTAATCGCAGCGGAAGAATTTGATAACCTTTATCTTATAGACGCTCTGAACGTTACTGGTGGTTTAGCAGCTATTGTCATGTATGCTGTATCTCTATTAGAGAAGGAACCTACGATTGATCCTCTTCGATTAATAGGAAAAATTGAATCGATTGTTCCTAAATCAAGACTTGCCTTCGTTCCAGGCAGCTTAGATTTTTTAAAAGCAGGCGGACGGGTAAGTAATCTAGCTTATCTCGGTGGTGCATTGTTAAAAATAAAGCCCCGTATCGAATTAATAAATGGAAAGCTTGTTTCAACCAAAAAATATCGTGGCCAAATGAGTGACGTTTCCGAAAAACTTATACACGATTTTTTAAATCAATACGACATTAATAAAGATCAACTATATTTTCAGTACTCAATCGGACTTAATGATTCGATCAAACAGCGGATGGATGAAATTGCAAAAGAATATGGCTTCAAACATGTAATATGGATTCAAGCCGGCGCTATGATTTCTACCCATGCCGGACCTGGGGGCTTTGGAATTGCAGGTTTAGAAGTATAA
This sequence comes from Metabacillus sp. KUDC1714, assembly GCF_014217835.1. Taxonomy (NCBI): domain Bacteria; kingdom Bacillati; phylum Bacillota; class Bacilli; order Caryophanales; family Bacillaceae; genus Metabacillus; species Metabacillus elymi. The sequence continues at coordinate 4,993,144 of NZ_CP055263.1, forward strand.
AGGGACGGGGGTGGGAGCAATGATTAATCGTTTCCCCCCTGTTTATTCGTAAGCTGTCTACACGTGAAATTTTTTAGAGAACCAATACCTATTTACTTCTACGATATTACCAGACTTTTCAGCGTAGAAATCATTGATTATACAGGTACATATAGAGCATTTCCAATGTGATGGGAATGTTTTTTTCCTCTGTAAGAATGGTCTCCGAAACATATGAAATAAGCGAGAGATCCTCGACCTCTTTTAATTCAGAATTAATACAATCCATAACCGGTTTCCCACCTTTATGAAGGTTATCCTTCCCCCAGTTTTTAATGGGGAGTTCTCTCGTTACAGGATTATAGCGAATCAATTTGTGATGTTCGATGAATCGTTCCATTAACGAATGAACACTCTCAATCGTATAACCCAAATCAAAGGCCATTTGTTGTTTCGTAATGCGATAGATTCCAATTTGAGTCGTATGTGGATTCGTAAGTAGATAGAGGTAAAAGTATTTATCCTCCGGAGTCATCGTTTCTGAAACAATAAATGGTTGTGAGAGGATTAGGCAATCATTTGAGAAAAATGTGATAGCGGTTACTTTCTCGTTTGTTGGAAATAAGGATATCGAAATTAATACGTAGAGAGAATAAGTTAATAATCTTCGTCCAACTATTATCTCACCTTTAGCAGTTATGATTGAAATAATGGAATCAATTACAGATATGTTGAAAGATAGATATCATTAATTTTCCAAGGAGGTCTAAAATTTGTATATTCGATTAAAAAGACTGTTTGAGATCAAGGGATATAGCTTATTGGTTATTTGTTTACTACTGGTTGGTATAGGAATTTCAATTACAATGCCGTTTCTGCCCCTCTATTTAACGGAGGATTTTGGAATAAGTGTGGGAGCCTTTGGTGTTTTAATGGCGGTAAGCTCAATAGGCGGTGTGGTGGTGAACTCACTCGTTGCTAAACATTCAGATAGCGGTTTTGATCGAAAATGGATTATTATAATCGCTACAATTTCAGCTGCTTTTGGGTATGCATCGTATTTAGTGTTTGATAACTTCTTTATTCTGCTAATTGTCGTCAGCCTTTTTAATGGTTTAGCTGCCCCAGCCATACCACAGATCTACGCTTACGCACAGGAGTCAGCAAATGTTAGCAAATCCGATGACAAGACTTTCGCTATGTCTACATTACGTTCTCTTATCTCTCTCGGATTCCTAGTAGGACCATTGGTAGGAACACTTATTTTAGGAATTTCTGGATACGAAGGAATCTTACTTGGGGCAGTGTTTATTTATCTTACTGTTGCTTCTCTTGTATTCTTTTTTCTACAGAAACGAAAAGTAGTTAAAAACAATAACGATAATAGCAAAAGTTTGGGTACCTTTTCGCTCAAAAGTAAGCAGATCTTACACCCGTTCATCGCCTTTATCTTTCTGTTTATGGTCAATGCTATTAACTTGATAATCACGCCGTTATTTATTGTTAATGAGCTACAGGGCTCGCATAGGGATATCGGATTGATGGTTAGTATTTGTGCTGGTTTGGAAATTCCGATTATGCTTGTCCTAGGTGCCCTTGGTAAAAAGATCTCAAACCATACACTGATTATTTATGGCTGTTCTATCGCTATAATTTATTACACCATTTTAAGTATCTCAACCCATTCCTGGCAGATTATTGTAGCACAGCTTTTGCAGGCATCGTTTGTGGCTATTGTTATGGGAAATGGTCTAAGTTATTTTAATGAACTGCTACCTAAAACACCAGGACTTGCAACAACCATTTATTACAATGCCACCATTATTGGAAGGTTAGTAGGAACTCTTGGCGGTGGCGCAATCGCCCAATTTGTAGGGTTTCGTCATGTTTATTGGGTGTGCCTGGTAGTTGTGAGTTTCTCTTTTCTAATATTTTGGAGAACAAGTACTCAAAGGAAAATGGAAGTAATTACAAAACAATCTCGGTCCGTATAGATTATAATCATTTTACGGTTGCTAAGGACTATTAAATAAAAAAAGATCTCTTGGTATCCAACAAAAAAGAGACACGAACAAAGAAGATCATTAAATCTCTTAACAGTGATCTATTAATAAACGATAATAAGCCCCGGTAGCCGCCGAGGCAATAAATTTTGCATGGTGAATACTCTACCATTCTCTATTTTATACAAATCATTTCTACTCCTTTTCTGTCTCATTTTGTATCTAATTAGCTACAATAACGAACTAATCATCTTTTTAAAACAAAACACAAAAACTATCAAAAGATTTTCTTTTATTTTACTCATTTATGAAAAACGCCTTTTTCTTATTTCGCAATTTAAGTGGAATGCGAGATTATAATAATTCTGTATTTTCATGTATGTTTCAATTACAACACGTACTTTACAAGGTATAAAAATTCATAAATAGGGAACTTTATCACTAGGTACAGGGTCAAGATTCCAAATTCACCTTGGTTGTCACTTCCATGACCTTGTGCCGTTTTGTGCGAAAAGTGAAAAAGTAGATATTCAAGTTATCTTTATGGATATATTTACCACTCAGTATTTTTTCTCCAAAAATCCACACCCTCATGTTATTAATTTTGAGAATTTCGGTAAAAATTAATTTAAGGCGGTGGGTATAATTATCTTTTTATTAATTTCTGTATTGATTTTTGGGTTAATTATTTACTTTATGCCCAAGAAAATGACATATTTTGAAATGTATACAACTTCGTTATTCTCAACAGTTTTACAATTAATAACTGATATTTATTTAGAATTTAAGTTCCATTTATATTGGTATTTCAGTCCTGAAGTTGATAATGAAACACTTTGGTTTGTTTTCTGGATTTATCCAGCGGTAAACATTATATTTTTAAACTTTTATCCAATAGGAACAAGTCTGTTAAGAAAGCAATTAATCTATATTCTTGGATGGAGTACATTTGCAATTGCTTATGAATGGACAGCTGTTCAAACAGGTATATTCCAATATAATGGCTGGAAATTATGGTATTCCATGCTAATATATCCTCTACTCTATATACTTCTTTTCATTAATTGGTCAATTATTAAAAAGTTACATCGTTTAGCAATATAATATTATTGTTAGCTAGGACTCCCTTCCTAGCTTTTAATATTTTCCTCCACTTCTTCATTAGGGTAATTCGCCATATATTATTGAACACTCGCATCTTTTTTAGTCCTTTATTCACTTTAGAACTGTCGTGGATCCTTCCTCTTTGTAAGCCCAAACCCAATAATGGCAAGGATATAAGGCACCATCTAGATTTTGGGACTGAGGGGGGCACACTAAAAAAGGAACATCCCTTATACGAGATGTCCTTCTCATTTATTATTATCGAGCTAGAGCATTGATACTAGAACTTTCCTTCTTGCCGTGCAGTAAAAAGTAAAAAATAGAAGATGCCAAGACTACAACACCTAAGATAGCATACAGGGTACTGTAGCCCGTGAATGGAATGATAAATCCAAGCAGATAAGGGCCATATCCAAGATGTCAAGTAGAACTTCTTTTACTATGCACGGATTGATAATTTTCCTTATCGTAAATTCCATGCAAAACAAAAAAACATCTCAGACCCTTTAATACCATGGGTTTGAGACGTTATATCACATAACCATATTAATAATTTCATCTACCAGTTCAGGATTTTCCTCAATACCAAGTTTTTCACATAAACTTTTATGAACTCTTTTAAATTCTGGGACCATGCTTTGTATCACATTTATAATTTCATTTGGTTCTCTATTACTAAACCATTGCTCTAAGAGTGACAATTGCCAATCTGATAGTTTACTTCGTTTACCTTCTAATTTTGACCAATCTCCAAAAGTGTTAGGTTGAATTCCTACTTCCATATACCAAGCTGTTGTCATTGATAATCTCAAATTATCTAAACAATGAAGAGCATAGTATATTTCTTTTCTCATCATTCTTCTATATACTTCGTGAACATAAGCAAAGAATTTCGTTCTCCATATATCTACTTCTTCGATAGTTGGCTGATAAGACAAACTAGTTGATTTTTCTAATATATTCTTCATAAATCCGGTAATATCGTACACAATTCTACTATTTTGAAGCCACACGGATGGCTGTATATTTTTCATTTTATAATAAAAGCAATCAATCTTTATAAAGGAATCGTAGTGAGCAATAGTGTGAGTTGCCCAAGGGTAGTCTTCAAAAAAAAGAACATTACCCCAATTTTTTGCTCTTTGTTTTTTGTTTAACCTATATTCTTCAAACACTTCATCCTCTACAACGATGCGGAGGTCAATATCTGAATATAAGTCAGTATTTTTATTTCCTATTGACCCTCCGTAAAAACAGCCAAAACATTAATATCATTTATTAAATCTTGTTCAATTCCTGTCATTAATTTTTGACGATGTTTTGGAATATCTAAATCTCTTTCTTTATGTTTAGCTTCTAATCCCACACACAACTAACCATCTCCTTAATTTAGCAGTAGCTTCAAATTATTAAATTCGTTAAGGAAAGAAGAAATCCTTCTTCAACTAAAGCCCTTTTAGTTGAAGAAGCAAAATACGGTATTTGTTTAATCCAAAGTCCTGTCAACAACTTGTTTCGCAAACTTAGCAAAGGGTTCAATTAGGTCAGGGCTTTGGTCTATTGTCCATCTAAGTTTATCGAAAGCTCTTAACAGCAACAAAGGTCTCATACTAGCAACGTCTTTTTCCTTTAAACCATAGCTGTCTAAAAATGCTTTAAATTCCTCAATATTAGGTCCTCCACCAAGGATCTGACACTTCATTATTTCAATAATGTCTCCATGGGGAACCACACTTACTTCTGCGCTGCCCCAATCTAGCAAAACTACCTGCCCTTCATTATTGACGATGGTATTCTTCAATGAGACATCCCCATGATTTAAACCAAAGCGGAAATTCTCCCTCTTCAATCCCTCGAACAGTTTTCTGATTTTTCCAGATTCAGTCTGATTGATTACTCCAAGCTCTATAAACTGATCATTCTCAGTTAAACTGTTGATATTATAATTTACATAACCTAGCCAACTACCATCTGACCCTGCATGAGGAGGGGACTGAAACACACCATGTATCGGATCAATCAAGTTTTCCCCGTATCCCTTAACTTGAATTGTTTGAATAAGTTTGGCATAAACGCCAAGTTGTCTCCAAATATCGGGCTTAGGTTTTGTACTATCTAATCCGTTCTCTCCATCTACGAAGGTTTGGATCATAAATGCTGTATCATCAGCTATACCAATAGACAAAACCTCAGGACTTGGAATACCTACTGATCGTGCTTGCTCGATACACCAATTTTCTTTAACAAAATTCGAATATGTACCTTTATCGTTCATACGGACGACGACTTTACTGTTTTCTGTCTCAGCTACGCAAACTTTATTTACGTTTCCTTTACCTAGTATTTGAAATGATTTTTTTACCCTTTCTTGCAAAAAATCCCCTGTGATTCGTTCTGCTTTCATAACAACTAATTCTTTCATTAAGTTCTCCTTAAATAGGTTATGTGATTTTTTACTGCAAGACATTTTTAATGTAACTATTCAATTACTTCTTTAATATTTTTCTTCAATTAACCTCTACGTTAGCTAAATATGAAATACGATCTTTCGTTATTGAAGAATAACGCCTCTTCGTTAAAGCATAAAACTTCACAATTCTGCCTAATGTGTATCCTTTTTATTTCCATATACGTTGAAAAGTTACCTTATTACTTTCGTTTATTAAGAGAAATACGTCAGGATTACTAAGACTTTTCCAATCATCGAACCCAAATTCTTTGTTAAAATACATTAAAAGTAAGGACATTAAATTTCCATGTGTAACAATGACTGTATTATTGTTTCTGCTATAGGCTTCTTCTACAACCTCAACAATTCGTTTCATCGCCTCTCGACTTGACTCTCCGCCTTCAAATTTTAGTTCTAAATCAACAAATGTACTTCTTAGTTTTTCAAACCAATCAGAAAGATTTTTGGTGCTCAGAATACGTTCTGTCAATTTTCTATCAATCTCAACGTCTATATTTAATCTCTTTGCAAGTGGATATATAGAATCAATTGCACGTTTATATGGACTTGAAATAATACGGTCAATTTTAATATTTGAAAAGAACTCAGATAAATCTAAAGCTTGTTCAAGTCCTCTATCTGTAAGTTGCACTTCAGGTGACTGTCCTTCTGCTTCACAATGCCTTATAACATAAATTTTCTTCAACATAAACCACTCCAATAATATATATAAAGATATTATGACGAATGAATTTGAATCAATGCCTCAGCGTGTTCAATGCTTTCCTTTAAATATTCTAATTTTAATGAATCTCCCTTAGAAAACTAAATTCATATGAATAGATACTATTTTTTTCGCTTTTATTACCTCTAAACCTTGAGCTTTTAACACTTCAATCTTTTCATCCACAGTCTAACTATTGCACCTGCTGCAACTAAAATGACATAATTATTTCCGACCATATTTCTTATATATTTAATGTATTCTACTTAATTCCTCCTTCCCTGGTCTATTTACTTGTACTAAATGATGAATCTAATTCCCAAAAGTAATCTCCTATAGTATCAATCAGAGCTTTTGCCCTTTTTTCAAGATTTTTTGGCAGATTATCTCTACTAAAATATTCAAGACTTATACTTTCTCCATCATTCATTTCAATTTTCCCACTAACATCTAAAGCACGGTATAGGTTAATTACACTATATGTTTCATCCCCATTTGGATAACGAAAATAATATTGAGGACCTGAAAATACATTTATTAATTCAAAGGTCTTAGCTTCAAGACCTGTTTCTTCTTTTAATTCACGAGAAGCAGTTTCTTCTAAGGTTTCCCTTAGTTCCATTGAACCGCCAGGAAGTCCCCAATCATAAGTATCTGAACGAAGTTGGAAGAGAACTTCCTTTTTCTCATTTACTACAAGTACAGTTGCACCAACACTAATAATAGGGTGGTTACCGATTAATTTCCTTAATTCGGATATATAGTTCATAAATTAACCTCCTAAATATCTATTAGATAAATATATATTTCTAGTTTGGATAATTAATTACCTTCCTGTACTAGCCTAAGTTTAGTCTTAAACACACTTCTAATACCTTTTAATACAATCTAATTTTCTTAAAATCTTAAAAAGCACATTTCAAATTATGAAATGCGCCTGATCGTAGAATATCATCATTTAACAAACTGGTATGTCAACACTAAATCAAACAAGTTTTTTAAGGGCAAAGTTTCGATAAGCCACCAGACTTAAGTAGTCAAGTGTGCTGTGCGATCGGATATTATTGTACCAATTAACATAATCGAAAAGTTCAAGAGCGAGTTGTTCAAGGGTGCTAAACTGCGTTCCGTTAATTAATTCTGTTTTTAGTATCTTAAATGTCGCTTCTGCCACTGCATTATCATAAGGATTTCCTTTATTGCTCAGAGAGCGTTTAATCTGTTATTCACTCAATAATTCATCAATATCAACGTTCTTAAATTCAGATCCACAATCTGATGAAATATCTTCACATTTCCTAAAGGACGTTTGACCGATGCGAAGGCACACTGAACCAGAGCTGCGTCTTTGTGCTTTCCAGCACCGTAACCAACTATTTCTCTATTATATAAATCTATTAAAAAACAGACGTAGTTACAATGCTTACCTACTTTGACATAAATCAAGTCACTGACCAATACAGACATCTCTTCGTCTACTTGAAATTCTCGATGTAACACATTTTCGAATGGATTCTTCATTTGGTGGTGAGGTCATTGGCTTGTAGGACGCTTGTGCATACTTCGATTGGATTCCAAGCTCACCCATTAAACGACCTATGCTCCGTCTGGAGACAGTGTGACCTGCTTTTAAAAGGTCATTTTTAATTTTACGAGTTCCATATATTTGACGGTTCTTGTCGAAAATCATTTGGATTTCTACTTTTAGCTTTTGTTCTGTATTAGCTTTTTCTTGTTCTTTTTGAGCTGATATTTCAGTTTCATAGTAAAATGTACTACGAGCAATTTGTAGGACTCTGCACATTGTTGATACCGAATATTTGAGACGATTGCTTTCAATCACTTCTATTTTCGTCCCATGATTAGCGCAGCCTGCTTTAAAATATCGACTTCCATTTCTAACTGCTTATTTCTTTTTCTTAACTCAATCAATTCTTGTTCTTCAGGGCTTCGCTTGTCTTTCTCTTTAAAAGATCCAGACTGTTGGAATTGAACAATCCACCTGTCTAAAGCAGATGCAGTTAATTCATATTCACTTACAATATCTTGGCGACTTTTTCCGTTTTCATATAAAGCAACGACTTGCTTTTTAAACTCTGTTGTAAACGTTATTCTTTTTCTGGACATAGTAGATTCTCCTCACTTATTGTGTATTATTCTACATGCCCTTATTTTTATTGTCCAACTAAGTGTAACCTATCCAATCTTCTCCAAATCTGGTCTATAAAAAAAAGACACGTTTTCAATAAAAGCGCTCTATTGTTAAGCAAGGGATTTTATCTTCATTTATTTCATAAAAAATGTGATAGCATCTATCACCTTAAACTTAAAGTCTCTATTCCTCTATTTCAAAAATAGAATCAATGATTATTGGAAGATTGTCTCTAACAGAAACTGCACCTAATACCGAACGAGCATGATTACCTCTATCTCCGAATACTTCTAACATTAATTCAGAACATCCATTTAAAACTTTATGATGCTCTTCGAACTCTGGCACCGCATTTACAAATCCCTGAATTTTCACTACTCTTCTAACTTTATCTAAAGTGCCCAAAGCCTGCTTTAATACAGCAAGGATTTCAATCCCAGTTTCACGTGCATATTCATAACCTTCTTCAGTCGAGAAATCCTTACCTAACTTTCCTTTAGGATTACCAGTAGGCCCTTTACCAGAAGCGAACTTCAGTCCGTTTACTATAACAAAGTTAGTATACTTAGCTAGAGGGTTACTTGCGTCAGGCAAATTAATACCCAAGCTCTCTAGTTTTTTTGTAGCAGTAACTTCTGTCACTAAAATCTCCATATAATTGGTATAAATATCCAATTTATATCTCCATAAAAACCCCCATAATTCATTAACTTTTAACATATAACTCCAATTAAAATTATATTTCTCTGTTTGATCCTGCACTCTTATACAAAACAAAAATGATTCTGTACTTAAGCATAGTGGCCGATTGGAGAATAATTAAAAATACAATAGTTGTGCAAAGATTCTTAAAAGCACTGGTTGATTGAGAACAATATTTAAATTGTATCCTTTTTCGCTAATGCTATTTATGCCTTGCCTTATAAGGTCTTCTGTTTAATTATTGAACTAAAAATCTGTTCTATTTCATCTCTCATACTGCTATTACAAGAATCCCTAAATGATAGTCCCCCACAACAAATTCATAAAGATTGCATATAAACTAACAGGTAAATTTAAAACGGTAATTTTGTTATCACTTACTCAATAAGTAAATAAGATAAATTAAAGAATTATTGAATATAAAAGAGGCTTTAAAAAACAATTATCGAAAATATCTTACAGGTTAACAAATTTTTCTAATATGAACTATATTTTGGACGTTTATTTCGAAATAACAACTTCAATTATTTATTTTTACAAAGGACGGGAGGAATTATTATTGGAAATGATAGAAGTAAAAGACTTGGTGAAAGAGTTTAGGCAATATCGTAGATTCTCCGGATTAATCGGTTTACTTAGAAGCTTAGTTACAAGGGAGCACACCGTTTGACAAGCTGTTGATAGCGTATCTTTTCAAATTAATAAAGGATAAGCTGTAGGGTAACTTGGTCCGAATGGTGCTGGAAAATCAACCATGATTAAAATGCTAACTGTTTTCTAAGCCTCGTGTCATGACGGTCGATAAGAATCCGGCTTATCCTATAGCAATTGAAGAGTTAAAAAAAGAGAAAAGGAGCAGTCCGAAAAGTACAATCTCGCTAAAAACTTAAAATTCAAGAATGTTGATATATCAGCATTTATAAACAAGTAAAGGGGAGTCCAATAGCCGAAAAATTGACTTATTGGACAGCCCCAACTTAGACAACAGAAGTACTTAAATAACATAGTAGAGCAAGATCATCGCTTTATAAAGAAGCGAGTCCGTTCTATGCAAGGATTAAAAACGTTTCGAACAGCCAAACAAATCATCTGTGGAGTGGAGGTGATGCATATGCTGAAAATAGGACAACTTCAACAAAAGGTGAAGTCTGTCCAAAGTCAAAAAGAATTCATCCATAAAATGTTTGGATTAGCTTCATTTGTTTGCAATTTAAAGGAAACTCACACTCTATGTTTCTAACGAGTGATTTTTTCACCAACCCATATAACTTCTAAAGCTTTTTTCCCTTTAATTTAGAACTTCTTCAATGTTTGAAATGACTTCCTCCGTTAATGTCATTTCAACCCCTTTTACATTTTCAATGATTTGCTCAGGCTTTGTTGCACCAACCAATGTGCTGGCAACGCCAGGCTGACGTAAAATCCAGGCAATGGCTAATTGTGATAAGCTAATATCAAGATCTTTTGCAATTCCACCTAATTTTTCCACCTTTAACAATGTTTCATCTGTTAAAAGTTGCCCCATATACATGTTTGCCTTCGTATCTGTTGCACGGCTTCCTTCTGGTGCACGATTGCTCAGGCAGTATTTGCCTGTTAGAACTCCCTGTGCTAATGGCGAAAACACAATTTGACTAATGCCATGCTGTTCACTTACCGGGAGGACTTCTTTTTCAATATAGCGCTGTAACATACTATAGCTTGGTTGATTGACAACAATACGGTTTAATAAATATTTATCAGCTGTACCTAAGGCTTCTTGGATTTGCTGTGCAGTCCATTCACTGACTCCTGCATACAAAATCTTTCCTTGACGAACTAAATCATCAATGGTTCTTAATGTTTCATCCACAGGTGTGTCTGGATCATAGCGATGGCAATAATAGATATCAACATAATCTGTTTTTAATCGCTTTAAACTTGCATGAAGCTGTTCAAATACATGCTTTCTTGAAAGCCCCCGATCATTTGGACCATCTCCCATTGGCCAAAACACTTTTGTTGCCAGCACATAAGAATCACGGGCATATTTGCTAAGCGCTTCACCAACTACTTTTTCAGATTCACCTCTCTCATACATATTGGCTGTATCAAAAGAATTTACCCCTAAGTCGTAAGCAGTCTCAATTGTTTGAATGGCTTTTTCCTTTTCGGTTGAAGCCCCAAACGTTAACCAGCTTCCTAAGCTTACCTCACTTACTTTTAATCCGGATCTTCCTAAACGGCGATATTTCATTTACCCCATCCTCCTTAATATATACAGAAAATCTAGCATTTTGTTTTCCATCAAAGATAGATCCTCCATCTTCACTAAAAAAATAAACTTTTCAAAAATTGTTTACAAGAACTGAAATATTATTTTCATGTCCAATTTCACTATAGCTTTTAATCGATGTGCCGCTAAGTAAATTTATGGATCAGCTTGTTTGCAAAACTTGCTGCAAATATTAATCTTTAAATTACATTCATTTTTCGAATTAAACTCTTTAAATATCTTGAACAGACCATCCTTCTTCTTCTACTAATAATGAGTAGAAAGGTTCATCAAGTTCAAGTCCAAAACCTGGTTTCTTAGGAACTTCAACATAGCCATTATTGATTACGTAATCAGATCCATCTAACCCTTCAATTTTCACTTCATCCCACTCTATAAACAAAAACCCTTTTATGAGAGGTGCCAGGTGCCCTAAAGCAAAGTTTCCATACACACATCCATAGTTGTGAGGAGCTGTCTTTACATTTGCTTCGTCAAGATCTTTACCGAGATATTTCCATTTATGGAATCCAAAATGTAGAATATCATATTGAATAGCATCAATTTTACCCTCTTTGGCCCAATCAACGATTTGAGGAGCAGCATTTCCCTCACCGTCGGTAACCATTACATTTAAACCTTCTTTTTTAATCCAGTACTTCAAGTTGTTAAGAAATTCAGGATCTTCATGGAATGGTTCTTCTATCCAATAAATGTTAGAATCTTCCGTTTTTGAAAGAACTTCTTTTGTTATATTTAAGTTGTATCCATTGTTAGCATCAATCATTATCTTTGCATCTGGTCCGATTACTTCTCGGACCCCTTTTATTATTGATATGTCACGATTTGTACCCTTGATTAGAGGCATGTGCATAGCTCCACGCCCAACTTTAATTTTGAAAGCTCTGTGACCTAACGCCCAACCAGCCAAAGCTTCTGATTTAATAAGTTCAACTGCATCACTATCATTTTCTAAATGGAGATCATCGAAATATAACGAAGTATCATAGCATGGAATACTAATTTTTTCATCTGTATTGCCTAACAGAAGTTCATAAACAGGCTTTCCTTGCTCATTTCCAAGCCAATCTAACAATGGGAACTCTATATCATAGTAATGCTCGCTCACTTCACCATTACTTCTAAATAATTCTTTGACTGTCGTTCCTAATAGTTCTTTACCTCTATTTTCTTTTATTCGAGACCAACCAAAACCTTGTTTGCCATCAATTGTGACACGCACTAAATCTAGTGGAACGTTATCACCGTGTACTCCAAGCCTAGCGTTACTACCCGCAGCTCGATTTCTTTTTCCTGGTAATTTACACCACTCAATCTTTTCAATTTTTTTTGTTAAAATATTTGATAAGTCCATTAATTTATCCCCTTTCTACACTAAGAGACTGTTGAAAAGTCTACAATACAATCTCTTGCCCACATGCACTGACTCTCACTCCGGATGCATCACAGTAAAGAACATTAACTTCGACTTCATATTTACCTGTTTCTCGATTTTTTTCTGCTCATATGTCCCCCATGCTATCCCTGTACTCCAAAAACATTGAAATTCATCTTTAATGATGACAGTGCTAAATTTCATTTGCTTTTTTTTACTATGTAATCGCACTTTTTACATGATCTTTTGGCAAAAGGTACCCTAGACCATAAAAATGTGCTAATTGTTGACCAAACAATTGATATCGGAAAGACACCCTTGTCCATGTTGATATTTATACTTATTTACATCATCTAACTTTTGTTCGTAATAGCTTTGATTCCCAAGAATTTTGTCTACTTGATTAAAGCTTTTTTCAAAAATCTTCTGGTAAAGAGATGCCGAATGTTCCTATCCCAGATACAAGGCCATTTCAGCTGCCGCCTTTACAGCACCTAAAATAAGTATAGTAGTTAAAGGATTTGGACCATATAATTCGATGTCATACGTAACATGTTGTTCACTATCAACAAAATCATCATCGGTATCCCATTTAAGAAACACATAGTTCAAAGTTTACTTTACTGATGGCCATAGTTCGTGTAAAAATTCGCTGCTTCCAGTTAATTTCATTATCTATAAACTCGCGTAATCGTTCCCATTTGTCCATCTGCTGCTGCATGAACACTCCATGATCCTTTAAACTGTTTAAATGATCGAAAATTCATTTTCCCATCTTCTTCTACCTCGTTTAAATATTCTTTTTTCCTCATCGATTGTTCCAGTGTTGGGAAAATGAAAGCTAAAGTTTGATCACCAACCCCATTTGCCAAAGGAATAAAACCATCTAACCAGTAAGGAACACGTTCCCACCCCTCTTTATCACCGCCAACCCATTTACTTTCTTTAATATCCGGCCAAAATTTATCAAGGTTTCCACTTAGTCCTTCTGCCTGTATTTGTAGTTGGCGTAAAAGCCATCCTATAGGCTTTATTTCATTTGTGGTAAAAGGTTTCAATGATAATTCGGAAAGATTCTCTCCTATCATTATTAATCACTCCTGATTTTTATGTGGATGAATCATCTGTCATTGGCTTTATCTTTCATTCCTTGGAACGATTAACAGCAAATGCAAAATCCTTTTCAATTGCAGCTTTTTGGCTATTAATCTTTCGAATGAGGCTTGGATCAAATTTTGCTTTTCTTTGATATGTATACAATCCATTGACCTCTTGTTCAACATCATAAAGCTGTGTATAACAGAATGCACAAATAGAAGGGTTATTCAACAAGGTTACTGTTAACCCTTGATATCTTTCAATGAATTCATGTTCTGATTGAGGCTTTTCGCCGTACCCCCAACCATCCTTTTCGTCAGGGTTCCACCATATTCCTCCATATTCACTTACAAAGTAAGGTTGATTTTCATATTGCTGACGATCCTCAAATGTCACATAAACATTCCCACCTTTACTCATCTCTTCAAACTTTGCTGCAAACTTTTCTACATTCTGTTCATAATCATGAATATCGAATACATCGGTTATGACATGGAAATTACCACTCGTATCAATGACTGGGCGTGTTGGATCTAACCGTTTTGTCACTTCATACGTTATACGGAGCACCTGATCATTTTGGCGGGTTCCATTTCGATCCCATGTTTCATTAAATGGACACCAGCCTATTAGTGCAGGGCTATTAAAGTCTCGTTCGATTGATTCCATCCACTCAGGTAAAAACTGTTCTAGTCCTTTAGATCCCGTTATATCCAGTCCCCAGTTTCCGTGCTCTCCCCATACGAGATAGCCTAGCTGATCAGCCCAATAAAGATATCGCGGCTCAAAGATTTTTTCATGCATGCGAGCGCCATTAAACCCCATATCCATTGATATTTTGATGTCTTTTTTTAAGTGCTCATCCGTCGGTGCTGTGTACACTCCATCAGGATAGAAGCCTTGATCCAAAACCAATCGTTGAAAAATCGGCTTATCATTTATAAGGATCACTTTGTTTTTGATTGAAACAGACCTTACCCCGAAATAACTTTCCACGCGATCGATCACATTTTCTTCCTTTTTAAGAGTAATTGTTACATCGTATAAATTGGGCTGTCCAGGTTCCCAAAGATGGACTTCAGATAGATGAAGGAAGGATTGAACACTTTGTCCTGCAACTATAGCTGTTTCTTCGGCAACGATTTTCCCATTAAATGTTGCTTCAAGATCAATTGTTACATCCCTGTCATATTGATTTAGGTACAACTCAACAGCTACACTCCCATCCTTCGGATTCGTCTTAAATTTCGCGTGTGTAACATATGTAGATGAAACAGATTCCATCCAGACGGTCTGCCAAATACCTGTTGTTCTCGTATAATCACAACCAGCTGAATAATACCCTTCACTTTGCTTCCCTCGGGGCTGTAGTCCGGAGCGATTGTCATCCTCTACATAAACCACGATCGTTGCTTCCTCACCATCTAGTAAATCTGTGATATCAAAAGAGAAAGGAGTATAGCCGCCCTTATGCTCACCGGCCTTTTTCCCATTTACCCAAACATGTGCATGGTAGTCAACGGCTCCAAAATGCAAGGTTGTTCGCTGTTCTAGCCAACCCTTTGGCACTCGGACGCTTCTCTTATACCAGACGGCAGCCATAAAATCGGTATAACCAATCCCTGAAAGCTTGCTCTCTGGACAAAAAGGCACTTGAATCTTTTCATTAAAAGAACCATGTTTATATAGTTCACGTTCAATTCCACTCTTTCCATGATCAAATGCAAATTGCCATTCTCCATTTAGATTTAACCATGTATTCCTTACAAACTGCGGTCGCGGATATTCATTTCGATAACTCATACATGCCTCCATACATTGCTATTTTAATTGAACATTTACACAATTATGAGCCTTCTATAAAGTACGCTTTTTTGATTTTTTCAATCCCAAGGGACGCCACTTCTATTGGCGTTTGATTTCCGAAGTCTTCAATAAACAACTCCAATGATAAATAGCCACGATAACCAATTTGATTTAAGAGGTTTGCAAGCTTTTTATTTGGTGCAATCCCATCACCTGGGAACACACGATCATGGTCAGCAATATGTTCCCTAGGTGGAGAAAATGGATAATCATTGACATGGACGATCCCTATGTTTTTTGGATTCAAATAGGACACATTTTCAATACTGCTTCCCCCTGTATACATATGGAAAGGATCTAATAATATTTTGACATCTTTAATTCCACTTTCCATGGCTACAAAAACGGCTTCATTCAATTTGGAGAGTCTCTGCGATTTCCCCCAAAATTCAAGGTATGGTTCAACTCCAATACCTCGTGCCAGATTCGTTAATTGAGAAAAATGGCTCGCCATCGTCTCTAATGTAACACCCTCTACATTTCCACTCGGTGGAGCTGCGACAGCATGGCATCCGAGTTCCTTTAGTAATGAAATCTCTCTTTCAGCTTGACCCAGCCCCTCTTTACGAATTCGCTCATCAGCATCAGACCACTTAAAAAATGTAATGGCATTTACAACTGAAATACCGCGATCTTCTATAAAAGTTCTTAGTTCTCTGATTGAACCTCCAGTTTTAAGATATTGATCAATATCTTTAACCCATAGTTCTATGCCATCGTAACCTGCTTCAGCAGCCACAGTTACCTGTTCTTTAACATCCAATCTAAATGGAAACAAAGTTGACGTATTCAATGCTAGTTTAAAATGAACCATCGATTATACTCTCCTTCCAAATAATGACTATTATTGCTATCAAATTACTTCCAAAGTTCTCTTTTCCAAATGACTCTGTATTGCCATTTCGATCAAGTAGATAGCTAACCGAGCTTCTTCTGGCTTGACCGCAAGTTCATTATGATCCACAATATGTTCATAAATATTTTGATAGAATGATTGGTAAGATCCTGGAATCGTTTCAATACGACCTTCAATATGTAGCTTATTAACATTCGTATTTAGTTTCCCCCACCATTCCTTTGGTTCATTTCCCCACCCCGGAGAATCAGGAGTTAGTCCCTTTTTTAATAATTCCTCTTGTGGATCTATTCCGTACTTAACAAAAGATCCTTTTGTTCCATGAAGCGAATACCGCGGACCAGGTTCACGAGCAAGCAAAGAAGATTTCAACCTTAGACTTAATCCGTTTTTATAACCTAACGTAACATCGAAATAATCATCTGCTTGGGTATTTGGCCGCAACGTGCGAATTTCGGCCCGAATCGTATTTGGCTTTCCAAACAGACAAAGGGCTTGATCAAGAAAATGGACACCTAAATCATAAAGCTGGCCTGACCCAATGGAACTGCTTTCTCTCCAGTTTGTGTTCGCCATTGGACTAAACCTATCCCAACGGAATTCAACATCGTAAATCTGGCCTAGTATGTTTTCTTTTATCAGATGTTGAATGGTCAGGAAATCGCCATCCCATCTACGATTATGAAATACACTAAGCACCTTGTTCATTTTTCTCGCTAAGGCAATTAATTGATCTGCTTCAGCAGTCGTTGTAGTAAATGGCTTCTCAACAACGACATGCTTACCTGCTAACAATGCATCTTTAACAAATGTAAAGTGGTCAGTACTTGGGGTCGTGACAACAATCAGATCTATCTCTTTATCTTGATATAGATCCCGAATATTATTAACGAATTCCACCGAAGGATAGCGTTCCTTATCACTTTTCCCGTTTCTCTGGACGATTTTCCTTAATTCCAAATTAGGAATCGCAGATATAACTGGAGCATGAAACGTCCTAGCTGCGAAACCATAGCCGATCATACCGATACGGACCTTTTTGTTCATATCATTCTCCTTTTTCATGAATATACAGAAGTAAATGTTCATTCTTAAAAGACAAGCCGATACAAAAATCTAAAAGTGTTAACAAATCGATGTATCGGCTTCATAAAAGCTTTATCAATCTATGAAACTATTTAAAGTACCTTCTTAAATGTTCATTCGCTTTTACGATCCCTTTTCTTTCCGCTTCTAAAGATCCCCAATACCTATGATCTTCTAACTCGATACTGATCGCCCCGTGATAGCCGAGACGTTCTAATCGAACAGCCACCTTTCCCCAGTCTACCTCACCATGGCCGGGAATCGTATAGCGCCAAGAGCCTTCAGAAAATCCATACTTTTCGCCAAAGGTAGTCTGAATAACGCCGCATTCATATAGCTCATCATGAAGAATTTCGGTGTCCTTTCCATGACAGTGATTAATTCTTTCACCGAATTCATTTAGAACTCTCACATAATCAATCCCTAAACGTACGAGATGTGAGGGATCGTAGGTCATACCGAAATGTTTTGATGGTATCGCATCAAACATAGCTCTCAACATTTCAGGTGTACAACCGATTGTTGGATAATGCGGTGCTGGACCAGGCCAGCCTTCAATAGCAATATAGATTCCAGTTTGCTCAGCATGCTTTACAATATCAGGAAATGTTTCTTTCCAAATAGCAAACCCTTCCTTACGTGGCATTGTATGATCCTCAGGTACTAGACACATGAATAACACGCGTCCTCCTAATTGGGATATTTCTGTCATCTGCATTTTTAACGCTTCTACAGCATTTGCTTGCCTTTTCTCATCTCGACTTAATAGACGAGCCCCGCTTCCTGCATCGACAGAACCGATTTCAATACCAGCTTTTTGACATGCATCCTTTACTTCAGGTGTTAAACGCGGGACATCTAGTGTATTTAATCCAACCTGAGCAGCCCATGACGCTACCTTTTCAATTCCTTCTGCACCAATTTTAGGTGGTATGC
Organism: Metabacillus sp. KUDC1714; assembly: GCF_014217835.1. Classification (NCBI taxonomy): domain Bacteria; kingdom Bacillati; phylum Bacillota; class Bacilli; order Caryophanales; family Bacillaceae; genus Metabacillus; species Metabacillus elymi. Next base: position 5,011,749 of record NZ_CP055263.1, read on the forward strand.
GCATTCCGATATTAAAAATCATTGCGGTAGTTCCTCCTCTTTTTAAATTCATTGCTTAGTAGGGTTTATAGCCTGCAGCTTCATAAACCATTTCTGAAAGATTGACCACTTTTAATGCAAATTCCCCCGGTACTTTCACTTCGTGTTTTCCTAGTATTGCATCGATAAAGCTTTTATCTTGATTGGTTGTTTGTATTGGTAATTCTGGAACGATCGGCTCCTGACTTGAAAGATGCAACGTGATCTTGCCATTGTCATAGAAAATCCCACCATTCTCACCGCAAAATGCATAGGTTTCATGCCATATTGGAGCACTTCCTACGAGGTTCAATCCAGCCACTGCACCTTCCTCAAAGCGAATAGAGGTAAACGTATCTATTTCTACTGGAGCTCCCTGGTTAGAAACTTGAGATTTCACTTCTACTGGTGTTAATCCTGATGTCCATAGCAGAACATCAATAATATGGCTACCTGAGTCCATCAAAAAACCACCACCTGATAAATTCGGGACTTGTCGCCATGAAATGTTCTGTCCCTGGCCTCTCCACCATTGCTGATATAACGACGCAGTGATTGAGGTTAGTTTCCCTATTTCTCCATTTGCAATCGCATCACGGATATAAATAAATTCAGGCTGAAAGTGACGCTGATAGGATACTTGCATGACCTTACCCGATTGTTTAGCGCTTTCAATTAATTCCTTGGCCTCTGTTGATGAACACGTCATCGGCTTCTCAATTAAGACGTGAAGTCCTTTATTCAGGACATCTGTTGCTTGTTGAAAATGCAAGGTATGCGGAGAACATATGACAACTGCATCAAGATTCGCTTGCTCCAGCATATCGTGATACTCAGAAAATTGTCTCGTATTCAGAAGCCCATATTTTGTAATAAATCGTTCCCTAGCATCAGGACTTACATCTGTGATTGCACTTATTTCCACGTTTTCTAGTTCCAATAACTGCCCAGCATGAAGGTGGGCTATACCACCCGTTCCGATAAATCCAATACGAATTTTACTCATCGATTACTCTCTCCCTTGTCATTAATTTAAATCAACTTCTTGTCATCCACCTATTAAAGAGTCGTGTTTTTTTAAAAGAGGATTGATACAAGAGTTGTCCTTTTTGATAGTATGCAAAGCTTTGTATTTATAGGAAACTTTTATTCTCGAACAACACATTTTATAAAATAAGATAAAGATAAAGATAAAGATAAAGATAAAGATAAAGATAAAGATAAAGATAAAGATAAAGATAAAGATAAAGATAAAAATAAACCAATGGGCTTTATCCTATACTTAAACCCATGTTCAATTCTGTTGATAACGTTCATATGCCTTCTCGTAAATTTCAACAAGCTTATTTAGATCCATCTCTTCAATAGTTTTGACATATTCATCCCACTCAGATAATGGAGCTTCACCCGTAATAAATTTTGCTTTCATTTGATCGACGTATGTTTTTAAATCTCGTTCGATACGGGTAATCGTTTTCAATTCATCATCTTCAAAATAAACACCTGGGTAGATTGGAGTTTCAAATGGGATCAATTTTTTCTTATCTTCTTCACGTAACCATTCACCGAATTTGTCATTTCCCCATTTCCAACCTAATTGATCTTGTGCAAATCTTCGAATTGGAACGCCAATCCCCCAATCTGGAGAGATGGAAGAGCGAAAATCCTCTGGGCTATCAAAGCCTTCAGGAGCATCCTTTATTAACCTTACCTCCTTTTTATTTTCGTCTTTCCATTCCCAATAGGTGCCTTCCACACCATTATGAAGAAGATCAGCACCTTCTTTTGAATAAGAATAATCAACCCATCTTATTGTTGCTTCCGGATTTTCATTTTCCTTTGTAATAGCAAAAGTTCCACCACCAATTCCGGTTGATTCAGGAACAATCGGTTGATCCGTTAAGTCGCTTGTCAAAGGGTGAAACACTGGGTTATCTGTACTTTCAGTGGAACCTCCAAGCACAAAAGCTGGATGTGCGTCTGCAAAAACACCAATTAAATTTTCATGTCCTTTTGCCTTTTTTTGAGGATTCGTTTGTGAAAACGATTCATGATCAAATAGATCTTCTTCCCAAAGTTTATTCATAAATTCCAAATAGGCCTTATAGCCGGGCTGAACTGGACTGTATTCAACTTTGCCATTATTGAGTGATATGCCGCTGCCTGTTAACCCAAAGGCAGCAAGTAAATAGGAGTCAAGTTCTCCAACACCACCATGATTACTTAAAGGGAGTTCATCTGCTTTTCCATTTTGATTTGGATCTTCAGTTTTAAATCGTTTAAGAAGGGTATAAAAATCATCAATCGTTTTCGGTAATTCTGTTACACCAAGATTTTTTAACCATTCTCCGTTGTACCACATATGCCAATAGGATGGTTGATCATCAACTGATGGTAATGCATAAATATGTCCATCAGGTGCCGTAATTGCTTTCTTAACTTCAGGTCTTTCTTCCAGCAATTTTTTGATATTTGGCGCGTACTTATCTATCAAATCTTCTAGTGGAATAAGAATTCCATTGCCACCGTATTTTATCTGTTCCTGATGATTGATATCAGATGCATAGAAAATATCAGGTAAATCCCCACTGGCTAATAATAATTGCTTCTTTGTTGGAAAGTCATCGCGTGGAGGTGTTTGAAACTTAAATCCTATGTTTGTTAATTTCTCTATTTCTATGAAATATTCTCTTTCTTTCCATTCCCCTTTTCCCACATGAGGGCCGACCATGGTTAATGTAATCTTGTCATCAACGATAGGAAAACCACTTTCATTTACCGATACTTTAGGATTGTTTTTTGACGATTCTTTGCTAGTCTCATTAGAGTTACACCCAAATAAAACGCTTGACATTAACATGGTTGTCATCAGGAACATTGGTACCTTCTTTTTCATTAAATAAAACTCCCCTCTATGTGATTAGAAAATAGATTTCTTATTTAGCAATGTTAAAGGTTATTGTTGATTTTGCCACACAGTTGATTGGAGCGGAAAGAGAGCACCTGCAGCGGATATCAACAGCTAAGTTTAACAAAGCCTTTTATTTTAATAACCACTCACCGAAAAACCTTTTGTCCCCCCTCCTTTCAAGTAGCAGAAAATGCAAAATCACCCCTTGATTGAACCAATCATGACCCCTTTGACAAAGTATCTTTGCAAGAAAGGGTAAGCGATTAACATTGGTAGAGTTGAAACAAGGATGACCGCGTATTTTAAAACTGCTGAAAGATCTGCTTTTTGGTTAATCACCTCTGCATTGGCAATGGCCATCGCTGGATCCATTGTTTCAGTGGAGATTTCTTGCAGGACAAGAATTTTTCTCAAGACCATTTGCAACGGATACTTAGCTTCATCATTTAAGTAGATCAAAGAACTAAAGTACTCATTCCAATGTCCGACACCGTAAAATAATGCCATCACTGCAATAATAGGCATTGATAATGGTAGCACGATTTTAAAAAACAGCTTTGTATTCGTACAACCGTCAATACTTGCTGCATCTTCTAATTCTTTAGGAATCGTCACTTGGAAAAACGTTCGACATAAAATAATATTCCAAATCGAAGCTGCATTGGGAATAACCAATGCCCATACAGTGTTAATCATCCCAAGATTTTTAACTAGCAAATATGAGGGGATCAGACCGCCACTGAAAAACATTGTAAATACAAACATCACCATAAAAAAATTGCGACCAACCAACTTTTTTCGGGATAAAGCATATGCAGCTGGCAATGTGACAAATAGGTTAATTGCCACACCTAACAAGGTATAAAAAATTGTATTTCGATAACCAATCCAAATCTCATCGTATTGAAAAAGTAGCTTATATCCTACAAAGGTAATCCCCTTGGGCAAAAGCCACATCTTACCTTGATTGACTAGGGTTGGATCACTTATTGAAGCGCTTATAATATAGATTAATGGGTAAAGAATTAATATCAATATCACAAATAGAAAGCAATAAACAAAATACTTAAAAATAAGATCTGTTCGACTTTCTCTAATCGCAGTCATTTTTAATCCCCTCTCTGGTTACCATAGACTTGTCTCACTTCGTTTTCTAGCAATCTGATTAACGATGACGAGAATTGTTGCATTAATGACTGCATCGAACAATCCAACAGCAGTAGAGTAACTATACTGTGCGTTAAGAATACCAGTACGATAGACAAAGGTTGCAATGACATCAGAGGATTCCATATTTAAATCATTTTGCATAAGTAAAATCTTTTGAAACCCTACCGACAATAAACTCCCCATATCTAGGATAAACAAAATGATAATCGTCGGAAGTAATGCAGGAATGTTAATATGCCAAATTCGTTGCAACCTTGATGCCCCGTCCACTTTTGCAGATTCATGAAGTTGTGGATCTACACCAGACAATGCCGCTATATAGATGATTGCTCCCCATCCCATACCTTGCCATACACCAGAAAACACGAAAACTGTCTTAAACCAACCTGGATCCTGCATAAAATCAATCGGTTCAACTCCAAACAAACCTAGGATATGATTAATTAAGCCAGTTTGAGGTGAAAGAAATGAAATGATCATACCCACCATAACAACGAGGGAAATAAAATGAGGTGCATATGTAATTGTTTGTAATCCCCGTTTAAATAAGCCGTCCTTCACTTCATTAAATGCTAATGCTAAAATAATCGGCATTGGAAAGCCAACAATAAGCGAATAAAGACTGATTCCAATGGTATTTTTTATCAAATCCCAAAAATAGTAAGAACTAAAGAAATCTTCAAACCACATAAATCCAACCCACGGACTATCCCAAACCCCTAACGCAGGGTTAAAGTCTTTAAATGCAATTAGAAGTCCATATAAAGGAACATAATGGAAAATTAAAAAATATAGAAAAGCAGGTAAAAGAAAAACATATAATTCCCAGCTTGTGGCAATATTTTTCAATGTAGTTCTTCGTTTCTCTCTTCTGATTTCTTTCTTGCTTTTTGATGAAAAAAGTGGTGCATTATTAGATGATGATGTATTCAACCCTGACTTCATAAGATCCCTCCCTCTTTAGAGCATTCAATACCAAGGTAAGCTAAAACTCAGCGACGCCAAGTAGATTCATAGATTTCTCAAAAATACTAGTAACATGTCTTAATTCTATGTAAAATCTTAAAATACAATCATTGGGGATACTCGTTTCCGTATACCCCAATGTCTGTACTGAAGTAGATTCTATTCTAAACACTAAAATATAGGTTACTTGTCAATATTCAATATTGATCCCTTAGTAGCGAGGTTTGCATAAATCTCAACCATTGCAGACTGTTCTAAGAGTGAGACAGAACGATTAGGGTCTAATTCAAACAAGCCAGTATCTGGATTACGAACCGTTTCCCACATTTCATCTGCATATGCCTGCATAAATTTACGAAATTTATTATTGTGATTTACTGTTTCTAACAGTAAAAGATTCTTTAAAAAGATAGAGTTGAAGTATGGTGGATCGGAATAAATACGAGAATTCCCATAATGTTCGAGTGCCTTATCAGCGATATCTTCTGCTCTTTCCAAATAAGAGCTGTCGCCAGTCGCCTTGTAAAACAGTACACTAGCCCCTAACATGACTCCTTGATTATAGGTCCACTGTCTTTTATTGATATTCCCTTCAAGATCAATATGATCCCAGTACAATCCATTCGGCGCCAACATACAACCATTTACCCAGTCATACATTTTCTTAGACCAATCTAAATAATACGTGTCCCCTGTAATGTCGTATAACAACAATCCAATCTCAGCAGCTGGAGCATTTGAAATAGTATTTCTATCATTACTCCATGGAGCTTGTGTCCAAAATACTCCACCTGAACAAGGATGTGCAGGATTGTCATCCCATCCATGGACAGCAAGGTCGAATATTTGTTTCGCTCGATTTAATGCTGCTTCATCACCTGTCGCATCGTATATTTTAATAAAATTGAGTCCAAGCCAATGGTTGTCATCATAAAATTTATCTCCACCATTGCCAAAAGGCGGGCGGACGTAGGAATCATAACCAACTGGGTCTGTTTCATTATTCCAATACAGCTCAAGACCCTGCAAACGATCCTGAACATCATCCTCGTAACTCTCTCCAACTTTTTTTAATTGAGACATATCAATTGTTGCTGCCATCGCACGTGAGAATGGCCATACATAAGAGTATGGGTTACCGCCATTATGCGGGTATTCCTCAAGGTAAAGCTTAGAGTCTGACTGATAAAAGTATTTTTGCAGCGCCTCATATGAATCAATGGCACGCTCCATATTTTTCTTTTGATGGGATGCAGCATTAGCTTCCGAATTGGGAAATGCTACGGAAACGATCAAAAATGATAAGATGGTTAAAATGAACAACGGTTTCTTCATTTTTATTCCCCCTAAAGTATGGTTCGATTGTAAGTATCCGTTTTAAAACATGCAATAAAATTTTTCACAGAATTCTATTCTCTTACACCTCTAAATCCCTTTCCCTAATAGATAAAATTGAATATTCAGTTATATCAATTCAGTAAGGGTTAACAGTGCATAAAATTCAATCATAGGAGCTTGATCTAATAACCATTTATGTTCTTGTGAAACACCTTTTTCCCCCGTCCAATCCTTGCTGAAAAGTCCATTCTCATCCCTTGCGTGTTTCCATGCATAATTGACATTTGCCTGTATTGCATTAATATACATACGATTACGGCTAGGATCTGCATGATATAAGGCTAAGTATCCCTTGAATAAAATTACATTAAACCATGGAGAATCTGGGAAAACAGCAAATGAAAGATCATTTTTCTTTTTTTAAAAGTACTCTAAGCTTGACTCAGCTAAACGAGATGCTTCTATTAAATAGATATCTTCATTTGTCAGTTTATAAAGCAAGGCATTGGAATGAATAATAGTTCCTACGTTATAAGTGTACGTCGTTTGATCAATGCTCCCATCCTCTCGAATGTTGTCCCAGTATATCCCTTCATTTGGTGATTCTAACTGCTTTGTCCATTTCAAAATTTTTATGGCCCAATCAAGATACTTCATATCACCCGTTACTTCATAAAGCTGAATAGCTAATACTGCTGCAGGACCATTGGAACAAGTATTTCTTGTTTTTTTATCAGTATTCCAGTAAATACCACCCCCTTTATCTTCCGACCATCCGCTGATCGCAAAATCAAACATCATTTTCGCCTTTTGTAAATATTTCTTATCACCTAATGTGTGATATGCTTCAATAAAATCTAGCCCTAACCATTCATTATCATCATAAAACTGCTGACCACCACCATATTTAATCACGTATGAATCATACGCTTCAGGCTTACTTTGTTCATTCCAGTACTTTTCAAGTCCATCGAGGACATTGATTAAATCATGGTAATACTGTTTACCAATACTAGGCATCTTTGCAAGAGCATTAATTGCAGAAATAACACCGGAATAAGGCCATAAAAATGAAACTTCTTGATCCTCTTCCTTCTTTTGATAATGTTCAAGATAAAGGCCCTCGTGTTTAAGGAAAAACCTATTTAGTAAAGCATGGTACGTTTGTTCAGCCATTCCTGATAATTCATTTTTTCTCCATTTACTAATTCCATTCGTTTAAAACCCTCCTATATTAGCGGAATTAAAATTTCACATTAGTGACTAGATGGTTTTGCGACAGTACTATAGTCAATAAGTAAAAACCCATAAGTAAACGCTTGCATTTTTGTTTTCAACTTGTTTAATCCATTTTGAAAAATCAGCTTATTGGATATTAAAACCCCATGTTTAGATTTAAAATATGTAAGCAAAATAGATCAGGATTTACAAAGTTTTCATTTTTCTTCTAAGCAAGATAACAAGTATCAAGGTAGTCATGAAATAATTTTTTTCTGGATCGTCACCGCAAAATGACGATCCACTACAGGTTATAGAATGATGTCTAGTAAACTACAATTCTACTTTTTCGCCTTTTTTAAGAGAGTTTTCACAAAAATCAATGACAAACTCACAATACATAGCATTAGCCCATGAGAACCAAGAGCGAGTAAATTCCGTCGGGTCATCAGCATGAAATCCCTCATGCATAAGCCCTGTATCTCCGTCGGTTTTTTCCAACAAATTTAATATCCTATCCTTTTCTTCAAGTGAAACAGCCGTCAAACCTTGGATTGCCAAGGCAATATGCCATATATAGTGTTGTGGGGTGTGCGGACTTCCAATACCTGATGCCGCTTTCCCAACATAATAATACGGATTCTGTTCACTGAGGAGAAAAGCTCGAGTATTTTGATAGATTTCATCATCCGCTTTACAATAACCTAGAAATGGCATAGATAGTAAACTTGGAACATTTGCATCATCCATCAAGTTGTAATTCCCCAACCCATCTGTTTCATACGCATACATTTTTCCGTATACAGGGTGTTCATATATTCCATACTTTTTAATGCCTTGCTCGATTTCAGCTTTTAGTACGTTAGCCTTCGTTTTTAAGGCGGTATTGTTATAAATATCTTCTGCAATTTCTGCAATATAACCTAATACAACACTCGCAAACATATTAGACGGAATTAAATACCCATATTTGCACGCATCATCACTTGGACGGAATCCTGACCACGTCATCCCAATCGGCCTTGTTTCTGTCCCCTTTCCATTTCTCGAAAGTGTGTCAGAGTCAGGACAATGAAATCTTTCAAATCTGTAGGCTGATCGATTTTCATGATCCTGTTCCGTGATCCAGACCTCAATGATCGAATAAAGTGCTTTTAGAAATGCATGATCAAATAGATTTTTGTTATCAGTTTGCTTCCAATATAGATAAGCTAGCTGGATAGGGTAGCACAATGAATCAATTTCATATTTTCTTTCCCAAACCATCGGGGACATATCTGTTTGATCATCTTGATGACCATTTCCATTTTCAGTCTCATTAAATGCATTCGCGTAAGGATCATGTAAAATATATTTAATCTGTTGCTTAATCACACCTTCAATCAATAAGCTTACCTGCACATCTTGCTTAGCTAATCTTATATATGGTCTCAGCTGAGCAGATGAATCTCGTAGCCACATTGCCGGAATATCCCCTGTAACCACAAACACCCCGCCATTATCTAAGCGATTCAATGTACGATCAAGTGTATCTTTGAAACAATTTCTGAATAATTCAGCCGCCTTCGGACGAGCAGATAGCTGCTCTTCAATTTTACGTGTAAATAACTCAACCGCTGTTTTATCAAATAGTTGTTTTTCCATGTGTTTCCTCCACTGTTAGAATTAACTATAATAATATACATATTAATCATAAAGGTCAATATATTTTATATATATAATATATATATATTCATATATATTAATATATTTTATATATAAAAATAGCATAGGCTTTTTCGCCTATGCTTTCGTTTTTTTTGGTTAATTTTCTATATTTTCCCAGTTGATTGACCATTGATTAATTTAGTGTGTAATAAAGTCGTTTGTAAGCTCCTGACACTATTCTTTAAACCTAGTAATTGTTCTACAGCTAGCTGCCCCATTTTTTCTTGATCCTGAAGCAAATGTGTAAAAGTAAAAGCACCTGGTTTAAATGGAGGACTATCAAAACAAAGAATCGAAATATCCCTAGGAACGGATAACCCCAGTTCTTCTACCGCTTGTTTTGCTAGAAGAGCAATATTGTACTCTATCGCGAAAAACGCTGTAATATTCTTTTGCTTCTGCAAATGATCCTTAATCATTTTTAGGTCTTTAGCAATATTGGCCTCCTTGAAGGAATCTGGCAACGTTGAAATAACTTCAGTTAGCATGAGAGGGGTTTTGGTTAAACCTTTTTCCACATGTGCTCGAATAAAACCCTCAATGCGATCTTCGACAGCTGTAGCGCTTACAGGTGGAGGACTTAATAAAGTTATTGTCTGATGTCCAAGGTCAAATAAATATTCTGTTCCTTTTTTAGCTGCTCCAATATTATCCGTACCCACTGCTGCAGCTGCCACGCCTTTTAAATAACGATCGACAAGAACAAATGGAAACTGATCAACGATTAACTTCAAAATTTCCGAGTTAAAAAAGGTTGCCCGTGATGGCAGAATAATTAATCCATCCACTCCAAGCTCCATAAATTCACGAATGGCGGCTTGTTCTTTATCAACGCTTCCGAATGAGCGTCGTAATAGAATAAATGCCCGTTCTTCCGCAGCATGCTCAATGCCATTTAACAGTCCGATCCCATAACTTTCATCAAAGTCAGTCATTATCACTCCAATAACTGGCTTATTTCGGGAGGAAGGTACAACCTTCATTTCATTATTAGCAGGTTCCTTCACAAATGAACCTCTTCCAACCTGTCGAAATATTAATCCTTCAGATGCTAACATTTCTAATGACTTTCTAGGAGTAATTACACTCACATTCCATGAATCAGCCAATTCCTTTTCAGAAGGAATACGTTCACCTTCTTTATACTTCCCTTCAGCAATGGCTGTCTTAATTGTTTCATATATTTGTTCATAGATCGGTTTTGCCGATTTCAACACCTTCTTCCACTTTCAATAATCATCATAGTAGTTAACTTTTTAATCAGCAACCGGTTAAAATATATAATATTATATTATCTAAGCAAAATCTACTATTACACTTTCACCATTGTTGTCAAAAACAAATATCATATTACGTATATATACTTATATAACATAAAGAAGAGGGAAAGTGGGATATATTAAAACATAATTGGGAGGTTGTTTTACTACCCCTCAGAAGATTCATCGATATCCAAAAAAGGAAGAAATTCTTCATGTATATAGGTAGTTTCCGTATCAAAAATCAATTGAGTATGAAGAATGTCAAGACATTCTATTAAGGCGTTTAATGATTGTTGAACAAATCCATTCTCAAATTGGTCCAATGGGACAGGTACCTCGTCCTAATCAAGAATAAAATAGTCTCCATTAGGGAGGACCATTATATCTATAATCATATCCTCAAAGGATACGAATTGATCAGTCATAAATGTATTCCTTGCGAGATTAAAATAGGAACCTAAGTAATTCCCTTTATTATCCCTCCAAATGTATACATTATAGGGACGATGAATCCAGTAATGGGCAATAGTATAACTACCTTTAGGAATGGTTAATTTTGCTTTTTCGGCAGTCATAGTAAAGGAATTCTGTATTTTATGAAAAAGCACGATCTGTTGATTTTGTGCTTTCAATAACAAACATTTGTGTTCTATAATGGTCGAGTCGTATCGTATTTTTCTTTCGATTATTTTTCCAAAACGCTTGTTCATTTATGGGTTCTCCTCATACCAATTCGTTCAATCCTAAGTAGTGACTTTTTATAGGATTTTCTTGAAGTCATCAATCAATCTCAATGCCAAAGTAATCCTTTGAAATTTCTTTAAAATCATTTTGATCAATTTCAATTTTCTCCACTTTTCCTTCCACCCATTTGGTAAAGGAGGTTTCAGTTAAGGTCACGCTCCCATTGTCTGTCAGCATGGTAAGTAAAGGCTGTTTATTAAATGGGGAATCCTGATGCACTTTGATTATCCTTTGAACTTCATCTAATTCTGAAATGTTTTTAATCGTTTCTGTTGACTGGAAAGCATATCCTATCTTCCAATTCTTATCTTTGTCATGTAATTTCAAGAACAACATATGGTCGCCATGCTCGCTTTCGATTTTCTCAACTCGGAATTCTCCGGTTTTAGAGTTGACAATCTCTCCAGTAAAAGGAACTGGTTTTAATGGGAGATTTCCCCCAAAGCCTGTATCTATTAAGTAAAGCTGATCATGATAAGTCATAATGATTACAACATGTGTGTTCCCAATTGTATTCCATCGTTGGCCGCCATGATCATAGATAATTCCACGAATTAAGGATACATCGAAACCATTTTCAACTAAGAATAAATAGAGCAATGAATTTAGATCATAGCAAAGCCCACCTTCGTTTCTTATAATGATTTTATCTACCAAATTTTCTTTTGTTAATGTTTTAGACTTTTTTGAGAGAATACTTAAGTTTTCAAATGGTATGGCTTTAGCCGTTTTTTCTAGTATTTCATCTAACTTCTCAAACGTTATTGTTTCATCTTCAGAAAATCCAATTTTGTTCCGAAATAATGCATTGACGTTTTTCATAGATGGTGTCTCCTTTTTTTCCTTGAATCTACAAATAATTGTGATTATTTGCTAGGCAATTATAGGCTTACACTGGTAATTTTTCAAATGAAGCAGCACTTTCTCAAGCATTCAGTTAGAAAAAGAACAAAAACCCATTCTAAAATGAATGGGCCCTTGGAAGAGAGATCTTCAATCAATGAAAAGGGATTTCTCTATCTTCATCATTATTTTTGCTAAACACATACGGTTCCAATCTTAGATTAATGTTTTTCATTAACTATCAAGTCAATGATATAAGTCAATATGGTTTATTACTTTTATCAATAGCCAAATCGATTAGATCCTGAACCAACTTCAACTTGTACACCATCTTCATTTTCAGTTATTTCAAGGATACCTTCTGCTTGATATAATTCTATACCATTTTCTTTTACACCATTAATTTTAGCATTTGGTAGAGTAATATATGCAGTTGTGTTAACTGGTACCTCCACTTCAACTGTAACTTCATTATGGGTAATATTCCATGCAGAGACAATTCTTCCATACATCGATTGAAGTGTAGCACGTGCATATGTTATTTATTTAGCACCCATTCTTGGATTAATACGAATTCGCTTATACGCTGACTCTTTTTCATCTATGTCTAACCCTGCAACATATTGGTACATCCAATCCCCTATAGCACCGTAGGCATAATGATTAAACGAGTTCATATCATCACTCCAGAATGAACCATCCTCTTTAATACCATCCCAATGCTCCCAGATGGTCGTTGCACCTTTTTTAATCGAGTACAACCAAGAAGGATAGGTTTCCTGAAGAAGCAGCTTTTCCGCGGTACAGTGATAACCATTTTCCGATAACGCTATGCATAGATATGGTGTACCAACGAAACCAGTTGTTAGTAGCCTAATGAGGTGGTTTATTGCGTGAGAACCACCTTCATATTGACACCCCCTCTAATCACTTACTACCGAAACTATCCACTATACCCTTCAACTAAGTTCAACAAAAAGAGCACTAATCGAGTGTTCATAAATGCCTCTATGTTCTAATTCATTCCTTAACATTTCAATAAAGTGTCTATCTAGCTTTATTTCAATTGCCTTTAAGTATGCATCATGATGCTAGTATAGTTTCATGGACACAACTTAGTTAAGTTTTGAAAAACTTGACAAGAATTTTAACTGGGGAATTAAGTTATCCAGAGCATGATGGGTCAGTTGAGGTAGGACTAGTTGCCAAAATATCGCCGTTATTTCCGAATGAACCTATTGAATTAGGAACCCATGTAGAGACTATTCCTTCCGATTTCGCTGTTCCGAGAAAAGGACCGTTCCCTTATTACAGGTGATGCTTTTGTTATGGTGAAACAAGAGTCGCTGTTCAATGTATTAACTCAAGAATTAGAAATCAGTGGCCGTCCGAGATATTTAACTACAGATTGGGATGCTGCGAAGGAATCCGTTATAAAATTAGAAGCATTGAAGCCTGCATTGGCAATTACAGGGCACGGACAACCATTGTCCTGTAACAAACTTTCAAAAGGTCTCAAGAAATTAGTGAAGGAATTTGATCAGAACGCAATCCCAGATTATGGACGATATATTAATTAAAAACACTGAACTACTAATAACTGGACCATAAACGTTATTTTCATGCGAGAACTAATTCGCAAGTATTTTCATACACATTTTGTACTGTTGCTAGGACCAGTTTATTCTACTAGAGTATAATGTAAAAATGAGGGAGATAAGAAATATTAACTGTTAAGTAATATAGTAACAGTTAATTAAAACACTTTCAAAAGTTTTTCGAATCTATTGGAATTATCAGGTAAAAGAATTTTTATACATTCCTCTCCAGAACTTCTCTCTTTTCAACGATTATTTCGAAATCATTGCGATACTTTGCAGGTGAGACGTTCATCATCGTCGTAAATACACGTGTAAAGTAATGCACTGATCCAAAGCCGGTAACATCAGCTATTTCTTTAATTGACATGCTTGTCGTTTCAAGCAGACGGGTCGCCTCCCTTACCCTTTCCTTACGAATATAGTTGGAGAAACTTTCAGTCAGTTCATTGGAAAAGAGCCTTGATAAGTGACGACTGGAAATGTGAAGATAGTTGGCAACATGTTCTAGCTTCAATGGTTCTGATAAGTTATCTTGAATAAACAACTTTGCTTGATATAAAAGTGTTGAAGAACTATTTGCAAACAATTTTTCCTGACTTTTCTGACTAGCTTCGGAAAACATAGAGGTAAAAGACAGGATGAGTGTGTGTGCCATATTGGAAATGAAGTTATTATCGTCTGCACCACCGTTTGACGTATGGGCTACCAACGCTCTCCAAATTAACGCTGTCGGAGAATCATCCGCACCACAGACATAAAATTTATTTGTTCCCGCTAATTGACTAATCATACTATTGGCATCATCCTTTGAGTTTTCATGTAAGATATCAAAAGCAATATACACGAGAAAAAGACCAGTTTCACTTAAAATTTGGTGTTGATTGTTTGGACGTGATAAAAAAACAGTACCTTTCTTTAATGGATATTGTTCATCCATGTCTTTATATAATCCTTCTCCACTAAGTACATAACAAACTTCAAAAAATGAATGCTTATGCAACGGATTGTCATAATGTTTTGGATTAACCCCCCAATAAAGCACCTTAAAGGTAACTTCTTCTCCAAATGGCCCCATTGCATATTGATTCAATATTCCTTCACTGCGTTTACAAGATTGGATTATCATAAATATCCCTCCGTGTCTTCATAAGACAAAAAAGTAGCCTCTTATGATAAAGACTAGAAACTAATAATTCATTATTATGATAACAAGTAAACTATTAAACTTAAAGGTGGTAAATATTATGATTACATTAAAGGATGCTGAATTTTACAAAGAAAATGGATACTTACTTGTTAAAGGGGTTTTTAACAAAGGTGAAGTAGAAGAAATGAAAAATGCCGTTGAACAAATTATTCAGCGTGCAGCCAATGCAAAACTTGATCGAAATGCCGCTTGGCAAGGGGAGTACATTCCACCAAACGAGTTAAAAAAACTTGTTTTGAAAGGGTTTCATGACGTTCATTATCATGATTCATCTTTCACTAAAGCCGTTATCCATCCAAATATGGTCTCTATTTTACAAAAGTTAATCGGACCGAATGTTCAATTACATCACTCCAAAATGCTTGTTAAACCACCTGAAAAGGGAGCTGCTTTTCCTATGCATCAGGATCATCCGTATTTTCCTCATGAAAGTCATACCATGATGGCAGCCAGTGTTCATCTTGATGATGCAGACTTGGAAAATGGATGTCTAAGAGTCATACCAAAATCTCATAAAGAAGGATCTATTCCTCATGTAGGGCGTCACTATTTAAATCATAAGGAATATCCGATTTCCATAGGAACTCCATGCCCTGCAGAAGCAGGAGACGTTCTGTTTTTTAATTATTTAACAATACACGGCTCTGACAGTAATCGGAGCGATCGTCCACGTAGAAACGTACTTTTCCAATATCGCGACCCTGATGATAAACCGTCTGCCGATGTACACGTGAACTGGGGACAAGGCTTAATGGTCTGTGGAGAAAATCCAACGTTCCGTGAATATCAGGCAAAATAGTAAAATTATAGCTGATTCTAATCACTTGGTATAATAACACCATATATTTGGAGTTCAAACTCGATTACTCATCTTTCTCTTTGCTTTTCATTTGTGTGATTTGCAAAACAGGAGGCTGACTCAAAAGGTCGTTAGTAACGGCTATTGAGTCAGCCTTATCTCTTTTCTTTATTAAATTTCCTGTTTTTAGGTGTTTTTTGTAATAAGTAAGTACATTTTCCTATGTTTACTTATAGATTTTGACTCTTTTGGATGTGTTTTTGCCACTAACTATGGCAGTGGGCATCCTCATCTCTTTGATTACATTGAACCTGCTACTACTTTCCCTCTAAATAAAACAGCTTCTCTTTTAGGCAATCTTGCCACTGCCTCAGCGGAACATTCTGCTTCTAATAGAACAAGACTCGCTTCATCACCTTCTAAAGGCCATGCTACTTCACCTTGTTCATTTAGTGGAGTAGTACCACCTGTTGCCCATTTTAATGAATGTGCTAACGTTTTTTCATCTTTACGATTGAAACGTTCACAGTATCTCATTGATTTTTCTAGTACATCACCGTTTCCGAATGGACTCCATGAATCATAAAATCCATCACATCCTAAATATACCTTCACTCCTTTTTGATCTAAAAGTTCAAGAGGAGGAATATTTCTTGTGATCGGAATAGTAGACATAATAGACATTCCTACCTCACTTAAAGTTTCAGCTAATTCTGCTGTTTGCTCAATCGGAACGTCACCTAAGTTAAATGCGTGTGATATAGCGGTTTTATTATACCATTTTGCATCTCGAACCATTTCAGCAAATTTGTCGATCGTATAAAATCCAACATGTCCGTGATCGTGTAGGTGAATATCAATACCTGCATCGAATTCTGTTGCTAGATTCAGGACTTCATATAATGATTTTTCAATATTTTTATCAATACCTGCTGGATCCAAACCTCCCACAATATGTGCTCCTGATCGCATTGCTTCCTTCATTAATGAGCCCATATCATCACGCAAAAGACCATGCTGAGGGAATGCAACAATTTCATAAGTAAGCTTGTCAGAATAATCTTCTAACGATTCACGAACACCCTCAAGATTTTTCAATCCAATATAAGGATCAATATTCACATGTGTACGGATATGTGTAGATCCATTAGAAAGAATTTGTTTAATCATCTTGCTCGCACGTTGTTTTGTAGTAGGTACAAGTTCATTTAATTCCAATGCTTCATAATACAGTCGTTGCTCAAGATTTTTAACAGGTTTACACGATTTCCAATCAAGTGATAAATACGTTTTATCTAAATGATTATGCATTTCTTTAAAGGTTGGTACAGCAAGAAGCCCTTTAGCATCCAACACTTTCTCATTAGAAGGAATAGCATATGGATGGGAATGCTTTTCTACAATGCTTCCTTCTTGGATTTTTAAATCAAAGCTTCCTGTTTGAGTTTCAATGAAGCCATCCTCAAATTTCTCAATACCCATTTCTAAACGAACGTTTCTCAACCATATTATTTCACTCATTGTATAATCCCTCTCTTTTAAGAAAAAAGAACATATTCATGTAGCTTACTTTCTACTCTCTTTCCTTTAATATATACACTGTCAACTGTTGCTCTTCTCGCAACGGCTTCTGCAGAGCATGAAGCATCTACTAGAATCATAGACGCCTCATCACCCACTTTAGGCCAATTACGTTTTCCATCTTCGTTCAGTAAAGAGATTCCGCCAGTACCGTACTTTACAATAGAAGCTAATGATTTTTCATCCATTTGACGGAATCTCTCTGCTAATACCGACATTTTATTAATCGTGTTTCCCGTACCAAATGGAGACCAATGATCGGTAATACTATCATGACCAAGTGAAACGTTCATACCAAGTCGGTCTAATGTTGGAATAGGAATGGTTGCTCGTGTAATAGGAACAGTTGTCGTCACATCGATTTGCTGCTCTGTTAATAGAGAAACCATTTCAATTAATGCTTCCCCTTCTAAATCAGCCAATGCACTTCCGTGACTAATAGTGGCTCTTCCCTTTAATCCTGCTTCCTTCGTATAGTGAGCCATTCTTTCAAATGTGAAAGCACCAAGAGTATTCAAATCATTAAGATGTATATCTACCCCAGTACCTGCTTCTACTGCAATATCAAAAATGGTATGTAATGATTTCTCAATGTTACGATCAATTGTGGCAGGATCGACTCCTCCAACAAGTGTTGCACCATTTTTCATAGCATCTCTTACAAGCTGTACAGAGTCACTTCTTAACAACCCGTGTTGTGGGAAAGCGACAATTTCATACGATAAGGAATCTTTGTATTTTTCTAGAGCATTGACTGTTGCTTCTAAATTTTTCAGTCCAATAACAGGATCCACATTACAATGTGTACGAATGTGAGTATGACCATTACGAAGAAGCAATTCGATCATTTTCTCTGCGCGCGCTTGTGCAAATGGTAATTGCTGTGGAAGGATCGTTTGCTCTTCTTCAATACGAGATTGAACTCCTTTTGGAGCCGGTTTAACTGCTTTCCAAGGTCCACCATAATACGTTTTATCAATATGAATATGCATATCTCGTAACGATGGTATTAATAATTTCCCTTCACCATTAACAGTTGGAAACTCATCATTTGGCTCGGTTTGTGCAATTTCAACCATCTTTCCGTCTACAATTTTAATATATGCGATTTCTGTTTGCGTTTTCGTTACTTGCCCTACTTCCTCTACAAAACCTGTTTCTAATACAACATTTGTTAATCAGAATGTGTTCATATCTTTTTTCTCCTCTATTATAAAATTAAGAAGCTCCTTTTTAGTTCTCACAAGCAAATGACGAATCCTAGCGATATTCTATCTCTTGGCATTTGACTCTAACCATAACGCTTAAAACTTAAAGAAGGACACGTTGTGTAGAAAGGACTCTTTTCAATATATACCTAAGACTATTCATAATCATCTTAAAATAATTTATTATAAAAATAATATAGACATTTTGTGGGAGAACTAGCGTTTATTAACTACTCCATTTGTAATGGATACATGATCCCTGTATTGTGAAGGGGTCATATTGTTTAAATTCCATTGATATCTATAATTATTGTAATAAGTCATATATTGCTTAATTTCCTTTTTCAGTTCGTCTATATTTGTACAAATTTTAATAGAGGCTTCATCTTTAAAGTGTCCAAAGAAAGACTCTTGAGGTTCATTATCGTCAACCAATAAATTTCCCCTTACCAATAAACAGTAGTTTTTCCAAGCATTCTTGCTACTCCTTCTGCAAAATAATAATCACCATAAATCAAAGAGCAGTCAACGTCAGTTTCCTCAGGCTTATGTCCGCATGTATGATAATATGAGTGTAGATTTACAATGAAAAGTTACCCACTTTAAGCGCATTCTGCAGTTAGGTCTTAATGTTGATTTTCAAACTCACCTAATGTCACCTAGTCTTGTATGAGGTTCGTGCCCCTCTATGCGGAAGTTTTCCGCTGACTTCCTTCAGATAAAAGAGTCACCTTCTTATCCTTATCTTAAGCTACAGGTTACTATTGCCTTCATATTTCAGGAAATACCTTATAGCCTTCACCTTCTTCCAGGCAGACAAATCAAAGGCTGCCGAGGATTCTCGACAGCCTTTGAACTAGTAATAAAATTACTGGGTTCTACTACTATCCATACCATTTATATTTGCAACTGACTGTTTTGTCTATTTAAGAGCCATTATTTTGCAATGGCCTTACGACAATATAATCCAGTTCATAAGATCCTTGATCCTTCATGAACATGATCGTATTGGTGCCTTTATTCAAAGGAACCTCTATTTTCGTGGCCATAAAGCGCCCCCAGCCATGTGTACCTTGATATTTCAACGAGTGTACTTCGCCATTGACAATCATTTTGCCTGTCGAGGCATTGTATCCATTTCCATTGGCAAACCAAATATCGACATTATAATTTCCCGCTTTAGGAACAACAACTTGATTGAACTTCACATAGCTTTCAGCAAAATCAATTCCGCCTACATAGCTTCTCCCAGATGCATGGGCTGCGTTGGTTCTTACTTCTGCACGGAATATGTCGGCTTGTTCCGCTTCATATTTGGCTGCACCCGTATCTGCCAAGCTCTCCGTCACTTCAGGGAAATAGGTGATACGCAGGTTTTGCGCTCCATATGGAATCAATTCAATATTTTCAGTCGGCTCTGTTGAAAGAATTGGTCCAACAGGCGGTTCGGCAGCTTCTACGTTATTAGCTGATTTACCCCATGTTGAGATTTTTTTCGCTTTAGCTACCAGCTTAACTGGTGTCGTTTCTTGCTCAAACGGATTCTCAGGCATTGGTCCTGTAATCACATCGATAGATTTCTCTGGATGCTGCCGGTCAATAAGCAAACCGTAGTTCCATGGATTTTCCGCCTTTACACTATACTCATTGAAGCCTAAAGCAGACGCATTGAATCCTGGCACTTCAGCAATCGGCTTGTTTTCAACCTGCCAGCTCTCATTCATTTGCAGGGAATACACAAGTGGACCGCGTTCAATACCAATGGAATTATTGACCCATGTTGTCGTTTTCAGCTTCATCGGCATTTGAAGAACCATTTCGTCACCGCTCTTCCATTTTCTGTCTATGCTTACATACTCTCCTGCTTTCACAGCTTTCACAGGCTCTCCATTCACAGTTACGGTAGGATTAACCGACCATGCTGGAATACGGAGTTTGAGTGGGAACTGCACCTTTTTTGAAGCTGTTATGTCAAATTTTATTTGATCTTCAAACGGATAATTTGTGGTCTCATTAATCATAACGTTTGCATCTTTCAGCCTCACTGATACCTTGCTCGGCCCGTATGTAATAACCCCAATGCCTCCGTCAGCAGATGCTGCCCACATATTCTTTACTAAATATGGCCAGCCCATATGCATATTGAAGCGGCAGCACGCAAAACCAGAAGTTGGCGAAGGCATCATACCGTTAGAATGGTTTTGTTTAAAGCCATGATCTGCATAGTTGCTCTCTACTTGATTAGTTAAGGAATAATATTGATGGTTCTTGATTTGCTTATCCATAGCTCCAGGAAGAGAGTTGAAGGCAATTTTCTCCAATGCATCTCCAATGTGCGGATCGCCAAGAATCATTGCAGCTTCTTCATTACTTTGCATCCGCTCTGTAATGGCGCAAAGTTCGACTCCCTGTGTGGAAGAAATTCCAGCAAGCATTTCAGTACCCGAAGGCATACCGGTTATCTGAGTATGATTAGATAAATTTTTCACTCCGGCCTGAAAAGCATCACGATCATTTTTGGAATGCGAACGCTGGTAATAAATGGCAGGCGTTTTAATTGCTTCATTCACATTAACCGTATGAGTAGGATGGAAATCATCCCCAAAATCCTGTAACTTATTATTGTTAAACAGGTCTGCAATTGGATAACCCTGTCCTGCCAGCAAATCTGACAGGTCAAGTAAGAACTCGTCACCCGTATGGTTGTACAACCATAAGACAGTATCTATATTATCTCCAACCCGGATTTTCCCCCATTCCTTTAAAGGCTGAGTAGGCAAATGAGTGGCTTGATACTTAAAATAGTTTGTCATAAACGGAAGAACACGTTCATCACCCGACGCTTCGTAATAATCTTTCAGCGCATAAAGCGCTACCATGCGAGGCCACCAATCGTCATTAGCCGGACCGAAAAATCCATCCTCACGTTGACTCTCCAAAATGGCGTTAATCCATTTTTGAGAAGTGGCGATGAGATCCTTATCTTTCAACGTATAAGCAAGAGGAATCAAGCCTTTTAAATAATAAACAGGTCTTTCCCAATCAGATTCCGGCGCTGTGCCTCCAAGCCATGCTGCATCTGTTCCCAATTCGCTATACAGATCCTCCGCATAACCTGTAGCTCCGTCTCGCTGAAGCTCAAGTTGCTTGAGAAGCCAGCCTTTAGCTTCAATTGAACCAAGAGGCAACGGAGTAAACGGTGTCTCAACTAGCGGGTTTTTGTTTGCAACAGGTTCTTTGAATGTTTTGTCAGGAATCACAAACGCACTTGCAATAAAATTATCAAAAGAAGCTTGAGATTGGTTGATTTGCAATCTAACTCCTCCTTTATCATAATGAACTCGACTTTTATCATTATATTAGATAACTGGAGTACGAGTATCGTTTACGTAGACCTTAATGGTATTTTGGCTGGTTACGACTTTCAGATGGTAAAACTTATTAGGATCGATACGATCAAACACTTTCAATGTTTTCAGGACCTTCCACTTGTTGTTTTTCATTTGGTCAAGAGTTACTTTGCCATCACCGTTAATTCCAGCATAATAGCCTCGTATCATTGTGTTAGCCTCTATTCCCTTTTGTAAACACAACTGTCCTTGGCTCTACTAGCTCCACATGAAAGAAAAATCAATTTCCGTAAACCCAACCAACAAGCCGATATTTTCTACTAGAATAGAAATGTCAGCATCTTCAACAAGTTTTAAAAGAAGTTAGCTCTAACCAGAAACCTCTAAGATAGTACTTAAAAAACCTCTCCATCATACTTTCATTTTCCTATACCAGAATTATGACCATTTATAACTTTTGTGACAGCTTCAATCAGCGTATGGATATCAGCATTTAATTGCTCTTTTGCTTTCTCAGAAATGCTGCCATTCTTTTTTATATCCTTTGAAAAGTCTCCTAATTTCTTGACTGATTGCTTGTGATATCCTTTTTGATACTGCTCTAGCGATTGAGAAAGGTTGACATCCAATTGTTTTTTCAAAACCTCACCAATCTCTCCCGATTCAACATAACTTTTAAAAACCGATTCTACTTGATCAAACTTTTCCTGTAAATCATTAAAACCAAGTAATTCTATTTGAGACATAGTAGTAGAGGTGGCTCCACCGTTTTCTTTTACCTCAAGTCTATAGTAGGAATAGGCACCAGGGTTCTCAATTTTGAATGGTTTGGTGAAATTACGCCATTGGAAACTTTCATGTTCTCTTTTATCTAGAATATGCCAATTTTCACCATCTTTGGAGCCAATTAATATCCAGCTTTTTGGATCCTGTTTTTTATCCTCTCCAGAAGTAATCGTGTACATCAACACTTCCTCGGGTCCATTCTCGAAACGATATTGTACCCACGGATTATTATTTACTATTGACAATTTAGTTTGAGAGGTATTGTCAAATAGCCTTTCTGCATCACCTTCATCGGAATGAAGAGATGTCCCTTCATTATGATCTGTTAAATCAAACATTGTAGTAGGTGGCAAGGAAGTACCGTTTGTTGCTGTATCAGTGATCGACTTAGGTAAGGCGTCTACACCTATTCCCCATTTTGACGGCTCGCTTCCCATTTCAAACTCCAATGTGGCTCCTTTACTCAGCGTTTCATGGGCTATCGTTAACTTATCATGATTTTTATCGTTTACTTTTAGGTTTTGTACGTATTTATTTTCATTGCTGACATTTGGAGCTTCGATGATTATTTTCTCCCCATTTTCAAGGGTGATCGTCATTTTCTTAAAATAAGGTGCTCCAATTGCATATTCAGGTGTGCCCATTTGCAACGGATAAAATCCTGCAGCACTGAACAAATACCATGCAGACATCTCTCCGTTATCTTCATCACCTGGATACCCCTGGCCAATTTCACTTCCAAGATAAAGTCGTGATAATACTTCACGAACTTTTTCCTGCGTTTTCGCTGGTTGTCCAGCATAGTTATACATGTAAGGAATATGATGGGAAGGTTGATTACTATGCCCGTACATTCCCATCCTTACATCCCTAGCTTCAAGCATTTCATGAATTACACCGCTATAATGCCCTGGGTGAGAGGCTGTCTCGGGAGTGGAGAAAAATGCATCCAGTTTTTCCGCCAATCCATCTCTACCTCCATATAGATTTGCCAACCCTTGACCATCATGTGGTACGTGGAATGCCATATTCCAAGCATTTGTTTCTGTATAATCACCGCCCCAAACTTCAGGATTGAAGTTATCAGCAGGGGTTCTCCATTCACCTGACGGCTCTTTTCCCATAAAGAAATTTACATTAGAATTAAACATTTCCACATAGTTCTGCGCTCGCTCTAAATAATAATTGGCAGCCGTACAATACTGTTTATGATCTGGATTCGAATTATCTGTCTGCTTTGCCAGCTCTTTTGCTATATTCGCAATAGCAAAGTCATTGATGTAACCATCCATTGCCCACGACAACCCTTCATCAGTCGAAGTGCTTGTATAACGATTAAAAATAGACGTGGACAACCCTTTTCTGCCCACACTCTCATTATCACTAGCTACGGAGGCATTCTTTAAAGCAGATTCATAAAATGCTTTCACATCAAAATTTGTTACTCCTTTTAAATAAGCATCAGCAAAAGCAACATCAGAACTTGTGCCAACCATCAAATTAGCATAGCCAGGCGAAGACCATCTCGATATCCAACCGCCATCCTTGTAATGTTGTACAAAACCATCGATCATCTCACCGGCAATGGTTGGTGTAAACAAGGAGTATGCTGGCCAGGTCGTTCTGTACGTGTCCCAGAAACCATTATTGACAAAACACTTACCATCAACAATTTTGGCACCTGTCTCAGTGGGTGTGTTTTCTTCCGTTTGTTCCAAAAATGGACTAGCATACTGATAGTTAGGTTTTTCTTCAGTGCCCGAATTTTCATACCCAATATTCGGATATAAGAACAACCGATACATGTTGGAATATAAAGTGGTAAGTTCGTCTTCACTTGCTCCTTCCACTTCAAGTATTTTTAGTTTTTCTTCCCATGCTTTTTTTGCATCTTCTTTCAAACATTCAAAAGAAGAATCAAATTTAATATCCTGTTCAAGATTCTTTTTTGCTTGCTTAACGCTAATCAGTGACGTAGCTATTTTCATTGTGACTGTTTTGTCCTCACCCGAGGTATTGAAACTAAAATAGCCTGCAACATGATCCCTGTTCTCTCCAGATAACTTCCCGCTGTCAGTTACTTTCTTATCAAATGATGCATAAACGAACATCCTAGTAGCACCGTCAGAAAGGTTGCTTTTTACATCTGTAAAGCCAGTGATTGTCTTTTGGTCTGGATATAAAGACAAGCCACCATTATTGTTTACATTGTCAAAAATCAAATTTGATTTTCCATCAGTAAAAGTAAACCTAAACATTGCGGCACGGTTTGTGGGCGTCATTTCCGTTTGAATACCATTCTCAAATGTAACACTATAATAATGCGGCTTTGCTATTTCATTTTCATGTTTAAATGGAAGCGCTCGTTCATTTCTGTTAGCACTAGGTTTTTCTGACGCCGAGGGCATTACTTGGAATGTCTGACGATCTCCCATCCATGGGCTTGTTTCATGACTGAGAGAAAATGCCTGGATTTCTGGTAAATTTTCCGAGTTATTCGCTTGTTGATAAGTGTAAAGCCAGCTAATAGAACCAGCGTCTGTCACTGGCGTCCAGAAGTTAAACCCATGAGGAACCGCCACTGCCGGGAAATTGTTTCCTCTAGAAAATGTGGAATTTGAGTTTGTCCCTCTCAAAATATTCACATAATCAACAGGACTTTCATATGTTTCCTCTTTCGAATCCCCTTCAATTTTAATATCATCTATACTACCCTCAAAAACCCCAGGACCTTTTGGATTGTCATAAGCCACTAAAATTCGATCAATGGTTTTTCCTTCGGCCACTTTTCCTATAACAGATGATTTATAGTTCCATTGATTCGGATATAAAGTATTAGATTCCCCTTGTGCCTTGGGATTTAATTCAATACCATGCTGGTCCTTTGCCCCAATTTCACTAAGATATGTTCCATCAGTAAATGCAAGATCGATAGATACGTAGGTACTAGAATAATCCCTTTGTTCCTCATCCATAAACTGCGGATGAAGATAATAGGAAAGTTTTGACTTGGAAGTAACTGCAATCTTTACGTCAAATACTTTATTATAAGAGTAAGCTCGGTATTCTGGAACATGCCTACCAGAATACCGTAAAGCTTTTCCTCCTGTCCATCCTGCATTGGCTTTTCCTGTATAACTACTGTTCGGGCCATCCCCTATTTCTGAATTCATATTAGAAATTTCACATGCCAGCCATTTTGTTTGCTTATTGTGGTCCACCAAATTATTAGCTTCTTCATTTGGCGGCTTGTCTGCACTTGCAGAAACTTCTTCTATTAAATGAGTGATATTCCCTTGTATTGAATCATATGGAATACCTTTGATACCTGAGGCCATTTTTTTTCCTTCACTATCAGTTTCAACAGTGTTTTCCCAGGTAGGTTGTTTGTCCCCTTCCTCAAACGAAGTAAAGAAGTCTATTATTTCAACTTCTCTCGCAGAGACTGGACAAACAACTGGTTGAGTAACATTATTTTCACCCATGTACACTTGTCTCCTCAATGGATTTTTTCCTCATCATGTTATTGATTAAGTTTTGGTGTAGTTCCTTATAAATATGAAGGATTAGATATCTAGTCCTCAACTTGATCTTACGGTTGAATTTACGTCTCCGTTACTTACTACGCCATCGGATTGATTCAATAATTTAATATAGAGGCCACCTACAACCGACCGATTCTGAAAGTTTATCTGCTTGCCAGTGACCGTGTCATACCAATCGGTAAATGGTACTCGACTTTGCGTTTCATTCAAGAATTCCCAAAGTGGTGTGATCATTTGTTCAAAATCTTCCTTCGATTTTGCCATTGATGCACACCATACAAGCCAATCAGACTTCGTATATGTATTCCTGTTATCGAGAGGTGTTCCGAATTTGTTCTGTTTTGAAATGTAAAAAGGGATTTCTTTTTCTACGATTTCTTCTGGAAACAGGTTTAGTCCGAAAATTCGATCCCATACCAAGTTATATTTAAGACTCCATGTCTCTTGTGTACTATCAAAAGTAAGTTTGTAATGATCATCTACTGCGGCCATTCTTACCCATTGAGATGCCATCTCTTTTGCCATTTGAAAATAAACTTCTCCATCCTTTTCATCAAGCATATTGCACATAAGCGAATAGGCACCGATGCCGAGTATTGCTTTGATGGAAAGGTTAGCATTATGAGCCAAATGCCCTGCAAAGTCATCCGTACATAATTGGTTATCTGGATCAAGTCCGTTTTCTTTTAAATAATTCGCCCAGTCGGTCAAAAGGGCCCAGTTCTCTTTTGCAAAGCCTGCATTTTTTTCATATTTACAAATTGAAGCGGCCATAATCAACATGTTCCCACATTCTTCGATTGGCATCTGGTATTCTAATTTATTTTCACCGTAAACTTGGCCGTTTGCTTTCGGATAACAACCCACATCATGCGGGGCAAAATTAAAATTCCACTCTTTGCTACTAGCATATCGATATATAGGCCTTATCATGCCTTTGACAAGCTCCGGATTGTAGCGTAAAAAAAGTGGGATAGATGGATAACTGACATCAACAGTGGCAACGCAGCCATTGCTGAAGTTTTCTTTTGATAAAAATAAAACTTCTCCTTTTTCATCAACAACCAACTTATGTGCTGCAATCGCCTGCCTGTAAGCAAGTGACAGCATATCCTTATATTTTTCACCACCCGCACTTTTACTGTCATTGATCAGCTTATGGTTAAATTCTTCACACCTATTTTGGATATCCTCATATTGCTCCACTGCCAAGACAAGCATTTCTTCGAACGTTAAACCGTTCCTACGCCAATAGGCACCCAAATGTTTCCCAAAATATTCGATTGAATGAATATCATCGTACGCTAAAAGCAAATAGTGTGAAGATTGACACTCTTGAACCTCACCAATATCTAATACAGCTGCCATTACTGGAGTATCGACTATTACCGGCCTTGGCTGCTGTTCATCGTCTTCCATTAGCAATTGTCCGGATTCCACAAATTGTTTCCTACCATTGTATGATTGTATAACCGTTTTTAGAGAGGTTGTTTGAGGTGCCGCTAGATAACAGTACCCCCAATCAATCCTCGTATCATCTCCTATACGTTTTAGAATTGGCTGTTCTTCAGTACCCATGCGCATAGCTACGATATTGTCATTAATCATTTTTCTAGACCAAACTATTTTTTGATTCGGTGTGTTCACACACAATTCGCCAGATACATCAAAATAAATTTTGACATCATGGGACTTGCCGTCTATAGAACGAACACTGAAAGTTACGTATGAAGCAGGTCTTGTCAATAAATCTAAATCATCAAGAAGCAGCGGTGTAGTAAAACTAACTTCAAGCTCGATACCGTCACCCTCAAATAAATATGAGCTAGTTAAAGGATCAACTTTTAAACTTTTTTGAATCAAGATATCTGGTTCTTTATATTCTGCATCAGAAGCCATCTCTACTTTACCCATGAATCTTCTAGGCTTACCATCTACCATAATCAAACCAACCATGCTGTTACGTTTGTTTGTCCAATGCACCGTATGATCATCATAAAGATGATCTTCTGCTGACCAGACACTGAAATATGGATCAACCGTAACTAGTGGAACGGAAGGGGGTCTAAATGTTTTTTTCATAGTAACACATCTCCTATTATCTAATTTATTGTTCTATTCACATAAGTGAGAAGGAGAGCGTACTGCTCTCCTTTATGCCTGTATAGTACGGTATTGATATCAATTAGTTTGATGTCCGGTATCTCATGAAATCTGTTCCTTCTTTTGCTTGTTTTGATAACTCATCATCGACGTCTTTAATTCCTACATTTTTTAACGCTTCTTGTGATTCCTTAATTAATTTTAGAGCTTCTTCTTCTGATTTTGAATGAATGGCTTGTAGGACTACATCCCCTAACGTATCAAAAACAGGCTGGATTTGCTCATAATTTTCATGTCCCTTAAACACATTATAAGGATCTTTTCCTTCAATTGGCTTAATCCCTTCTGGGGACATAATTTTCTTGAATTCTTCTTCTACTTTATATCTTTCATCATATTGATATCCAAACGCACCACCTGCTAATGAAACTGCACGATATAATCCTGCTAATGTACCGTAAGAAGAACCGATTCCTTCATTATGCAATGCTTTAGGGTCCTCTTTTAATTTATCAACCCATTCTTTTTTCGCTTGAACTTTGCCATCAACCATATCGTAATGAACGCCCTCGATACCATAGTTTGTTAAAAGGAACCCTTCATCAGATGCCAAATAATCTAACATCTTCATGATTTCATCTAATTTATCCTTGGAAACCGTATTTGGAACAGCAATGAGTTGAGAACCAGTTACATTCACTTCTGTTCGATAAGGATCCCCGTTGAAATCATTTAATGGCCCTAATGGAACAAACTTATCTTGAAGTCCTGCTTTTACTAATCCAGACCATAATCCAGGGAACTGATTTGGAACTACTGCATAACGCCCTTGAGTAAACTTTTCCTCCGCAATAGCGCCGGTTTGTGTATATGCCTCTGGATCAAGTAATCCATCATTACGTAGTTTTTGCATGTATAAAATATAATCTTCATATTCTTTTGTTAAAAAGTTCAATTCAGCATTGCCATCTTCATCAATCATCCAACTAGAAGATCCTGCAACTGGTACAAACATCTCAGACATAATGTCTAAAGGCCAACCAGTTCCCCCAGCTCCCAAAGGAAAAACTGGTTTACCATTAACCTCTAGATTCTCATCTTTTACAGCTTGCAGAAATTTGTAAAGATCCTCCGGTGTACGTACAGATTGTGGATCAATCCCTACTTTTTCTGCGATGTCTTTATTAACATATAATCCATATAACCAGTTAATGACATCTTCAGATGTAGCTGGAAAACTAGCATGCAGCATAAATTGACCGCCCTGTTGTTGACTAATAATACTATCGTATAAAGAAGTTGACATATTTTCCTTCTTTACTAGTTCAGCAAGATTTGGATATTTTTCAATATACTCAGTTAAATCATGAAGCTGCCCTTCGTTCGCTGCCTTTAACAATGTTTCACTTTCTTTTCCCCAAGCAGGACCTGTATACAAGTCTGGAAATTCTCCGGTAGCAAAAACTTGAGTGATTTTTTCTACTTCACTTAATCCTTTTGGATAGTCAAATTCCATTTTCACTCCTGTTTCTTCCAAAATCTTTTTGGCAACAGGATTATTTTCAGCATCTTTAGGTTCATTTCCATCTGAACCAGCCCAGTTATGCAAAACCTTTACTGTAATAGGTCCCTCCTTACCATCAGTACTCGTTTCCTCACTCTTTTCCTGACAAGCAGCTAAAATTGCGAGCAACAAAACTAACAACAAAGTCATTAATAGCCTAAATTTCTTTTTCATCTTACTCCCCCTAGAATGATATATTTTCTTTCATATAATAAACTCCTCTATTGAGAAGACCTATCCCTTTACTGAACCAATCATGACGCCCTTGACAAAGTATTTTTGCATAAATGGATAGACACATAAAATTGGTAAAGTCGCCACCATTAAAGTTGCCATACGCAATGATTCTGGCGTAGTTTGCGCTACTGATTGTAGTCCGATCGAAGTTCCTGTTTGTGAAGCATTCTTTGCTGCATCAGCTTGTGCTATTGATTGACTCAAAAGATCATTAAGTAAGGTCTGCACAGGCAATAAATCTTTATTTGTAACAAAGTAGGTTCCTGTAAACCAATCATTCCAGTGAAATACACCTATAAATAGTCCAATTGTGGCAAGTACAGGTGTAGATAATGGCAAAATAATCTTCATAAAAACTTTAAAATCCCCACAACCATCTATCTTCGCTGACTCTTCTAATGAATTAGGCAGTTGCTGAAAAAAGGTTCGAAGCACAATAATATTGAAAAAATTATATAAAAATGGAATAACATAAACCCAAAATGAGTTGATTAATCCCAATTCTCTAAACAAAACAAATGTAGGTATCATTCCTCCGCCAAACAGGGTTGGTATAAAGATGAAAAAGGTAAAGAAAGTTCTTCCTGGTAGTGTTTTTTTCGTTAAAGCATAAGCAAATAATGCACTTAAAAACACATGTAAGGCCGTTCCAATCACTGTACGAAAAATAGTAATTTTATAGGCTTCGAGAAACTTAGTATCTTGAAATATCTGAATATAGTTTTCAAATGTAAACCCTTTCGGAAGAAAATAAATAGGGTACTTCATTGCCGCCACCCCATCACTAAGTGAATAAGCTAAAATATAGATAAAGGGGTAAAGAGTACTAAAAGCAAAAAGTGCTAATAATGCATAATTAATGATAGAAAATATCGACCACTTTCTCCCACTCATTTAAGTCTCCACTCCTTTACCATAGGGATGTCCCATTGACTTTTTTGCTAATCCGATTAGCTGAAATAATAAGAATTAATCCAATGATTCCTTGGAATAACCCTACTGCTGTTGCATAACTAAAACGACCCTGTTCCAAACCAGCCTTGATCACATAAACATCTAACACAGTCCCTATCGAGGCCGTTGAAGGAGTATTCAAAAGTAGTAATTGCTCATATCCTGCAGACATAATACCGCCACATGCAAGAATAAACAATATGACCATCACACCACTTATTGATGGTAATGTTACATGCCACATTTGTCTGAACCTGTTTGCGCCATCCATTTTTGCTGCTTCATATAATTGAGGATCCACTCCTGAAATTGCTGCTAAATAAATAATGGCTCCCCAACCGACACCTTTCCATATATCAGACCCAATTATAAGCTGATAAAAATAATTAAGATTGCCTAAAAACTGAATTTTGTCTAGTCCTAGTACAGCAATCAATTCATTTATCGGTCCTCCATATGGGCTTAATATCCGTTGCATAAGTGTGACAACGACAACCCAAGAGATAAAATGAGGCAGATACGAAATGGTTTGTACAGTTCTTTTAAACTTTGCAACTCTTACTTCATTTAACATAAGCGCTAATATAATAGGCATCGGAAATCCGATTATGAGTTTCATTAAACTTATGATTATTGTGTTACGAATAATTTCTCCTGCTTGATAATAGTTGAAAAACTGTTCAAAATATTTAAGACCTGCCCATGGACTTCCCAAGATTCCCTTTACAAAGTTAAAATCTTTAAAGGCGATTGTTATTCCATACATCGGAATATATGAAAAGATAAAGAACCAAACAATACCTGGAAGTAAAAAAAGATAGAAAACTCTATGCTGCCATATTTTTAACCAGATGTTTTTCTTGTTTTTCGTTACATATACTTGCTGGGAAGCTAGTTTTGATTCAATATGGTTCTTCATTTTTCCTCCACTCCTAAAGAATGTGACATAAGAAGACGTAGATGCTTTGTTACATGGCATCTGTTTTATTGACTACCACTTTACAACTAATTTCGTTATCTCTGTCGAACTATGAATATAGTTGAGTAAAATCGTTTGAGATTGTTCATGCCATTCCCAACTAATATCCTCACTTTTATTTCCTATAACAAGCTTTGCTTCATTCGGCTTTCTAAGACAGTATAGACGAGCCACTGCCTTCATCTTTTCTGGCCCTCTGACAATCATTTCAAAGCCATTTTCATTTTGATTCAGTTCCTCTATTCTTGAGGATGCCGCGATTACCTTCACTTCTTGTACTGTCTGTTTATAATCTAAATCATACAAAAGCGTATTTTCATCAGGCTTTAGCTGAATATGATGGAGAACTTTTAAAGATGGATCAAACAAATCGACAAAGTTCCCTTTTATTTCTAGCGGTTCTTGGCTAATTGATTCATCTAAAACAGCTGCAATTCGATAAGGACCCCGTTGCATCATAAAATAGTTTTTCTCATCTAAAGTAATTTCTTGATCATAGTTTTCTAAGCTACTATTAATCATATCCCTTAACAAATCTGCACTTATTTTAGATTTAGCACATTCGTCAGGAGAAAACTTTAAATAACCAAGGACTCCTTTTTCGATTTGATAGATACCCTGTTCAATTCCACTAGCTATTCCTAAGCTTTCAAAAAGATGTTCTCTTGGAAAATGGTATTGGTGTTTTCCTGTATTCCACCATTCTCTGACTTTATGGTATGGATCACTGTCATCACCAACATAGATTAGTACTCCACCTTCTTTCACCCATTGAGCAAGTGCATTATGCAAATCAGGATATTCCGGCTTTAGAAATTCATAGCTTAAAATCAATAAGCGGTAATCCTTTAAATAATTTGGAAAGCGTCGTATATTATCTAGCTGAACTGGTCTAACCCACAATCCTCTCTTTAAAAGTGGAAGTGTCAATCCATAAAAGGAAGAAAAATTTAATAGTTCTATATCTTGTTCTTTTTGGACTGAATCCGCATCGGTTCCATCATAACGAGAATCGGAATCATTTTCTTCATTAGAAATAATCTTTCTTTGGTACATCATCGAATCAGATAAAAGAACTCCGATTTTTTCAGACATTCCGTGAACATGAATGTCCTGTTGATTCATGTTCCCTAATGTATGCATAACCGTCAGCAAGGTCGTTGCATAGTCTTCAGGGATTTTTTCAAAACCCGTTCCTTCTTGATTAGGGTATTTCCCTTCAAAAATCCGGCAAGGCCATGGAGAAATTTCATAATGCGAAATATCTGGATGTAAAAGTGAAGCTACCACTGTTTTAAAGTAGTTTTTTCGATAATCAGACCACGTATATCTTGGATTATCTTCGATAGGATCATGTAAAAACCACATTCTTCTATCTGTCCCACTTACAAGCTCCTGCATCATCCCATATTCTAAGAAGGCGGTTTCAAAAGTTCGTTCCTTTCGGACACCTTCATACACATTTTTAGTCCGTGAGGTACCAGTCCAAATTTGTGCAATGTAACCATCAATGGCCGGCAAATCAATTAGCATGGATTCAGGACTTACAATTCTCCATTGTGTATAATTTATAAGACTATGAGTAGGAACATAAAATCGTATAAAACGGTTATATTTAACTAACGCATACTCTTTCAACTCACTGCATAACCGATCTAAACTACGCTTATATAAATACGCTTTAAGATGTGAAGCACGATATTGGGCATCTACAGATTCATGTGGCGGATTCCATGGTTCCTTATAATAAATTTGCCATTCTCTTTTAAATGCTTTAGAATATCCTCCATCGACCCAAAATTCAGGTTCTTCTAGATGAATCGCTTCGACACCTGAATCTACTGCAGCTCTAATTCTTTCTGTCAAAAAATTCGTATAAGCAATGGTCGGTACCATATATGGAACATCTTCCCCATGTTGAATATATGATCCTTGTTTATTTTTTTGAGCTTCATCCCAATGCTTTAGACCGTCGAATTTACCATACAAATAATCTTTGTATTCTCCCCATGCAACACCAGTCATTAAATGAACGACATAGCCTTTTTCTTTCCACTCTTTTATTCGTTTTGTCATCGTCTTATCTATTCCATAAACCATTACAAAATCAGTTTGTAAATCAAAAGAAGGCTTAAAAGATGCAGATTCCTGAAAACCGATTCTCTCTTCTTTTCGATCCCTGATAACCATAGGTGTTAATCCCTCCTATTTTTTAGATACGATTTAGTGTTATGTATGACAGGTGAACCTCTAATAGTGGTCTACCTCCATCTGTTTACCACTTCTTAGAGGAATTTCACCTGTTTTATCATTTTCATTTTAATTAAAGAGAGTGGAAATCTTAGTTGCTAGACAGCCCATTGGCTTCTTTAACGAGTTCAAAGTACTGATCTCCACGTACAACCTCATATTCCGTACCTAATGAATTGGCAATTTCCTCAATATCTGAAGGGGTAACTGACCAAGACAACATTCCCATTGAGATGAATAATGGTGACTTTCCATCCCATTCTGCAGATAATTCTGCAATGGCTTCTTTTGCTTCTCCTACACTACTAGCACCTCGCAAAATCGACTGTGGGAGTTTGCCATTTAATATGGATGTTCCACTGGTATTTTCCCAACTGAGGAAAATTCCTTTTGGATTGATATAATCGATATAATCCTGAGCTTCTGATTCAGACAACGGTACGTTCTGTTCATCAACACGGTTAAGTGCATATATAATGTCCATGCCCGTGCGTTTCATGTACTTGTTTGTTTGCTTCGCATATTTTTCGAAAGTGTCATCAGGCCAAGGTGTTGGGTAAATATAACCTGCACCCGATGGACCTGCAATTAAGAGATCGTTTTCGGTTGCTGTATGTTGATAATGGCTTAGCATCGAAGGAGCTGCATCATATAAAAGTGGACTTGCTGACCAGTTTATTGGCACACTTCCTCTTGCTTCATCATCCCAAAGTTGCCTTAATTTATGTTGGTTATACTGCAAGTTGTCGCCTTCTCCAAGAGTAAAGGTAACGTAAATTTTATTAGTAAGTTCCGGTGCAGGTAAAGGCTTCTGTTTTTTCAAATTTCTCTTTGTGCCTGAGAAGACGGTCATATTGTTGAACCAATCGGCAGGTACTACATAGACACTATGCTTTGAAGTAAGTTCAGTTGAACTAAACTCTCCAGCAACATCGTTTCCAAACCAACCTAAGTAAGGTGTATTTGGTTCTACATCTGACAGGATTCTCTCAAACAATTCTTTTTCTTCCGGAACATTTGTTTCAAGCCAGAAGACCATTGCACGGTTAGCAACAGCATAATCTCTCAAATAACCATAAGGTTCTGTCTTTTCTGACGATTGAGGCTGAACATTTGATGCTGATAATTTGAATTGATTCCACATATCCACCGAAACATCTAGATCTTGAGTTCCTGCAGGTGGGGTAAATTTATACACAAAGTAATTTCCAGCATCTGCCCATCTATGCCCATCAAAGCGTTCATCTGAGTTTGACTGGTTACGATCATATAAAAACGGCTCTTCTTCTGATGATCCAGGTATAAACTGTGCAATGATTTTTCCATCTGCTTTAACTGTTACCTCATGCACTGCTGGGCCCCAGCCATCATTCGAAAAGGCGTCCTGAAAACGAAGGTAGACAGCTTCTTTTCCAAGGAAGTTCGATAAATCCAGATCATATACATCTCGATTTTCGCTATCCCTAATCTGTTCTTCTTCCTGAATGATTGTTTGAAAATCATCCCAATTGTCTTCAGGCAAAGCCACACCTCTGCTTGGATTCAA
Organism: Metabacillus sp. KUDC1714; assembly: GCF_014217835.1. NCBI lineage: Bacteria > Bacillati > Bacillota > Bacilli > Caryophanales > Bacillaceae > Metabacillus > Metabacillus elymi. The sequence goes on from NZ_CP055263.1 coordinate 5,047,636, forward strand.
TCCAACCAACATACGGTGAGTCGTCTTTGACCAGAGATTCTCAAATTGCCATTTATATGCATCCAATCCGTCTTTGAATTGCCCGCGCAAGTCTTCAATCACTTTCAAATTGTAAGGTGCATTTGTAAGTTTCTCAGCGAGTTCAGGACTGGCAACTACTGCATTTTCTATGCCGGCCATTGTTGTTGCGACATTGATTGAATCTTCCACTTCAGGATCATAGATGATGATACCTGCTATCTCTTTCTTATATTTCATTAGGAGATTCCATGGTTCTTCAATCATTGTATAAGGCACGTCCAAATCATTTAACCAAGTATAATTCCCTTCCTCATAGTCTACTTCGATGGAATAGATTCTCGGTATTTCGCGATTCACATTTCCTTGAAGTGTAGTGAACAACAACTTCTCATCCCCGCTATTTGCCCTTAAATCAATAACATCAAGATGCTTCGCTTTAGCAAATGTAGGTAGAGCCTGACTGTCAGGCCATTGAATTTTTCCATTTTTCTCAGGTTCTAAATTCGGTTTTTTTGCGTAGACAGCAGTACAAGTTAATACTAAGACCATTGTCAATCCTAACAATAAAAGTTTTCGGAACATATTTTCCTCCCCCTATAAAAATAACTGAATCTTAAAAAGGCGAATCGAGCATCAATCCTGTTTAGCAATAAAACAATCTAGAAATATATGTATCTTTAAATGAATCACCTCCTTAAATCGAGCTATTATATGTGATTTTATGAATCTTATCCTCCTTTATCTAATCCCTTAAAAATCAAATGGTAGCGCTTTCTAAAATTTGTTTGCATTATGTATTTCCATGATTAAAACTTCCTGTTAGTTATTTATTGCAACCTTTTGCTTAACAGAAACAAATCAGTGCAGATTGAGACTTTTTATTATATGACTCATTTGTTATATAGAAAGTTAGAAATCTATTAACTTTAGGCTTGTAGGATTCAATAACAATGAAGGAGATTATTCTAGAAAGGTATACTTAGTAGGAAAAAGGAAATTTAAAATCTTAGAAATATATATTCTGAATTATTTAATAATTCATTTAATATATATTTATTATATATAATAATTCATTTATGTCAATAGAACATTTTAAAATATTTTCCTTTTACTGGAACGATAATTGAAATATCACTTACAGACTGAAATTTTAAAGTATTGAAAGAAATTCTAATGTGAATGTTAGTCGTCTACTATAAAGTCAAAAATATTTCCACAGTTAGAGAGATCCTCAATAAAAAAACAAAAAAATACCCAATATTATCGGGTATTTTTACATATATTTCATTATTTTTTTAATTCATTAAAAACCCCAGTTGTCTCCTTAACAATTAATTTTGGAGTAAGGTTTATCTTTTTATAATCTAAGAATGTTTTATTTTTTCGATCATCAAGTAATTCGACTAACACCTTCGCAGCCTCCTGACCCATTTCCTGTTCCGATTGGGATATGTGAGTGTAAACACCAAATTCGTCATATCCAGACGATGGATCATCAAAAGTAAGGATGGAAATATCTTCAGGAACATCCAACCCAATACGCTTTGCCACTCTCGAAATATGCAAACCCAACTTTGCATTCAAAGTGACATAAGCGGAGGCATAGCGAGTCGCAATAAATCGATACAATGGGTGATCATCGTCCAGGTTTCCGTAATCCACTCTAAAATCAGTGAGAATTAGGGAGGGATTAATCATAGCTCCCTTCTCTTTAAGTACATCCATATATCCTTTAATTCTGTCACCTACTGTAATGGTTGGAAGTGCAGAATCTGAACAAATTGCAATATCTCGATGTCCCAGTTCCCATAAGTGAGAAACTGCAAGTTTAGCGCCATATACATTATCAGAATTAACATAATTCGTTTCCACTCCCGGTAAATAGCGATCTATCAGCACGAATGGAAAGTGACGAACCTTCAACTCTAAAATATCATCATTGTATGTTTCTGCGTCAATAGGGAAAATAAACAAACCAACCACTTGCATACGAAGTAGTTCCCTTATAGCCTCTCGCTCGGTTTCTTTTGAGTTATGACTCAACATGATCACAAGATAATAATCCGTTTGATTCAAAACCTTATTTATGCCACTTATTAAGCGTATAGCAAAAAAGTCCTCAACACTAGGCATGATTAGCCCAATCATTTTGCGACCGATTGGAATCTGGGGTGAAACATTTAGCAAAGTATTACCCTCCAAATCACTAGTAGTGCTTTCATTAGTTAAACTAAGTATCCCTTCCTGGACAAAGCTCCCTTTTCCTGGAATACGATAAATCCAACCTTCCTTTGCCAATTCGGCTAATGCATTTGCAACAGTAATCCGACTGACATTAAATTTCTCCATTATCTCACGTTCTGGTGGAATTTTTTCGTGTTCCGACAACTTTTTTGAAGAAATTTGGTTTTTATAATACTCTTGAATTTGCAAATATAGTGGTGTTCTTGAATTATTTTGCATTTAGTATAACTCCTATCCTACTCGAGTCTTTATATCATTATATCAATTATGTTTTTTATTTCAAGAAATCCCTAATTTTACATTGAATTATTAGTTTTTGTTTGAAAAGGAAGGCTATATACGAAACATCTGGTGTATCTCCACCCAGTTGGTCTAAACTTATCCCCAACACCACCCTATATATTTAATATTTTTTAACTATAAAACACCCTTTGTCACAAAAGCTTACCCATTATAAATTGCAAATAAAGGATATACCAATGATCAGGTAGCACAAAGAATGAGAAATAGCGCGATTTCGACACCCCTTTCAATCTAAATCAATGACAGAAAAATATTTTTTGATAACGTTTGTCAAAACAATCAATATATTTATATATATGTATATATAAATATATTTAATATGGTATTATGTAATTGCTTTATAGAATAACTGCGCTATGGGAGATGTAGGAGGTGAATAAGGAAGGTGTCAGCTTTTCTACCACAACATATCATAAGGAGATGTGAAAAATCGTGATTCGAAAGCTTATTATCTTAAGTCTAGTTCTGATATGCACACTTTCATTATCGTTTGGAGTATCCGCTTCTGCAGACTCTAAACCTAACAATGGCTCAATTATATGGCCAATGCATCAGGAACTCCCCACCTTTGCAAATGTGAAGTATTAGATGTTGCCAATGTTCATGACAAACCCGGAGACATCAAGCTGCTTCTAACCACTCTTGAAGGAATTGTCAATCGTGAGAAGCCGCGGATTTATGTACAACAGAATAAAGTTGATCCTTGGCTTAACAATCTGAAGGTTCCTTATAAGCTTCATGACGATGCTATGGATGTCTTCAAGGCTTATGCGAACGAAATTGAAGGTATAATTGTCTACGATCCAGAAATTCCTGACTCGATCAACGTTGCTACTACTCTAGCTGGACTAGAAAATGCCGTTGTCGCAGGTCCTGAACTGGCGAAGCAATTGACCGCTGAACCATATAACCTCGAGGTGATCGAAGATTTCCAAAGCAAATTTAAGAATCGATTGGAAGCGTATACATGGCAGTATGAGAACCTTTGGAACAAAACAACTAAGAGAATGTTAGTCGGGTTGAGTCCAAACACATCAATCCCGATCCCACCAGACAATTACGAATCGTTTCAAACTTTAGCGATCGAGAAGGAACAAGTGCGGGATGACAGTAATCGGAAAACGCATGAATTCGATTTGTCTTCTTATTTGGGAAATGAGGCCGTGTATCTTCGCTTCAACGATGCATTTACTCAAGATGGCTGGGGACCAGCTGTTCACGAAGTGGTCGTGAAGGTGGGGACTTCCTATACCACAAGCTTCCTTCCCTTCATAATAATACGATTTTCCCTGCTCAAAATTAATTTTCTTCTATTAAGATATGTTTCGTGCGTATAGTTGCAATAACCCAGATAAGGGATAGACAGCAAGCTAGGTACATTCGCATCATCCATAATTACATAGTTACCTTTACCGTCTGTTTCATAAACATAAACCCTTCCATATAAAGGATGATTGATCGTTCCATATTTTTCAATACCATTTCTAATCTCGATAGCAAATTTATCACATTCTTTACACAATTCTTGTTCTCCAATTATCTCACTTATCTCTTTTGCATATTCTAATACAACAACAGCAAACATATTCGAGGGAATGTGATAACCAAACAGACAAGCATCATCACTTGGCGAAATCTAGTCCAAGTCATCCCCGTCCAAGCAGTTTCAGAACCTTTTCCATCATTGGGTAGAGTATCTATTAAACTTACATTTTTACGATGAAATCTGTATGACGATTGTTCATCATGGTTTTGTTCTACCTTCCAAGTTTTCAGGATTGTCCTCACCACATTAAAGAAAGTGTTATCAAATATTGAAAGATCATTTGTTTCTTTCCAATAGAAGTATGCTAGTTGGATTGGAAAACATAAGGAATCTATTTCATACTTCCTTTCCCATACTATTGGAGACATATCTGTCTCATCATCTTGATATCCACTTCCATTTGCTGTTTCATTAAATGTATTTGCATACGGATCTTTTAAAATATAATCAAATTGTCTCCGTAGCACGCCTTTAATCATACTCGCAATTTGTTGATCTTCAGAAGCTACCATTAAATAGGGGCGGACTTGAGAAGCAGAATCCCTTAGTCACATCGCTGGAATATCACCTGTTACCACAAACGTTGTATCATCCTGTTTTTCCGTTAATGTGGTCTGATAGGTATTCATAAAGCAGTTCTTAAACAATTGGTGTACTTTATCATTTCCAGAAAAAAAAGTTTCTACATCCTCTATTATTTTCATTAAAGATTTAGGTACGTAGTTTGTCATTAGTTGCATTCATATTTCTCCTCTGTAAATTAATTTTAAAAAATAATGATTCTTTAATAAACTATATTAAATCAACGATTAATTAGCTAACTGATAGTGAATGTATATTCGATGTTATATCTCTATAAATGGAATTTCAGTCATTCTTAAGTTTGTACATCCATACGGTAATAGTTTTACTGTTTTCACTTCGCTGATCGGTTTTCGATCTACTGGCACTCTTGCAACAATTCCGTTATTTTTTGGCCAATTAATTTCGACTACGCTTGCACTAGCTTCAATTGGCGATTCTTTTGGATTAAAAGGAATATCACCAATGCCATTAAACATGTATTCTATATTTTTATCAACATATCCATAATTCCATTGTGAATGGGGTAATACTTCATAATCACAATGAGGGTATACTCGTAACTCTTCATCTTTACCATAATCAATCATATTCCATTCTTCTTCAATAGCGATGGAATATAAAAGTGGACCTCTTCTCACCGCTACCATATCTTCTGGTCTATTTATAAATACAGTCTCATAATTCAGTACGACTTCTATTATTTCTTCACCAATCCAAGTTTTTGATAGGTTATAATACTCCCCAGAGATAGCTTCTTCACCATTTACTCTAGCACTCGAACAAAAGCCCGGAATCCTAATATCAAAATTAAAGTCAAGAGGTTTATCTACACTAACAGTAAATTTCAATATATTATTAAAAGGATAATCTGTAGATAAACTTATCTTTACAGTTCCGTCATTTAGAACTGTTTCCACTTCTGATGAAGCAATTGCTGTGCAAGCAATTCCTTTGTCCGTTGTCATAAATGTAGATAATGCAAACTTTGGCCATGATTGAAATTGGAAGTACAACACCCAAAATGTGACTCAAGTCCAAATAAATGTGCCTCTCCATTGTTCGTTCTAAATGGTTGCTTTCCTTCTTCTATTTTACTGCATTCAACCTGATTAACGAGTTGGTCATATTGATGTGACCACATATCAGGACTAATCGCTGCCGGTAATGCATTATACGCGATATATTCGAGCTGATCTGACCATTTCACATCACCAGTTATTTGAATGAGATGCTCTAATGAATACATAAATTCTGCAACTGAACATAGTTCCGTTCCTTGAATTGGGCTGTCACCAGAAAGACATTCGTCTCCTGTAAAGATCCCTGTAGCCGTTCCGTGAAAATCATGTAATTTTTGAATCATCATTTCTGAAAATTTTTTATCTTCATCGTTCTTGCTAATTCTACTAAATAAAGTTAAAGATTTAACAGCCATTGCTTGATTTACAACATGACTCATTTGACTCCATTGTCCAAATGATGATGGATTTTCATAAGGCCAATTCTCATATAAATACTTATAATCAAAACCTTGAGCTCTCACTTTAATGGATAAGTTTACTAACCAGTCTTCTTTTCTTTTTTCATATAGCCAATAGATAGGAATTAACATCTCATACCATCTTGTGGAAGCCCAATTAAAAATAGTAAATGTATCTATATGTCTATCAAAATTCTTCGTAGCATTATATATGACTTCTTCTACTCTCTCATCCTTACTACATTCATAATAGACAACTAAGACTTTTAATATTAAAAATAAGGCCCACATGTCATATCTGTCTCTTTCCTCTTTCGAACATGGGCAAATCCAACCATCTTCTTCTTGTCCTACTATGATGGCATCTATATACTTTTTCGCTCTTTTTTTCATATCCTCATCATCTAATAAATAAGCCAAAGGTATAAAACCATCTAACCAGTATGGAACACGTTCCCATCCCTCTTTATCTCAGCCAATCCATTTACTTTCTTTAATATCTGGCCAAAATTTATCAAGATTTCCACTTAGTCCTTCTGCCTGAATTTGAAGTTGACGTAATAACCATCCTTTTGGCTTTATTTCATTTGTTGTCAATGGTTTTAGTAATAATTCAGAAATATGGTCTACTTTCATTATTAGTTCCTCCTGGTTAAACGTATTATTGTATGCTTTTTTCTTAATCAAATCGATATACCTGTATTATTAAATTCATTCTACATTTTCTGCTTCATACATCCCCATTGCATCTTTTTGAGCTCGAACTAGAGCCTTATCAATTGTTTTTCTATTATATAAAACGTCAGTAACTTGGGCATAAAGCATTTGACTGTATAAACTTACGCTATCAATTTGAGGTGTAAAGACTGCCCTATCAAATTGATTTGCCATAGCAAGTTGTGGCTTTTTTTGAAATTCCGCACTTTCATAAACTTTTTTAGAAGCAGGTGCTTGTCCTGAATTCGCCCAATCCATAGAATTTTCATTCATGAATTCCAAAAAAGCTTTAACTCCTTCTTTCTTACTCTCTTGAAGTGTTACAGGAATAACAAATTGATGGGATTTGCTAGTAACTGCCTGTTTTTTATTGAAAAACTGAGGAACTTCAGCCATTCCCCACTCCAAATCTGTATCCATAAATGTCGGTGCGGTCCATGGTCCTTTAAAAATCATAGCGACATTTCCTCTTAGAAAATTACCAACTGTATCATAGTCATTTTTAGGAGTAATATTATATTTATGAATCAGATCATGTTCAAATTGAACTGCCTCTTTCATTTCCTTTGAATTAAAATTTGGTTCTCCATTTTCTTTAAAAAAGGTTGAACCATTTTGCTCTACTAGTGTTAAACGCAGGCAATCTCAGCAAAGGTCATTCAAATAGCGGAATCTTCTGCTATTTGGTTAAATAAACACTTCCATGAAAATGTATCAATAGTTGAATTAGACAACGTAATGAATTTTCATCCATCTTATATCTCACTTTGTATGAAAGAAGTATATGGTGTTTCTTCGAAAAAATATTTACTTAAACTACGGATTAATTACTCAAAAACTTTATTAAGTTCAAAAAACGATTCCATAGAAGAGATTGCATTTAGGAGTGGTTTTAATAGTTTATCTTTCTTTTCTAAAACTTTTACAAAAGAGATTGGATTATCTCCTTCACACTTTAGAAATAATTATCGTTAACTGATAGCTTTAAATTTTAGCAGACATGATTGTCATGAAATGATCAATATCAGACCAAATTAAGTCAACATAAAAGACGATTTCCAGTCCAAAACTTGAACTAGAAATCGTCTTTTTTAGAAAATCAGTTATCAACGTCATTTTTTAAGTGCCTTCAGTCAAAATTAGGTGAATAAGGTATAAAATATATTTCTCTCGCTTCACCCGACAAATCGATAGCCCATCTCCTACCGGAAATTGATCGATTCCAACTTTGGAATCACTCGCCATTCGCTGATTAAAGTGTCTTATGGAATAAGTACACGCATCATTGTGATAAGCGTCGGCAACCTGTCCACGATGTAAAACATTATCCCCAACATTCAATGTACCAGGATTCGCTATACGTAATACACGATCTATGTAGTTCTGATAATTTTCCTTATCGTGAGTGTGATTATAAAAAAGCGCCTCAAACCATCATGTAACGTCCTCGTTAAGTTTAATTACCTATTCTTTTATTCTCCGTACTCTTGAACATATATCGAATCCCCTTACCAGCCATCGGTTCATCGTTATATCTTGGTATCACATGAAAGTGAGAATGGAAAATATGTTGACCACCAATTTCGCCACAATTCCAACCAAGGTTATATCCTTGGGGTTTATATTTTTCATCTAAATATCTTTTTACTTCTTTAAGAAGAGTGTATGTTGCACTCCACTCTTCATCTGTTAAATCGAATGCTGTTTCCCTGTGTGCCTTTGGTACAATTAAACCCGAACCTTCAAGTTGCTTACCTTTTATTTGAGCTTCTTCTAGCTGTAAAAACATACAATAATCATTGCTAATAATTATGTTTTGATTTGAATCAAAATTTGGATGACAAAATACACAATCTTTCATTTTTCTATCCCCTCTGCCCATATATTGAAGAATTGCGCCCGAATGTTAAAAAAAGAGACAACTTCTAATTAAGGTACCTGAACCACGGTGAGATATAAATTTCACGTAGTCTGCCACTTAGATAACTTCAGCTATCTTGTTTCGAATAAAACTCCAAAAGCCACAAACAAACAACACGATTCCAAAAACAGTTATAAAGACAACAGGAGAAATTATTTTAACAAAAGAAAACCCAATCATAGTAACACCGACAATTAAATAGTGATGAACATTATGTAATCGATAGGTCTTCTGCTCTATATGCCATGCCCGAAAGTAACCCTGTAAAAATCCTAAGATAATTTGTAATAGAAGTGCAGCATAGGGAAGAAATTCAAGCGAATTTTTTATACAGCCTACGAGAATATAAACAAATCCCATCCCTGAGTAAATAAAAGAGATATAAGTATTGTTCTTATTCTTTTTCGACTGAAAGACACGATAGCCCCAAGCAGCAGCAAAAGAAAATGCGGCAAAAAACCATGCAAATAAGGTGAAGGTCAAAGAAACTTCTTTTAACCAAACGATATAATATGGGAAAATAGCGACTTGTCCAACTGTTACAACAAGAGGGATATACCGTTCACTTTTATTCTTCATGTTGTGCTCCTTCACTTGATGTAATAGTCATAAAATAGATTTCGAAAGACTTCATTTGGATCTCTTCGTAATTTTTCTTCCTGGAACCTTTTCCATTCAGGATAAGACCTCATGAATTGTTCTTTTGTTTGATAACGATAATAAGGGAGGTAATACGTTCCTCCATGATTGAGGGTTAAATTGGTCCAATCTTGGATAATAGCTTCGGCATTAGCAATCTCGTTTTCTTTTAATCCATGTTGGATCAAAATAACTAGACCCAACATCTCTTCCTTGGCATAGTTCAAACTTGTGTGGTTGTCTTTTGCTGCATATCGCACCGTAATATTATGTACTTTAAAATCTTCATTTTTGTCGTTTGGTCGGAGCAATTGCTTTACATCATTTATGTATTCTTCGTAAGAATGAACTGGAATAAAAAACTCTTGCAAGACCTCGACACGACCAGGTTTCGTAAATTCCATGAAGGTGGATTCCGAGCGCATAGCGTTATTTCTATTTATCGTATTACCGTCGATTGAATCAATATATAGTTTTTGAGTTTCCCAAAAAACATTCTCTAAGAATCCACCTTGTCTTCCCAGATCAAGTGCTAGCTTACTTAGACGCACACCTTGTTCTTCTTTGAGTGGAGAATTTTGATCCTGTTTTCCTGTATAGTTGTAGTCAATCACATACATTTCATCCAAAAAGGTACTTGGAGCAACACTTACCCTTGCATAGTGCATGGCTGTATTTTTATGATCTAATAAATTATTAAAATAGGATTCATACTCTTCTGTTTTTAGTTCTTCTGTATGGATGGTGTACACCTCATTTTCCGTTAATTCCAATGTCACATCTAAAATCACACCGAATAATCCATATCCGCCAAAAACGTACTTCATCCATTCGTCTGAGCTATCTCGGGTTACTTTCTTGATTTCTCCTGTAGGTGTTAATAATGTCATTTCCTTTACCGTTCCTGACATTGGACCAAAACGAATATCTCGTCCGTGAGCGTTTACTGAAAGGGACCCCCCTATCGAAAAAATCGACTGTGATTGGGTCACTTTTAAGGCTAAACCATAAGGTGTTATCGCTTCTTGGACATCATCCCATGTTGCTCCACCTTCTACACGGATAGTTTTATTCTGCTCATCAATTTCTAAAACATCATTGAATGTCCGCATATCAAGAACAACACCATCTTTGAAGTAAGTATGGCCGCCTTGCGAATGCTGTAATCCAGCAACTGAAATTTGCTGACCTTTTTCGTTTGCTTCAATTACAATCTTTTGTAAATCAATGCGATTTTTAGCTTTAACTACTCGATCAATATGTACTGGAAGAAGACCAGTATAGTCCGTTGCTAAATTACTTTTAGAGAGACCATATTTTCTTTTCTCAATCGGTATGCTCCATAAGACTACGACAACAATAACAAAAACTAGACTCCCAAGAAACCATGGTTTTTTAGATAATTCCGTTATCGTTTGCATATTAACTCCTGTTTATAAGTTGTATTGTTTTGTGAAAATTCCCTTTTAATGAACATCATGTTCTATCTTTATAATTTTACCATTAATTAGGATTATTTCCTCATTCTGCTTCATTACCTAGAGAAAAAGTGTCAATAACACTTGAGGTTGATTTGATATAATTCTTCCACATAAAATTATAGATCCCTCTAAAAATCAAGAAATAAATCCGTGTCATTCTTAATTAGTACAATGCTCTTTTTAAGATTAATTCGGTTGCACACACATATTCCAGCATATCAGCCCAACATAGAGAAAGTGCACATTTCCTTCTGCAGAATTGCGCCCGATTGCTGAAAGTCGTAATACGGAATCACATTTCAATCGGAACTATTTGACAAGGAATATGGACTCTTTCGTACATGACACTATTTTGATAATCTTTTAATCTACCTTCAAAAATCAATTGAAAATTTTCTGAATGGGGCAAGTCACTTGGTTCAACCAGAGAAAGATCTTTATCATAGTCAATGACCTTACTTTCCTTTAGGACAGATGCCACAAATTGAGAACAGAAGAAAGCATTCTTTCTTTTTATCGGCTTTTTAAACAGCACACCAAATAATCCTATAAAATTATAGCGATAATGTTCCTTCTTGGCTGCTATTTCTTGGATATATTGATACATCTTTTGATATTCATGATTTGTTATGGTTAACGAAAAGATGGCACAATATGCTTGGTTAAATAAGACGGAATGAATATCTTCTCTAACGAATCCTCCAATAAAAGGGTTTTTCGCTGTTTTTCTCCCGAAACTATATACCTCAATTAATTCAGTATCAAAGGCGATTGAGGCATGATTATAGGGTTTTTTAGTATAGGATTTAATCAGTCTATTTAAAATTGTTCCAGTATCAGTTAAAAGGATATAAATCTTTTTTTCTCTGATCATAATCCTCACCTTAAATCTTTTTAAACGATTAATATAAAGAAAAAAACATAAGAAAGACCTAATCAAATTCTTTAGAAAACTTAAATTCCTTACTACGCTAAGGATCGGAATTTTTTTAAAGATAGTTCATAACAGTTATAAAACTTGACTAGTATCTATCTTGGTGGAACTTTTTCCCTTAACCTGTTTTAACGTCGCTACTATGAGAAAACTAACAATCACTAATAAAAGCCATGAACTCACCTTTCCTAGATGAACGAGACTCCATGCATCGGTTTGGTTTGGATATTCCCAAGCTCCAAAAAACGTTGCGATATTTTCGGCTATCCATATAAAAAATCCGATGAGCACAAAAGAAAGTGCGAGTGGCATACGGTAACGTCTTCCATTAACCTCGTATGTGACCCATGATTGCCAAAAGACGATCATGACAAGTCCAGATAACCAAAAGCGGACGTCAATCCAATAATGGTGGGTGAAAAAATTCAAATAAATCGCAGCTGCAAGAGGTACAACGAGCAAAAACGGCGGCCACTTAATTAGTTCAACCTTTAATCTCCTCCACGCCTGACAAAGATAACTCGCTACACTTGCGTACATAAATCCACTATACAAAGGCACTCCAAAAATTTTAAAAATACCTTCCTCTGGATATGACCAGGAGCCCATGTGTACCTTGAAAAGTTCAAGAGCAAGTCCAATAAGGTGAAACAAGGTAATAACCTTTAGTTCATCTCGTGTCTCAAGCCCAGAACGCACCATCCACCACTGCATCAGAAGGCAGATGATGAGCAGCCAGTCATACCGTGGTAGTACGGGAAGTGACATGATTTGTGTAATAGCCAAAGAGGCAAAAATAACGACAGGAAACAAACATGATAGGGCCTGCTCCCAACCAAAACGAATGAGTTGTTTTAGTGCTCTCATGACTTTCCCCTCCAAAATAGGTCCTGTTTAGTAGGTGTCTTCATCACTTCTGTATTCTAAAATATCTCCTGGTTGACATTCTAAAGCCTTACAAATCGCCTCTAAAGTTGATAATCGAATCGCCTTTGCTTTGCCATTTTTCAATATAGAAAGGTTAGCCATTGTTATTCCAACCTTTTCCGAGAGTTCTGTTACGCTCATTTTCCTTTTAGCCAGCATCACATCAATATTGATTATAATTGCCATTGTTATCACCTCAGACTATTAAGTCATTTTCCGATTTTATATCAATCGCTTCTTGTAAAAGTCTTTGAAGAACTGCAGCGAATACTGCGATTACCATTGAAGCAAAGATAGGGACCATTCCGATTATTATAAGACCTGGGGCATCGTCTAACTCTGCTACGAGATAAACAAATGGGATAATTACCACATACAAACCACTAATTGTCATTGCACAGAATTTGATATTCTTTAGAGCTTTAACAGACAACTCAGAGAAAGCTTGGTTCTTGTCAATATAGCTTAAAAGTTTAAACGCCTGATACAATGCAATGTAAAACGGGATCGCTGATACATACATACCTATTAAAATGGGATATAGTATATAGGCATAATCTGGATTTGCTGGATTATTAGCTAACCACGGCAGCCCATATATACATAAAGCAAGCACTGGAGTTCCAATAAGAAAAACAGCTATCTTTAAAAAGAGTGTTGAACCATGTTTCATAAAAAGCACCTCACTTATTTATTATAAATTTGATTTTAACATATTTTTATCGTTTTGCAATAAACTTTTATTTTTTATTGTTGTTTTTTTATTGTTATTTTTAGACAAAAAGCATTTCCATTACAAAGAAATGCTTAAAACTTTAAACTATTTAATTTATAACTTGTAACACAATCTGGCCATAAGCATGAAAAAAGAGCACAATTCTTGTTGCAGAATTGTGCCCGGTTGTTGAATAAGGTAAAAGTATTCAAATTTAAAAACATAATTGTTAAATTATTAACTCAGAATATGGCTCAAAAGTTGCATTTAAAAAGTTGCTTTCGTTCTTCCATTCATCCGTTAGTTGATAAGGATAACAATAAAAATTTATTTCCAAATTGTGGTATCTACTTTCTATCTACTACTCGACTAACTATTTCAGTTACGGTAGCTCTACTCATTTTTTCCTTCCCATCTGTTAAAGCATCAAGTGTACCATGAGCAAGAGCTACTGGGATTTTACAAAAATTATAAATCGGGCCTGGTTTAATATCCTTCAAATAGACGTCAGCCAATGCTAGGTTACGTCGTGCGAACATATACATATCTTCTAACTCCCATCCATCGGGAAAGAAATCTACACCTCGTTCTAAATCTTCAGTACGATTGCGTAGAATATTGATAGACTGCAATCCTCGACCAAAAGCAATGGCTAGATCCTTGTCCGTTTCAACATCATCGTACCACTTCCAAATATCTGAGAGCATAACTCCTACCAAACCTGCAACATAGTATGTATATTCATTCAAATCTTCTTCATTCTCAATCCGCCACTCTTTTAAAACCCAGTCCGCCATTCCCTTCGCCATCGTAGATGTGGCATTCGAAATGTTCTCTACAATAGCCGGTGGACAAAGTTTTATCCATTCACCAAATCGTAAGGTAACCTCTGGTAGGAGGGAGTTGTATGGCTGTAATAAAGTCATTAACTCCTCATTATTGTAGGGCTTTTTTAAAAGCAGGCTTATTGAACGTAATAGATTATGTTTGGCTTCCATTTGTAGTTGGGGGTGGTCTTCAATCTCGTCAATAGCTCTCATACATAAGTAGGCGGATGAAACTGCTTCTTGTAATCCAGAAGGTAGTTGACTGATAGGAATAAAGAAGGTCCGACTTGTCGCCATTAACATGTCTATCGCACTTCTATGTAAATTGATTGCTTCACTCATCTGGTATTATCCCCTTTTTTGTTAATATGCTAATCTCTTTAATTTTAATTGTATTATCCCCACTATATCAAATATTTAATAATAAAGTTCTAACACAAAGTTTACGCCCTTGCCATTTACTGATGATGACTAAGAAAAAATGGACAGCTGTAACTGTCTATCGTAGTTCAATTTTTATGCCCGATTGTAGGACGATTAATAATGCAACTTATCCGGCCTACGCTTATTGAACTATAGAGCCCGTTAGCTCAAGAACAAAATGTTATTTATTTGATTTGACTTCCCAACAAAATATCCTTTAATTGGTTAAGACTTTTGACAATATAAGTAGGGTTAAAATGACTTAGTTCATCAAATGAACCATATCCATAAGTTACTCCAATAGAGTCAATACCAGTATTATTTGCACCAATAATATCGTGCTTCCTGTCACCGATCATAATATAGTCTTCTAGTTTATAGTCATTATACTTATCTAGTATGTATTGAATAATTTCAGTTTTTGATGTTCTTGTTCCATCAAGATTACTTCCAACAACAAGGTCAAAATACTGATCAATATTGAAATACTTTAGAATTTGCTCAGAAAATACAGTAGGCTTTGAAGTTGCAACCACTAAAGTAAATTGTTGTTCTTTTAACGATTTTAATAATAATGGAATATCTGTATATAACTCATTCTCAAACATCCCCTTTTCCTTAAACCTTTCCCTATAAAAATCAATCGCTTTTTTTGTATTTACCTCATTAAAATCGTAATAATCAGCAAATGAAACTTGTAGTGGCGGACCAATAAAACACTCAAGTTTATCAATATCCGGCTCAATAATGTCCATTTTCTGTAATGCATACTGAACCGATTTAGTTATACCAACTTTGGGGTCTGAAAGTGTTCCGTCTAAATCAAATAAGATTTTTTTGTATTTGTCCATATTAACCTCCTATCTTTATCTAATACCTCCCTAATTTTATCATAAAAATTTCAAAACATACCAAACTCTTCTTCAACAAAACTACACCGTTAGCCGAATAAGAAAAGTGGTTTCCATTATTCAGCAATCGATCCAGATTGTGGAAAATTCACCAATAAAACAGATGTACTCTTTAAATTTACACAGTCTCCAATGAACTCAACTTTTTTCTCCTATTATCTTAAATGAAAACAAGTAAGTATGACAAATTTTATCATACTGGTTCTTTTTACTCGTATACCGTTAGTCTGTTTTCCTCAATTACATATTGTAAGCGCTATCTGGATAATAATGTCTTGTCTTTATCTTATTTTTGGTATTTTATTTTATACGAATACTAAAAAATTAGAAAAGGAGTTTTTAAAAAAATGAAGAAGAAATTCATATATCCGTTTTTAGCTGTTTCTTTATGCTTTTCATTAGGCTCTTGCTCGGTAAAAACTAAAGAAACACCTGTTTCAAATGAAAGTGAAGGAGAAGAAACTCACAGTATACAGACTGTTCATTGGTCCTATGAAGGGGAAACAGGATCTGAACACTGGGGAGAATTGGACCAAGCGAACTCAGCATGTGTCAACGGAAGTGAACAATCTCCAATTAATATTGAATTCTCACAGGTAATAACCGATGAAAAAATAGAAAACATTCAGATTCAATATGAGCCAACACCTTTTACACTTGTAAACAACGGTCATACCGTGCAGGCTAATGCCACAACAGAAAGCAACAGTATATTAGTTGAAGGAAATAAGTACAAGCTCGCTCAATTTCATTTCCATACTCCGAGTGAACATCAATTTAATGGTCAGAATTTTGATATGGAGCTACACCTTGTACATAAAGACGAGAATGGAAGAATTGCCGTCCTTGGAGTGATGATAAAAGAAGGGGAAAAAAATGAAAAACTTGCATCTATTTGGGATGTATTACCCAAGGAACAAACAGGAGAAGATATTTCCGTAAAAGAACCGATTGATTTACAGGGTATACTTCCTCAAGAACAAACGTCTTTTCATTATAATGGATCGCTAACAACTCCTCCTTGTACAGAAGAGGTGAAATGGGTCATATTTGAGCATCCGATTGAAATGTCTAAAGAACAAATTCAGGCATTCCAGCAAATCTTCCCCGACAACCATCGTCCTGTTCAATCTATAAATGAGCGTGAATTATATGAAACTAAATAAATGATGATTTCATGTATTGATGACCACCTAAATAAAAATAAGTGGTCATTATCTTGTTTCGAAGGAAAATACCTCACAAACTCATATTTTAGGGTAAATAAGAGAATCCATTTTGAAAAAGAGATTGATCAAAATGGTTTCTCATCTAGCAGTTTTAAGTTTCGTTTTATAAAAATGTTTGATCATTTTCAACCTTATTCCGCAATCGCGCTTAGATTGTTGAAGATCAAAGTCTGTTGAAGCTGGCTCGCATTTATTGAACTCTAGCCCCTTTTGTGAATAAGAACTCTATTTTTTTAAATTTTATTTTTTCCACCATTCAGTCCTTCTTGCCACATTTGATAAATGTAAAGGGTTATAGCAATTATTGTCATTATTAAAATCCCTTCAAGAGGCGATAAGTTTCCCGTAGCAGTTGTAATTTTGAGTTTTTTCCATAAAGCCCTGAAACCAAATGAATAGATACAATCTACAATCAGATTAACAATAACATAAAGCCAAAATTTACGAAATGTGAAATAAAATATCCAAATAGTCCCTACCAAAAAAACTCCATAAACAGTATGTATTTGTACTACTTTATCCCACGAAAAAAGAGTCTCCTTGTACTTCCACCAATCATACGTCCAAGCAATTTGATAAATTATTGTGTTTATCACCGTTGCAAATAAAGCAACAGGCATATACCTACGAATAGCCGAATTTTTTAAAAAGAATAAGGAAAGCCATGGTAATAAAAAGAAAGCCCATAAGACGAGTTTTACCATATATGAAGTCTCCTTTTAAATTTATCTTGTTATACCTTTCCCGAAATTCCTTAGACTATCCATTTTATTCAATTATTTATCCCTTTACATAAAAAAGATACGAACGTTATTACACATTCGCGCTTCGTTTTGTTGTAGATCGGTTGCTGCTAATTGTATTCCAAAAACTTAACTAGTTCTTCAAAATGACTAGTTCTATACTTTAATTCTTTATGATCAAATACTATATATTCGGGTGATGTTTCAATTTTTAAAGACGGGTAATTTTTTTGTGCAACTTCTAAAGAAGATGCGTTCAAAATAGAATACACATTATTTATATCTCTTTCTTCAAATTCTGAACCATCCAATTCATCTCCAATAACATAAAGCGAATACTGGTCCTCCTTTTCTGAAAGTAATCCCTTTAAAGATGCTGAATTACATCCAAATAAAGTCATTGTCAAAATTAAAATTAAAGTGCACAATTTAATTTTTTTCATAAAATCTCCTTAAATAAAAATTTAAACCTTTTATATACAGTTAAAAAACATTTCCCCCAAAATACAGTCTTGAATTTATTTAACTCATTAATTCTATAGTATAAGAAGTTAACTTCACATCCTCTTCCTAATTTTAACATAATTTCCTTATTTGTTATGCTACAATCTGGCCCGTTTGCTTAAGAAAGAGATTTGGCTAGAATCTAGTGTTTCATCCCTAAAGACGTGTTAATAACACTTATCTATAGTTCCTATCTTAACAAAAAATCGCCTCAATCCCATTACTGTCAAGGATTTAAGACGTTTTAACTACTCGATTTAGTTGTGTTAATAGATATTTTACACGAGGTTAGAGTATGAGAATAATAGGGAGTTTCCTCCCTCTATTTTAAAACCCGTTCACTATTATAAATAATTGGATAAGCGTTCATTTTAGTTATAAATAATGTAAAATTAGATCTTCAAGACTCGCGCCGATAACGGAAGAACGCTCCAATAAATACTGTTGCAGTTATATTCAAGAAAATTCACCAATCCTTGAATAGAAATTATTTAAGAAATAAATGTATGACCATCTTTGTATTTGAATAAATGGCTTCCTTCTTTCCTCAATAGAACTGGTAAGTATTGAGCAACCATTTCCGCGATTCCAAGATTATGAGGATTGAGTATCCAATCAATAGACTTACATTCTAGAATACCTTCACGTGTCTTTAGGGGTGTGTCATATGTAAAATCGTCATCAACTTCCTACAAATAAACATATATTCCATCAAGTTCACCATTGGTAGTTTCCCAGGTTATAGTACCTTTAGAAAAAAAGTCTTCTAATTTTATGCCTGTTTCCCCAAATACTTCACGTAATGCACCTTTATCAGATGATTCATATTTCTCTACTTTACCGCCTACTCCGTTCCAAACGCCCATAATGGGAGCTTTTTCCCGATTAAGCATTAGTATTCTATTTTTTTTCACAAAGCAAACTGTGTATTTAAACCTTATATAAATAGGCACCTCTTTATCTAAATTGTCAATTAATTATAGCCCCTATAAAAGAAATCTCCAATAGTCAAACAGTTTAATTTCTAAAAGCCTTCAGGATCTATCTTTTAGAAAAAGGACAATATTAAATAAATCCTCTATATGAATCCAACTAAACATTTGGTTACCCGAACCCTGAACTCCTTCCAGTCCTAACCTAACTAAGTTTTTGTAAGGAATCATAACTCCACCACCTGTACCTAATACAATTGCAATTCTCAAGGCAACTTGCCTAGTATTAGGAGGATGAAATAAAAAAAATGAACGTTCCCACTCCTCAGCCACGTTAACTGATTTACAACGTTTACTATTCGGTTCTTAGCTTCTTTACTAGACTCTCCTCCTTTAAATTCCAACTCCAAATCATCGAATGTTGCTTTAAGTTTTTCAAGCCAGTCGGATAAATCCGTTGTACTAAGTGTGGAGGAGCGCTACTACGTGAAAAATTAGTTGCTTTAGCCTCAAAACGACTTATAATCGTTGCAGATGATACTAAATTAGTAGATACATTAGGTAAGTTTCGTTTATCGATTGAAGTAGTCTCTTTTGCATGGCAACATACTCACTCCAATATTAGGCTTAAAACTATACAGACCAATATAACCATACATAAACTGTAGTAATTACACAGAAGGAAGATGATAACATGCTAAAATTCTTTAGCGCTAGATTGAAAGGAGATAACGAAGTCCCTCCGGTTGAAACTGATGCTTTTGGTATTGCAAAATTTGTGGCAAATAAAACAAGAACTAAATTAAAGTTTTCCCTTGAAGTTAGAAATATTAAAAATTTTATTCAGGCGCACATCCACTTTGGTAAACGTGGAGTAAATGGCCCCGTCGTAGTTTTCCTATTTGGGGCCAACCTCGAAACCCTTGAGGAACAAAATGGTATCACGACTCAGAGAGGAATAGTTACTGGCACTATCACTGATGATGACATTGTACCAAATGAGGTCGGAATAGATTCTGTAGAAGATTTAATAAATTTTATGGAACAGGAGCTAACGTATGTAAATGCTCATACTGAACAAAATCCCGCAGGGGAGATTAGAGGTCAAATTGTACCACTTTAATTCTCACACTATTAATCAGTAAAAAAGAGCGTCAAACTTGGCGCTCTTTACTTTTTCAAACGCTATTCTATTCTTTAGTCCTCACTAATTCGTTCCAAACCTTTTAGTTGCTCTGATGCGAGCACGCTCAGCTTCGACCTCGCGATTACGAGGCTCGGCAATGGTTTCCAGCGTGTTCAATAGATTCCTAGAAACCATTGCTATCTCATTGACTGCACGATTAAAAGCCTCCTCGTTCGCCTTTGAGGGCTTGTTATAGCCCGTTATCTTTCTGACGTACTGAAGAGATGCTGCATGAATCTCTTCATCGGTAGCTGGTGGGTCGAAATTAAATAATGTTCTAATGTTTCGGCACATAAGTTACTCCTTTTGTTTTCATTATGGGGTACAGTCAACATTCGTACTTCCTGTTAATGTCTCAAGGTATCATAAATCGAATAATCTACTTCTCCTGAAATATTTGCCATACCATTTTCACACAACTCCATAGCCATCAAATTCTCCTCAGAAGGTGGAAGATTTTTCTTGGAGGCATATATTCCAAATTCAGTTGATATTCTAAATCCAAAGCGTTGATAGTAACGATAATCTCCTTCAACAATTATTCCCTTATATCCCATTTTAGCAGCTAATTTAATTCCTTCCTGCAACATATACTTACCAACACCCTGACGTTGATGATTTATTGCTACTGAAACTGGTGATAGCATCAATATCTCATTTTCATACTTATTACTAATTGGAAGTTTTGAAAGGATAAAGTGTCCTATAATCGCACCTTCTTCCTCAACAACTAAATCAAGCTGGGGAATGTAATAGTGTTTTTCTCGGATCTCTCTTACTAAAGCTTTTTCAGCTACTCCGTCCGAATAATCGGTATTTTTGAATATCTCATATACAAAGTCTTCAATAACACTATATTCTTCTTTATTAACTAATCTTATTTTCATTATTACACCTCCAATGTGCAATTACAATTTTACTAAGAAAAAACCACTCTTACAGAATTACGCCCTTTAATGGAATAACTGGATAGCTTGTATGATTTAGATAAAAATGTAATAAACTTTAAGATTCATTTTGTCAAGTTCTGCACTTTCAGGATAATTATCGAAGAGCCCCAATGATTTCTTCCGATGATTGATTAATCTTATTTATATCGATATTATCCAACAGACTATCTGATAAGTTATATTTCTTTTTTAAGTGTAAAATTCTTTCAACGCTTTCATCTATTCTCTTTTTGCTTATAGTCCCGTCTTTTACTGCGTTAGTCAAACTGCTGACAGCTTTCATTTTATTTTCATAGCCGTGGGATACCAAGACAATGTCGTTTCCTGATTGAACGGCTCTTACAGAAGCTTCTCCAATATCATAATTTTCCAGAATAGCCCCCATTGTCATGTCGTCTGTGATCACTACCCCATCAAAGTTCAATTCTTCTCTTAAGATGTCCGTGATCACATTTTTGGATAAAGAGGAAGGATAGTCGCGGTCAATTTCAGGCAACAATATATGTGCGACCATCGTCATATCTGCTTGTTGATTAAAAGCATGTTGAAACGGCACCAATTCCAATTGTCGGAGCCTTTCTGTACCATGATTCACAATCGGTAAACCTAAATGGGAATCCACATCTGTATCCCCATGACCCGGAAAATGCTTTACGACCGGAATGATATTTTTGGATTGGATGCCCTTCATTTCTTCGATTCCCATCTTTGAAACAATTTCCTTATTATCTCCAAAAGCCCTTTTTCCAATTACTGGGTTGTCTGGATTGCTGTTAATATCCAGAACAGGTGCCATCGTCATATTAAAGCCAAAGGAACTTACCCTTTCACCAATGGCTTCCCCGACCCGGTAGGCAAGTGCTGCATTATTTGCATCTCCTATATCTTTACTGTCCGGTAGGTTCATGATTTCAGGTGGCATTCTTGATACTAAGCCTCCTTCTTCATCTACAGAAATAAGGATCGGAGTATCGTGTGTGCCGGAATTTATTTCTTTTATTTTATTATTCAGATCCAATAATTGTTGAGCACCTAAAATATTTTTCTTAAATAATATGACGCCTCCAACATGATAATCTTCTATTAATTTTCTAGTTTCATCATTGACCTGAGTATCTTCTAATCCAAACATAAGCATTTGGCCAATTTTTTCCTCTATCGACATAGAATCCATTATTTCTTTTATCGGATCCGTTACTGCATCAGGCGGAGATTCTTCAGAATTATTTTCTTCCATGTAATGTTTGGAAGCTTGCTTACATCCGATTAGAACTAGTATCATAATAAAAGTGAAAATAAAAAGTAACCGGTACCATTTTTTCATATTATTCATAATTACCTCTCTTATTCCAGGAAAGCATCCTTTAACGAAACAAAGAAAAAATTATATTAAATGGTATTATGGAATATTAAAGTTTTAATAGGGTATGGAAACGATTCAAGTAATGTGGGGCCACTATGGAAAATATTCATAGTGATCCCCAGTCATGTAGTGTTCCTGTTGTAGTTTCTAACAATTTCCATTTCTTTTTTTTTAGGGTATGGATAGTGTATCACTCAACAAGCTGATCCTCAATAAAACGCATCCTCTTAATTACGTTTCCTTCCTTATTTTTATCATAAACATTGAATTCTTTTTGTGGTTCAGCATCTGACCAAATTATATATGCAATTAGATCATTCTTATGATGTTCTAGCCGATCTGTATTCATGTAACTTTCATCAGGCTGCCAGTCTCTTGGCAAATCCTCACTTTCCCTATATAAGGACATATCAAAAATCCTGTTTTTGCCTTCTATTACTTTCATTTCTTCTTCAACTGGATGATCCTTACTGTATTTTTCAATTAATTCTTTCAATTGTATTAAATCTTTCGGTGGATTTAGAATCATATAGTGCTTTTTAACAGTCACCACTTCATCATCCTTTTTACCAAAGATCTCTTCTGTATTGTCAATTTCGAAAATCTTTGTTTCCCCACTTGACTCCTCATTCTTTTTACATCCAATTAAGTTTAATGAAATTAAGAATATACCAATCATTAAAACTATAATTTTTAAATTACCTTTATTCACTCAATTCCCCCTCGAATGGTATATCCATTTCCATTACAGTAACAAAGGGCTTATATTCCCCATCATATTCATTATAATGCTGTAAGACAAACCAGGAACGGAATCCTGCTAAATTGACATACATCTTCTCAACATCTGGCTGATCTAACCCAAAATGATCATATAAACGAACATGCATGACACCTTTGAAGTGATTGTTCTCTACTGAAAAATCTTTTACGGATACTGTATTCCCCCAAGTATCATTTACTGTAATTGTAAGTCCTCCTATTCTATCACTCCAAGTGCTAAACGTCGGGTAACTAGCATTTCTCTGTATAAAATTATAAAATTCATTAGTTTCCTTTGTACTTTTATCAAACTGAAGTGCTCCCAAATTACCTCCATTTTTCTTTAGCTCATCAACTAAGGCATTTTTGACAAATTCAACATAGTCTTTTGTTGTCTCATGCTCACTCGCTTTTTTAGTTAAAGTCTGATTGCTATACTCTGTTGCAGTTCCATCCTCAAAATGATCAATCATATCTAAAACAACATCTTCCATATCTCCCGTAGAAAATATGCTTGTTGACATTGTCTCGAACTCATCAAAGAGAATACCTGGGAAATAAGATTCAAGTAATTGGAAATTGAACATCCAGCTAATGTCAGTCATTTCATCTCCAGTATAATCATTTGTTTTCATATCATTCGCTACATTTCCATTTTCATCATGGCCTTCTGGTCTATCTGATTGATGAATTATTAAATTGGATAAATCAGAGTACAACGGTCTCGAATCCTCATTATCAAAAATTCCATCTCCATCACTATCTTTTTGGTCAGGATAACTAGTTGGAAAGAAACCTTCAAAATGAATAGTAATTCCAAAAATTTCTATCGTGAATGTTTTGAATGGACCCATTTCTTGCCCATCGGTTAATCCATCTCCATCACTATCTTTCTTGGTAGGATCTGCGTAAATTATACCGTATGGTGTTTTCATTCCTTCAATTTCATAGATGTCGTATAAGCCATCACCATCTGAATCTTTTGTATCTATCCCTCCATCACCTGAATCATCGCTAGAGACAATGTCATTCAACTTATCGCTGCTTGCAGCTTGATCGTTCTCTTCACCTGTTTTCGTTGCAATATTTTGAAACAGCGTTTCATTTACACCATCCGTACTTGAGTAGTCTATTTCCCTACTCCAAAGCTCCAACCATTTTGTCTTATCAACAACCAGATATTCACCAAAGTGAGTAGTTTCCACACTTATTGTATTTTTACTTGGATTTAACACAGCGTTAAGGCTTTCAAACATTTCCTCGTCTTCATTGTACCAAACGATGGCTAGATCATCTTCCAACGTGTCTCCTAGCTTCGCTTCATCATAAGTAAACTTAATGCTTGCTTTCTCAAATTCTGATTGCGTATTGATGCTTACAGGAGAACCAATAATACCGTGTAAATTAGTTGTTTTAATATTTACGTTGTTTGTGCTGTTAATTCTAGTCGTTTTATTAATGTTATCCTTTGCACTAAACCCAACTTCTACGCTTTTAATTTCTGATTTATCAGGCTGAATCAATGATTTACTAATCGATTGTTTATAGAGTTCTTGTGAATCCTCGATTTCGTCATTGTTGCTGTCTGCAGCATTCGGATTTGTCTTTAAAGCATATTCATCTCCATCACTTAACCCATCGTTATCTGTATCATACTTATTAGGTAATGAATCGAACTGATGTACTTCAAATCCGTCAGTTAAACCATCTTGGTCTGAATCTTCCTTAATCAAATTTGTTTGATAAGCTTGCTCGTCTTTATTACTCAGGTCGTCTTCATCGATATCTTCATCTGCATCACTTATGCCATTACGATCTGAATCATATTTTGTCGGGGAAATAAATGATATAACCTCATATTCAATATTGTCCTGCAATCCATCACCATCAGTATCCTTTTTAAATGGATTTATTCCCTCTAGGAATTCTATTCCATCTGTTATAGTGTCACCATCCGTGTCAGAGGTAGATTCAAAGAATTCTGTGTTAAATAAATAGCCTGCTTTTTCAAGTCCGAATAACACTTGTTTATATGCATTTTGATAGGATTTTGATGCAGGGATAGCTAGATCTTTTTCTAGAAACTCATTAGCTTTTTCAGACATTTTCACAGCGTTATTCAAATGAGCTTTTAGTTTATTTCCTTTGTGATCTGCTTGATCGGAGATATCCTTTAAGATGCCGATAGCATTTTTATTGACAATTTTATCCGATAAATAAAAATTAAAGAGTATATCTGCAAGTAATACCTCAGTTGCTTCATTAAAATCGTTTTTTGTTACATACCCCCATAGACATATGGTTAACGTATGTTTGATTTTCAAGAGCTGATCACTTTTAAGTACCACCTCTTGTATGTACTCCTCTTGAACAGCTTGTTCATATTGGTTAATCAATTGTTGAAGTACATCAAATTCATTCATATCTTTTTGTTTAAAGTCTCCGGTTTCATCAATTTCCGCTATCAGTTTAGAATCAAACTTAGCATTAGTTTCTTTTATGACTGTCACGAAACGCTTTAATTCATTTATTGCAATCTGATCATAGATTTTTGCAATTCTGGTGTCCTCATAGAATTCATATTCACTTAACCACTGTTTTACATTTTGCTCACTAGAATTCTTCTGTTTTCCTTGATTAGCCTCGTTATTTCCCTTTGCAACCACCGCTTGCCCAGATCCGCCGAAAATCATTGCAAAGATCAATAAAAAACTCAACATACTTTTTACTTTATTTTTCATCGTGATAATCTCCTCTATAAAAATATTAATATAACCTATCTACGATATCGTGGTTCCCACCCAAAGAAATATTGTCAAAATCCTTGAGCTAATGTCATTAAATCAACCCCTTTGACAAGTGTTATTTTTCTAATAGCAACTAGTGGGTACCTACCAAAAGTACAAAATAGGAATATATTACAAACAATACGAATACTGAATTTTCTAAAAATTTTTAAATCAGAAAGACACCTAATTTTTTAGTGTCTTGTCTTTTTAAATTTACCGAACATAAATAAATCTTTGACCAATATATTTTCGGTCTGTAAACCAATGAATGGATTCCGTTTCGCTCCCCAACCGTTTATATGAAACGTGTCAGGGGATGATGCTTTTTGGTCCTTAGACTGTGGCGAAAATGCAAAAACATTGAAAAGCATAAAATAAACGGTAACAGTTATTTCTTATAGTTCCTTGGGGGATAAATTCATTTTTTCTCCTTTCCTCCCTAAACTAAAATTTCTTGAACCAAATTTTAGTTTATTATGTAAATCTCTGGGATGTAAGGTAAAAACCTCCTGATAATTTAATTATTTTTATCATACTTATGAATCAATTGATCTTTATTTAGAGATTGAACCTATATATACAGTCATTTTGGGAAAATTGTACGTTAAGCATTATATTTAAAGCTAAAAAGCCGGATTCCTGTATCCTAAGGAAGGCCGGCTTTCATATATCATATCTATAACACTCTTTGACTATCATGTCCCGTTGTTGAATACATAGTTTTTTTGAATCTCTCTTAACATTTACAAATCATCAACATGTTCCCCATCTGGATCTTTAAAATTGGCTGTTTTCGCAAACTTTGTTGCTTTTAAAATAGTATTGGGTTGGTTGATTGCAGCGAGAGGATGCTCGCTTTCCGTGGGGCGGGCGATGAGCCTCCCTCTAGAAATGTTGGTATATCAACGCTTAAAACTGTTTTAATAGACAGAAAAAAAATTTTCACTTACTGATTTTCACTACAGATTATCATCAATTTCCAAAAGTTCAAAATATTGTTATTCTGAGGTTACGCTTCGCTAGAGTTAATTGGAAATGATTAACTCTAAGTGCTTATATGATGCACTTCGGATCTCTGCGAATCTTATGATGACGTACCCTCCCATGTCTCTTGGCGTCTAACGCGTACATTCCTTCGTTCGGTCTATTCATAAGGCAGAGGCTGGCTATGCTCCTCGAGGGACTCTTAGTCTAATGGCTCATTTCGTGCCAACTTCTCCGTGTCATCCTATTGTCTAGATTACAAACTAGGAAGTTGCTTAGGCTGCCTCTTTGAGGCAATGGAGATCTGTTAACATATGATTTACATTAAAGTGCACTCGTTTTGTACACAAAGCGTGTAGAATTTTTAGTAATTTCCCGCATAAAACAACCATGGCTTCTTTCTTCTTTAATGGATTGACAGTACGAGTCGTATAGTAATGGTACAAAGATTTAAACGCTATGTTGTGTTGAATTATAGGGAGGATGACTCTAAATAATATAGCCCGTAACTTCCTCCTACCTCTTTTGGAAATTTTCTTTTGACCTTTGTGTTGGCCAGAAGAGTTTTCTCTAAGCGTGAGCCCCGCTAATTTAATTAATTGGCGTGGGTGCTGATATTGCCTAAGAGAACCTATCTCAGAGAGTAGTTCAACAACAGTATTTTCGCCTAAACCAGGAATAGATAAAATATACTCATAGTCTGTCAATTGTTGAGCGAGGTCATTTAACCTTGATGATAAGACCTCCAGTTGGTTTGAAAGAGCTTTGTACTGAGAAAGTAATGTATCCATTTCAAATCGGGCCATTTCTAGCCCCTCAGTTAAACCAATGGACTGACCGGCTATTGATTTTAGCTTTTGTATTTTAGAAACGGAAAGACACTTTATTCCTTCAACCCTTTTGTAAAGTGAGATAAGTTCTTCATCATTTTTCCCATCAAAATCGATTGGCAAAGGTGTCACCTCGAGAACAGCGCATGCGTTTTTACCGAAGCTTTTGAATACATGATGGAACTCAGGGAAATAAAGATCTGTCCACCGAATCATTCGATTCTTAAGTGATACGATGTCTTCCTGCATTTTAGTCCGAAAACTCGCCCCATTACGAAGTTCGGCTTCTGTCCCTTCTAAAATTCGTGTATAGTTGAACCGGCCATCGCGGATTAAAGAAGCGATAACGCGAGCGTCCTTTTGATCATTCTTAGTTTGAAGGTTATCATCTAATTCCTTCGTTCTATTCACATGCATAGGGTTAACCATGACAAATTGAATATTATTTTCGACTAAATAAGCAGCTAAGTTCATCCAATAATGCCCTGTGGGCTCAAAGCCGACTAAGACATCTGTCTTTTCATGTGATTCTAGTAGAGAATGAATCATATTGTGTAGTTGCTCAAACCCATCAAGGGATTGTATGAACGGAAACGGTTTTTGCAAAATTCGTCCACGATCATCGATAGCGCATGCGTAATGTTTTTTCTTCGCAATGTCTATTCCAATAACAAGTGTTTTTTCAGATACTTGATTAATTTTGGTATTCATATTACTATTCATCATATGGTCCTCCTGTATGGTGATGAGTCAATTTAGTCGTTGATACTCAAGCATCATACAAGAGGACTTTTTGTTTTGCAAGAAGCCTTAAGGATATTAAACAGGAATGCTCCTCAGCGCGAAGCGCCTGCGGGGTCTCATCTGTCCCGCTACTCCCACAGGAGTCTCGCATATCCGTTCCAATCACCCTAATCAGTTTTGTTCAAAAACAACAATCTTTTAGAAAAGAGCCTTAAAATTAAACCAATGGCCATTCTCTATATCTGTAATAAGTTCAACTACACTTATATGAAATGGTAAGCCTCATCTATATCGTCAGTGTTAAAATGGATTTAACTTGAACTTGGAAGAAGTTTCAATTACAAAAAGTATATCTAAGTAATTTTGAACAAATATTATAACTATTGAAAATCAAAAGGAGGTGTCTACAATGAACGCACAACGAGCACAAGAAATTGCTTCTTCGCCAATTATGGCTAATGTAACTTATAATGGAGATAGTATTTACATTGAGCATGTGGATAAACAAAATGGAATAGCTACAATCCATTCCCTTGATGAACCAAATAATAAACAAAGTGTTTCTGTAACAAGCTTAAATGAGCAGTAATTTCACAAGTGTTTCTCAATAAGAAACCTCCACCTTTGGGTGGTGGTTTCATGTTTGATTAAATTTAGTTGAAATCTGCTTTAACTATTCATCCCCTTTTTCTTAACAAAAAAAAATCTCCTTCTCACAAATTCTTTTCGATAAACTGGTTCAATTCAATAAGAACGCCTTAACGGTGATAACTAGGTAACAGCCTTTCGATTTCCTTCTTTCTAGAGTAAGACGATTAATCATTTTGTAAACACTACCTCCGCTAAATTACAATTAGGGAAAGCATTATAAATAGAGAAAAAAAGATGTCCCAAAAGCTGGCTCTTTTAGGACATCCTTGATAGTATCTTCAATTTATCGCTGTCACAACTTACATTGTACTGATATCAATCACGAATCGATACTTTACATCTGAAGCTAAGACACGTTCATAGGCTTCGTCAATTTGATCAGCTGAAATTATTTCAATATTAGGAGCAATATTATGTTTTGCACAGAACTCCAACATCTCTTGAGTCTCACGAATGCCTCCAATCATTGAACCTGCAAATGAACGACGATGACCGATGAGAGAGAACACATTTACTGCCAATGGCTCTGCAGGGGCACCAACATTTACTAGAGTACCATCTAGCGTTAACAGTGAGAGATATGCACTAATATCGATTTTTGCACTTACCGTGTTTATGATCAGGTCAAAAGTACCAGCAAGTTTATTAAATGTCTCAGAATCACTTGTAGCATAGTAGTTGTCTGCGCCGAATTGCAAACCATCTTCCTTTTTATTCAATGTTTGTGACAGGACGGTAACTTCTGCTCCCATGGCGTGTGCAATCTTGACAGCCATATGACCAAGACCTCCCAAACCAACAACCGCAACTTTCTTACCTGGACCAGCTCCCCAATGGTTTAATGGTGAATATGTCGTAATACCTGCGCAAAGTAATGGTGCTGCGACGTCAAGTTCAATATTGTCAGGAATTCTGACAACAAAATCCTCAGTTACGACAATATGGGTAGAATAGCCACCTTGTGTAGGCTCACCATATTTGTCAACACCAGCATATGTAGGAACATTTCCTTTGAGACAGTATTGTTCTTCCCCTTTAATGCAGTTGTCACATTTTCCACATGAGTCAACCATACATCCGACCCCTACTCGGTCACCGACTTTATACTTTGTCACCTCAGCTCCAACATCTGTGACAACTCCAGCGATCTCGTGTCCAGGTACAAGAGGATAATTCACGGGACCCCATTCACCGTGAGCAGTATGGATGTCAGAGTGACATATGCCTGCATATTTAATTTCAATTAGAACATCATGTAAATCAAGATCACGTCTTTTAATTTCAGCAACTCGGAACGGCTTGTCTGGACCGTCGACTGCTCGCGCTTTAGCTGTTGTCATTTGTTTAACCTCCAATATAATTCGTTCTTTCAAGAGAATTGAGTCGGGATCAGGTATAAATACTTAACTTCCCTTTGATTCTTTTCTTTCATTTTCTCTTGCAAAACTAGAATAATCCCTATAGTTAACTCTAGGTCAAGCATTAAGTTTGTACAGGATACGACACAAACCAAAAAAATGAATTCTTTAGACTTTTACATTAAGCAAACAAAATGATAAAATTTTATCAAAACATAGAGTTAACTCGAAGTCTATATCGAGAAAAAGGAGGTAAATTAATATGACATATTCTATAAGCGAAGTTGCAAAAGAATTAAATCTCACAGTGTATGCCTTACGTTACTACGATAAGGAGGGCCTAATGCCTTTTGTAGAGCGTAGCCCTAGTGGAACCAGATTATTTAAAGAATCCGATATTGAAGCATTAAAAATTATTCAATGTCTAAAATCTACCGGGATGCCTATTAAGGAAATTAAAGGTTTCATTGAATGGTGTTCTGAGGGCGATTCCACTTTGCAGCAAAGATATGACTTGTTTTTGGAGCGAAAAGCTACAGTAGAAGCACAGTTAGAAGAACTGAATAAAACAATGGAACTCATAAATCATAAATGCAACTATTACATGACCGCCTTGGACGCAGGAACGGAAGATATTCATAAGAATAACAAAATAGGGAATTTTTAACTAACTGAAAAACCACCTGCCCTTCATAATTGTTGATCTGAAGGACAGGTGGTTTGTTTTATGATAAGAATCCCTGAAGAAGGAAAGCCATTTAAGGTCGCTGTCATTGAGTCTTATCTGTTTAATTGTTTCACTTTTATAGGCTTATTTTCCCTGCTAAGTTTGATGATTTCCCCGATAATACTGATTGCAATTTCTTCTGTTGTTTCCGAGCCAATTTCCAATCCGATTGGAGAATGGATCTGCTCCAACTGTTCTTGTGTGACTCCTTCACTTTTTAATTTTTCAAATATGTTTATGACCTTTCGCTTGCTGGCGACCATCCCAATATATGCAATCGGAAATTGTAGTGCCATTTTTAATGCGATATCATCACGATCTTTTGTAACAATTACCACGTAAGACTTTTCATTGAGGTTGGCTGCAAGCATTGCCTCTCCAATATCCTCATTCACAAAAAGGTTGGACGCATTAGGAAAACGTTCCTTCGTACAGTAACCAATCCGATCATCGACAATACAATAAGGATATTCAAGAAAATCAGCAAGCTTTGCTAACGCATAGCCTAAATGACCGGCACCAGCCAGAACGAGTTCAGGCCTGCTTGTATAGACTTCAATAAACACCCGCAACGTTCCGCCACAATTCATTTGAATCCCGTCTTTTGCATGTTTATTCAGTTTGTATTCAACGATTTTTGATTGACCCTTTTCGAGCGCCTTTACACTCTCTTCGATAATATAGTGTTCAGCCAAGCCCCCTCCGACAGTTCCTTCAATCGTACCATCACGGTATACAATCATTTTTCCAACATGGCTGGGAGTCGAGCCTTTCGATTCAATAATCATGGCTAAAGCAAAGGTGTCGTTTTGACGTGTCAGCTTGGCCACTTTTTCCATCAACAGCATGAATAGCTCCCCTTTTTTTAAAATTAATTCGATTGATATTGCTTCATGCAAAGAAAATAACGTAAAAGATTTAAGGCGACTGTTTTTCTGTATAAAGCGGTAGAGCGCTGATCGTCGATTGGTTTTATGATCTTATCGAAAGCTGCCACAATCTGAGCGATGTCTGCATCTGCTAATGGTATGGTCAATCCAAGCAACTTCTTTTCAATATCAATGGAACGAACCATAGTAGGCCCGACAGCCCCGAATGCAAAGCGAACATCTTTTATTCGAAAACCATTTAACCGGATATATCCTGCAAACGATACTTTGGCAATTGCATCTGCGTTGCGGTTGCCGACTTTCTCAAAAACGACATGAGAACCTTCTTCTAATACGGATGGCAATATAATTTCAATCAACATTTCATTGTGATGACGTTGAACCCTTCGTGGACCTTGAATAAAATCACTAATAGCTACTACACGATCACCATTAACGGAGCGCAGCAAAAGTTTTGTGTTGTATACATATAATAATGGCAGTGTGTCCCCAGCTGGAGAAGCGTTGCAAATATTTCCGCCCAATGTCCCTCTGTTTCTAATGGCCGGTGCCGCAATCGTTTTAATTGCGTTCTTTAATGGGATTGGAATAAGCGGGTCTTCAAGTAACTCGCTATAGGTACAGCAGGTACCGATGTGGAGATCCTTATGATTTTGATACACCCGCTTTAGCTCAGAAAAGTGATCAATAAAAACAACCGGCTTAGGAATTTTTGGTGGGACTCCCCTTCGACTTTTGTGAAGGACCATGACATCGGTGCCACCGGCAATGATCGTACAGTCTTCTTGATTCAATTGGCTCAAAGTTTGGTCTAAACAATCGAAGCGATACGTAGTTATTTTCTCTGCCATATGCCGTCCCCTTTTTTAGCTGCCAGGTTAATTGCATCAACAATCATATTGTAGCCCGTACATCGGCACAGATTTCCGGAAATACCTTCACGAATCTCAACCTCTGAAGGATGAGGATTTTTGGATAATAAATCTGCACTTGCCATGACCATTCCAGGAATGCAAAAACCGCATTGTACTCCTCCGGCAGTGGAATAGCTCTCATCTAAAATCTTAAATTTTTCCGTTTCCATGATCCCTTCAATCGTTTGAATATCAGCTCCATCAATCGAGCCAATTGGAATAAGGCAGCTGTTTTGCAGGAGGTTATTCACAAAAACACTGCAGGCTCCACATTCTCCTTCACCGCAGCCTTCCTTTGTTCCGATTAACTCAAACTCATCTCTTACTAAATCTAGTAATCTTTCTGTGGCAGGGGCGTCAGTTTCAACGGTTCTTCCATTAAGCGTAAATTTAATCAACCTCTTCACCTTCTCTCATCCAAAGACTTTCAATAATGACTTCTGGTGTAATTGGGATTTGCTGAAAAGAAGTTTGCAGTGCATCCTCAATCGCAGCTTGGACTGCTGGAGCGCCGCCGATCAAAGTCAATTCTCCTGCCCCTTTTGCCCCGTATGGACCATCAGCATAGGGATTATCAAATACCTTACTGCCGATTGAAACAACGTCCAATGAAGTCGGGGGCCCATAATCTGATATGCTTTTTTGTTGGATTTTCCCTTGCTTTGACGTCATCTTTTCTAGATAACCGTACGCTAATCCTTGAGCTAAACCCCCGTCAATCTGGCCTTTCATAATCCGTTCATCGATGACCTTTCCAACTTCATAATTGCCGTATACTTTTTCCAACTTTACATTTCCTGTTAATCGATCAACTTCTACTTCAACGAAATTAACGCCCCATGAATAAGCCGGGTAGGCATCACCCGTGAATGTCGTTTCGTCCCAAGGAATCATTTCACGGTGAACATAGTTCTCAACTATTTCTTGTTCCACTCCTATTTGCCACTGATTTTTAAGTTTTTTTGCGGCACGTTCAAGCAATTTTCCCACGATCATTGTCGTCCTGGAGGCTACTGTCGGACCGGAGTCGGGAACCTCTTTTGTATCGGGATAAGGATACAAAATTTCTTCGTACGGGAGGTCTAGTTCTTTGGCGACAATTTTACAAAGCGTCGTCAAAATGCCTTGTCCTATATCTGAATTTGAAATTTTTAGCGATACCTTATCGTCCTTTGATTTAATCAGCTTCACCGTTGCTTTAATATGATCTCTTTCACCACTCCCTGTAAATCCACATCCGTGGAGGAAAAGCGAAGTTCCTATGCCTTTTTTATAGCGCTGATTTTGCTGATTGAAACGCTGAAACTGCTCTTTTTTCTTCTTGTAATCTGACACGTTGAGTAGGTCCTCAACCATTTCTTCCATTAATATTGGGTCTCGGAATTTTCCTTTTGTAATAGTGGGGTCTCCTTGTTTAACGAGAAATTTAAGTTTATATTCAAGTGATTCGATGTTTGCCAGTTTACTAAGATGTCCAATATGACTTTCGATTCCGGCAAAGCTTTGTGGAGCACCAAAGCCTCTAAAGGCACCGTTCGGTACTGTATTGGTTTTTAAAACATAACCTTTTGCATGAAAATGCGGAATTTTATAAACACCCGCACTGTTTATTAATGCACGTTGCAGCACGACAGAGCTCAATCCAACATTCGCTCCTCCATCAAGAAAAATGTCAACACACATGCTCAAAATATTTCCTTCCTTATCAATGGCTGTTCGATATTTTAGTTTGGCAGGATGCCTTTTCGTCGTAACCACCATATCCTCAGATCGATCGAACACGAGCATCACCGATTTTTTGACTGCTTTAGCAGCAACGGCTACGTGACACGCCATCATTGAAGGATAATCTTCTTTGCCGCCAAAACCTCCGCCGGTAGGACTTTGAACAACTCTGACTTCATCATCACCACATGCTAAAGCGCTTAGCAATGCATTTTTTATATAATAAAGACATTGCATCGATCCCTGGACAATAATTTCATCATCCTTATAAATGGCGAGCATTCCTTGTGGCTCAAGGTACACATGCTCCTGATAGCCCGTATCATATTCTTCTTCGATGATTTGATGAGCTCCCTGCTCAATTGCTGAAATATTCGCTAAGCTCTCTCCAAATTCATAACTTGCCATACACGTGGATGTTGATTTTTGTTTGATTGCTTCTTCCAATGTATAAATAGCCTGATGTTCTTCAAATTCAATCTTCACTTCATCTAACAAACTGTACAAGATATTCAGATCTTTTCCAACGAGCATGAGAATCGGCTCACCAATATAATTGACCCACTCATTGGCAAAAATGGGCTGATCTTCTTTGATAATTTTGACATAATTCGGTCCGGTGATATGCTCTGCACCAACAGCTTCATAATTATCCGGAAGAATTGGTAATTGAATAGATATGATTTTCCCATAAGCAATTGGCGACCGATATAAAACACCATAAACCATCTTCTCTACTTTCACGTCACTAATATAGGGCAACTGGCCAGATACTTTACCTTTATGGTCCTTTTTGGGCACAGAGGTGCTTATGTCTTTTAGATTCATTGCAACAACACCCTTCGACTCATTTTTTAAT
The DNA here is from genome assembly GCF_014217835.1 of Metabacillus sp. KUDC1714. NCBI lineage: Bacteria > Bacillati > Bacillota > Bacilli > Caryophanales > Bacillaceae > Metabacillus > Metabacillus elymi. The sequence goes on from NZ_CP055263.1 coordinate 5,083,450, forward strand.
AGACATATGATTAATAGAAACCTCTTCCTACGATTTTATATATAAGAATGATATTTTATGATTAATTTCATTCAACAATATCGTTTTTTTATTTATTTCAAATTTAATTACAGTGAAAAATATGCGAAAGGTATAAAAAAACAGCCATATCCAGAAGGAATGCCTGTAATCAATATTTGACTATCGTACCCTTTGTAGAATAAGAATCTTTGTTCAATATTACTTATTTACGATAATTCTTTTATTTACCAAGCGTCCATTGTATTATGCTCTGAACCATCTAGTGCTCTTTCAAGTTGATGGAAACCTAATTTGATGTAAAGGAGATTAGCTGCTTGGAGCTTTTTGATTGTTTCTAAGTAACCGTATGTTTAGTGTTCCTTCGCAAAGCAAAAATATATAATTATGTGTCATACATTACCGTCTTCATCAATTAAATTCACCTAGCGAAAATGATAATAATCAATGGCTTTTTGGTAATCATCCAGCGTATCAACATCCATAATTACTCCTGGGTCATCTACATTTACGTATTCCTTTTCGAAACCTCCCAGGACCTCACGCAAACTACTTTCTGGGTTGGTATCGAGAATTTTCTGTTTCACTTCGCTTGATAATTTGATGGGATGACCACCTTTATAATTAAAGCTGGGAATAACTACATTCCCTTTGTATTTTGAAATTAGCTGAACGGTCTCTTTTTTAACAAGTGGACAATCTCCTGGTGTTATAAAGAAGGCTGGGGCATTTATTTCTTTACAGCCTCTTTGAATGGAAGTAAACATCCCCTGGTTAAAGTTTTCATTATAAACAACCTTTACCTGAAATGAGTAGGCATTTTTATTGCATACTTTTGCCATTTCCTCTTGAATGAGTTCCATTTTAAAGCCAGCTACAACGATTACTCTGCTGCATAATCCTTCAAATTTAGAAATCGTTTGCTCCAACACGGTCATTTGCCCCAGTTGCAAAGTCATTTTAAATGCATTCGCTCGGCTTGAATATCCAGCAGCTAAGACGATGGCTTCCATTTTTATCACCCTAATCTATCGTATAATCTTAATCATCTATTCGTCTTGTCACTTTTATACCCAAATCGTTTACATTCCCATACAGAGAAATCTCAAACTTTGTTTCACTAATGGTGATATGTTCATTTTGAACGACATTATAACAATGTCCACACCAGACATTTCTTATCTTATTTGATAATCTTTATGATCTATCATTCATTAATAGACCTTTACGCCTCACTTGCTTTTTAACATTTCGAAGGTATCACAAAAATAGCCACTAGAAAGTTTCTAGTGGCCAACACCAATTGTAGAAGTCACATAACTAGATAATAAGAGGGTACTTGTCGTCTCCATACCTATTAACTATAGCAAGAGTATCTATTCTTATATACTCACCTATTTGATTCAACAAATAGGTCAAGAAAGAAGAAAAGTGAGTTTTTTAGCATCATAAACGTTAACAAGAAATCATCCTGCTACTTAATCATACACATCTCCCCTTTTTCATCAAAAGCGAGCTTTAAGTCAAACGCAAAAAGAGTGGGGCCATTTTGAATATAATAGTTGTATCTCTTGAAAGCCTCCTCCCATGAAACATCCTCCACATTCTCTGTCCACCACACTACATATGAAAGATGTTTCTCTTGATCTGGCTCCATCCATCTGTTCCTATTTCGCAATGCTTGGCTATGCTTACCTGAATAGGTAAAACGATATAACGATTGTAGGCTTTTCCATATCGTTAATGTCTGAACAGGGTAACCTTTCCCTTTAGCTTCTTCAGGGAAAGACACTCCATCTGATGAAAACTCCTCTACAAGATGTCCTGATACATATGCCTGACGCATTACTTTATATCCCATTTCATAAAACTCACGAGATTTAGGGTGGTCATAGGGGTGATTTAGCTTACCAACAGTATAAATTGAAACTAAAGCCATAAACAGCCCTCCATTTACAGTATATACCTAGGTATATTCAAATTAGATGGGATCTTATAACTTCTATTTATCAAGTACAAAAGCGTAATCAGCCTTAAGAGTAAGAAAAAAACGATCGTCAACAAGTACAATCACTCCTGTATCTGTCTCAGACCTTCCTTACAATGTGTTAGAAACTGTACAGACTGTATACAAATTCGATCTGGCGCTAAATACAAGATCGCGTCAAGTTGAGGGTAAGTCGAATGATAAAAATATGGGATGTTGATTTTCCCCCAAAAAATAAAATAGAGCCGAATGAAAGACCACTCGGCTCTATTTTATTTAATCTTGTCCTATTTTCAATGCTTCTTCCGCATTTTTGAGGTCTTGAGAAACTTGTTCTTTGATATCGTATGCATGGTACATCTCTTTTTCTATCATGTATTGGGCAATTTTATCATGCAGGTCTATCGCAGTTTCGAGTTCACTTTTTAATACTTTTTTAATTTCTGGTGTTGCTGTCTCTGTAATAGCCACCGCCAATGATCTTACACCGGATTTGGCAGACAGCAGCAGGTCGGTTGCAATTGTCTGATCATCAATAATATCTTTAAGAGTATTTAATTTTTCTGTTTTAGTAGTCATATATATCCTCCCTTTATGCTTTTTCTAAAATTTTTGATAGTTTTTTGACCGCATTAGTGGAAGCTTCGACATCTTCTTCTAATATCTTCTTTAAATCTTTATCTTCTACAAGCTCTAACATAGCTGTGCCTTTCTTTACACAGGACGTTTTAAATAACAATACTTCATGTACTTCTAATTTTTCATGCATAGCAATGTCCTTTGTAGCCATAGATAAATCCCTCCAATTTTTATTAATCCTTCTGTTTGGATAAGTACCCGATTCCCTTATAAGTAAACATATATTGAAAAAATGAAAAACGTTCCCTACAATGTGTAAGAAACGGGATTATTTACGCTTTTAAATCTTAATCAGACACGAGTTGTTGGGGATAAAAGACAACTTTAAAATTTAGTAAAAAGGCTCTTTAGATCCTAGTAAAGTCCCTCCATTCTCCTGGTAAAAGTCCTTGATACTTCTGAGTAAGAAAACGATCGTCTACGAGTACAATCACTCCTGTATCTGTCTCAGACCTGATTAATCGGCCGCCTGCCTGTAGCACTTTATTCATTCCAGGGAAGGTATATGCGTAATCATATCCATTTTTTCCCGTAGTTTGAAAATAATCTTTCATAATATTTCGTTCTAGACAAAGCTGTGGTAAGCCTACTCCAACAACTACGACACCTTTCAATCTATTCCCTTTTAAGTCAATTCCTTCAGAGAAAATACCACCTAATACTGCAAAGGCAATCAGTGGTTCCATACTATCTTCTTTAAACTCTTGTAAAAATTGTTCCCGTTCATCCTCAGTTAGCCTGTTATTTTGAAGGATCGTGCGGATTTCAGGTTCGCTAGCGGTAAAGTCTTCATAAACACTTTTCATATACTGATAGGAAGGAAAGAAAATCAGATAGTTTCCACTTCGTTCTCTCAAAAGCGTTGCGAGCATGTCAATGATCTGTTTTTTTGTATGGTCTCTGTCATGGTACCTGGTCGATAAAGGTTGCAGAAAGACCTCTGTTTGTTCTTTTGCAAATGGTGAAGGAATCGATATGGTATAATCCTCTGACGTACCCCCTAGCATATCCAAAAAATACTGAAGTGGTAATAGTGTGGCAGAAAAATAGACAGTAGTTCGGAACTTTTTACTAATCTGTTGCAAGTTATAAGAAGGATCCAAACAAAACATTTTAATATGAACCTCATTTTTCTCCGTTTCCACATATGTTACATACCGTTCATCATAGAGCTTTGAGATTTTAACAAATCCAGTTGCGGCAAAATAGGTATCCAACAGCAATGTTTGGTCTACTGATTTTGTTGGTTGTAATAATTCGATCTCAGCGTTATGAACAAATTCTTCAAGCATGTTGATGAGGTCCGTATCTATTTCCTTCAACACAAGATGCCCTTTCTCGGAACACTTTTTCTTCATTTCAATAAAATATTTATTTAGTTTATGAACAGAATCATGCAAATTCGACCCTTTATATTCACGTTTTAATGTAAGAAAATCTGACTTTTGTAAATCAGCTGAAAACATCTCTCGAGCTCGATCGACTAGATTATGAGCTTCATCGATTAATAAGGCAGACTGTCTTTTATGTTCATCAAAAAATCGTTTCAGTGACACTTTCGGGTCAAAAATATAGTTGTAATCACAAATAATGGCATCTGCCACAAATGCTAAGTCTAAGGAAAATTCAAATGGACAAAGCGTATGCTTTCTCGCATATTCCTCAATTGTCGATCGATTAATAAAGGTTTCATGAGAAAAAATATCTAAAACAGCTCCATTTATTCGATCGTAATATCCATTGGCAAACTCGCAATACTCCTTTTGACAAAGGGTTTCTTCTTTAAAACATACTTTATCCTTTGCAGTAATTGTCACAGCGCTCATACACAAACCTTTATTTTTCATATGTGAAAAAGCCTCTTCGGCAGTTTGTCTTGTGATTGTTTTTGCGGTTAAATAAAACATTCGCTCAAGCTTACCTTCGCCAATCGCTTTCACTGTTGGAAAAATTGTAGAAATGGTTTTTCCAATACCAGTAGGTGCATTTGCAAAAATATTACTTTCCTCTGCTATGGTTTTATAAATGGCCCCTGCGAACTTACGTTGACCCTCTCGATATGTTGCAAACGGAAAAGGTAACTTTTTAATGCTTTGATCTCTTCTTATTTGATGCTCTTGCATGAGAGATGCATAGGGAAAATACTCCTTCACTAGTTCATTTACAAACTCTTCGAGGTCCTCAAAAGTAAAATGGCTTTGAAATTTCTTTTGCTCTTCTGTAAAAGCATGTATGTATGTTAATTGAACAATCATTTCTTGCTGTTCATGATCTTTTGCATATATATAGGCATACACTTTCGCCTGTGCCCAGTGTACAGGGTATGTTTCCTCTTCTATTCCACTCAAGTCTTTTGAGGTTGACTTAATTTCATCGATAAGGATTTCATCATCACGAAAAAGCAACCCATCACATCGACCTTCAATCATGAACAGCATCTTTTCATATTCAATTTCCGTTTTAAGAAAAACTTCCTTTTGATCTGTTTCTTGATACGTACTTTGTATGGCCTTATGGGTTTTTGTCCCTTCTGTAAGGGTTGTAGCAGTTCTAAAACTATTATCAATACTTCCACTACGAAACACATATTCAACTAATGTTCGTACAGAGAGCTTTATTTCGGGTAGCATGTGATCACCTATATTTAAATTCGATTAGTTATATAGTACAAGGTATAACAGAAATTCACAAAGATTAAGTTGGCTAGTTATGAAATAAAAAAGGGGGCAAAGTTTTATAGATTATCAAAAATTAAAAGATACGGAAATATGAGAACACTCTCCTTCGTAGTCTTTATCCATAATAAACTAAAAATAACACCGTTTCCCTCGCAAACGGTGTTAAAAAATTAAAGTCATAAAAAAAGGCATTAATAACATTATTTAAATGATTCTATTCGACCTTTTTACCAATTTCATGATCAGGTGATGTTCTGTTTCCTGTTGAAGTTTCATACCCAACCTTGTAAGTTGGTTGTGTCGATTGTTTTAACGAATCTGGCATTTTATATTGTTCCAAATCATCCTGAAACTGCCTTGCGCTTGGATTCTCTTCCATTATTACACTCCTTCTTCATTTTAGAATTCTTCTTGAAAGAAAATGGACTAATTATCTTATTTCCTAGGATGTCTCATTACCTATACCTGATATTGGTGATCCAGTAGATGTGTGTTCAACCACCCATTCACGTGTCATATCAGCAATATTTGACCAGTTTGGAATCATGTTCGCATGTTCTTGAATCCAGCTCATACAAAATTGCGGATCAATGCTATTCTGCTCACACTCCGATAAAAAAGACTGAACTGTCGATGCATTACAGTTCTCCCAAGTTCCACAGGTTGACCGCCATATTCCTTCCATTTTTTCTTGGATAGAATTATTTGTGGAATGATTGAGATTATTTTGATTGGTCATATAGGCACCTCCAAAAACTATTTATGAAATACATATCTCATTATGTCCAAAGTGTAAAAAACCATGTAAGAATAATCAATGCAGAACATGAATACTCAATTTTAAAAAGCATTCTGTATTCTATAACTGAAAAGAAGCAGTAAAAGAGTTCATTTTTAGATACTCTGAAAATAAGGATGCGCTGATAAACAAACGTTAAAAATCAGTTCTTATCATCTAAAAATAAACTTATCAATAAATAATCCCTTTACTCTCTTTTTCTATAATGTAATGGAGCATAGCCGGTAACCGCCTTAAACACCCTGCCAAAATGGGTCACACTGCCGAAGCCGACCTTCTTATAAATCAAGTTGACCTTAATGGATGAGGATTCCAAGAGCTTCTTCGCTTCCTTGATCCTAACATTGTTCAGGTACTCTACAAATGTAAAACCTGTCACTTCTTTAAAAAAACGACTTAAATAGTATGGGCTTACGTAGAATTTATCTGCCACTGATTGTAGCGACAGTTCGTACATATAATTGTTGTTGATATAGCGTACAACCTCTGAGATTCTTTCATGCATAGTGCTTGGAGATTCTATTTGCTCGATGCTAGTTTGTTGGACATGCCGGCAGCAAATAATGAGCAGCTGCAACACCAATGTTTGAGCATACATCTCGAAGCCCGGTTTTTTCAATTGAATCTCTTGAATAATCGATTGCGAAAGCGTTTCAATTAAAAGCTGCTCTTGGAGAGGACATCTAACAATTATGTACTCCTGTTCGAACAAAGGCTGAAGAATATTCCTATAGGAAGGATTCCCTGCAGCCATGCAGATCTCATGAATATTTACGATAAGCCGCTCATGCTTATGTATTTCTGTATTGGTTGTCCGATGCAGGATATTAGGTGAAATAATAACAATATCCCCTTCGTTAATCACTAATGTCCGATCCTTTAAAAAAAACTCCCGTTTGCCTGAAATTAGATAAAAAATTTCAAACGTACTGTGAAAGTGATTGGCTGGCATATGGTGGCTTAGCGCTTTCCTGTGTGACACCGTAAATGTCTCATCAGCGTTTTGAAATAAAATGCTTTTCAGACTGTTCGCCTCCTCACATTTCGATTTTCTTTTATTTTAGGCCTCTGTTTCCTTTTCTGCAAGATATAAGAGGTTTTCAATTAATTCTGCAAAAAATGTACATATTTTTATGCTAACCTAATCTTAAATACATATAGGAGGGATTTTCACTATGAATGTTTCTGAATCTAGTACCAATAAGATACCAACAGAGGCACTAACCCCTATTCAATGGGCTGAGAAGGCTTGCGAAACATTAATGGCAAAATTTGAACCGGAACTCCTTCCGCCAGAGCGATTTCACTATCATCAGGGAGTCTTTCTATCTGGTATGGAGAAAGTCTGGAGGCTGACTCAAAAAGAACAATATTTCGACTATATCAAGCGTTGGGTGGACAGCCATATTCTCGTAGATGGCAGCGTTCCAAAATGTAAAACAGATGAACTTGATGACATTCAGCCGGGTGTGCTTCTCTTTACTCTTTATGAGCAAACCGGTGATGAACGGTATAAGAAAGCGTTGTATAACCTTGTTCCTCTGTTAAAATCATGGGAAACCAATCAATCGGGCGGGTTCTGGCACAAGGGGCATTACCCGAATCAAATGTGGTTGGACGGATTATATATGGCCGGACCAATCGCAGTTCAATTCGGTAAGACCTTTGGAGAATACGATTATTTTGACATGATGGCATATCAAGCCATCCTCATGGAGAAGCATACAAAGGATCCAGACACAGGCTTGCTGTATCATGGGTGGGATGAAACGAAAGCAACCAATTGGTCAGATCCTGTTACTGGCTTGGCTCCGGAGTTCTGGGGACGCGCAATCGGCTGGTACCCTGTGGCACTGTTGGAAATGTTCGATCACCTTCCTGAGGATCATAAAGATAAGAAAACGTTGACAACTATCCTTCAGGACCTTCTCATTCCCCTAACGAAATACCAAGATCCAGACACCGGTTTATGGTTTCAAGTAGTTGACAAAGGACATCTGTCCGATAATTGGTTGGAAAACTCTTGTTCTTCACTATTTGTTCAAGCCATTGCCAAAGCAGTCCGATTAGGCTACCTGGACGACAAGTATCTGGAATATGCTTGGAAAGGCTATCAGGGTGTAATTGATACGTTGAAGTTTGATGAAAATGGAAACGTACTCATCGGCAATATTTGTATCGGAACAGGAATCGGCGACTATAATCACTATATTGCCCGCCCTACCAGCGAGAATGATCTTCATGGAGCTGGAGCGTTTATTCTCATGTGTGCTGAAATGAGTCAAGCGGCAAAATAAGATGTGAATTCAGAACAAAACAGGAGCCTTTTTTCAGGCCCCTGTTTTTTATAGGTATTTTCAGTACCCTTTCACAACAGTAAAAGCTATTTTGTCATCAAAATTTCCTGGGCAAGCGCATAAACTGACTTTTTCCACCAAAAAATGAAGACATTCGAGTGATATGGGATAAGTTAAACCTGAGCACTTGTCATATATTTTCTTGACAACTTCACCATCTTGCTTAAAGTGGTATTAATATAGTATCAGTTTAGTTGGGAGAATTAATCACAGCCCTTTAATGACAGGTTCAGTTTTAGTTAACGTCCCTGCTTAAAAACATTAATCTTTTTATTTCTGAAAACCCATTTTTCTTATAAAACTCCTCGGCAAGAATACCTCTGTCGGTTAATAATGATATGGTACTTACTCCATCTGATTTTAGTTCTTTTAGTAAGTAATTCATAAGCTTAGATCCCACGCCAGTATTTTGTTCCTTTATCCTTACACACATTTCATTGATAAAGAACTCGTCACCACTCCACCAATACTTGCGAGTACCAAAAATAAATCCGATGATTTCTTCTCCGTCAACAGCAACAATGCCCATAAATCCAGGGGTATTCGTGAAGTCTAGTAAATATTGCTTTGCCGTTTCGTTCTTCCATTCATCATTCCAAGGTTCTTGATTAAACACATCGATAAATGTTTTCGTACATTCTAAGAGGTTCTTTTCTTCAAATAATTTAAGTTCCATTTCAATTACTCCTCGATTTTAGCCAATATAACATTAATAACTTCTACAGCGCTGCCCGCAAATTAATCTCAATCATTCTTCTTTATAATAGTTTAAAAGTTATTTTCCACATTAACAACTGGTCTGTTATCAATAAAGTCTATTTTACGAACAGCAACACCTATTTGTGCTTCTGCAGAAAAATACATATAATACGTTCCATTGTATTTATTCACACCCGGTGCCCATGCTCTTGAACTTGCCCATGCTACATCATTCAAATCCAAGGCTAAACCCTACTTACCTACTCACCCACTTAATCGTCTTCGAAAGGAGTTCAGTAAAATGATTATCTAAAAGCCCTTCTTTATTATGGGCAGGAGTAAGACAGCATACCCGCCCTTTTCCATAGTCATGAAACCATCCTGCGATGGATTGACCCACTTCTGACTCTGATTTTAAAAAGATATTCGTTTCCTCTATATTTACGTTAACAAAATAATGCTCATCTTTTATTTCAAAAGATACTGGTCCAAATTCATCGTTTCCTATTACACTTGTATATTTCACTTGATAATGAAGTTCAGGATGATATTCAAAATAGCCTTTTAACATTTTAGTATAGCTACTCTCGGCGGCATAAGAGGCAAGTCCTGAATGCCAGCCTAACCAACCGCCACCTTGGTCGACATACTGTGCAATCGCTTCACCGATCTCATCAGTCATCCAGGTATCTACCTTTTGGTCGGTTGGATTGACCCGATCCTCTTTAAATAAGATAACGGCATCTGGTTTTTTCGCCAATTCTTCAATTAACTGGCCCGTTTGAATTTCGATACAATTAACCTTTTCGTTTTCGTTTAGTATGGTTAATGCCCGATTTAAGGAAGCTTGAATCGCTTCTTTCGAATGATAGTAATCACCTAAAAGGGCCACGATTTTTTTCACATCAATCACTCCACGTTTCTAAATTTACCTACAATTTAACCTTTTGGTTGAATCGAATTGGACTTGATTAATATTTGACCCCCAAACAATCGTTTGAGTGTCTGTAGATTTAAAATGGCATTGGTTCTCCCTGTGTATTAATAAACGAGGAGGTACCAGTAATTTTCTGTTTTTTCTCGATAATATCCATAATACCTCTTGCTGAATCCTCTGGTGTACCAGGGGCTTTCTCTCCACCCATGTCTGTTTTGATCCATCCAGGATGAACAGCAAATACAGATACCTGATCATCAGCTAGATATTTTCTTAGTTGTTGGGAAAACATGTTTAAAGCTGCTTTAGAAAGTGCGTAAGGATAATCCCCGCCGTATGCATTTTGGAAACTTCCGGCTTCAGATGAGATATTTATAATCGTAGAATTAGATCCTTTGGACAGTAGTGGCAAGAAATGTTTAATGACACGCATCGGTCCAAAAAGGTTAATATTAAACGTCTGCTCCACCTTTGCAATATCTATTTCTTCAATTGTTTTTGATCGTTCATCCAAAATTCCTGCATTGTTAATGATCACATCGAGAGTGATGTTTTCCGCTTCTAGTTTTTCAAGGGCCGCTTGGCAGGTTGCTTCCTCGGCAACATCTAGTGATAGAAGAGAAACCTGATTTGGAAAAAGTGAACGTAGTTGTGCTAATTGATCCATTTGTTTTTCAGGGTTTCTGATCCCAGCAAAAACAGTGTGTCCCCTTTTGACTGCTTCGATCGTCAGTGCAAGACCTAGACCACGGTTAGCACCTGTGATTAATAGTTTCATATAAACCTCCTCGATTCATTCTTTACGATTTATGTCCTAACTCTTGTAAACCAAGCATAACACCCAGCTGAGGAACGGAGTCAAAGAAGCAATACCTACCAACTCCGTATTCTCCTTTATGTACTAAAGGAATCCCTTTTTCTTCGACAAAGTTAATATGTTCTTCAAAACCATTCACTGTAAATGTAATAAATTGAACCCCTTGCCCATGCTTTTCCTTGAACTCAGTATAAGGACTCACTTCATTAAATGGCTCTAATAGCTCAACTGTGACTGGCCCCATTTGAAGGTTCGCTATTTTCACTCGCGCCGGAACTTGTTCCCCACGGAAAACGGTATAGGTTTCACGTGTTGGATCCGGGGTGTAATCTTCAGGTGGTAAAATAATCTCAGGCATCTCTATACCAAATAGTTCTGAAAAGTTTTTGGCAGCAGCGTTTATGTCATCAACGATTAACCCTACTTTAATAAGATTATTATTATCAATTTTATTCAAAACCGCTTCCCCCTATTTATCGTTTTCAAGAAGCTCTAACATTATCTTTAGATCTTTGAAAGTGTCCATATAAGCATAGCGTCCACCTGTATATTCCCCTTTTTGTACCAAACGCATATTTTTTGATTCCATCAAAGTAACTTTATCTTTCATCCCATTGATAATAAAGGCAATATGGTGCGGGCCTTCGCCATGTTCATTGAGGTGATTCCTCCAAGTGCTAGGATGCTGATCAGGTTCAATTAATTCCAATTGCAGTGAACCCATATCGAAAAAGGCTAATTTTGAACGGGCTTCTGAAGAGACTCCTTCAAATTCTGTTTGGGCAACATCTACTGTGTCTGTCCAATTCCACTGTGGTTTTTCAACACCAAAGAAATCTGCATAAGCTTGTGAAACCGTGTCGATATCATGAACCAAAATACCGATTTGCGCAATAACATTTGTACCTAACACACCATTTTCAAATTGAGTTTTATTAGTCAAAATACTTCCTCTCCTTTTTGAAGGTAATTTATATATTTACAATGGTTAATCCATTGTCGTTCACACTTAAACAGTTTAATCTTCAAATCCCCATCTTTTCGACAGCTTGAAAAAGGCCGTTGTCATGAGTAAGGCAATGATCAAGAGAATCCATGCTTGTGCAGAAGCATAACCCATATCGAAGTACTGAAAAGCATTTCGATAGAGATAGAGAGAATAGAACAACGTGGAGTTGTCCGGACCCCCATCGGTGATGATAAAGGCTTCTGCGAAGGATTGGAATACCGCGATCATTCCAGTAATGGAGTTAAAAAGAATCGCGGGTCGTAGCCCTGGCAATGTAATATGAAAGACTTTTTGAATCACATTGGCACCATCAATGGAAGCAGCTTCATACAAAGATTTAGGGATATCACCTAAAGCTGCTAAATAAATCAAAATCATATTTCCAGACATCCAAATTGACATTAAGATGAATCCCGGCTTTGCCCATGTTGGACTTGAAAACCATCCAGGTCCATCAATCCCAACAATACCCAGAATCGAGTTTACAACACCAGAATCAGGCTGTAATACCCAAATCCACAAAATAGCCAGGACGACAAAAGGAACCAGTGTTGGTATGAAGAAAACAACTCTAAAAAAGGAAATTCCTTTAATATTCTTTGTATTTAATAGAATAGCAATGAAGATCGTAACAACAGTTGTGATCGTTAAACCAACAAAAATCATGTACAAGGTATTACCGAGCACTGTTAAAAACAATTCATCTTCAAATAGTAGCTGCTTATAGTTAGCAAATCCAATATATTTAGGATCAGCAATTAAGTTATACTCAGTCAAGGAATAGTAAAGAGAACTAAACATTGGATAAGCTGTAAAACAGAGAAAACCGAAAATCCAAGGAGAAATGAAAAGCAGACCATTTCTCAAATTTCTTTTTTGTATGTTCATATTTATTCACCCCTGTTTTTTAAAGAGAATAGTGATAATTTGCTTTTAGAATTCAAACATCACCTTATCCTTTTGAACCTGTGAATGTGATACCTTCAATGAAATATCTTTGCAGAAAGAAAAAGATTATAATAATTGGTAGTGTCATGGCCACACCGATCGCCATGAGTAAGCCCCACCTTGGATCATTTTGTGACATAATTTGCTGAACACCTAAGGATAGTGTGTAATGGCTATTATCACTTAAGAAGATAAGAGGTCCAAGAAAGTCTCGCCATGCTTCGATAAACTGAAAGATAACGACTGTAGCTAATATGGGCTTTGATAATGGTAAAATAACTTTCCAAAAAACGGTGAATTCACTAGCTCCATCCATTTTCGCTGCTTCAGATAATTCTTTCGGTATCCCTTTAAAAAACTGTCTTAATAGGAAAATAAAGAAAGCATTTCCGAAAAAGTGTGGAACAATCAAAGGATAGAAGCTTCCAATCCAGCCAATTTCTTTAAATAAGAGAAATAAAGGGATCATTATTACTTGAAAAGGAAGCATCAATGTTGCCAAAACAATGATGAAAATACCATCGCGATATTTCCATTCAATTCTCGAAAAACCGTAGGCTATTAAAGAGTTAGAAAGCACCGCTCCAATACATGTAAAAACAACAACGATGAGTGTGTTCTTTAAATATAAAAAGAACGGAAATGCCGAGAAAGCTTCCTTATAATTTGACCAATTTAGCGCTTCAGGAATCCAAACGGGTGGATTAGCAAAGAGCTCCGAACTATCTTTTAACGAACCAGATATCAGCCAAAGAAATGGTACAACAAATGCTAATGAAAATAAGATCAAAATCAAGTAGACGAAAAGCTTACTCATATTTTTGTTTACTTTACTCAGTGTTGTCGTTTGCCTTTGATTGGGAAGAATGTTTCGTTGATGTTTTGATTGCTCGACTGGGAGTGTCATCTTCATATAAGGCTCCCTCCTTACCTTTTTTCATGGTCCGGATTTTACCGCAAGGCAAAATCCGGTTATAAAGGTTTATTTTTTGTCTAGCTTTTCTTGTAATTTATCCTGAGATTTTTGAAGAAGCTGTGATGGGTCTTCATGATTATAAATCACTTTATCACGAATACTTGTAAGTTCATCACCCATTTCGCTGGCTACAGAGGTTAATGCAGGGTGACCTGAATCTGGTGACTCCGCCACTTTTAACACGGTTTCATAAACTTGGTCGTTCTCCCATTGAATGGCATCTGATTTTTCCTTCCAAATCGAAATGGATCGCCAAATATTTATGTTATCCGCTAGCACCTTGTCTTGGTTGCCGTATAAAGCAAAATTTATGGCTGCTTGTGGATTTTTTGCCCCTTTTGGAACAAAAAATACGTTTGTTCCAAATACAGAAGAATCTTTTCTTCCCTCTGGAGGACTAGGAATCGCTGCTACTTTATATTTGGTGTCTGGTGAGTAGATTTTAAGGGCATTAGCAAACCAGTTCCCACTAACTGTCATTGCTACTTTTCCAGTCATAAATGGGTGGTCTGGAGAAAAGGCCCCTCCAAATCCTGATGTAAAGGATTTAATTTTTTCGGGATTATATCTCACAGCATAGCTATCCATCCATTTAAATGAATCAATCATCGATTTTTCATTTAATGAAACCTTTTTCGTTTCTGGGTCATACATTGTAGCACCAAAAGCCCATGGCCATGTATAAGGATCCTCACCTGCATCAATCCAAGGAATAAAACCTAATGTTTCAATCGATCCATCATTATTTAATTTCGTTAAAGCTTCAGCTACTTGATCTAGTTCTTCAATTGTAGTTGGCGGATTTTCCGGATCTAATCCAGCAGCCTCAAACATATCGACATTATAATACAGCAGGTTGACGTTGGAATCCTGTGGAAGAATATATGTTTTTCCATCAGGTTGTTTCATTAAAGAGCGAAAACCATCTAGAACTGTATTCTCATCAAAACCTGCGTTTTCTAAATACTGATCAAGAGGTTCTAAAGCACCCTGGGAAGCTAGACTATATGCAAGTTGATAGTCATTTCCATCTCCTAATACTAAATCTGGTGGGTTTCCCCCAGAAATTGCAGATAAAAGCTTCCCATTTGTTATACCATCCGGTACGTATACTGCATTAACCTTTACACCTTCTTCTTCTTCATAATCAGCAATTCTTTCTTTATCCCATTTTTCAGAATCTCCACCCCATGGATACCAGTATGTAAATTCTTTGGAGTTTTCATTAGATGTTGATGAGGATGAGGAATTGGAACTTGAACAACCTGTAAGGACTAAAATAAGGACTAAGCACGAAATCAAACTCATTGAGACGATTTTCTTCACTACAAAACCCCCTAATTTAAATGAAAAATTTCTCCCGGATAAAAAAGTAAAGTTAATGGTTTAAAGAATCCCCTTTTTTTGCTACACACCTCCTTTAATTAAAGTGTTTTATAATAAACACGTGAACGCGCGTTTATTTCAGAGTATAGTTGATGAATGGTTAACATCACAGACTAAAACACAATAAGCAAGCGTATACATTTCTGAGTATTCTAAAAAATATAGAGTAAAAAAAGGAGATTAAAGAGAAAGACAAGACTCTCTTATAATCAATTCAGAATCCATCGTAAGCTTAATCCCCTTATTATTTGTTTGTTCAATTGTTTTGATCACATCATAGGTTAAACTTTGCATCATTTTGCTAAAATTTGCTTTAAAAGTCGTTAAAGGTGGATGAAATAAACTACTTAACACGTGATCATCTATACCAATAATGGATATGTCATCTGGAATTTTAATTTGTTTTTCATTAAGAGCTCGAATTGCACCAAATGCAATACTATCGTTTCCAGCAAAAAAGGCTGTTGGTAATTCAATATTTGTTTTTAAAAAGCTTTTCATCGTGTTATATCCATTTGCGCTACTAAAATCTGATTGTAGAATCCATTCCTTTCGAACGGGTAGACAATGATGTTTCATTGCTTTAAGGTAGCCTTCTAATCTAGCAGACCCAGCGTGTCTTTTTAGATCACCATTGATGATTCCAATTCTTTGATGATTTAAACTAACTAGATAATCTATGGCTTTCACGGCCCCATTTTCATTGTCAAAGCTATAGACAATTCGATTTGGTTCATTACGCCCAGGTAAATTCTGGTCAACAATTCCGATGATAAAACCTTCTCCAATGAGTTCTTCGATGAAAGGTTCGTGATTATCCGCACCCATAAAAATACCGGCGTCAATTCGATTTTGGTAAAAAACAGTTTTCACTCTTTCAATATTTTTAGGAGATTTACAATCTCGAATTATATTTGTTAACACATAGTAATCATGATTTGATGCTGCTTCGATTACACTAGCAATCAGCATATTACTTGTTGGGTCACTTGATACACTACCTTTATCAATGATAAATAATCCAATATTCCTCATATTTTTCCCCGCGAGAACCTGGGCGGACATATCTGGGAAGTAGTTGTGTTCCTTGATAACCTTCATTACCTTTTCTCTCGTTTCTGGCGGAACACTTGGATAATTGTTGATCACTCTACTTACCGTACTTCTAGATACACCAGCGAGTTGGGCAATTTGTGTGCTATTCATTTTATTTCTTTTCATGTCTCTTCCCTCTTCCGTAAACACGCGTTTATTGATTGGTTTTATTCTAAACCTATAATTACATAGTGTCAATGAATTTTTAAAATTTTCGAACAATATTTTGAACGCGCTTTCATTTTTTAAAAAATGATTTTAGATAAAAACAATGTAGTTATATATACTGAAAAAAATACATAAATTAATAGATTGACGCTCAGTTAATCAACGAAGATTAAAGAACCGTACAATAGATGATTATGTACGGCTAGATAATGCTTTTAATTTATTTTTCGTATTATGTCATTTTCTAAACTATAAACACCCTTACCTTCAATAGATTCAAGATGTCCGTTTAGAAAGTAAACACAAGTATTTTCATCTATACCATAATTTAAATGGTTATTAAATTTATTGACTGAGTTTCTTAAATGGGTTTCATCATTCCATTGTGTAAAGTGTACAGCAATCAATACATCGGATATTAATCCCAATCCTTTTCTAAATTGAAATTCGTTTTGTTCATTATCTTTAGGGGAAATAATACAAAATTCAGGACTTATTAAAGCACCTGCCGAAAATCCAGCAACAGGAATACCTAAATCATACCTTTCTTTTATTGTGTTGGAAATCGAGGTCTCAACAATGTAATCAGCATATAAATTCGTATCCCCTCCCCCAATAATGATTCCTGAACTATTTTTTAAACAATCAACAACTTTTTCAATTGGTGTTGAAGGAAGGGGTAAATAATAGAATCCATTTAATCCTAAATCTTCCAACGCTTGTGTATATCTGGGCATATATTGTTCCCAGCCATCCCTCTCTACAAATAAAATTGAGACAGAATCATTTGTTGAAGCCTTTATTACAAACTGTTTTGCCATATTTAATGTGAATGGAGGACTGCCTCCAAAAAGGAATAGATGTTTATACAACATATCACCTTCGTTTTTTTATTAGAAAACTATAACATTTATTTGTATTATAACTACAATCTTTTAGAAAACAGCCATTAAAAAAGACGAAGTGGAGCTTTGTAATAAATTTTCTTTCAATTACAGGTCTTAGTCAAAAGGATTCAGCGTTTATAGGAAAATAATCTACTCTATTATCCCTTATAATTCTAATTTTCTGTGTTTTTTAAAGCCATTGTAGGTTAGACCTTCAAACAGTTATTCTACCTAAATCTCTTAAAATGTATTTTATGCTACAATCCTCTTGACGTCTTTATTCCCACCACATCACCTTTTTCTATTTTAAAGGAAGAATTCAAGTGCTTCTTTCTCTTTTTCATCCTTTCATTCTTGCAATATAGCGTTTCTACTTATCTCCTACTTTTTCCTCCCCTACTGCAATTGGATTATCTGGATACGAAATCCAATCGCTCCAGCTCCCTGCGTACAGTTTTACATTTGAGTAGCCTGCTTCTTTTAGAGCTAATATGTTCGGACATGCTGAAACACCTGATCCGCAATATACGATTATTTCTTTATTTAAAGGAATGTCGGAAAAATGAGTGATCAGCTCTTCTATTTCTTTCCATGAACCCTCTTTATTCAAGACGTCTTTCCAAAAGTAATTTTTAGCACCTGGTATGTGGCCGGCTACAGCATCAATCGGTTCGAATTCGCCAAGATAGCGTGGATTTTCTCTTGAGTCGATTAAAATTGTGTCTGTTTGATTAAGCTTTTTCTGAACTTCAAAATGATCTACCCATTTCCATTCATTATTTAATTGCGGAAGTAACGTTTTTGGTGAAGGATTAGGAACAACAGCTGTTACTGAGTTGTTTTCGATTGTCCATTTTTTAAAGCCTCCATCTAAAACAACTGCATTAGAAACTCCTATGTAGTTTAGCAGCCACCATAGCCTTGAAGCATTCATTCCTCCTTGATCGTCATAGATAACTACATGCGAATCATTGCTTATTCCTAGATCACCTAGCTTTTTCGCCAACTTGTCAACCTGGGGTAATGGGTGACGCCCTCCATGTTTATCAATGGGCTCTGAAAGATGCTTTTCCAGGTCTACATAAACAGCACCAGGTAAATGTCCCTCTAAATACTGTTTATACCCTTCTTCAGGATTGCTCAAATTAAATCGTGTATCTACAATGACCAGATTTTTATTATTTCTTTCAATTTCACCAGCAAGCCATTCACTACTAACAATATGTTGCATAAACATTCTCCTTTACCATTGTTTTGTCTATGAACCTATACAATCTCCAATAAATGAAAAGGTTTTAATTGTCATAAAATCAATAATTATTATACTATTAAATTGGAAATATTGTATAATAATCGACTTTTCATCGTTTAATAAAATGGCGATATTTTGTGTTTTGTACTAGTATTAAAATTAACTGAACATTCAAAACTCAATTAAAGGCATATAAAAATAAGGAGCTATCCCCTTTAAAGAATAACTCCTTACCCATCTTATTTAACTTCCACAACAAATGGATAGACAGTAACCTTACCGTTTTCTTGAAATTCCGCCCAAATTTTATATATCCCAGACTGAGAAAATTGCGTTTCAAAAACTGGATTTTCCTCTTCTAAAGGATGAACATGCAGGTATTCTTCACCTAGTTCATCTAAAATGACTACATGGCCCAGAGCACCTAAATATGGTTCTAGTTTAGCACCGTGAACATCAAATGTTAATGTGACAGGCTCATCTACGAACAATGGGGTTGTCGACATCGTTACCTTGTTTCCATCGATTGTTTTTTCTAGCTGTTGGTCTACTTCCAATGATCCATGACTATGATCATCTGTATTAGGTTTTCCAACTGTAACTGGTATCGGTTGAACTTCATAATCTAGGTTCTTTGGTTTAATATCAACAAAAGCCTTGTACGTTCCCTCTTCTAATGGACTTGCGATTTCAAATTGACCTGGTGCTGTTTCTTCCGGATGTAAGTGAAAATACTGATCTAAGTGATCATCCACTACAATTAAATGAAGACGTTTTTCATGATTTATTTCTAAATCTGTGACTGGATTACCTGAATGGTCTTCTAGATTCAAAACTATTGTTTTATTTTCTTCTTTTACTGTCACATTCACAGCACTTTCTGAATTTGCTTGTTCACCATGTTCATGTGCATTTTCTGCTGATGAATGGGAAGTGTGATTTTCCGACTTCTCTTCCGTTTCATCTACTGAAGTACCATGGGTATCAACACTCTTATCTTCCATAAAAATTGCCTCATAGGTAAAGTATCCTACAATGACAATCCCAAGATAGACAATGGCTGAAAGCATCCATTTTTTCATACGTTTGTATCTCCTTTTACGTTAAGTTTTACCCTCTGTAATCGAAGCGCATTAAGGACGACAGATACTGAACTAAAGGCCATTGCTGCCCCAGCCAACCAAGGTGCTAGAAAGCCTAGTGCTGCAATTGGGATCCCAAGCGCATTATACGCAAACGCCCAGAAGAGATTTTGTTTAATGTTTCGGATCGTCTTTTTACTCATAAAAATCGCATCCGCAATACTAGTAAGATCCCCACGAATCAATGTAATGTCAGCAGCTTCCATGGCAACATCTGTACCAGTTCCGATCGCCATTCCGATATCGGCGGTCGCTAATGCTGGTGCATCATTAATGCCATCACCAACCATAGCGACAATTTTCCCTTGCTTTTGAAGTTTTTTCACTTCTTCTGCTTTTCCTTCTGGTAGAACTTCTGCTACTACTGAATCAATTCCTGCTTCTTTTGCAATCGCCGTAGCTGTACGTTTGTTGTCCCCTGTAATCATAACAACCTCTAGACCCATTTCTTGGAGGCGTTTTACAGCTTCCCTTGACGTATTTTTAATGGTATCAGCCACCGCTACTAAGCCAGCATATTGATTGTTAATGGCAATAAGCATCGCTGTTTTCCCTTTTTCTTCTAGCTCTTCCATTGTCCGAAGAGCATGGTCAATCTTGATGTTATTTTGTTGCATCAATCTTCTTGTACCAGCTAGAACAACTTGGTCATTCACCTTTGCTTGGATACCATAGCCGGGAATCGCTTCAAACTCTTCTACATCTAAAAGCTCAATGTTTTTCTCACTTATTCCAGTTACAATCGCCTGAGCAAGTGGGTGTTCTGATTGTTTTTCTGCCGAACCTACTAGTTGTAAAAACTTCTCTTCATTAAAATCTTCTTCTACTAAAACATCTGTTAACATCGGTGCTCCATTTGTAACGGTTCCTGTTTTATCTAACAGGATTGTTGTTAATCGGTGAGTTCTTTCAAGATGTTCTCCGCCCTTAAATAACACTCCAAATTCTGCAGCCCTTCCTGAACCGGCCATTATCGACGTTGGTGTTGCTAACCCTAATGCACAAGGACAAGCAATCACAAGAACGGCAATTAATTTTTCCAGTGCTTCAGCAAAATCACCTGGTGCTACCCAGATGAACCAAACAAAAAATGTAATGATCGCAATTCCCACAACGATTGGAACAAAAATTCCTGATATGTGATCTGCTAAGCGTTGAATCGGTGCTTTCGAACCTTGGGCTTCTTCTACGACTTTAATAATTTGAGCAAGAGCTGTATCACGACCTACTTTTGTCGCTTTTACTTTTAAAAAACCATTTTTATTTATCGTCGCTCCAATTACTGAGTCGCCAATTGTTTTATCGATCGGAACACTTTCACCAGTTAACATTGATTCATCTAGAGCAGAACGTCCTTCAATGATTTCGCCGTCCACTGGTATTTTTTCTCCAGGCTTTACAATAAGGATATCCCCAACTAATACATCCTCTAATGGGACCTCTTGTTCAATTTCATTACGAATGACTGTAGCTGTTTTCGCTTGAAGCCCGATTAACTTCTTAATAGCCTCAGAAGAACGCCCCTTGGCTCTCACCTCAAACAATTTACCTAAAATAATTAATGTAATAAGCACCGCACTTGTTTCATAATAAAGTTCTATCATATGGCTGCCACTACCAATTGAGACAATCGATAAATATAAACTATAAAAATAGGCTGCAGATGTACCTAATGCAACGAGAACATCCATATTTGCACTTTTGTTTCGCAGCGCCTTAAAAGCTCCTACATAAAACTGCTTTCCTACGATAAATTGAACAGGTGTAGCCAAGGCTAATTGCACCCAAGGATTCATCAACATCTCAGGTAGATAAATAAATGATGTAAAGCTAAAGTGACTGACCATCGCCCATAAAAGTGGAACAGATAAAATAAGTGAAAAGAAAAACTTGCCCTGCTGGGTTTCTAATTCCTTAGCCTTCATTTCGGCAAGACTCTCTTGCTGTTCATCCTTTAAATTGGCTTGATAGCCGAGCTTTTCAACCTGTTTCATCATGTCGTTAGGACCAGTTTGCGATGGGTTATACTCAATTGTTGCATTTTCTAAGGCTAAATTGACCGATGCTTTTGTTACACCTTCTATTTTATTTAGCCCTTTTTCAATTCGAGTTGCGCAGGCTGCACATGTCATACCGATGATATTCAGCTCTACCTTTTCACCTGTCACCTCATACCCTAAATCATGAATCTTCTTTTTAAAATCATCTATATCAGCAACACTTGGGTTGTATTTAATGGATGTTCTTTCTAGAGCAAAGTTAACGGTTGCTTCTTCTACTCCTTCTAGCTTTTTAAGTCCCTTCTCGATTCGAACCGCACATGCGGCACAAGTCATTCCTGTAATAGGGAGAACGGCTTCTTCTTTTGCTCCTTGTGTCATAATCATGACCTCCTATATACCTGGTGGTGGTATATTTGTTTTCAAAATGAAACGTGCTTAACGAACAGCACGTTTCACAATAGTATACTTGTTTCATTCACTATTTTCAGTGAGCTTAAACTATTTCATATCCTTGGTCATCAATTGTTTCTTTTATCGCAGCTAATGAAATAACAGCTGAATCGAATGCCACATCTACTTTTCCTTCAGATAGGTGAACCTTAACATTTGATACTCCGTTTAATTTGCCGACATTACCCTCGATTGCATTTACACAATGACCACAAGACATACCACTTACTGTTAATGTTACTTTTTCCATAATTGATTCTCTCCTTTAAATTTACTTTTTCATTAATCTTTGAATCGTAACTAGTAGTTCATCTACTACTTCTAACTCACCAGCTTGAATTCTTTCTGTTACACAACTTTTAAGATGCGCTTCTAATAACACTTTCGAAAAGCTATTTAATGCCGATTGAACAGCCGAGATTTGTGTAATGACATCATCACAATAAGTATCTTTCTCAATAAGACCTTTAATCCCGCGAATTTGACCTTCAATTCTGTTTAATCGACTTGTAAGGGCCTGCTTAACTTTTTCTGAGTGATGACTTTGCCTTTCAGAGTGGCTTGTGCCACAATGTTCAAATTCTACCACGTCTTCTTGATTTTCAGCCATCTATTTGACCTCCTTCATATTTATAATTTACCATACCCCCCCACCCTATGTAAAGTGTTTTAGGAAAATTATTCTCCTTAGACACCATCTTTAACAGCTTCATGTATTTATACTTAATTGTATAATTAGGATCAATCTTTGATTGTATATCTATCAGTATTAATTAAACGTTTGTTTATAAACCCTACAAATTCAAATGGTACCTCTAATTAATCATATTAATCTTCACGATTCTAAACTTTTTCAATGTTTTCCAATTAAACATCCAGTCTGAATAAATGTTAATGTTAAAAGAATAAACATTTCCTGGGCAAGCGCAAAAACTGACTTTATACAACAATAAATGAATGTACCAGTGACTTAATGTATGATGGTTTAGAGAGGGCGGTGCTGTAATTGACACACGATGTTGAGAGAAGGATTGTCATCTATAATCAAATAAATAAGGCTAGGCAGAGTATGTTCTGCCTAACCTTTTTCATTTTACCCTCTTATTTAGAGTCTTTACCATAGTACGGCTCGTGGCCTTCCCCTTTGTCTAATGCTTCCTTCATGAAAGGACCAAATACCTCGACTCCCTTTCGCGTTTCCTTATACATACATATCGTAGTGAAACTTTTTCTTTTTCCATTCGTAAATATATAATGAGTTAAGGAGATGATTTTCAATGTTTAAAAAGACAAACTGGACTGTTTTATTAGTAATGCTTGCTATATCCAGTATATCTGGCGGGATGGCATTAAAATCTACATTTGAATACTCCCCTACTTTTGGGTGGCTTCTAGGCTTTGTCTGCTTTCTTTCTGCTGGGTTTGTGGCAACTAAAAAATTAAAAAGTAATACAAATTAATATAAATAGTAATATCACACGCAAGGCTGTAGGACTTGATTGACGATTTATACAACAAGTAATTTGTTCATAATAAAACAAAGTGCATGACTCTTTTTAATAGCAATGCACCCTATCTTGTAATTCTCTCTCACTAAGTTCTCTCTGCATACCAAAAAATTTTATTTTTAAATTTTACTGTGTGCGTTTATTTAACTATTTTGTGCTTGGATTTCTTTACTTGAGCGTTTATTTCCTTTGTAGATAAAGTAAAGGGAAATCATCATAAATAATAATGCGAAGGCACGTTTAATATCTAGTTCAATGACTAAACTATTGAACCATCCAAAATGATCAATCATCACACCGATCACAAGTTGACCCGTTATACCCGCAATATTGGTTGCGATCACTCCTATTTTTGGAACTGCCATGACAGTTAGAAGCAAATACATCGTACCCAAGAATGCTGCGCTTAATTGCCATTTTGGTGCTTCTAAAAGTGCAAGTAAATTTCCACTGCCAAAAAATATGATGAAAATAGTAAGAAACATTGTTCCAGTGAGAAAGGTTAAAAATGTTGTTTCAATTGTTCCAGCTTTTCGACTAAAAGTACCATTGATCGATGATTGTGCGCTCAATGTAATACCGCCAATCAATGTGAATAAAATCATAAATAGACCCATTAGTATAGACCCCCTAGTTAATTAAAATAAGTGCGATAATCATTGAAATAACTGCATATATTTTTTCTTTATTAATTCTGGTTTTCGTACTACCAAGCCAGCCAAAATGTTCAATAACCATACTCATTACTAATTGTCCAATAATTACTGCAACCATTGTGATTCCAACACCAACAAATGGAACACTTATCACGATTGATGTTAGATAAACAACCCCCAAAACACCTCCAAGTAATGTCCACTTAGGTGCTTCAAATGTATAGGAAAGCTTTCCCTTTCCAACAAAGAGCAACAATAGCCCCATGATTATAGACCCCATAAAGAAGTTATAAAAACTTGTTTCAATTTGTCCAATTGTTTTTCCTAGTTCAGCATAAATAGCTCCTTCAAAGCTAAGTGCTGCTCCAGCTAGAAGGGCTAGTAAATAAAATATAAAGCGCATAGATAATATCTCCTTTTTCGTATAATTATATATCTAGAAATGTAGATATAATGTGGTGAAAAAAACAGAAATCAACACAAACTAGATCTCTGTTTTAAAATATTCAGCAAACTGTTGAAGAAATTCTTCATTGCGCCTATAGTAAGTCCATTGGCCATGTCGTATCGATTCAAGCAGACCAGCTTTTTGCATCATATTTAAGTAGCTAGAAACGGTAGATTGAGAAATTTTGGCTTTTTCTTGAATATCCCCAACACATACTCCTCCTTTGTAACTTACCTCCTTTGGCAGGTGAGCGCCTTGTTTTGGGAAATGCTTCTCGGGTTCCTTTAACCACTCTAGGATATTGAGTCGAGTTTCATTGGATAATGCCTTGAATACACTGATAGGTTCCATGGGTATAATTATATATCTGAATTTCTCGATATGTCAAATTGGAAGCAAAAATAAGATATAGCTTATGACAGAAAACAAAATAAAAACTTCCATTTTTTGGATGGAAGTTTTCTCGTACTTATTTAAACTTTGCTTCAAAAATTGATTCTTTTAATGGTCTACGGTTTGATGGTTGCTCACGAGTTTGAAAGTTTTCTGGCAATGCTTCTTTTTCTCCTTGGTATCCGATCGCTATAACTATTTGAACATCATAGTTGTCTGGGATATTTAATACTTCTCGTGCTTTTTCTCTTTGGAATCCACCCATTGCATGAGTAATTAACCCTTCTTTTGTAGCTTGTAAAGATAGGTATCCCCATGCCGTACCAGCATCAAATGTATGTACTGAGTTTTCTTTATTTGAGATAAGAACAGCTAATACTGGCGCTTTTTCACACCATAGACGATTCCCTTCATTAATAAAGGTATGAAATTGTTCTCTATCTTCTTTATTTCTGGCGATGATGAACCGCGATGGTTGGAAATTATTTGCGGAAGGAGCCCAACGTGCAGCTTCAAATATACGCATTAGTACTTCTTCTGGCACCTCTTTTTCTTGGAAAGAACGAGGAGACCACCGATCCAAATAAACTTGTTCAATGTCATGATCAGCTTGACGAAATTGTTTTATTTGTATTTCACTCATGAGAATCCACCTTTATACAAATTTTTACTTTCATTAGCAGTTTAAGTATTTTTATCCTCTAAATCAACTAAAACGAACTCTGTCACATTATCTAGTTTTTTCTCAGAAAGTTATATTTGTTTCATTCTGTAGTTCCTGCACAACTTTTTTTTATACTAGCAAAAAATGCGAAATCAAACCTTATTCTTAAACAAAAAAATCCCACTTCTATTTGAAAGTGAGATTTTATTGTTTAATTCTTCTTCTTTTTCAGTGAATTCCCTTATTGAACGACTTCTTCTCCTTGGTAAATCCTAAATGCAGGAACAATCGTGTCTGAAACAATTTCTTTTCCTTTTTCACGAATGAAGTCCAATTTATAATAGGAATCAAATCTTTGGCTGATTTCCGTTTTCACTAGTTCTGGCGGAGTTACGACAATGAATTGAAACTTCAGTTTTTCGGCAACTGCGAATATCGGGTCAAGGACATGTGCTGATGCAGCTTGTCCGAACGGATTATCACAGACTAATGGAACCCAGCTTTGATCTGTTTCACTTTTAACCGATAATAACATCATCATCATCACCATTCGAGCCGATAGCTTTTGTCCGCCACTACCATCAGATTTAGTCTTAGAGCCTTGATTAATTGTCTGCCAGGTTGAATAATGCTCTCGTTGCGGTTTCCCGTACATGAAGGCATTATCTGTTCGCATATTATAAACGAGTAACTCAGGATATCGGTTTCGAAGTGAGACAAATAAAATTTGCTCATCACTTATGAGTTGGTTTATTTCTTGGTCAAGGGCTCGATTATGATCATCAATTAAATCAAATTGTTTGGTTATTTTGTTAATGGCCGTAACAAAATGCTGCTTCAGTAGTGGCTCTATATCTTCAGCCTTTTTAGGTAAAATATCCTCTTTTAGCTGGACGAGTGGAAAAGATCCTCGCTCATTTTTCACCTTCATTTTCGCAATCATTGAACGAATCGCTTCTGAAATGCTCATCACCTTCATACTTGCACGGCTAGCCCAGAAGTTTTGCGCCTTTTCTGCCCTTTCTTTGTCGCGTTCTAATTGTTCTAAACCACTTTGCGAAAAACGCTTCATATTTTTAACAACACTTTGAATATGAGTATAATGCCGTGTATCCATATGATCTAGTGTTGTTAAAACTTCATTTTTAAAACGAATCTCCCAATCTTTTCCTTCAATTGTGAGCTTTACATTACGCAGAGATTGCTCTATTTTCGCGTGTTTTTCCTGTCCTTCTACTTGAATAGTTTGATGTTCTTCACACCAGAATAGGATACAAGCTTTACCTTGACTCTTAATTTTTTCTATATCCTGCTCAGTAAATGCCGATGCTTCCTCCTTTAGGATTACAGACAAGGTTAGCAAATCTCCCTCATATCCAGTAATATTCGTTTCTGTTTCTTTTAGGCGTTTCTCAGAGTTCTTTATCTCTTCTTTCGTTATTTTCGTTATGTCTTTAATTTCTACAGCCTTTACTTCTAAGTCAAGGGACTCCCAATCTTCGGGCTGTTTTTCATGCTTGGCAACTTTCTTTGCTAACTTTTCTCGCTGTTCGGTTGCATGCTGGAAGGACGTTTCAGCTACCGTAACAGCCGTTCCTTGTTCTCGTTCTTCTTTTTCAGCAGTTTTTGCTTCCTTCTGGGCGGTTTGCAGCATATTTTCTAATATACTTATAGGTTCATCTGGTTCGTGTGCTTGATTCCAGTCCTTATTAAGAGAATTGAGTTTTTTCTCTAATTTCTTTTGCTGTTTTTGTTCGGCTTCTTTTTTTGCCTGGATAACGAGTGATTCTCTAGACTGTTCTTCTTTTGATTTTTGGAGCTGTTTTAGCTCTTCAATGCTTCCATTTATCTCTTCTACTACTTGTAGGGATAAACGCGGAACCTCTTCATATTGATCTGCTTTTTCATCAGTAGGAAAAGTCGCTCCTTCAATAAAGAAGGCAATCTCTTTTATATTTTGTTCGATTGTAAGCTTCCATTCTACATACGTTTGACTCCACTTGGTTTGCATATCAACGATATTTTGGTGCTCTATGGTTATTTCATGCTGCTCAATGCTTAAGGCTTCCTTTTGTTTCTCTTTCTCCAGTTTCACCCGTTTATTTTCTTGATGAAGAGTTTTTTCCCTCTCAAAATCTTCTAGAGTTTCTACATCCTTTGAAAGCTTTTCGATCTTTTGCTTCGTCATCTCTAACTGATTTTTTAGCTGAAGCTGTAATTCTTTTTCTTTTTCCTCTTGTGTGATCATTTCCTGTAATTTTGTTTTCTTAGAAAAAAGGTCGTTCTGTTCATGATTTAAAGCTTTTTCGATATCACTAGACAGCTCATTTGATAAAAATCGATCGAGATCTTTTAAAATACGACGTAATGAAGTTTCTGTTTTTTCAATTTCAATCAATGTATCTTTCTTTTCTTCTATTTGTTTAGCAATCTGTATTTTCCAGTTGGTAAATTGATTTTTAGCGGTTAACAGGTCTTTCTCTGTTCCATGAATAATCACAAAGGATGGTTGTTGATTTTCCTTGTTCATATCCTCACGCAAGAAAATCGGAACAGGACTTTTATACATTCTCCCTGAAAGAATCTGTTGATTAATTTTTTGCCATTGATGCTGGCTGACGACTAACCCATATGGAAGGAGCGGATATGTCATAAGGTAATTCGCCATTTCCTCTGTACTTAATGATTGGAGAAATTGGCTTCCGTAAAACACATCAATACCAGTCTTTTCATCGATCCATTCCTTTAATTCTTTCACATCTTTATTTGGAATCCAGAAATGTTCATCATTTAAAGAGTGGTCGAGTTGTGTTTCCCAAAGGTCTTTTTTAATTTGTTCACCTTGTTGCAGGTTTTGACCCAATATTTCTTCTATCTGTAGTGAGCACTTCGATAAAAGCGAGTGAGTAAACGGCACAGTGACATCATCTAATAAACCATGAAGCTTATCTACTAGTTTTGCTTCTTTTTTCTTTTGCTCTTCATTTGCTGCCTTTAGTTCTTCACATTTTTCCTCTGAAAACTGAATCGATTGTCCGAGTGTACCACGTGAATTCGCCAATTGATTTTGGTGTTCGCTAGATTGTTTATCTTTTATTAGCAGTTCTTCTAACTGAGCCTTTTTATCTTCAATTTGTTTAGAAAGACTTTCAATAAATCCTTTTAAGTCATAGGTTAAGCGGTCACCAAACTCTTTGATGAGCGCCGCTTCCTTTGATTCAAAGCTATGCATTTGTGTATATAAAAAGTCAATTTCCGTACTAAGCTGAGCAATGTCCTTTGTCTTTTGTTTATCTTGGCGAGACAGCTCAGTTTCTTTTTTCTTTATGAACTTTTGATACCCGGAGTACTGCTTAACAGCTTCTTGTATAGATTGAAAGGAATGCTCCCACTCAGTTACTGCTTGTAATTTAATTTCATCCATTCTTTGATTCACTTGCACTAAGCCACTATTTTGTTCTAGCTTCACAATCTGCTGTGATAGAGAACGGATGGTTTGTTCGTTTTCACTCCACTCTTTCAATAATAGCTGAAAAGCAAGTTCATCTTTTCGTTCCAGTTTTTCTTGAACGACTTCTTCTAAAGAAGTATGTTTCTTCTTTTCTTCTATTAATTTCTTTTCCCAATTCAATACCTCTCTGTGGGCTTTTGCATACTCTAAATTGTCTTTTTGAAATCGTAAATCCGCTTGTTTTAAGGTTAATTTGTCAATATCTTTTTCTAAACTGAGGAGCGTTTCTGCTTCCGATTGCTTCAAATGCTCTAAAGCACCAAGAAATTGTCTTCCTACCTTAATGCTTTCTTCAACAATTTCTTTATGTTCCACTCCTTTTGCTAAGTGCTCTTCAAATGGAACTATGTCTTCTAAAAACTCTTTATGTGCTTGCTCTCTTTTTAATAGTACTGGCAGGTCCTTTGCAATACTGGCCTGGCTTTTAAAAATCTCCACCAAATCATTCTTTTGATGTTCAGTTCGATGTAAGACTTGACTTACAGTAGGAATGATTCGTTTTTGGAACAGAGAATGGTCATCCTCTGCTCCTTCAAAGTATTTTCCAACTCCGCCTTCATCTTTATTTATGTCCTTCATAATATCCCAGTCTTTGCGATTAATTCCGTATGTATCAAGAATTCGATAATGTTTCTTCGTATCTCGGTAAACATCATATCCATTCCATTTTAAATAGTCCTTTAAGCTTTCCGTTTCGGCGACTTCGTCATTTTCATAAAGTGGAATATGTTCAAGTGCTGCCTCTTCATTCCGTTCATATTCTCTAGTATAAAAGGAAATATTCGGGAGGATCTTTGCTTC
Source organism: Metabacillus sp. KUDC1714 (assembly GCF_014217835.1). Lineage (NCBI taxonomy): Bacteria > Bacillati > Bacillota > Bacilli > Caryophanales > Bacillaceae > Metabacillus > Metabacillus elymi. The sequence continues at coordinate 5,113,678 of NZ_CP055263.1, forward strand.
CTGTTCTAATGTTTTGCTATCATTTCCATTCTCTTCACTCATTGAAATCCGCTGTTCAGCTGAGAACATCCCTCCAGTAATCAGGTGCCTACGGTCAGCGCCATCCAATTCCCATTGAATTACAACATGAAAGGTATATGGAATAAATTGCTCTTTATTATTAAAAAAGAACTGCTGGTAATATCGATTGTTTTGTTTTCCCCACGAAGTTCCAGGTTTGAGGATTTGGAAGATCGTTTGAAGGAACACACCTTTTCCCCCACCATTCATCATCGCAATGAGACCATTGGTTGAAGTTTCATCATTATGGAAATTAAACGTTGTATCTTTATATTGCTTTTGCATGCCATCATATTTCAGGCCAACAATTCTAATTCGATGGATTTTCGGCACGCTCATCCTCCTCTGTTGTCATCATTTTTTTAAACATTTCATATCGGTCATAGTCGTGATATAGGTATTCAATTCGCTCAAATAGCTCATTCTTAGGAATCACCTTGGGAATATCGTCACGATCAAGAATAACGATCAGTCCCTCTGTCTCTAATAATCGCATCGCCCCCGCAATTAAACCGATTCTGGTTCGACGATTGCCTTTTTTAACCCCATAATCCTCTGTGTCAACCTCCATGTATTTCCATGTTGTCACAACATCCTTCATATCAATTCGTTCTTCTTCGCCAAAGGTAGGTTTCGCTTTAAGAATGCTTTCCCAATTCAAAATGAGATCGTTGATTTGCCTTTCTAATGCATAATAACTAATCCCCTCCCGCTTTGTGCGGACTTTAGCAGCCTGATTACGGTCAATTGTTGCTAAAAAAGACATAATGACAACGCTAATAAGATGGAAGTGTTTTTTCGTTTCAATTTGCCGATGCTTTTCTTTCATGTGGGTAAAATTCGTAGCAAAGACAGAGCCGGTTGGCTGAACAACTAATTGAATGCGTTTAGGTGATTCAATGATATATGTACCTGATTCGTCTGCTAATAAAAGAACAGTCTGTCTCACTTCCGGATCAAAATACGTCTGGAAGTGTTCACTATTTTCGTCGATTACTTTATCCTTTAATAAGGAAAAATAGACAGCTGATGCATTTTTGATCGTTTCTGCATTCATCTTTTCTCCTCCTGTACACATATTTTAAAAGGGGTCATTTTCATTCGTTGCCAGAGAAAAGGCTCCGCTCGATGATCAAACTCTGTAAAGATCTTCATCCCTTCAAAGACTTGAAATTGGGGATATTCCTTCATTAATTTATGAAGAAGAATTTCCCTCTCATCGCTTAATGTTTCTTCCTTCCGGTGTAGCACTTGAACCTTGAGTGGTTTTTTATCAAACATCATCCATAAATCTATCGTTTCATATTCCTCAAGCCATAAATCCTGCACTTCCAATGGCAGGTCCGCTAAATCAGCTAACGAAAACTCATTGTATGTTTGTAAATATTGAAAAACGTAACTCCATGCCTTAATAACTGATTCCCAATTCGTTACTCGCTGAGGCGTTATTCTTTCTTCTGCCTCTTCTTCCATCTCAAGATTCATTTGTTGTTTTTCATCGAATTCTTGCTCTCCCCAAATCCAATCAAGCGGTAAAATAAATTCATTCTTCGGTGAAAATAATGGAGAAAGAACTCTTTCTATTTCTGATATACGACGAACTCCTTCCTTCATAAACCAATTTTCATAAAAATGCTCTCGAAATGAAACTAGGCTGTTTTCCCAAAACAATGAAGGGTTTTCCGCTTTTAATTTCATCTCATATGAAATATTTTGAATGACTAGCTTCGCAAACCGATCATGCAATTGCCTTGTATGGCCAATTTTTTCTTGGAGAAGCATCAATTCTTTCTGAATATAATCATCTTCTTCATTTCTTCGTTTCGTTTTTTCAATCATACTAGTGATTGTACGGAAATGGTTTTTTTCTTCATCAAATTGCTTTTCAATTTCAACACGATTGTCGGCCCTTTGCCATTCCTCTTCAATCAATAAGATTTTGGGATTATTGATCATTTCCTTTTGAAAGGTGAATTCATTTGCCATTAAGCGGTTTACTCGTGAAATGAGGTGATCGAGGTTTCGAATAGCTTTTCTAAAATTACCATTTTTAATCAACTGCATACTATAGAGTTGTTCAATCGTTATCGAGAATTCCTCAGCCATTTCCCTGCTCATAAAAATCATTTCCTGAGCAACATCTGTGAGTTTATAAACAATTGACCCACCCATTTCTAAATTCGTATATAATTCATCCATTGTGACATATCGGAAGACCTGAGTCTCCCAGGATTGGCTGATTTCATCGTAATATAAGGCTTCAAACGGTTTACTAAACTCTTCTTTTCCTGAATATAAAAGCCCACTAGTAATACGTTCAACTTGTTTATCGTCAGCTAAAAGCTTCATCTGCTTAATTGAATCCTCTACCATATACTTAATATCGGATTTGTGTCTATGATCATCATCATTTAATTCTCTATAAAAGATTGTTAGGAGCACTTGCATGAGAATGGTTTGGATATGTGGTTTCAGTTCACCGACTTCCATTCCCCGCCCAAGCTCAAACAGTGGATTTAATCGTTGCATTCGCTGGGCAAATCCTTCCCATGATTCGTTCACATCCATCTCCTCCATGATTCGATTGTTAAGACCTCTTGTGGAATTCGCTTATTTTCCTGCCACAATTGCAGTAATAGTGCTTGCTCTTCTTCAGTAAACCATTGAATGAATAAATCACGGTATTTGATGTTCTGTGTTTGACCGATTTTCTGATCATTCATTTGCTCCATACATTCAAGCATTTTGCGGTAAATTTTTAAGGCAGGCTGAATACAGCAATCCGGGTATTTTTCGATAAGTCGAATGAGGATACCATATCCTGCGGCATCAAGATCTCCTACGTAATAGAAAAGATAGGATTTTGGCGGAAACATACTGAAGAAAAAGGAAAAGCTCTGTTCAATTTTTGTTCCTTCACCATAAATAATCAGTTCAGGTTCATAATCAAGTTGATTTGCTTGCAATAATTTAATAGAAGTATGGAAGAAAGATAGATTTTCAACGATCAGGACCCGTTGTATATCACTTACTTCTTTCCCTTGTTTCATCCAAAATACAAAAGGCTCCCCATAGTTCACCATTTTAAGTTTATCTTCTGATATTTTAATTCTAGTTAAAAACCCTTTTCCGTCAGGAAAGTGATCACTGTCTAATAAGAACTTTTCATGACCAAAGAGCTCTAGGCATCTTTCTTCGACTGACACGATTTCCCGTTCCTGATGAGACTGGAGAAACGTATATACATTTCGAATTCGAGTCCATTCCTCTTTCGTTTGCCACTGTGGATGACGTTCATAATAGGAAAAATCAAACTGATCACTTAATTTCATCATCTCGAGACGATCCCATTTAGCTTCCTGAACTTTAATATTGACCCAATAATATAAGGCAAGCGCTGGTGTTCTTCCATTGTATTGATTATTTAGAATTGGGATCAGTTGTCCTTCGGTTTGCAATGTTTCAATTGCATGATAAAACAACGAATACCCGTCCATTTCATAATAATCATCCAAAAGCTTGCGCAACTGATGTTCTAAATCGTTTATATTTATTCTCTTTTTTTGTTTAGGGTGTTGAATATCTCCAATAAAACCTCTTACCCTTGTTTCAATTATATCGATTGTACCCACCTACTTACATTCTCTTAATTCATTGGTATAGACCTTACTACCCAATATGCACATCATTATATTAATATTATAAACTAGTTGAGTTATCGTTGGTAAGTTGAATTTTCTAGTCTACTAGTAATGAACATATCAACCAATAGCTTGTAAGACTGGAAAAGCAGGAGTAGAAGCTATGAATGTATTTTTATTATTTCATAAACTGTATCATTTAACTAACAAAGCGATCTTTGAACGTATAACAGTCTAGTTCCAGCAATGATTATCCATTTAATAGAGAAAAGCTTTTTGTGCAATAGATATACAATTCCTTTTTCATAACTAAATATGTGCCATAATTAACCATCGTCATAAAGATAAATAGATTTCTTTTCTTTATCACTAAGATTGTTGGCAAAATTGTTCTCCCATTTCTTACGCAAGTACCTTCCCCATTTTGGAATTTCAGTAACCTTTACCTTTTTATTTCTAAGCGATGATACCAAGTCCATGCTATATTCCAAAAAACCACCTACTTTTTATGAAGTCTTCTAAACCTTTTGGACTAAGAAACCTACAAATCATCTAATGAAATCACTTTACCACTACCCGCATTCACTCCGAATTGACAGTCTAATTTTCCACATAAAACATATTTCCTTTGTTCAAAGTCATATACATAGTACGGTTTTAGCTCAAACAAGTCTTTGATTTTTTCAAACGCTTCTTCTTTCGTTATCGTTACTTTATCAGGTTCTTGAAATTGATCATAAATCTCCAACATTGGTTTGTTATCCATGTAATTTACTGCTTGCAGGCTCTGCGTATCAATCATAATCATCAGTTTTCTTTGAAAGACATGATTGTTCTGGTGGTTGGCCCTTACTATTGCATGAATATACCCTTTGTCACGATGGAGGGTTTTAAGCATCCATTTTCCAGTGTCATTCGGATATTCCTGACGTAATAATTCCTCGACTGCCATCACACATTTCTCTTCCTCTTCCTTTGTGATTGGAAATGATACCGGAGATGGCTCAGCTGAAAATGCTTGTTCTACAGTTATATCTTCAACCCAACTAATCTCTTTCCTATTAAACGGTTTATTAATTGGCTCGTCCCAAAGAAGTGTTTTATTTATTTTTAAATATGACCTTACATCCGCTATAATTTCAAATGGAATTGTTGACGTTCCATCATTCATGACATAGATCTCTTCTACCGCATAAACATTAACTAATTTTTTCTGCTCATAAGAAGGAAATTCAATCAATTTCAATTGTTCCTTTGCCAAATGTTCCACCTCTTCAAACAAAAGGGTATACGTCCCTTCCTTAACCATTTCTTTTGGAGGAAATTGTCCATGGACAGAGAACGAGGTGAGTTTCCCTTCCTGATTAAATTTAACGTCAATAAACCCAGAAGGAGACACCGCTATACCTTCAAAACATTCTTTAAATTGAAGTTCTCCCTCAGTTTCTTTATGTAATTGAAATTGTTTCCCATATGTCAGTCCTGTTTCACGTTCAACCCATTCTATTATTGTCTTTGCATCTAGATTAGCAAACGTAATCCCATCTATTGCATATGTCTCACCCATTACAAAAATAGCACTCTCAAACTTATGAGTATTTACATTTATCTCAATAACTGCTGTACCTTCAGGGTTTTCATCAACCTCTTGTTCAGTTACATGATTAGGAAACCACTCCATACAAAGTGTATAAACCGTATCATTGAAGATGTTGACATTTCGATAAAGACTATGTCGCTCTAAGTAGTAATTAGCTAATCTAAATTTTGTCTTTGTAAACTCAATTATTTCCTCTATCCTTGAATTCATAGATATGACCTCACTTATAAATTATTAGTTCTCTGGTTTTTCGTTTAATACCCAAGGAATTCGAGCTTCAAAATCTAATTGCAGAACGGGGAGAGGAAAATCATCGTGTAGTAAGATTATACTGAAACGCTTCCATATAATTTACGCAGTTTAAACAATCGCAAAGCTCAATATCTTTACTATAGAATTCCTTTGTCTTATTTATATCAACTCTTAACAACCACTTCATTAGACTGATTTGTTTCATTCTGCTCCCTCACGCGATTTTATATCCTTTTTTCGATAAGGAGATAATACTTCATCAACCCATCTTTGAAACATGTCATATGCTTCTTCATCTGTTTTCACATTGCCTATATATCCGCCTTTAAACGTTTCGTAATAATATCCATTATCAACAAAGAGCTCTTGCCTTTCGCGATCAGTTTCAAAATTATCAAAAAACAAATCCATCGAATCATCCTGTCTTACCCAAGCTATCCCTTCGACAAATCGAGTGTATTCATTCTTATAATTATCTACATGCAAATGATTCCCAGTATAATTTTTCGTATCAAAATACATTTGATCATTCATGTACTTCACTCCTATTTGAAAGTATAGTAGTTAGCTAAAACCATTTTGTTTTTTTGCATAAAATCTCGCACTAGTAGATGGTATGAACTTAATTTTATAGTTTCCTTCAATCTCTTGTTTTAGCTTTTCCACTAATGTCACTCCCTTTTGATTAAACTCATCTTCCATTTCAAGCCCATTAGGAAGTAATGTATCTTTATCCCAATTAATCCATTTCCCATAATTCCTTGCCAAAGACGATAATTCCTCTGCTAATACATCTGAAATCGGAACGTCTTCTATATCAAGATTGCAACCACATCTTTTACACCAAATCGGATCTGCTCCAACATCTGCTTCTATTTTCAAATCATTTGTATCTCCTTTTTTACAACAACAGTTCAAGTGTTCTCACCTCACCCCTGATAATCTTGGCTTATTATTCCGATAGTATTAATTCCCTTAAATCATTTGTCGTTTTAGTAGATGTTAGGTAAGTTTCTCCTTCACCAACCATATACATAAGGATACTTTCTTCGTTTTCCTCTTCTAACCATAGATGGATTGCATGAGTAGGAAATCCTTCTTCATATTCGACCATTACATCATAATCAGGTGTAGCTTTTTTCAAATCTGATTTCTGTATAATTGCAGTTTTTATTGCTTTCTCAAACACTTTAATTGATTTTCTATCATCGATGGAAAGGAAAATATCTTGGTTCATGTCACCAACTCCATTTGATTTAGCTATGTTTATTTCTTTCACCTTTTCATCTAAAAGAACCATCGTATTTTCTTGGTAATATTGACAGCCTACAATAATAGATATAACTAAAATTAAAAGCAAAGAATATAAAACTTTCACTATCATCCCACCTTAAAATATGTACAATACCTATCTACGAAATACCGATTCTTTTGGTTTCATTTTATTTTGACAATAAGAAAAAGCCTTTCCACTTTTAGTAGAAACGCCATCCTTTTATAACCCTAAACAAACATACTTATGAAATTTTCGGGAAAACTTATTTTTCACCCTTTATCACAATCACTTTAAACTTCCACCAGTTAACCCTTGTAAAAAATATTTCTGCACAAACATAAAGAAGATAATTAACGGTAAGCTACCTATGATCGAGAGGGCCATTAACTGACTCCAATCGGTTGTGAATTCACCGATCATCATGCCAATTCCAACTGTTAGTGGTCGTGCAGCATCATTTTGTGTTAATACAATCGCAAACAAATACTCATTCCAAGCTAAAATGAATGTATAAATTCCCATTGCAATTAATCCCGGCAAACTTGGAGGTAAAATAATTTTAAAGAAGGTGCCATATGGGCCACACCCATCAATTTTTGCAGCATCATCTAGTTCGGTTGGAATACTATTTATAAAATCTCGCATCATTAAAATTGAAAATGGTAAGGCAAAGGAAGTATATGCAATAATAAGCGCGATATAAGTGTTATAGAGTCCTAGCTTTGAAATGACGAGAAAGTATGGGATGGCGAGTAGAACCATTGGGAACATTTGTGTGAGAAGCGTGTACATGATCATAAATTTTTTGCCTTTATACCGGAATCTGGATAATCCATATCCAGCTAATGCAGCTAGCATTACACATAGAAAGGTAACCGACAAGGCAACAATGTAACTATTTATAAACAGCTTGAATAATTCTGGGTTTTGAAAAATCTTAACATATGCTTCGAGTACTGGCTCCACTGGTATCAATTGTAATGGAATAGAGAAAACTTCTACATTTCTTCTTAAAGAGATCGAAAGCATCCATAATAGAGGACTCAATACTAGAAACGTCATAAAAATGAGAAGGAAATAATAGCCGATTCGTTTTCTCTTCATCTTCATTTTATTCGTCCTCCTTACTTACAATTGTTCGTAAATAGAAAATCGAGATCAGTAGCATGGCTACAAGCATGAAAATTGATGTTGCTGAGGCATGACCGAAATCTAGTGATTGGAACGCGTTAAAATAGACATAAGTCGATAAAATTTCAGTTTTATGGACTGGACCGCCGCCTGTCATGATGTAGACTAAATCGAATGTTCTGAAGGTCCATATAAGTTCTAACAAAATAACCGTCAAAAGCATTCCTTTTATTTGCGGGATGACAATATAGAAAAAACGAATAAAGCGATTTGCACCATCTACTTCTGCTGCTTCTAATGTATCCTCTGGAACCGTTTGAAATGCAGCAAGTATCATCAACATGGCAAACGGAAATCCTCTCCAAACGTTTGCAACAACCAATCCTAACAAGGCAAAGCGAGAATCACTCAACCATGGTATTCCTTCATTTAGAATACCTAGATTTTGTAAAAACCAGTTAAACAAACCAAATGGGGAAAAGATCAAGACCCAGATCGAACCAACAACGGCACTAGATAAAAGCCATGGAAACATAATGATGGAGCGGAAAAAACCTCTAATTTTCACATTTATATCTTGATTTAGTAAAACAGCAAAAGTCATTCCAACGATAATTACTAGCGTTACCGAACAAACAGTAAAGACTAATGTATTTTTTAACGCGATCCAGAAGACTTCATCCTGTAAAATATTTAGATAATTTGAGATTCCAGTAAATATCGGCTTGGTATAATTCGAAAAATCAAAAAAGCTCATCTCTAATACTAAATACAAAGGATATAAGGTAAGCAAAAGTAATAGTGCCATCGCTGGAGCAACAAAGGATAGTCTAATAAGAGAAGTCATCCAAGATTGTCCTTTCATATCGAACCTCCTTTTATCGAAATAAGGAGGGCCATAGCCCCCCCATTATTCAGTTTCACTTGTATTTGTCGAACACTTCATTCCATCCTGCAGCAGAATCATCCAATGCTTCTTGTGCTGTTTTGTCACCCATTAGATAGCTTTGAACCTCGTTAATCATGATTTTTCTCATATTCGTACTTTCAGGCATTTGTAAATCTGGATTTATTGGATTAACTTCTATACTCTGTTCAGCGAATACTTTTAACAGTGGATCATTTTGGATAAAGTCAGCATCCAATGCGGCTTTGTTATGTGGAAGCTGGTTAGCTGATTTTGCCCATGCCTCTTGAATGTCTGGCTGTACCATGTACTCAATAAACTTCCATGCTGCATCTTTATTTTTACTGTTAGTGGTAATTGCAAGAGCCCCTCCACCAGCAATTGTGCCAGTTGTCTCTCCTTTAACCATTGGGATTATACCGAAGTCTAAGTCTGGATTAGCAGATTGTTGGATCCCAATTCCCCATGGTCCATCAAACATAAAGGCCGTGTTTTCGGCACTGAAATTAGCTCGTTTATCTTGTTCTGTTGCCGATAATTCACCAGGGGTTGCGACTTTATGATCTTTAATCATACTTTTATAAAACTCGAGTGCTTTTACTCCCTCAGATGAATTGAACGCTGCTTTCCCATCTTCGATTAACGTCCCACCCGCTTGGTAAATTAACGGCCAGACTTCAGTATTAATTGTAGATGCTGGCTCTGATGCGATGTTTCCGGTTAAGGCATATTGATTTTTACTAGAATCCGTTAACGCAATACTAGCTTTAAGATATTCATCCCATGTGGTTGGAGGTTTAACGTTGGTGGCTCCGGAGTTCCCGACCAACAAATTGAAGAAGCTATAAAAAGAGGAATCGGTAAGATTAATGTGAATACAGAAAACTGTGTAGCCTATACAAAAGCTGTTCGGAATTTCCTTGAAGCAGACAAACATACAACAGACCCTAGAGCTTACCAACGTATTGGACGGGAAGCCATGCAAGCTGTTGTTAGAGAAAAGATTCAGCTTTTTGGTAGTAATGGGAAAGCATAGTTCGTTAGAGAAAAAATATGTATGACTACAACTTATGGTGGCGATATAAAGATTTACTTTATGGTCAATGCATTGGTTTATTATTATATTTATCAATTAATGCACCTTATTATGAAACCACCCTCTATAATTAATCCAGCATATCCACAGGACTTCGAGACTTATTTGTTAAATTTCAAGAATAATACTTTAGACTCAATGAGTTTATTTACAATCTACTTATATCTTAAATAAAATAAAATACTATAAAAGATGCCTGACCTCGGTCAGGCTAACGCTTAAGCCTGTCGGGAATCAGCAATGAATTTAAATGTTAACCACCAACGATGAGATTGTCGATCTTTTTTGGAATGAGTGATCGATAAAGGAAATCGTACCTTTCCCCTGGCTTTATGTTTTGAAACATTGTTCCTTCTCTAGTAGGGTATGAATCATATTGAATGCGTTTAAACTTACTTAGATGATTTGGAAACATGGACTCCTCCCCTTTTGAGACAAGACTTTTGTGTTTTAAGTTAAACTACATCATAAATCATCCTCAAATATTTATCTTCCAAAAATCTCAACGATATTATTGTCTTTTTTATATTTTTAACTTTATTATGACACAGTGTCACTTATGGTATTGACTTATGACATGGTGTCATATATAATTTGTTTGTGCTTAAATATGACACAGTGTCACTTGTGAAATATAAGGAGAGTTATTATGCCAAAACAAACGTTTTTTCACTTAGCTAAAGATAAACAAGACACGTTAATTCAATCTGCCAAAGAAGAATTCTCAAGGGTTCCCTTACATGAAGCATCAATTGCAAATATTATCAAAAATGCGGGAATACCTAGAGGGAGTTTTTATCAATATTTTGAGGATAAGGAGGATTTATTCTTTTACCTATTAAATCAGCTTGCGCAAAAAAATCATGAGCGATTTCTATCCATCTTGAAGGAGAAGAACGGAGATTTATTTGAGACCTTTATTGACAACTTTCAATTTATGGTAAAGAGCCACCGAAAGGCAGAACACAAAAACTTTTTTAAAAATGTTTTTTTAAATATGAACTATAAACAAGAAAATACATTAGCAAATAATATTTACATGGAGAATCAGAAAAATCAGTATTTAAGTACGATTAACTTAATTAATCGAGAAAAATTGAACATTCAAGATGAACGAGAACTCCATCATGTCATGAAAATTATTAGTGCTGTCACCTTTCAAAACCTTATTCAGGTGTTTGTTAAGGATTCAACTGATGAAGAAGCTTTACGAAATTATTTGGAACAAATTGATCTGCTTAAAAGAGGGCTTCAAAAGGATTACACGAATGAACTCACCTAATGGAACGAAAAAAGATTCGATTGATTTGAAAAAAATAGTTAAGAGACTTAGAAAACAAGGAATACATGCACAATTATGTAAACGACCTACCTTTATAAACATGTCGAATAAAGAATGCATAAGTAATCCTTAAGAAAAAATTGATAAAATTTTAGGGAATAAGGGGAATATATATATGGAATCAGATTTACAACAAAAGAAACCACCCTATTTAATGATTGCGATCTTATTTGTCGGTGCGTTTGTTTCTTTTTTAAATAACTCGCTTTTAAATGTGGCACTGCCTTCGATGATGGTAGATTTAAATATTAAAGATTATTCAACAATCCAGTGGCTTGCAACTGGATATATGCTGGTCAGCGGTGTCTTAATTCCAGCATCAGCCTTTTTATTAACGCGGTTTTCGAACCGTAGATTATATTTGACATCAATGTCCATTTTTACTTTAGGTACTGCGTTAGCAGCTTTTGCACCAAACTTCAGTGTCTTACTTACTGGGCGTATGATCCAAGCAGCAGGGTCTTCGGTCATGGGGCCTTTATTGATGAATATTATGCTTGTCAGCTTCCCTCGTGAAAAACGTGGAACAGCTATGGGGGTTTTCGGATTAGTTATGATTACTGCCCCAGCCATTGGACCGACATTATCGGGTTATATTGTCGAGCATTATGACTGGCGTTTACTTTTCGAAATGATTTTACCTTTAGCTGTTATTACCTTATTATTAGCCTTTTGGAAATTTGATAATGTGATGGAACAAAACAAAAATGCCAAGCTTGATTACTTTTCAGTTGTCTTATCTTCGATCGGTTTTGGTGGATTATTATATGGGTTCAGTTCAGCAAGCTCAGATGGTTGGACCGATGCTATTGTCTTAACCACTTTAATTGTTGGGGCAATTGCTTTAATCGCCTTTATCTATCGCCAATTTAAAATGGATGAACCATTATTGGATTTAAGTGTATACAAGTACCCGATGTTTGCGCTTGGGTCTGTTATTGCCATTGTCAATGCAGTTGCTATGTTCTCTGGGATGATTTTAACACCAGCGTATGTTCAAAATGTAAGAGGAATTTCTCCGCTTGATTCAGGGTTAATGATGTTGCCTGGTGCGATTATAATGGGAATAATGTCGCCAATAACAGGTAAATTATTCGATAAATTTGGTCCACGTCTTCTTGCCGTATCAGGACTTGCGATTACAGGAGTTTCAACTTACATGTTAGCAAACTTACAAATTGACTCTAGTCACACCTTTATTATTCTTGTTTACACTCTGCGTATGCTAGGTATGTCAATGGTAATGATGCCAATTATGACAAATGGGTTAAATCAATTACCAACACGATTAAATCCACATGGAACAGCCGTTAACAATACAGCACAGCAAGTCTCTGGTTCGATTGGTACAGCTGTCCTTGTTACTATTATGAATTCAGTGACAAAAACAGAAGCTGAAAGCCTAATGACTGGTGTTGACCCAACAACAATGACAACAGCTGCTCAAGCTGTGTTAACACAGAAAGCTTTATTAGCTGGTATCCAATATTCATTCTACGTAGCGCTAGGCATTAATATCGTCGCTCTATTATTAGCCCTATTTGTTAAACGTGTTGATACTAGTAATGAAGCTGTGAAGAAGTTAAATCAGCAAGGGAACACACAATTGAAGGCTGAAACAATTTAAAAAGTCGAACTTGGCGTAGTAAAATTAGGTCATAACTAACGCTAAGGAAGTTTTCACTTATAAAGAAGTCGATTCCAACGATGAATCGACTTCTTTATTTAGATTATTGAATAAACCTTAGGGTCGGACAAATGTTAAAAACAGTTGAGAGTTCTTCCCCATTACAGCGATTCCTGTTGTTAAAATTCGATAAACCGCAAGGATACATATTAATACTTAGTTTCTATAAACAATAAAGAGAACAAATATTAGTTTGTCCTCTCTATTGTTTATAGAATATTTACATGAATAGTCCATGAATCGTACTAAGCAGAGTGAATAGTATTGAAACCTTTATCCCGAATGATTTCCATTGATTTTAAAAGTATTGTGACCGAAACCGTCTATATGTTCAACAGCTTCAGGCAGTGCAAGACAGATATTACGGACATTTGTAAGCATACCTGTCGTGTCTTGTGTTTTCATTTTTTATTCACCTATCATTGATTCTATTTTGCGTTCTCGTCTGGTTGATGAATACCAAAGATATTCCCTTCTGTATCAACATAGTATCCCTGCCAAGCCATTCCAGGCAGAGCATATTTTGGCATTGCGACCTTTCCACCATTAGCCGTAATTTTAGCCTCAATTGAATCGTAATCTTCCACTCCCATTGTACAAGCATAACCATTTAAGGGTTGGTTTGGTTCTGGTGGTGGGCCTTGACGTTGCATCAAAGCTCCATTAATTCCAGGCTCATTTGCATCTCCAGTCACAGCACCAAAATATGGCATTCCTGCATAATCAGTCCAATCTTCAAACTTCCAGCCAAATACCTCTCCATAAAACGTTTTTGCACGTTCCATGTCATCCACATGAATCTCGAAATGAACTAATCTTCCCATATTTCATCCTCCTAATATTTTCATCCAAATTTTGATTTCATTTAATCTCTTCGTATGTAATTTCTTCCTAAATTTTCATATTCCTTCTACAGTATGACAAAATATAGAAATTTAATCAATTCTATAAACGTTGCTTGTAACTGTGGTTTTAACAATAAGAACCTCAGAAGACTTCATAAGAACATTTAATTTATGAATGTTCTCCAGTTCTTTAAACAAAAGGATCCAGGGATGGCTACTCTTCTTCCCTGGATCCTTTTAACCTTCAATTAAGATATGTTAATTATTTTTCTCTAGGCATTGATAAACATCTATCATTTCTTGTTTATTCAACTCACGAATGCGACTGAATATTTGAATATCTGCTACTGCCTCAGTATATAATCCTTCAGCAACAACATCACTTACCTTGCCCGTTAGCCATGTTTGCACGTCTATGCCATCGACGATTTCCTTACGCCCTTCATCATTGATGCCACTTTCATAGCAACTAACACACGGTACCGATAATTTTTGCACGCCATCATGAAGTCCATCTTCTGAAATAACTTTCTTCCCGTTACAGAATGGACATGGATGACTTTTTTTTACCTTATTAATTTGCGTAACAATTTTTTTGTATCCAAATGCTTCATAAACATAGGTTAGTTTTTTGTATTTTCCATTAGTGAAATACTTATCAATAATGGTTTCTCTCGTTTCGTTAATATTGGCAAAATCACAGATTGTAAGTAGGTTTTTACTACTTATTGTTTCAATATTACCTTTAATCTTGTCCCAGAAAGGTAAAGCATTTTGTAAAACCACGTCATAGTTTACAAAGCTTGCTAATTCTAGTTCAAGCATCTTCAGCGCTACTTGAGTTTCCCGAGGTAGTAACGAGACATCTTCTGTAAGTACCATTTTTTCGCCAACAACTGCTTTTAGTTTTTCCAGCTCTGGTAGCTGCCCTACTGTTTTTATGACTTGATCAATCGGTTGTTGAATGATCTCTCGAATATCAGTGTCACCAAATTTTAGCTTTTTATGATGGTTTAGCACTGTACCTTCACAGACTGGACAGATCATCATTTCTTTGGTTGCTTTCATTTGCTCTTTAATCATCGATTTCGAAATAAACATATAACGGCTAATGAGTAAATTAAAGCCCTCCCAGATTCTTGATGTCTTTCCTGCTTTATCATAAAATGACTTTTCCCAATAACCATATAAGAAAGTATGACGTTCTGATTCTGTCATCTCATTATAGCTTTTACTAATATCCTGACCAAGCTCATTCTTTATCTCATCAAAGAGGAATTGTAATTTTGGGTATTGATAATATTTTAATACCTCCATTACGTCTGGATATAATAACCCATCCCAGAATGGCACTGTTTTATCTTGAATGACAACATCAATATCAAATTTTTCAATGACCCGACGACCAGAACAACATGGACAATGATTTTCTTGATGATAGAAATCGAAGCTTCTTGTATCTTTAATGGTTGGATGTGCAGCCACAATATGGTTGATCAGTCCACCTATTTCATAGAGAAAGCTATATTGACTGTACAAGTGTCTTTCAAGGTCGATAGCGATAACGGGTGCAATTTTATCAGACTCGTATTCACCATAAATCAAACGGGCCATTGGTGATAAGCTTTTTAAGATGCCACCCTTATAAACATTTTCTGCATGTTTAAAATAGCTCATATGATTTTTTTTTACGTAATGAATGCCATTTTTTGACCTTAGAGATGAAGGGATTTGTAATGAAGCCGCTTTATCTTCACTATTCTTTAGACGATAATAATCATTGTGACTAACAACATCAAGATGTTGCACTGGTGCAGTTTGTCTTTTACCAAAATCAACAATAAAGTCAGAGCTTTCTAGCATATAAGCATTATGTTCAATCATCATGATTGAGACAGATTCATCCTGCAGTATGACCCTAATACTATCTATGAACTGGTTTAAAATATTTTGTGATAACCCTTTTGAAGGCTCGTCAAAAATAAACAGCGTATTTGGGTTTCTTGAGTTTGAAAACAGCTCAGAAACTAAATGAACACATTGAAATTCTCCAGTAGATAAGGATTGTGTTTTTCTTTCTAACGTTAAATATCCAAGTCCAAGCTTTATCAATAAACTTAAGCGTTTATGAGCGATGTCTTCATTTGGTAGTTCTTCAATAATATCTTCAATTGAGCGTTGAAAAATATCATCAATCTCTTCACTGTATTTTGAGAGCTTTCTTTTTATATCAAGAAAAGTTGCTACTGTTGAGCGGCTGGTAATCGATTTGTTTCGATCCTGTCCAACCATAACCAGTTTATCCTTTGGATATCGCATCACAAAATCCTTGGCCATACATTCATTAACAAGTGTAGATTTACCACAGCCAGACTCGCCGGTAAAGGTTACAAGTCGATTTTTTGGAATTTGAATTTCTGCCATTTGAATATTACGACAGTAAAGATCATGAAATTTATAGTATTCTGTTGGCATTGCCTGATTTCGTTCCCAGTGAATCGGTTTTGGGCGTGGGGATTCTTCAACGATTTTCCCACCATATTTGCCACTACCAGGTCCAAAGAATAATTGCTCATCAGTTGTATCAAGCACTGTGTCAGAATGATCAATAAGCCAAATTTGATTTTTATAGCCTAATTGTTTTATCTGCTCTAAAATTTTCAATAGGGTATCGTGATCAAGACCAACGGAGATTTCATCAATAATAATAACGGTATTTTCACTCGTTGCCATGAATTCTGCTAAGTAAAGTCGTGTTAATTCTCCGCCAGACAACGTACCCATAATGCGATTTAATGATAAGTAACCTATATTCATATTGATAATGTTTTGGAGAATATGTTGTTTCTCTTCACTTATATGTAATACTTCAGCTTGCGAAAGAATTGATTCAATGCTCAGGTTGTTGATATCAGCGATATTATGAGGTTTTTCAAACAATTCCATTTCATATTGCTCAACTTCTTGATTATAGCGGTCGCCCTTACACTTTGGACATTCTACATTTTTGGTATAACCTCGTCCTTTACAAGCTGAGCACCACCCTAATGCATTATTAAATGAAAAAAATTCTGGTGAAAGATTAAATTTTTCAGCAAGGCGAACACGAATCTCTTTAAATACACCTGTATGTGTACCAATCGTAGAGCGTGGATTGGAAGAAATTGAAGATTTTCCGAGAAAAAGCACTAAAGGCATTTCTTCCATCTTAATGGCACTGAAATTGGTTTCCATAATAGTAGAAAATAAATACTGATATTCAGCCTTTGGCAATAAGGAAACGAGACGCTTCTTTGATTCTTCACCAATCGTTTGACAAAAGGTTGTTTTCCCTGAACCAGACAAACCCGCAATTCCTAACGACTTATCAACTGGAAGTTCTGCATCTAAATTTTTAAGATTGTTCGAAATTAATTGATTAATTTTCATTTAGTTACCTCTTGATTCTCGAAATTTAGACTTTCAATGTTAGTGCAATTATTTATGAATTTTTTGTGTTATTTCATAAAAAATCAATGATCTAGTGAAAATTAAAACTCAATGCCAAAGATTATTTCTACATATTTAATAAAAAGAGGAATTAACAGTCCAAGGATCTTCATACAACATTTTATCAAACATGGTAATTATTATTAAGTCCAATACAGGAATATAGTAACTTTCCCTACTTCTCTAATATTTTTATATCGTGTGGACAGTATTAAAGCCTAGTAAAATCATTCCCCTAGAACGTTTTCCCTTTTTTCTTAGCATCCGCATCCAAACTAGCTCCAATTGCTATCCCCATACACATTCCAATCGGTAAACCTAAAGCAATATTTTCAAATATTGTTAATCCAAATACAACACCCAAACTCATACCCACCGACATGTATATTCCAAGATAATATCCCTCTGGCACCAACTTATGTTT
Source organism: Metabacillus sp. KUDC1714 (assembly GCF_014217835.1). Classification (NCBI taxonomy): domain Bacteria; kingdom Bacillati; phylum Bacillota; class Bacilli; order Caryophanales; family Bacillaceae; genus Metabacillus; species Metabacillus elymi. The sequence continues at coordinate 5,131,428 of NZ_CP055263.1, forward strand.
TTTCTGGGGATGTGAAACGATTTGATTTATTAATTGTTTATGTTGTTTAAAGTCAGTTTCTTCAATCTGGTCTACATTCGTTTTTAGATGTTCAAAATGATTTTTTAATTCAAGCAGATGGTTTTGACATTCCTCACAACCTACTGAAAGAGAAGTTAAATTTTCAATAACTCGTTCACATTTATTTAAATCAAGCTTCGTTACGATTTGTTTACTAACTCCATTTCTGAGCTCCTTTATTATCGCTTTTACCTGATCACCATGGTTTTCCAAAAAAGTAACCCCCTAATGAGAAAACATTGTACTTTTCTATACGATTACATGAAGAAAAAGTTTCAAACCTTTAAAAGTTCTATTAATAACAGCTCAATTTAAAAGAAGTGTGACTAACTTCAAAATACTGCGCCTATCCTCAATGATCATAAATAACTATTATGTATTAATTTCCACAAAACCATCTCGAATCGATATTGGTATAATCTCAAATTGAGATATATAATAAATGTAAGAAAACAAAGACTATTTAAGTTGCTTCCCATATTTAAGGAGGATTTAACATGAGCCAATTAGCGAGAGAATCCAAAGTGAAGGAACTATTAGCTAAACAAAAATTCAATGAAAAAGAGATTTCAGAGATGACAGATCCACAGATTGAATATTATCACTGGCTCTACTTTGAAGATTCTATTTACGATTATATGTAAGTTTAAATTCATTATAAAAGACCTAAAAAATGAACAACTGCTCAGAATTAGCTCTGAGCAGTTGTTTAATGTTTCCCTTTTTTATGCATTTACAGTATAGTGCTTTAAATTAACTCTATTTTTAATTAAATATTCTCATTTCATATAGCGATATTCCATTAGACTATTCAAAATAGAAATTTCTTGTAATAATTCCTCTCCAACATTCGTTTCAAGTACCTTTTTTCTTTCAAGTTCTTTATCCACCAATCTTTTTACTGATAATACATCCGTTCCATTTTGTAGAACATCTTCTTTTGAATTAAAATGTTTATGTGCAACAAGCTGCATACCGTAGGAATTATATAATAAAGTGTATCCAGCAATCCCTGTCGTTGAATGATAAGCCTTAGAAAAGCCTCCATCAATGACAATTATCTTTCCATTTGCTTTGATTGGATTTTCTCCTTCAATTTCTTTAACTGGTGTATGGCCGTTTATTATATGACCTTGATCAGGATTAAGATCAAACTCTGTTAGAATATTGCGACAGACTTCATCATTTTCACGTAAATAATAGTATGGGTTTTTTTTCTCTTTATGGGTTGCCTTATCCTTAATGAAATACCTTTCAAAGGTCGTCATTTCTCTTTTTCCAAAGAGTGATGAATATTCTCCTGTCCATAAATACCAAACCATATCTGTTGCAAGATCATCTGTCTCTTCAGGATGTGCAAACGAATATCGTAAATAATGTTCAAAAACATCAAGTAATTCACGACCTGCATAGGTTTTATTTTCAATGACCATTTTCTCCATATTTCCTTCTTCATCTAAAGGAATACAGCCATGTATTAATAGGTTTCCATTATATTTCAAATAAAGACTACCTTTTTTCATCAGAAAATTCATATGTCTAGCAAGCTTTTCCGAATGCTGAACTGAAAATAACAGCTTGTCCATTACTTGCTCTTCTTCTTCTAATAATTGATCAGGTTGCTCTGGATTAACTGTTGCAAAGCAAGTATTTTCTAATGGATATGTTTTTCCATGTATCTTGATTTCATTTTTATCAAAATCAATTTTCTCAAGCAATAGTCTTTCTGACATATTAAAGTTCGGACGTCTTTTTATAATTGGACTTTCAAGCTTGAACTGAATCATCGCAATCGCTTGATGAATTTTTGTAATTTGTAGTTGTTCTTCTTCAGAAATTTTAAGGTCTGATTGGATTTTCGGTCTAAAGGCTGGGATGTCTCCATAGTATTTTTCCGCTAAATTAAGAAGTGGTCGAAGATTGATGCCATACACATCTTCAATAATATCTAAATTGTTGTAGCGAGCACAAATCCGAATAATATTCGCGAGACAAACCTTTGAACCAGCAAAAGCACCTATCCATAGGACATCATGATTTCCCCACTGAATATCGACAGAATGATAATTAATAAGAGCTTCCATAATTTTATCAGGCTCAGGCCCTCGATCATAAATATCCCCAACTACATGAAGATGGTCAACAACCAATCTCTGAGTAGTATATGCAAGACCTATAATGAGCTTATCAGCTTGTCCGAGAGAAATAATTTGCTGAACAATTTTTGAATAATAAGGTTCCTTAAAATTCGTGAATTCATCTGTTTTGTATAAAAGCTCCTCAATGATATACACAAACTGATTAGGCAATGCTTTCCGTAATTTAGATCGTGTATATTTGGAAGATGCATAAGAAATTAGCTTAATCATACGCTCAATGATTACTGTGTACCATTGGTGTAATTCTCTATCATTGTCAAAATTATTTTTAAGTAACTGAATTTTTTCTTCAGGATAATAAACTAATGTTGCAAATTCTTTAATTTCTTTTTCAGTTAATACCTTTTTATAAATGTCTTCAATTTTCTCTTTTACCTTCCCCGATCCATTTCTCAGCACATGCTGAAAGGCTTGATACTCTCCGTGTAAATCACTAACAAAATGTTCTGTCCCTTTTGGTAGATTAAGAATGGCTTCAAGATTGATAATTTCAGTCACAACTTTTTCTTCACTATCATAGATTTGAGCCAGTAAATCTAGGTGTTTTGTATTCAACATTATGTATCCCCTTTCAGTGTTTATTTATATTATACATCTAATAGAGTTTATTTATATACTTATATTATAAGAGAAAACTAAAAATTTCATTAATTCGGTAATTATATATTTTCAATTGGAAAGGAATTATACAAAACCTCTCGCAAAATCTAAATATACCTATCTATTACGATAATAACTAGACATCTAGTACTAGTTCAAAGGCTGCTTTTTAATGTAAGAAATATCAAATACACTGCCCAAATATTTTTCTTAATTACAAAAAAACCTTAACAGATTTGCTAAGGTCTTGTATGCTCTGAGCTTTTAATAAAATTTTGATTATTTCATCATTAAGCCTGATTGCTGAATACCCAACGAACCTTTTTATTGATGTACTGACCTCTCATTTCGGTTAATGTAGTTACACTACAAACTATACTAACACCTTACATATTTGCGTTTGAAACCAAGCTTTCCTCTATCTAATTCCTTTTGAATATTTTCGGACGCATGTAGGATGCTGCTTTTTTTCTTGTCCCGCTTGATTTGGACTGGGCCAACTGCCTTTGCTGTTTCAACCGCCTTATCATGAAGCGGTAAATATGAAATCCCGACTGTGTAAATAAAATTATTCATAGCGGATTTTGTTCGATCTGGAGAATCATGAATCGTATTTTTCACCTGATCAAGCTTACCGGCAATCGAGCTTTCGCTAAATTCAGAGTCCGGGCGATTACCCAAAAGCCAGCAGTAACAGCTCCACCCTGCCGACATTTTAAGTTCTTCACCGCTTGCGATCCATTTATCGGCAACAACTTGCGCAAATTCGGTTTCTGCTAAAGTTACTGCAACTACATAATCTGACAGCATATAAAAATATGCTGCATCTATCCAACGATCAAAATCTTCCTCAGTCATTATCATTGGGTCAGCAATGATGCCAGCAAAATACATGGCGTCATAGTTCCCGGTGGCGTAAAGCTGCTCGGCTAAAGGTTGATTTTTCTTGATTTTCTTTGCGAGCGGCTTCATTGCTCCGGTAGCCACCCCAAAAAGCGGCTCATGTGCACCATTGCTTATGTAAGTCTTTTTCGTTCGTTCCTTGCCAAGCGCTTCCAGTTCCTGCATAACTATTTCTAAATCCATCGTTTTGCACTTCCTTCCTTTATAATCTTGCTCATTTTATTGTAACAATCTATCTTATATTCTTTTATTAAGCAACTTGAGAGATCAAGAATTAGGTTGTTATTCTTGAACTTACAACCGTTAGCCTTTCTGTATATAAAAAAAGAGCTGCATAAACAGCTCAGCAATCTTCAACGATAGCTTTCTATAACTAAAGAAATGTGCTTTCAAATAATTAAATACAGTCTTCTACGATTGTTGAAATCTGCCAGGTTATACCGAATTTATCTTTTACTTGTCCATAAGATGGACTCCAGGGAGTTTCTTGAATTGGCATGATTACCTCGCCACCATCTAGAAGTTTTCCGAATACTTCTTTTGATTTTTCTACATCATTTAAAGTGATAGCTACATCAACTTGTGATCCAGTTTGAAATGGTTGACCTGGGAATGTATCAGATAGCATAAGAAACGTATTACCAACTCTCAATTGTGCATGTATTACACGATCTTTTGCTTCATCAGGAAGAGTGAATTCTGGATTTTCTGGCAACTCTCCATATGTTTGAACTCCTAGAACTTCTGCCTCCAATGAATTTTCATAAAATTTAACAGCTTCTTTCCCATTACCATTCATTCTTAAATAAGCATGAACCCCTAAAATCATATAATACACCCCTTTTTTCAATTTTTAACATATGTAACAACCATACAGAACGTACATTCGTAATATAACACATATTGTATGATTATGGAAGTATCACATAAAAAAACTTGCTCTTTTATTTAGGCTCTTTTCTAAAAGATTGTTGTTTTTGAACAAAAATGATTAGGTTGATTGGTGCGGAAGGTGCGAGACTCCTGTGGGAGTAGCGGGACAGATGAGACCCCGCAGGCGCTTCGCGCTGAGGAGGCTCATCGCCCGCCCCACGGAAAGCGAGCATCCTGAAGCGCCAATCAACCAACCCAATACTATTTTAAAAGCAACAAAGTTTGCGAAAACAGCCTTTATTTAATAAATCACCACAACCTTAACACCACAAAAACTTTAGACCGCTGAAAACTTTTTTAATTTAAATGAACCTTTTTGCTTTCTCAGTTGTATAGTTAGAAAAGAAGGTAGATGGGGGATGTTATTAATGGATACTGGTTGGATTGTTTCACTAATTGTTGCAGGTTTTTTAATGATTTTTATTTTAGCGATTGCTATTCCAATGGATCGCAAATATGTTGTCCGTGAAAATGGTAAAATCAATTATAAAAAAACGAAAATATATTTAAGATGGAATGTTTTTGATACGCTTACGATTGGTCTAGCCGTATATTCCATTATTTGTGTTCAGGCACTTAATTTTTTAGTCTCTAGTGGTGAAACAGTTGAGAATGTTTTTGTGCAATTTTTTACAAACCAAGCACAAGTTTGGACGCTTGTATCAATTTTTTACTTAATTTGCAGGGTCTCTATGACGCTAAAATCTATTAAGGAACGCTGGGGCGATGAGATTGAGTGAGCGTGAAGATGAATTAATGATCGCTTATCAAAATGGTGATAATGAAGCATTAGAAAGGATCTACACCCTATTAAAGCAGTCTTTATACTCGTTTATTTTCCGTTATTCAAGAGATGAGCAATTAAGCATTGATATCGTTCAAGACACATTTGTTAAACTGCAGCGTTATAAGTACGATTACAATCCAAACAAGGGAAAACTAAAATCATATCTTTTTCAAATTGCATATCGATTGATGATAACAAAATTAAACCGTCGTAAGAAATGGAGGAATCTTTTGCCCTTTCTGACGCCGACACGGACCGAAGAATTCCATCTTTCAGACAGAATGACCATTCGGGAAGCCGTTGCAAAGCTTCCTGAAATACAGCGTGCCGTTATATTACTCTTCTACTATCACGATATGCCTCAAGAGGAAATAGCCAAAATCCTTGGAATTCCAAAAGGGACGGTTAAATCAAGATTACACATCGCAATCAAAAGATTAAAGGAAGAATTGGAGGGAGACGAATATGGGACATGATCCCTTTGATAAGGATCAACATCTGCATACGAAACTTGAACAATATCACGTAGATATACCCGATTTCCCAATGAAACCTAGTAAGTGGGAACGTTTTATCAATCTTTTAGCTTCACCAGCAAAAGACCCACTTGATTCAATCATTTCAACTTCGAATGGAATTTTGTTGCTAAAGCTTGCTCCAATAATGGGAACCGCTGCATTAGCATTAATACAAGTTTTACTTTTTCTATAAAAACTAGGAGCTTTTTCATCTAAAAAAGTCGATTCTCTGAACGATAAGGAATCGATTTTTTTTATGTGTTTGTAGGTTTTAGTGAAACAAAGCATTCATTCTTATCATAATTAATAGTGATTTTCACAACTTCATATCCATTATGAAATCCTGGATCGAATCCTGGATCATGTATGATATCCCCTTTAACTGGACGAATATTTGAATGTTTTCACCATTAATTCTTGTCTAACCTTTTCTTGCTGTTCTTTTACGGAAGATATAAAAATCAGTAAATTTATTTTCATGGTTGACTCCTTATAGTTCCAATTATTTTATGAATTTTTTGCAAATGAAAGCTGTTTTTCCTTAAGTGCTTCATTCAGTATTCTCACCGCTTTCGGCCCAACACCATGTAACTTTAAAATTTCTAATTCAGTTACTTGTGTCAATTGAGCAAGATTAATATACCCAGCATTGGTAAGCGCTCGAGTAGCTGGTTTACCAATATTGGGCAAATCAATTTCTTGTGTTGCTTTATTGATATTGTCCATTATTGTCCTCCTTTAATTAGTTAATTGAATACTTGTTACATAAAAAATTACAGACTCTAAATGTTTTCATTAGGTTTTACCTCGAATCCGATCTTTTAATAATACCTAACATATACAAGTTTTCCGTTTCATACCTACTCTATTTTTCATTTCTATTTTCTTAATATATTCTGATGCTAGAGGTACCTTACAAGCCGTATTCCCTACGTCTACGTGTACCTTGCCAATAAATTCTGCTACTTGTTTTGCTTCCTCACATAGTTCAGTTACATATGCACCCACAGACAAAACAAAACCATTCATCACATATCGTACACGGTTTCGTTCTTCATGAACCGTATTTTTCACTTGGTTCAACAAAGTCTTAATTTCAGCTATATCTAACTTTTCGTCAGGGGTTATGGATAAATAGTTTGAATAGGTGCTCCAGCCACAAACAGCAACCATTTCGTCCTCTGATTTCATCCACTCCCTCGCCAATTCAAGAGCATAATCACTCTCTGCAGTTACCTGTGCAACTGTATATTCTGCTGCCATATACCAATACGCTTTTTTGGCCCAATCTTGTAAGGTTTCCTTTGAAATAAGCTTGGGATTAATTGAAAAGCCTGCTAAATACATTGCATCATGATTACCAGAATCATATAATTTTAATGCTAATTCATGATTCTTCTTTACATACTTGACAAGCTTCTTCAAATCCCCAATTTTCACCCCAAAATAAGGCTCCTTTACCCCATGATTCAGATAAATTTGCTTCGTTTGCTCGGAACCTAATTCTTCAAGCTTTTGCATAATTTCTTCATACGTCACACTATTCATCCTTTCAAAAAAATCTATTGTTTATGTAATGTATTCATTTTTTTACTTTAAACTATTTTCAAAAAAATCTGATCCGTTCTTTAAATAATTTTACCATAAAGTAGGTTGAGCCTACTTAGGTAGTTTATTGCATAAAAACTTATCCTCCAAAATAATATGGTAAATATTGTGCATTTCAATATGCTCATTTATACTTATACATATAAAAAGCTTAACTCGATACGAACATCTGTCTGAACTTTTAATCATTAATAAAAAGGTGGTAGAAATATGAAACTAGGCGCATTTTCTGTAAGTTTAAATGTAAAAGACATTAATCTCTCAAAATCATTTTACGAAAACCTTGGATTTCAAACATTAGGTGGTGATATTACCCAAAATTGGCTTATTTTGAAGAATGAAAATTGCATAATTGGGCTATTTCAAGGAATGTTTGATAAGAACATCCTGACTTTTAATCCAGGATGGAATGAAAATGCTGAAAATCTCGAATCATTTACGGACGTTCGCGAACTTCAAAAACAGCTCAAAGGAAATGGAATAAACATGCTGTCTGAAGCCGATGAATCAAGTGAAGGACCAGCACATTTTACAATTGAAGATCCAGATGGTAATCTCATTCTTGTTGATCAACACAGATGAAATAGCCAAAATTAACGGTACAAGTAACTACATATTACTTTTGCTATTATAGTAGATGAAAAAGCAAAGGACCTGTTCTTCAACTTCTAAATTAGAAGAAAGAGAACCGGTCCTACGCTAGAGCAATCCTTATTTTATTCCTAGTTGATACTTAAGTTTATTATCATACCAGTATTGCACTCCGTATAATATATATGCTTTATAATGTAAGTATAGAAAAAATTGAAAATTATTCAACTTATTTAAACGTAATATTTTTATTTTTTTAATAAAGTTAATAATAGGAAAAGCAAACAATCCGTCAGCAATAACATTAAGCAACACAAACTTTTTAAAGTTTCCATATGATAATTTAAGTAACCACAAGGAAAGAGGCATATATGGACCAATACTAAAAGGGAGTTCATTTGTTAGAAATGATTTTCGCTTATCATAAAAAGTCCACCAATTACGTTTTTGTCCAATCTTATGATTAATAATCTCCAGAATTACAATGACTATCCCCGCTAGAGAAAAACGTTTTAAATTATGTTTTCCTATACATATCAACGATAACCAAGGGACTACTATTAAAATTACATTAAATAAAGTGTGCCTTTTGGATAACATATGGATTTCACCTTAACCTTTTATAATTTCATCTCTTTTTAGAGTATCCGAATACACAAAAAGTATTCTATTATCTTAAAGCTAGTTGAAAAACAGCTTCAATACCCAATTGTAGCCAATATTTTCTTGCTTCATTTGTTTCTAGACAATTCGTTTTTTATTGAAGGTAGAGATAGACTACATCAAATATTCATTTTATTTGCAATGTATTCCGCATCCTCGCCTACTCCTAATAGTAGTGCTGAACCGCGTTTATGCTGCCATGGTAAACCAAGGAAATACAATCCTTCAATTTGAGTGATCCCCCTGCTATGTACTGGATTCCCTGTTTTGTCCAGGACTTGTGAGATATTAATCCATTCGTAATTTGATGTAAACCCTGTAGCCCAGATGACATTTTTGACTTCAATCTTTTCCTGATCTTCGAACTGAAAAATCTCCTGGTCACAGTGAATTGTTCTGGGATGAAGGATAATTCTTTGATCTCGAAGTAATTGCTTTAATTCATTTCCAAAGATAGGATCCCCATTACCTCGAATCCTTTTTCCGATAAATGATTCTGCCGTAGCATTCAATATCCTGAGTTTCTTGAACCACCAAAAAATACTCTTTCTGAAGAAAGATAAGGGTAGAAAGCTGATTTCTTTGCTAATGGATAAATGCACCTCTCTCGAAGAAGAAAGTTCTACCGCAATTTGTGCACCAGAATTTCCTCCTCCAACTATTAGTGCATTTCCCGGTAATAATTGGCTAGAATTTTTATATTCAGATGAATGAACTTGATACACATTATTAGAAAGATTCTTTGAGATTGATGGAATAGATGGTAATTGAAAAGGTCCAGTTGCAATGATCACTTGTTTTGAATGCATGGTTTCTTTATTCGTTTTAATAATGAAGGTATTTTCTTGTTTTTCTAAAGTTTGAACGTTCGTTTCCATTTGAATTGGTAATTCAAATGTCCTTGCGTAGAGCCCCAAATATTCAACTACTTCATTTTTAGTTGGTAACCCCTGAGGATCTCCCTTCATTTGTAAACCAGGTAAAGAACTAAATTCTCTAGTAGTAAATAATACTAAGGATTCATAACGATTCTTCCAAGAATCACCGATTTTCTTATTTTGATCTATTATTAAAAAGTTTTTCGTTTGCTTCAAAAGATGATATCCCATAGAAAGGCCAGCTTGACCTGCACCGATAATAATTACATCAAACATTATTTTAACTCCTTATTCAATAAAAATATGAATCTAATCTCAAGATCAATATGCAAATATTAAAAACAATTAATATAGTAACATTGAGATAACCCTATAAATTCTTATATGTATCTATAATAACATGTTAATATTTTCCTCTACTAACCCTAATTAAGAGTATTCAAAAATAATTATTATTCCTTTTTTCTTTTACCTGCATAAAAGTGTTTTCATTTTTTATCTAGTTAAATTAATTACTGCTCTTCAATGAATTCTTCATCATATATCGATCGACGTATGATTTAAGCATTTCAAATGATGAGTGCTTTACCTCGATTCTATGAGTTAAGAGCAAATAAATAAGTAATTGTTATTATCTGCTTAAATGATTGAAATTATTTAACAGCAAATTCTTAAATATTTTATTTAACACATGTAAAACCTATATTCAAGTGACAAAATTCATATAGGAGTGTGACTTTATTAAATGGCAAAAGAAAGAATAAAGAAGCCTTTTTATAAACGTTGGTGGTTTTGGGCTATTGCGGTGATATTGGTGATAGCTATCGCGACTGGTGGCGGTGAAGATGATACCGACTTAGCAAACGATGCTGGGGATGCTGCACCTCCAGAAACTGAAGAAGGAACGGATGTAACTGAGGGTGAAAAGAAGGAAGAAACAAAAACGTATAAAATCGGTGATGCCGTAAAAGTTGGCGATGTTGTGTTTACTGTTCATGGGAAGTCAACTGCAAATAATGTTGGTGGCGAATATGGACAAAATGCAAGCGGAACCTACTTAATTCTCGATGTCACAGTGAAAAATGAAGGAAAAGAAGCAATCATGACAGATTCATCCTTCTTTAAGTTACTTCAAGGGGATACAGAATATAATGCAGATGATTCTGCAACACTTTACGCGAATGAAGCAGGAAAAGGATTTTTCTTAGAAGAAATTAATCCAAATCTTGAAAATCGTGGAAAGGTTGTTTTTGACGTTGCGGATCCTAAAGCAGCATACAAGCTCCAAGTACAATCTGGTTTCTGGGGAACAGAAACACAAACAATTGATCTTCAATAATAAGTCAAAGGATCAGGAAAAATAATCATTTTTCCTGGTCCTTTTTTGTAAAATAAACCCCAACTTGTATTCGAAATCCTTTTCTTTTCATAAGATCATCCACTGTTTCACTGAATCTACTCAATCTATTATTGCAGTCGTTCTTAGCGAAATATACTTTTCCATTTTGTATCGACGATCATTTGCGCTATGCTTTAGGTGTAACTTTGAAACAAATTCTTACAATATGTTTTTGTCCGAATAATGACAAATTCAGTATTATAATAAAAATAAATTGATCTTTACTGTTTCTTTTTTTATTCTTAAGAAAACCACTATTATATTAGGAGCAAATAACATGAGTAATAATCATTCTGTGAAACAACGAAATTACAATTCATTGATTTGGATCTTGTCAATTGTCATTGTAGGTGTGATAGTCGGAACGTATTTTTTGCCTAAAAACAATGATGGTAGCATTTTGGGAATAGAGTTAACTGTATTACCGTTAATGAATGCTATTTTCAACACCTTTACATTTCTTTTTCTTGTTCTTGCTTTGATTACAATCAGGCAAAAAAATATTAAACTGCACCGCCGTTTTATTATTGCGGCATTCACGACAACATTTTTGTTTTGCATTAGTTATTTGACCTATCATTCAATGGCTGAATCAACTAGCTATGGCGGAGATGGATTATTAAAGAGTATCTACTATTTTGTTTTGATCACTCACATTTTCCTTGCGGCAGCAATTGTGCCACTTGCACTTATTACGCTAGGCAGGGGCTTGAATATGCAGGTAGACAAGCATCGGAAAATTGCTCGATGGACGATGCCGATCTGGCTTTATGTAAGCTTCACTGGTGTATTGGTCTACTTCATGATATCACCGTATTATTAATTCGAGTCTAAAGGTCTTCTTTTCATAATAAAAGCAACAATCTTTTTATATTCAAAGATTGTTGCTTTTATTTATTACACTTAGATCTCAGTAAAACCATACCTGAATTTATCGTAACTTACCTCTAATAGTAGCACCATCCCTCAACATTTCTGTCTACTTTTTCAGCAGTCTCGTCTAATAATGTAGTCACCTCTTATGTCTACTCTTTTTATAATTGTCTATTTGATGGGGTACAGTTCATTCTGATTTTACACTCGTTTTTCTTTGTTTCTATATATAAAATTTACTATCTATTCCGCTAACCCTTGCACACATTCTGCCCATTGTTCTTCGGCAATTCGTTTTAGTAATAAAGATTGCTCCCATCGATCGGAAATTTCCTCCATATTCCCTTTACTATAGCTGTTTTTCGTGATTGCATATCCTGGTGGACCCAATTCACATACGAATGGGAAAATATCTCCAACTTTCGCATCCATCAGCCAATTTTCCATCCCTTGTTTCCACCAGCCTTTAAATCGATTCAACATCGGATGCTCTCCATTTGGTCCAATATCCACTTGCACCTGTTCTCCATTTGAAACTCTCCCATGAATACATCCGCATCGTTGTAACAATTCATTAAAAAACGGCTCTGCTCTAAAGATATCCCCGACCATCTCACCAGAGACAACATAGTGAGAAAAATCAATTGTGAGACTTAAATTAGGAATCGCTTTCACATAATCTACTGTTCGCAACAAGTCCTGTGTAATTCTTCCTCTATGTGTTTCTACAAAATGAGTGGTACCAAACCGTTCAGCTTCCTCTGTTAACTCTTTTAGTAGCTGTACCGCTTCTTCACCGATGACAAAACTATCCATCACTTGTGAATTAACATGCTGAACGCCAAAGTCTTGTGCCTGCTTTAAAAGAGTTGATAACTCTTCACGATTCCAAGGATAAGCACAAATGCTAAAGCTAAGCTGATACTTTTCAAGTAAGTTGTGCCACTCCTCCTGTTTTTCTTGAGGTGGAAGAAAACCATTAATCCCTGTAAATCCTGCTTCGGCAATTTTTTCTACCTTTTCTTCTGTTATCCATTCTCGTACGCCATTTCCTATCCCATTCATCGCCCACCATGATTGTTGAATATCTAATCGTGGTGGAGCACTGCTTCCATTATTTATTTTTTTCATCTTTCCACCTTTTCCTAATGTAGGTTAATGTATTTCCGCTTGGGTAAATTCTGTACCACATGGATTCGATTCAGTCGTTTCAATATCCGTAACAGGCGTACCATCCTGTTTATATAGTGGTTTGTAGAAATTTCCAGCTTTTGTGGTGGAAATCCCTGCATAATGACAAATAAACGATCTGCGAAATTTGTCTTTTGAAGTATTTGGATAAGATCCATGAATTACATTACCATTAAAAAACAACACATCGCCTGGCTCCAGGATCGCAGGTATTGGCTTTAGCCCATCAGGTATATCGACCTCTTCACGAGTAAACGATTTCTCTGGGTCAGCTCTATGAGGGCATTGGATTTCAGCATGCTGCGAATTAGGAACAACATAAAGTCCACCGTTTTCTTCATTAGATGGATCAATTGCGGTCCAGGCTGCTATACATGTTCCTGGTTCCATCTTTAAATAAAAATTATCCTGATGCAGTGCCTGCCCCTTTGCACCTGGTGGCTTATAATAGAACATACTTTGTGCTGCAAGTGGCTCCTCTTCAAGTAGTTTTGTCAGAATTGAGAATAGCCTTAAATCCAACAAGTACTTCATAGATAGTGAGTCAATTTTATGAGGATGCATGATCCTTGGATACATCTTCAATATATCGCCTTTTGCATCTTCCTCGGAAAGGGGTGAAAAATAACCTGGTATCGGTCCTTCGGAATGTATTTGCATAAACCGATTTTTTAACTGCTCAATTTCCTCGCTTGAAAATAGTCCTTTTACAATCAAATATCCATCTGAATCAAACTGTTCTTTTTGTGCCTCAGTAATATTCTCCACCATCATCCACCTCTTTTTTATTAATAATTGCTATAATTAAATTATAAGAGATCTCAAAATGAAAGGAATAGAGAGAATGACTATAAACCTTAACAATCCTGCTATTTTTAAAAATGCTTCATCACCTGGGGTTCTTTTTTCAGATCATTATCATCAGTCAAATGAATACAAGGTCACTCGATCAAATGGAGCGAAAGAATGGATAATAACATTTACTCTTTCTGGGAAAGGTTTGTTTAGTGTGGATGGTCATGAACAGCATGTAAAAGCAGGTGAGCTAGCTATTTTAAAACCAAAAACCGCTCATCAATATGGATCTAATAACAATCACTGGGAATTCTATTGGGCTCATTTTCTTCCAAGACCAACTTGGATAGAATTACTCAATCTTCCTGAAACAACAAAAGGCTTTATCTATTTTCCAATTAATGATATACAGCTACAAGATCGTGTTAATAATAGCTTTCAGCGAATGATTCGTGATAATCGGTTGCTTCAAGAGTTTTCTTTGGAGTTATCGATGAATGCACTTGAAGAAATTTTATTGGCTATCAATCAATGGCTACAAACAACAAAAGCAAACAAAATAGATTACAGAGTGCAACAGGTTATTCATTTATTGAATGAAGAGTTAAGAGAGGCGCATACAATTCAATCCTTAGCTGATCAAGTCTGTCTCTCCCCTTCACGACTATCTCACTTATTCCGAGAACAAGTCGGCACATCGATTATGGCAACACTTTTATCAATGAGATTGGCCCATGCAGCAAAACTACTAGAATTCACCCAGTTACCCATTTCAGAGATCGCAAATGAAGTAGGCTTTGCAAGCCCCTTCTATTTTACAAAACAATTTACTACTAGTTATGGGATGAATCCGTCGGCATATCGTAAAAGGCTGTTAGAGCAATAAGGGAATGTTTTTTTCCAATTTTCGTAGATTGTTAAACTGCACGTTGTAAACTGTTTTTGTTTGAAGTCTGTTATGTTAAACTGCATCTTTATCAATTATTTAAAATCTAGACGTTCACTCAATCTTTTTTCTATAAAAAAAAACGCTTATCTTCATTACTGATAAACGCCCTTAACGGAATATTTAAGTATTTTCTATAATATTTTGTTCGGTTAGTTACAGTGCCGTAGAAACTGTGAAAGAAATAAAAATGATACCAAAAATGTATTTTCATCCTTCTCTTCAATGATTAATGAACCTTTAGCTCTGGCAACCATTGCTTCATATGATTTATTATTACTTTATATACTGCCTCTTTACCTGCCACTTTTTTAAGAGGGGACACAGTATAATCTTCACCTACAAAAGTTGGGATAAATGAAGGGTTATTTAACTTAACTATACTTTCACCGTTTATTTCTACCTTTTCAACTTTAATCTGCAAAATACCACCGATATCTTTATAGTCCCCTTTTTGTCCGGAAAAGAAATTGCCTAGTGAGTAAGCTACAAATGAACGTTTTCCGTCTGCTCTTTCAATCCATTCCATCGGCTGCAAAACGTGAGGATGGTGTCCAATAATAATATCTGCACCAGCATTTGCAGTTTGACGTGCTAATTTCTTCTGTTCATCATTCGGTAACCTTTGATATTCTTGCCCAAAATGAAGACTAACAACTACAACGTCAGATAACTCTTTTGCTTCTAGTATCTCTTGTTTCATCTTCTCCATATCTATTAAGTTCACTAGGTACGGCTTATCCTTTGGTACTGAAATACCGTTCGTACCATATGTATAAGCTAAAAATGAGAATATAATGTCGTTCATTTCTATCGTTCTAATTTTCATTTTATCTTTTGATGAAACGTATGAACCTACATAAGGCATACCGATCTTATTCCAGTGTTGAATCGCATTTCGAATCGCTTCTTCCCCACGATCTAACGTATGATTGTTTGCCAGTGTCACAAGGTCAACACCACTTTCTTTTAATGCATCTCCCACCTCATGTGGACTGTTGAACGAGGGGTATGTCGAAAGACCTATCTCCACACCTCCAATCATCGTCTCTTGGTTGGCAACAGTAATATCTGCTTCACCTAAATAAGATTGAACCGGTGTAAGAAAAGGCATAAAGTCATACTGTCCGTTAGCAACATGTGCTGGATTATATACCCGATCATGAATGAGAATATCACCAATAGCAGACAATGTAGCAGTAGAAGTTTTATCTGTTGCTTGTTTTCGAGACTTCTCAGATGTTTCCGTATTAATTTCCTTTCCTGAATCAGTATTCTTATTCTGAATATAAGAATCTGGTGTTTTAATATCTTTCTTATGCAAGAGATAAAAAGAAGAGGCTACTAAAATAAGAGTTACTAATAAAAAATAAAATAATGGTCTTTTCATCAAATTCTTCCTTTTTTAATTAATTCTTTTTTTAAAAGTCAAATATTAAGGGGTATCAAAGTAACTCCTTAGTATTTGATTTCCTAATGAATTTCTACTTACTTAATAATGTTGGCTCTTTTCTAAAAGATTGTTGTTTTTGAACAAAACAGATTAGGGTGATTGGTGCGGAAGGTGCGAGACTCCTGTGGGAGTAGCGGGACAGATGAGACCCCGCAGGCGCTTCGCGCTGAGGAGGCTCATCGCCCGCCCCACGGAAAGCGAGCATCCTGGAGCGCCAATCAACCAACCCAATACTATTTTAAAAGCAACAAAGTTTGCGAAAACAGCCATAATGTTAGATCAATTTGATTCTAATAATATTGATAATCAAACAAAGATTTATACTATGAATACTGTATAAGATATTGTTACTAATTAAAAGCCTTGGATTCAATAGTGTTTCTCTTAACTATCTCAAAAAAAGTTCAATTGTGGAAATATCTTTTTATTTTTGACAAAAATAAAAAGCATCCCTCAATACAAAGAGATGCTATATAAAACTTAAAACTATTCAATTTATAAAATGTTCAAATCCCTGCTCCGTTTGTACAAGAGGGAAATATACAGTAGATAAATATTGCTACCCTCGGCAATTAAACAACTGGTAGAAAAGATTTAAGATGCTACTCAAACCAAGTAGAAATGTACCATTATAAGTAAAAAACTTATGCCCACTCTAGTAACCATATTATCTAACACACCCTATACTCAATAGAATATTGTTGTCTTCATCGTTACAATTTAAAGTTAACATAGTTTTATTTAGCTAATGTTAATTGATTATAAATACTTTATTAATTCAGCAAACGCCCGGATAGTTTATTTCCTTTTTTCATTCAGTCTACTTATTCTTAATTTTTTATAAGTTAGTTATTAAACCTCAGAAACTTGTCGCATTTAAAAGTAGGTCTTGTCAGCTTCACTCGTGGCATCTTGCTATATAGAGTTGCACTAAAAGAAGCCGTTGACAATTGGCTGTGTTGATCTTATACTTTTATATAACTTGAATAATAAAACCTTTTTGGACGTGGATTTTTCTAGAGTTAGCTCTATTTTCGCCACACAATTGTCAACTGACAATTGTGTGGCTTTTTTGTGTTAAGAAAGGGGAAGAATGAATGAAAACTTGGCAATATGCTTTAATTGTTTTTTTAGGTGGATGCTGTTATGGAGTTTTATCTACATTTGTCAAACTTGCGTATTCGGCAGGTTATTCGGTGACAGAAGTAACAGGTGGCCAATATTTATTTGGAGCATTACTTACATGGACGCTAGTTATCTTTACAAAAAAGAAAAAATCATCTTTAAATCAAGCTATCAAACTATTATTATCCGGAATTCCATTTGGCTTAACAGGTGTGTTTTATTATCAAGCGCTACAAACTCTTAATGCTTCTCTAGCAATCATTTTTTTATTTCAATTTGTTTGGATTGGCACACTTTTCGAGTGGATCTTTTATAAAAAAATACCAACGAAAGGGAAAATCATTGCAATCGGATTTCTTATTATCGGCTCAATTCTAGCTGCGGGCTTAGTTGCAAAGAGTGAAGTTGCTCTATCTTTACAAGGAACAGCTTGGGGGTTACTTTCGGCTTTGACGTTTACAACTTTTATATTTCTCAGTAGTTCTGTTGGAAATGATACTTCACCAATCCTTAAAAGTGCTTTCTTATCCACTGGTGGTTTAATTGTCGTACTTTTAGTATACCCACCAATGTTTTTATTTGATTTACCTGTCTTAATCGGGGTAGCACCGTATGGTTTATTTCTTGGTATATTTGGTGTTGCTTTACCACCGCTTTTATTTTCTATTGGTATGCCGCATATCGGTCCAGGACTTGGCACGATCTTAACTGCATCTGAGCTTCCAGTAGCTGTAATAATGTCTGCGATTATCTTAGCTGAACTTGTAAGTTTTTCACAATGGCTAGGAGTTGTGATCATTTTAAGTGGGATTGTAGTCGGCAATGTTCGTTTTACGAGTCTGTCACTCCTCGAAAAAACTTGATTCACATATATTGTTCCACAGAGAAAAACACCACAATTCAAAGCCCGCTTTCCAAAAGGAATAGGCTTAGAATTGTGGTAAAACCATTTAGAACAAACTCCTAATTAATGGTCCCGGTTCACAATATAGTTCAATAAATGCTTTAGAAAAGTGGTATTGCGAGGCACCTCTTGCAACATTTCTATTGCTAGACAGTAATGTTCCCACATCGCTTTTCTTGCACCATCTACACCTAAAATTGACACAAAAGTCGAATTGTTGTTCTCAGCATCTTTTCCAATTGGTTTGCCAAGTAAAGTTAAATCCCCTTCAACATCAAGCAGGTCATCTTTTATTTGAAATGCAATGCCGGCATGGTAGGCGAATTTTCTTAAGTGTTCAATTTCCAATTCTGGTGCATCAGCGAGAATAGCAGGCATGATGAGCGAAGCTTCGAATGCGATGCTAGTTTTATAAAAGCTCATCATATTCAATTGATCTAGTGTTAATTGTATCCCTTTGGAATCCAAGTCCATCGCTTGTCCCTTACACATATCCTCTGTTATTTGGGCTGAATATTGAATCAATTTAAGCACCGTTTTCGCATCAAACTGGTCAAGAGAAGCTTGTTCCCCAATCGCCTTCTGGGTCAAAAAGAGACCTGTTAATTCCGCTATTGAAATGTTATATACCTGATGTAGGGTTGGACGTCCTCTACGGATGGACGCATTATCCTGGGAAGGCAGATCATCGAAGATTAGTGATGCAGTATGCATATATTCCAATGACCTTAAAAGTGGTACAATTGCTGAACGTTTTAATCCATATTCCTTAATGCCCATGATCCAAGTTATGATGGGCCTCAATCGCTTTCCATCACCCTCAAGGCTGTAATTTGCAGCATCAATGATCGGTTCTTTCATAAAAGAATCATGATCGGTTTTAGTGATTTTTAAAATGTTGTTTATCTGTATGCGTACGTTTTCGATCGTATCTACAAAGTCTTCCCGCTCTTTCCGTTCATTTTTCAGAATGGTCATTATATGATCTCGGAGCAGTTTATCAAAAAAATCCACATCATTCGCTTTTCGCACCATATTTTGAATAACCCGATTGAATTGTGGGTTTCCAGAAGCGAATAGCTCCATCACTTCATTGTATTTTTTGGTTCCCATTCTTTCTTTAAAGCGTTTCAAACCGTTTATCGCACGATCCAAAATTACTTCACAAGTTTTGGGATCTGAATGATATACGTTATGGATCAAATTGAATATAACCGTCCAGTATAATTCAAAGGGGTTTATTAGATCCAAACGTTTATCATGGTATTTCATATAATAAGTATAAGGTGTTACTGCTCCTTCCTGCATGTCATCGAACATATCTGCAAAATCATCTGCAAGCTGGTTGTATATACCATAAAAGAAAGTACGATTGTCAAATCCCTCATCCTCTGTAGCATTGATTACTGAACGGACAATCAATCGCGACGAAGAGGATTTTAAAATTATAGGAAGATAAAGCTCCTCATTAGTATAATTTGGATTTATCAGATCCTTTACGCGGTCCACTTCCTGAGAATTAAAAAACACATAGGATTGCTCCAGAAAATTATTTCTAGTCTCTAGTGGCTGATGTCCCTTAATATACTCAAAAGCGTCGCGGAGTTCTGAATGAATATATCTGATCAAATCCATGTTTTTTCCGGTCCACTCGCCCAATTCAGGCACAGATCCAGTAATTAGAGTGGTACGTATTAAATCGGAATATTGTTTTTCCTCTTTATCAGATAAGATTTTGGCATCGAGAAGATCGTCAATGAACGGATAGGTCAGACCATAGGAATAACCTATCCTTATTGCTTTATGTAGTCTCTGAGTCCGTTCTTCCTGCGATATCTCAGCGCTCATCTCTTCAAGCTCGTGCATAATTACCCCAGCAATGATTTTAATTAATTTTCTTTGGGCTTGCTCAGCATCCATTCCCTTAGGAATATTGGCGGAAACTGTCTTTAATTTGTTTAGCACCCAAATTAAAGTGGACTCAATGCCCTCCTTCTGAGCCTCCCGGTACAACCATGCCATGTTAACCGTCTCAGTTTTGTCCCCTTGTTCTTTTACAGTTGAACGAGTCAGGTGATTCTTTAAACTATCAACTACACGCTGAATACTTTTTTGTGTATCAGGTGAGTCCAGGGCTTTGCCCAAATCACGCATGAAAATATATGAAATGCTTCGATCTAGATAATTATCTAGTTTACCTGTGTAATTCAGCCATTGGATATAATTGTGATACCCTTTGGAATCAGGTTTTCTTGTTCTACGCGAAAATAGGGATAAAAATGTATGGTGAATATGGTTCTGTTTCCAGGATTGGAAATCTTTTGTTAGGGTAGGAACATAGCTCTTTTGCATGAGCTGCTCAGAAAGTGATTTAAAATATTGTGCCGCCTTCTGCTCAGCTAGCCGATAGCATGCATCAGCATTTTTTATTAACTCTTCATTCATTTTATCCATTCCCTCTGTTTTATGTTCTTATATATATGTATGCAATCTCATCCAAACCTATAATGATCCACTCATTTTTCTTTAAACTAACAAAGTATTTTTATCTTTAATAAAAAAGAAGTCGACCTTTTATACTTTAATTTACATAATAATACTCTAGTAAACTACGCTAAAGGCTTTAATGTGACAAAAATGGTCACGAGACAAAAGGATAGTTTTTTTGTCACAATAAATTCACCTTATTATAGAAGGCAAATATATGGCATTCATCTTTGATCATGTTTACAACAAATTTGTGCATCTTGATCAATATCTCTTACAATTGCATACTCATTCCCCCATGTACACATCGTGTTTAAAACAGGTATAAACGAGTTACCTAACTCGGTTAAACTGTATTCAACTTTTGGTGGTACCTCTTTATAAACTTCTCTATAGACAAGCCCATCTCTTTCCAACTGCTTCAGCTGTTCTGTTAAGACTTTTTGTGTAATTCCCGGCATTAACTCATAAAATTCTTTTGTTCGAGTTGCTTTTTGACTTAAGTAAAAGAGAATTAAGCATTTCCATCTTCCGCCTACTATATTCATAAAAATATTTATTCCAGTATTATATTTAACCATGTTCTATTGTTCCTCCTATATAGGTACTTAAAAGTGGCTAACCCACATTAATGTGCGTTATTTTCTCATTAATTATTGCCCACTATAATAAAAGGTGCAACAAATAAAATCTTCGGAGTTGATATGAATGAGTGTAAAAGACATTTTAAGAAAAAGACGTTCCGTTAGACATTTTGATCCAAATTATACAATTAGTTCTGAAATTATCACTACTTTAATTGAAAGTGCAACTAAGTCTCCTAATGGAAATAATATTCAAGCCACTCGATACTTAATCATTGAAGATCCAAAATTACGAGATTCATTGTTACCTTTAGCATTTAATCAACAACAAGTAGTTGAAGCCTCTGTATTAATCGTTATGTTGGGTGATTATCAAGCTTTTGATAAGGATAATATCATTAAGATACATGAAGAAGGGTATCAAGCAGGTTATTTTAATGAGGCATTAAGAGATTTTCTTGCGAATGCTGCCATTAATTACTATGCAGATAAATCACATGAAGATTTGAAGCTGGAATTGACTAGAGACGTAAGTCTTGCTTCAATGTCATTAATTTTATTAG
Organism: Metabacillus sp. KUDC1714; assembly: GCF_014217835.1. Classification (NCBI taxonomy): domain Bacteria; kingdom Bacillati; phylum Bacillota; class Bacilli; order Caryophanales; family Bacillaceae; genus Metabacillus; species Metabacillus elymi. The sequence goes on from NZ_CP055263.1 coordinate 5,153,448, forward strand.
CAAATGAAGCAGGTTTTGAAACGATCACTATGTCAGGTTATAATTCTAAAAATCTAAAGGAGGCTTTAACTATTTCTGATAGATATTTAGACGTTATGCTTATAGCTATTGGAAAAGGCACAAGAGCTGGTCATAAAACGGTAAGACATGATGTTAATAATGTGATACATAAAAATAAAATAGTGTAATTATTTACTCGGTTCAGTGTTCCTGACCTATTAATAGAAAGCGCCAAAACATTTGGCGCTTCTTGTTATATTATACTAGCTAAACCAATACTACTTAACCAATGTTCGTTTGAAAAATTCCCCTCTGGGTTTATTGCTCCACTTCCTAGATTAAGTGTACCAAACTTACAAAATTGACAAATTCATAGGGGCTTCTAGGTTAAAATGCAAATCTTGGAAATTGTCACGCCCACCTTCATAACCTCATAGGATAAATTGGGGGTGATGTAGTGACGAGATGGTTAAAGACAGTCATACTGATTTATCTCTCATTCTTGTTTTTTGGGAGCTTTTTAGCTGTTGGTGGATTATGGGTGGGGACTTTTGAACAATCGCTGCCATTCATTTCTGATATAGAAATCTTTTTGTATTATTTCTTCGCTGGTGCAATTGGGGGCTCATTGCGACACCTTTATATGTTTTGCTCTCATTATATGAAAGGTGAATTAAAAGATTATCGAGAGTGGATTATGTACATTTTTTATCCAATTTTTGCAACAGGAACAGCTGTCGTTGCTGTAACAATTATCCAAAGTGGTATCTTTTCAATTGAATTCACAGAATATGAGAACACCCCTTATGCCCATATAAGCATTGCGTTCTTTGTTGGCTTTGGTTTCAATAGGTTTTTAAATAAGCTGAATGCTGTTTCAAAGAATATATTCAAAACAAACGACAATCAAAAGAACAGTAAGTAATTAACTGGTTAATGGCGGTTTACCAATAACAGGAAAAAGCCCAAAAACAAACACGCCATTGCATTTGTTTTTGGGTTTTCTAAAAATAAAACATCTTCATGCTCTACAAAGATAACATCCAATTTATTTTTTCTGCTAACAAACTTGAGACGTTTTCATTAACCATCCCTTCTCTTGTATGGGCTGGTGTAAAGCAGCATATTTTCCCTTTGCCAAAGGAATGCTTCCAGGCTGCGATCGAATCCCCATCGATACCTGTACTCCACAGGTCAACTTCTGTATTTGCTTTATCACAGTGGACAAAATACTGTTCATCTGAAAGGAAAAATGTATTCTCTCCACTTTTTTCATTATCCTTCAACATGTATGTAACCTCTTGAAGTCCTGGTGGATGATAATTAAAATATCCACGCAACATATGAATGTAGTTGCTTTCGCTCGAATATCCAGCCATTCCAGCATGCCAAGCTAGGACACTTCCTCCCTCTATTACGTAGTTTACGAGCTTCGTATCCAATTCTTCGGTTAACCAAGTAATTACCTGTTCATCCCTTGGGTTTAGTTGGTCCATTTTAGCATTGATAAATAAGTCTGGTCTATCACTAAGCACTTGTGAAACTTCCTTATATGTTATGTATTGTAGGTCAATTTCATCTTTGATTGGTAATCTTATCAATGCAGCTTCTAAACCAGCCTTTGCATCATCTGCAGCATGCCAGTAATCTCCTAGTAATGCGACAATTTTCTTCAACTTCCTCTCACCTACCAATTCAATTTATTCCCTTGATAATCTATGTACATATGTTCGTCAATTGCTGGTGCTTTCAATATTTCCTTCATAATTCCAGTTGCCGATTCTGATGAATCAATGGTTGCATCATGATTGAAATCACCCATAATATATGTTTTCACATAACCTGGATGAAAAGCTAAAACCTTTATCCCATATTCCGCCACTTGATTTTGTATAATCGTTAATTGCATATTTAATGCAGATTTTGACATACAATAGCCATATTCTTTTTTTCTCCAAGAATCTGCAAGACTACCAGCTTCTGATGAAATATTCGCTAAGATTTTACTAGTGCCTTTTACTAATAATGGGACAACAGATTTTGATACACGCAACGGACCTAATGCATTGGTATCATAAAGCTTCATCATATCCTCATAAACAAACTCACCGAAAATATCCTCAGAACGGTCTTTGTAAATCGCTGCATTATTAATAAGTATATCTAATTGACCAGCATTTCTGTTTATATAATTCGCGGCCTCATTAACAGATTCTTGATCCGTTACATCTAACGTAAAAATGTCTAAGTCCTGATCATACTCCTTTTTTAATTCATCAAGCTCAGTCCAATCCGGCATATAACGTCCAGCAAACACTTTAAAATTTGATTCAAGGAAAACCTTTGACAGAGCAAGCCCCAATCCTCTGTCTGCCCCAGTAATATAGACGGTCTTTTTCATTTATCCCAATCCCCCTAATTGTTTAGACTATCGAAATTGAAAGCACTTACAACTATGTATATTTGTATTCTCCATTGGATTTATAATTCCTTGTTCTTTCTACTATTAAATTCATCACTTAGGACAATATGTGAAAATGGGCGAAAAAAAATACCTAAAGTGGTTGAGTTCCACCTTATAATGGAACCACTTCAGGTAGCGGTAATATTCTTCCAATCGTTCAATAAAAATTTAAACATTAATACCCATTTCCACTAGATTATTGGGGACTGTCCCCCAATAGATTGATAGTTATAGGTTAAATTTCGATTTTAAATAATGATATACCCCATCTTCATCACATGTAAAATCTGTTACTTCATCAACTATTTCTTTGATATGATCTGGTGCATTTTTCATTGCAACGGCATGAGGAACAAATTGTAGCATCGGGATATCATTGTCACTATCACCAATCGCCATAACTCCATCCTCAGACAAATCCAAATGTTTTAACAACTGTTTAATTCCTGTTGCCTTGTTTACGTTTGCAACCATCAATTCTACATTGTGTTCTGAAGATATAGATGTAGAAAAATCGATTTCTCGTTTTAATTGTTCAAGCTCATTTTTCCAACTATTTATATGTTCTTTTGTTCTCGCAAAGAAATAAAACTTAGAAAATCGATTTCCCTCTATGGTATCTGTCCAAGCAATCTCTTCTTTAATCGCTTCTTTACGTGAAAGCCACTCATTAATACCCACACTCTCTGGCTTTGGTTCTCTTATTTCATCCTCAACATATTGTTGATCTTGTTTTAACGTCATTCGGGATGCTCCATATGGGAAAAGCTCATAGTATACCTTGTTTTTTCTCGCTTTTTCAATAACGTGTTCTACCAATTCAAGTGATAGAGAATGTTCAAAAACGACTTCCTTCCCCAAGTATCCCGCCATACCATTCGAAGTAACGAATCCATCCACTTGAAAGCCTTCAGGAACTACTCCTGCTATTTCATCAAATGATCTTCCTGTCGCAATAAAAACATTTATTCCTTTATTCCGTATGGCATCAATGATTTCTTTTGTATGTATACTTACCTTATTATGATGATTTAATATTGTTCCATCCATATCTAAGAATATTGTCTTTGTTTTTTGTTCCACTACGATTCCTCCTGCTTTTTGAAAAAGTTTACTAGATAAGTATACACTGTTACTATCTACCTAAAATTACGATTGTAAAAAAGGAACTTTCTATTATACTAAAAGTCCCTTTATTACACTGTATTTCCCCTTTTATTTTATATAAAAGAAGAGCGTTAAAGCTTTAACAGATCCTTGGTGAAAGAACATCTAAACGCTTAATTCCTTTGTTTGTGTTATTTCCTGATGCTGTTCCTTAATAAGAAATCCACCAAATAAACCAATCATTGAAAAGATAACTGGGATCATAAAGCCATAAAGATAACCAACATTACTTTCTGCAAGTTGAAAATGATCCAATACTTTTCCAAAAAAGCTTGGTAATAGGACGGCACTTAAAAATCCTCCCATATTCGCAAATCCCGAGGCAACACCGACCTCTTTTACATCAAACGACTGGCGAACAATAGCAAATGTTAAGGCGCTTGCGCCATTTCCATATCCGATCAATAAAAAGAGCACCATAAGGATAATGAGAGGCGGCTTTCCGCTAAATAAAAGAAAAGCAGACCAGCTTAGAAAAATAAGCAAATGCACAGTAATATAAGGTATTTTAATTGATTGCATGCGACTAGAAATCCAACTAGTTAAAGGAGCACCAATTAATGCACCAATTAGGCCAATCATAATAAATTGACTTGCACCGGAACGTGTCATATCAAATATATCCATGCCATATGGCACTGCCCACGAACCGATGAATCCTACATATGTTCCTACAGCACCAAAGTGACAGAGAAATGCTGCCCACGCTTGCTGATTCGAAAAAATGCGATTCAATATAACAAGCGTTTTCTCACGTTTATGCTCAGATTTAACTGAAGATGAACTCGTTATAGCATTGTTTTTGACCATTCGTTTTGGATATTTAACGAGGACGAAATAGAGTAGAATTCCACAAAGACATAAAATGATTCCCATTGTAAAAAATGACGCTCTCCACCCTGATAAGGCAATCCAAATTGAAAAAGGTACAGTTGCCATCAAGAACCCAAGGCTCCCAGTCATTCCTGCCATACCAAGCAATTTAATAAATTCATTTCCTTTAAACCACTGGCTTAAAATTAAAACGACATTCACCCAAATTGTCGCATCTCCTGTTCCTACTATTAATCTAGCAAGAAATAAAATAGATTCATTAGGTGCTAGACTATAAAGTAACGTCCCTACACCAGTTAGAAGTGTCCCTACAATTAGAAAGAGATTAGGCCCAAAACGATCAGATAATATTCCGATCGGAACTTGCAAACCAGCATATGCAAAAAATTGTATACTTGCAAGCAAACCAATGGTTGACGCAGTTACATTGAAATCTTTCATCAATTGATCTGAAATTAATCCTGGTGCAGTTCTTTGACTTACAATAATAAAATAAGTAAACAATACAGTGGCAAAAACGATCCACCTGAATTTGCTATTTTGTTTGTCCATTTGTCTGTACTCCTGTTAGCTAATATTCCCCTTTCCTAATTATACTCTAGATTTATCTAGTTAGCATCGAGGTCCTTTATTTCCCAACCTAAATTCCGACAAAAAGAGGGTGACTCAAAACCAAAGGGTCAGACCCCTCCAACACAATATATAGCACCTTAAAAGTTAAAGGCTACTATATATTAGTAATGTTGGGAGGTGTCAGACCCTTTTGAGTCACCCTCTTTTTAATTCATTCTTTATTTACCATCAACGACTTCTTTTAATATTTCATAAGAGCGTTTTTGTTTGTCTGGATCATAGATATACGAAACAGCCATGATTTCGTCGACAATATATTTTTCTTGAAAACGTGACAGTTGTTCACGGATCGAATCTTTTCCACCCATTAATGTCACGCTTGACATTGATGTTGCCATTTCTTTTTCGGGCTGACTCCAAATGTGATCCATACTTTCAACTGGGGGACGTAATGGAGTTTGAGAACCACGTACAACATTTAAGAAAAATTGTTGCATCGTTGTTGATTCAAACTTAGCCTCTTCATCCGTTTCTGCTGCAATTACATTTAAACATACCATCATATATGGAGAATCCAGATATTCGGAGGGCTGGAATCGATTACGGTAAATTAAGATTGCTTCTTCCATATATCTTGGTGCAAAGTGAGAAGCAAATACATATGGCAAGCCTAATTTCGCCGCTAAATATGCTGAATCTGTTGAAGAACCAAGGATATAAATTGGTATATTCGAATCAACACCAGGATAAGCTTTTACAAAACCTTGATGTTCCTCAGGACCAAAAAACGTTAGCAAGGCATTCACATCATCAGGAAAGGTATAGACAGAATCATTTTGTGATCTTCTAAGTGCACCTGCAGTCTTCATATCTGTTCCAGGTGCTCGACCAAGACCCAAGTCCAATCGATCTGGATAGATTGCTGCCATCGTTCCAAATTGTTCGGCTACAACTAAAGGTGAATGGTTCGGCAGCATGATCCCACCTGATCCAACACGTATGTGATCTGTATGTTCTAATGTATGTTTAATTAAAATCGAAGTAGCCGAACTCACGAGTGTAGGTGTATTATGATGCTCAGCAATCCAATATCGTGTATAGCCCATTTTCTCAGTCGCCTGAGCTAAATCGACCACCGCTTCAATTGCAGCTTTAGCTCCCTGCCCTTCGCGAATAGGTGCAAGATTTAAGACTGATACGGGTATTTGTATATTTGTCATGTTACTTTATCCTCTCTTAATCAAAATTCCTTACTATCGTAACAATTAAAACTGTGGAAACAAACTTTTTTGCTTGGAGATAAATACGGTCATAAGGTTTTTCGTTTAACATTCCATCTTCAGACCTTAATTATTAACCTTTTCTCAAGGTAACTAAGAAAGATCATTATTCTATCCGTCCTGAAGGATATACATCCTCCGTAAATAGATAAAAGGTTGCCGTTTAAAAACAACAGCAACCTTTTACTATTATCAACACTCAATAAAAAACATTAGAATAAAATGCCTTTATTTGCAAAATACTATCTATTATATCAACCTATTCCAAACTAAACTAATATCAGGAGTGAAAAAAATGACCAACAAGGAAGAATTTCAACAAGATTCAATTAAATTTAGCATCTGGGATACAAATACGGAAGAAGTACATTTAGAGCAAGAACTAACTAACAGATCAGAGGCATTTAATAATTCTTTGAAAAATTTAGGACAGGCATCTAATTTAAATGATCTTAAATAATTGCCATGATTACACTATTTATGAATAAATGATTTTGATAGTTTCGTTTTCACCGATAATCACTTGTTCAGTCATTCCAATAAATAATCCTGTTTCAACTACTCCAACTAGTAGCTTTAACGATTCATGAAGACTTTTAGGATCTGCTATATGATCAAATTGACAATCCAGTATATAGTTTCCATTATCTGATATGAATACTTCCTTTTTCTTTTTTCTTAATGTGGTTACACAGCCAAGTTGAGAAATATGCTTAGCAGTTATCTCCCATCCAAAAGGGAGTACTTCAACAGGTAAAGCTGATTCTCCTAAATGAGAAACCATTTTTGATTTGTCAGCAATGATGATTAATCGATTGGCCGCAGCATTGACTATTTTTTCTCTAACTAGTGATCCTCCGCCACCTTTGATGAGATTCAAATCCCCATCTATCTCATCAGCACCATCAATAGCTAAATCAAGCTGCATTGCTTCATGAAAACCTGTTAAAGGTATTCCAAATTCATCTGCCCATCCTGCTGTTCTTTTAGAGGAGGGTATTCCTTTTACTACCAACCCTTCTTTCACCCGTTCACCTAATCTTTTAAGCATCCAGTAAACAGTTGAACCAGAACCTAACCCAATAATCATTCCATCTTCAATTAATTCAACTGATTTTTCAGCTGCCATTTTTTTCTGATAATCGCTTTGTTCAATTAATTTCGTATAATCAAGCTGTTCTGACATACATAATCTCCTTTCCTAAATCGATTAGAATGTTGATTGATTATTTTTACATACACCTTTATTTACAAGGTATTTTGGGATTTTTCCGATTAGAGCATCTGCTATATTTTGAGCTGTTTTTCGTTTCAATTCCAATTCTGATTCTATTGAATAATAAGCTGAATGTGGACTTAGGATTACATTGTCCATTTTTATTAGTGGGTTATTGCTAGAGAGCGGTTCTGTTTCTAAAACATCAAGCCCTGCTCCAGCAATTTTCCCAGCTTGTAAGGCTTTTATTAATGCTGATTCATCAATGACAAGTCCACGAGAGGTGTTAATAATAAATGCTTCCGTTTTCATTAAATTGAACTCTGCATCACTTACCATTCCTATTGTGTTATTGTTCAACGGAGCATGAACTGAAAGATAATCGGACTCTTGGCAAAGCGTTTCAAGATCTACAAGGTCAACATTTATGGCTTCTGCAGTTTCAACATGAACATATGGATCATAGGCGATTACCTTTAGACCAAATGCCTGTGCTTTTTTAGCTAGTGCTTTTGGGATATTCCCTAAACCAATCAACCCTAAAGTACGACCATTTAATCGAAAAACAGGTCCGCCTAGTTTATAATCCCAATTCCCACTTTTAACCTCTTTATTATGCTTAACAATCTTTCTCGCTCCAGCAATGAGTAAGGCGAAGGCATGATTTGATACCTCGTCAATACAATAATCTGTCACATTACATACCATTATTCCTCTTTCAGTCGCAGCATTTAGATCAATTGTATCAAAACCAACACCATATCTTGAAATCACTCTGCAGTTCGGCAAGGTATCTATCACTTTACGTGAAATTGGTGCATACTGATTCATGATTCCATCTACTCCTTGAGCAGCCTCTATCACTTCATCTTCGGTGGAACATTGAGCTGTTATCAGTGTCGCACCTACCTTTTCTAAAATTTCTCTCTCTGGCTCCAGAGTATTGTATGTATAGTCAGTAACCAATACTTTGTATTTACTCATTGTCCTTTCCTCCTTTTCCCTCTGTTAAAATAAATTAATCTGTCAAATCAATGATTTACTGTTATTTAGTTCAACAAACACTTTCATAAATCCTTGTGAAGACATACTCTTTCAGATCCAATAAATAAAATGCAAAAATCAACAAACAGTGAACATTTACAGAGCCTTATACAAAATAAGCCCCCTTTTACCTATAAAGTTAAAGGAGGCCCATTTATTTATTATTAGAAATTTTACCAGAGTTGGTTAATAAAAGAATACGAGATACTTACTCGTTCCATCTTCAAACTTCTTTCTTGTCATCTATGAATAAAGGTATTCACGTTATTTTGTTTCAAGGCATCAATAATCTGACTAAAGAGATTTAAATCTTCTTTAAAATCTTCAGGAGTTGTTTTAGGAACGATTCCTTTCGTTACAACCTCATAAAAGTTTTCTAATTCAATAGTATATGGATCTTTAAAGGTTGGACGATTAATCTTTTCTTGATAATTTCCATTCAGTGTCTCACCTACTTGTAAAGTAGTCGGTAAGTGACGAATATATGGGGTATTGTACTGAACTTTTAATTGTTTATTCTCCCCAAAAACCTCAATATGAGCATCAAATCGAATCAATTTATCTACCCCTGTTTCAAAAGTCGCAAAAAAGTTATCAAATTCGAAAACTGCGCTGATAAAACGCCCTCCATTCCATTGAGAGGCAGATACAACCCTATTTGGAATACCAATGATTTCTCTCATCGCTGAAAGATCATGACTGCTTAATCCACAAAGTAAACGATAGGCTGACACTAATTCCTTAGGAGCGTCCTGACCAATTGCCTCATACACCATTCTTTTTGCTCGATCTGTCTTATCAGTCATCGCTTCTTGTGGAATATCATTAAAACGGTAGACATTACTACTTTGTTCAATGAACAAACTGTTTTGACCAATAATATCCCGAACTCTTGCATAATTAATTTTCTTTAACTTTTTTACTTCTTCTACAGCTTCTGTAAAAGCTGGAGCAAAACGTCTCATATATCCAACCATGACTTGGACCCCATATTTGTCCCGAGCATTAATGATATCGTCTGCATCTGATTTTGTGAGACACATTGGTTTTTCAACTAATACATGTTTTTTATTTTCAATTGCAGAAATCACACATTCTGTATGGTATTCATCACTATTTAACACAAACACCACATCTAAATCTGCTTGCCTTGTCAATTGTTTCGCATCAGTGTATAAATTTGTTACCCCGTATTTTTCACCCATCACCTGTAATAATTGATTTGAAATATCACATAAAGCAGTGATCTCATATCGATCAGACAAAGATTCTAATATTGGTAAATGTATAATTTGAGCTACTTCACCTAAACCTATTAAACCAACCTTTATTTTTTTAGTCATTATACTCTCTCCTCGCTTGATCAGATGATTTACCCTTTTACTGCTCCTGCTGCACTACCAGCAATAAAGTATTTTTGTACGAATAGGAAGAATATAAAAACAGGCAGCATTGTTAGCGTTGCAGCTGCAGTTAAACTTCCCCAATCTGTCCCATATTGTTGCATAAACAGTTGGATTCCAACTGGTATTGTCATTAATTGTTCATCACGTAAAAAGACATTAGCTATTAAGTATTCATTCCACGAAAACAAAAAGGAAAAGATTGCGACTGCAGCAATTCCTGGCCCTGATATAGGAAGTATGATTCTAAAAAATGTTTGTAAACCAGTACAACCATCTATACTAGCAGCATCTTCTAATTCTGTTGGGATCGCATCGAAATAGCCTTTATACATCCATATTGAAAATGGTAAATGAAGCGTTGTGTACAATAAAATAACTGTGAAGTGTGTGTTGATTAAACCAAGGTTACGGAACATGATGAATAGAGGAATTAAGGCTAGGATGATTGGGAACATTTGTAACAATAATAAAAGTCTAGAAAACCCTGTTAGAAATTTGGATCTAAATCGTGATATCGCATAACCCGCAAAGGCAGCTATTAAAATACTAAGCAATGTACCAAAAAAAGTAACGATAAAACTATTTCCCATTTGTGTCCAAAACATTGTTTTTGTGTGTAAATGCTGATAGTTTTCAAACGTAATCTGCTGTGGAAAGAAAGAGCTTGACGTTAGGATCTCTGAATTACTTTTTAAGGAATTAATGATCATTGTGATAATCGGTAAATTTACTAATAAGGAAACAAGAGTAAGAGATATAAACAGTATCGTCTTTTTTCGTCTTATGTTCTTATCCATACTTCCATACTTCCTCCCTAATCCTTTTCTTGGAATTTCAACATAATCACTGCTAGGATCATCAAGATTAATAAGCTAAAAATGGACACAGCAGAGCCAATACCTACATCACTTTTTGTAAATGTATACTTATAGGCTAAGATGATTAAGTTCTCAGTTGCATTAACTGGGCCACCCTGTGTTAATAGCCAGATCGTATCAAAGTCATTAAAACACCAAATAGTCATAAGAATACAACAAATAATTGAAATCATTTTTATTGATGGCATCGTAATAAACCTAAAACTTTGCCATCTATTTGCCCCATCTATTTTTGCTGCTTCATATAAATCTGTGTTAATCGTTTGTAGTGAAGCAAGTATTGTCACCATCATAAAAGGAAAGCTTCTCCAAATCTTAATTAAAATAACAGAAAAGATTGCCCCATTTTCTGTTCCTAAAAAATTGATCGGGTCCATGCCTAGAAATCCAACTAATTGGTTCACTAATCCGTGTTGATCTCCAATCATCCAACGCCAACCTACAATCGAAACAACAGAAGGAATAATCCAAGGGACCAATAAGGCAACTCGGAAAAATCCTTTTCCCCAAACATCTTTATTTAATAAGACTGCTAATACCAGTCCAATCAGGTAACTTCCTGCTACCCCAAAGAATCCAAAGAGAAAACTAAATTGCAAGGCATTCCAAAATTCAGGCATTTGAAGTAATTTTATATAATTATCAAGACCTACAAAGTCTTCCAGTTGAATCAAAGAGCCTTCCCTTATGCTATAGAATAATCCTGTTAAAAAAGGGTAAAAGTTGATCAGCATAAGTAATAGAATCGTAGGAAGTAAAAATTGATAAGGCAACCAATTGATTTTTCGTCTTCGCTTTTGGCTTGAAGTGGTAAATTTCTTGCTAGTACTTGTCTCTTCCATTTTACTTTGAGGTATACCCAATCTCAGACCTCCTTTTGAATAAGGAAGAATGGTAGAACCATTCCTCCTCCATTAAAATTCCAGATAATTTAATACCTTTTACTTCATTATTTCTTTTATTTTTTGATCGGCAATCCCCATCGATTCTTTTGGATCATCACCCATTATTAGCCGCTGTGTTAGGTTTTGCATTAGCCCCTCACCTTCAATTTCATTTAACTCTGGGAAGGCACCAGTAGAATTTGACCCAGTTGTTTTTCCTATCGGAACATACTCATCATAAACAATTTTAGTAACTGGATTATCTTGAAAGAATGGATCCTCAGAGAAGGATATACGCGCTGATAATTGTTCTAAGTTTCCATCTTTCCATAGTGGTAAGCTATTTTCTGACCACCATTTCAAGAATATTTTTGCCTCTTCAGGATGTTTCGATTCCTTATAGATCATCAAGTTATTTACCCACATGACTGTACCTTTATCACCTTGAAAACCCTCTAATGGTGGCATTACCCCAATTTGCTCATCCATTTCTGGAAATCTATTTTTAAAGCCAGGACCTTCAAGAATGATCGCTGCATCTCCTTGACCAAATGATTTAATTGCGTCATCACCAACCATTCCAGCACCTGCTGGATTTACAGAACCATCTTTAACCATATCACTGTAGAGCTTTAATGCCTCAACATTTCGTTCATTCATAAAGTCTACTTTTCTATCTTCTGTAAATATCCCGCCGCCATTATTAAGCATTAATTGGAAAAGGTAGTGTGTACCACCAGTATCACTTGGTGTAATCATTCCATATCTTCCGTTATCTGTTGTTAATGCTTTTGCTGCTGCTCTCAATTCATCAAAGTTTTTTGGAACTTCAATACCTGCTTCTTCAAAGAAGTCCTTGCGATAGTAGTAAACTCGTAAATCTAATCCCCATGGAAGCGCTACGTAATGATCATTATATTTCATCGTTTCTACTGTTCCAGGGAAGAAGTCTTCTAGTTTCCCTTCCGCTTTCCATTCCTCGATTACATCGTCAATTGGTAAAATGGCGCCTTGGTCATAAAATTGAAATGCTTGATAACCAGCTCCAGTGCTAATATCAGGAGCAGTTCCTGATGCAATGGCTGTACTAAATGTTTGATACCAGTTGCTCCAAGGAGTTGATTGATATTTCACTTGTATATTTGGGTGTTCTTGATTAAACTTTTCCACTTGCTTCTTTGCAGTTTCTATATACTCAGGTGGCCCCCAGACCATATCCCAAAAATCAAGGGTTACAACCTTTGTGTTATCACCTTTAGATGTATCATCATTTCCTTCAGTCGTGGTACCATCAGTTGCTTTATTACTTGAACATCCCACAATGGTTAAAGCAGTAAGTAAAAGAAATATTAGAAATAAATAACTTTTTCTAACTCCCATCTTTTTTCACTCCTTATTTTATAAATAAAAACATCTTCCTCTTTTTTAACCCCGAATACTTCTCTTTGAAATTCCCCCTTTTACTTTTATTATTTGAAAATTTTACCTTGGGTAAAATTTCATAACATAAGCTTTTTATTGAATGGCTGTTAACATCTTTTTAGAGTACGACTAACTGGATGTGTGAAAAAGAAATGCTGACTCGCCAAACTTTGTTGCTATTTACCAAATAGTGCGGTGAGGTTTGATTACAGCGAAAGTTGATCGATTTCCGCGGGAGTCTCGCAATCCGTTCCAATCAACCAAATAAGATTGTTATAAAAGCAACAATCGCTTAGAAAAGAGCCAAATGAAAAGAACAAATGGCAGGCTAAATCCATGAAATAAGAACTAGGTACAAAAACAACATTCACAATGAAAACAGCCTCTAAAATAAAAACGTTTACATTTTGAAATAAACAGCTGTTTTAGCGTTTTTAACGTGGATTAGAAATAGGATATGTACTAATTTTTAGATTTAGAATAATAGAATGTAAATTTTTACGTTGGGGATTTATCATTTATATGTAAGTTTAGTAGCGTTTTATTAGGGATTGTTCTTTTAAACAAAAGTAAAATTGCATAAATAGAGGCAATATCAATAAAAACGTTTACACTTTTATCAATACGTTTTTATCGAAAATATGATATGTTATTACATTTAGTAAAATAGTGTTTTAAAATGCATAAAACATCGAAGCAAGTAACCTATGTTTCTCTAATAATTAGCTCTGTTGGAAGGACAATTTTTTTTGTTATACTGCCTGTTTCTGCACTCATTTGATCCAATAACACATCCACTACTGTACTGCCGATCTCCTTGATTGGCTGCTTAATAGTTGTTAACATCGGGCTAATGATCTTGGAAGAGCTAATATCGTCAAAGCCAACAATCGAAACATCCTCAGGAATTAAAACTCCCATTTCCTTTAGCGCTTTTATGACTCCAAATGCGATTAAATCGTTTCCACAGAAAATTGCAGTAAACTTCTTTCTAGAAACTAATTTACCGGCTGCTTCATATCCAAATTCAGTAAAGTTTTCAATATAATCTGTTAAAATAACAATCTCTTCATTAATAGGAATATGATTAAAAGTTAACGCATTTCTATACCCAAATTCTCTTTCTCTAGATGCACTAACAGCACCAATATAGGCAATTTTTTCATGTCCAGAATTAATTAAATATTGCACTGCACTCATTGCACCACCTAGATGATCAACATCTACAGAAGTAATTCCTGGAATATTATTTCCTTGTAATGTAACCAACGCGACCCTTCTGTTACGCAGGTTTTCAATTGATTTTTCCAAGTAAATATTCTTTCTTGAGGTTAAAGGTCCTAAGATAATCCCATCTACATTTCTTTCTTGAAAAAGATCTAAGATCGAATTGATTTTTTCCTCATCCATGTTGTGAGAAGCAACAAGTAAAGCATATCCCTTTTTCCAAAGGGCATCTTGAATAACATCCGATAATTCAGACCAATACCCATTAGCCAATTCAGGTGGCATAAAACCGATCATTTTTGTTTTTTTCTGAACCATTGTTCTCGCATGATAATCAGGAATAAAATTGAGTTTTTCAATAGCCTTCATAATTTTCAATCTAGTCTCTTCCTTCACTTTATCCTTACGATTAATTACACGAGACACAGTTGCAATGGAAACATTAGCTTCACGGGCTACATCCTTTATCGTTATTCTCATTTTCATAACCTCACAATTATTATAAACGTTTACATAATAATCCCTATTTATGTTAAATTTGTCAATCCCTATTCCCTTGTTTTTATCTTAACGTTACTTACCTATAGTTTATTTTCCATAATGACAATAAACTCTCTTTTTTAGAGAGTTTATTGTTTAGATTTATAAAGAGAACCTTTAGTTCAATACTCGGCAGAAAAGACTTATGAAGCAGAGAGTCCATTTTGTTTCTGCATTTCTATCAATTCATCATTTAACATAGTCATTTTCTCTTCGATATATTGTTTTAATAGCAAATCTAATTTAATTGAAATTGATATATATTCACCATTAGCCGGACCTTTTTTAGAGTACAAATCACTTAAAGTCATTTTTAGATTATATATTTCCAATAATAGATCCATATTTTCATTTCGGACGTGATTAACCGCTTTCATTACGCACCTCATCGTTTTATTTTATACTTATTTTGGAGATGTTCAATTTAGTCAGATAGACTCGTATCTCTCATGAACATATCAATTATTCCAAAACCTTTACGATCTTATCATAGTCATATATAGGTGAGAATACGAAAGTGAAATGTTGTAAAATTTAGAAAAGTCATTCGGAGTATTGATATAATTCTTTATTTCAATAGATGATTATTTAAAGAAAGATCTAGTGTTGGTAGTTAAAGGTTCTGTCTTTAAAGAGGAGTAAATAGGAAGAATTCATTATTTTATTCCGATAGTATTAAATCGAAAAATAATAATTTTCAAAAAATAGATTTCTCGGACATTTTTTAACAATTATTCATTAATAATCTGTTCATTCCTTTACCTAGTAAGCGAAAATAGTGACTATTATGTGTCTGGAGGCTATTTCGTAATTGAAAAATGGAGCCGACATATAAAGTTGTCGGCATTGATCATCCATTGTACTTATACTTATTCACTCTCCATTTCCCATTTAGCAATTTCCTTTCGAACCATTGGTGCTACCTCTTTACCTAATAGTTCAATTGCTTGCATTACATCATTATGTGGCATTGTGCCAACTGGTACGTGCAGCATAAAGCGTGTAATGCCAACGTTCTTTCGAAGGTGAATAATTTTTTCGGCTACAGTCTCCGGATCTCCTACGTACAAGGCGCCTTCAAAGCTACGCGCGGCATCAAAGCTTGATCGATGATATGGCCCCCACCCTCGCTCACGTCCTAGCTTGTTCATAACTTGCTGGGTTGAAGGGAAAAATTTATCGGCCGCTACTTGGGTATCCTCCGCAATGAAACCGTGTGAATGTGATGCCACTGTTAAATTGGATAGATCATGGCCAGCGTGGGTTGCAGCCTTTTTATAAAGCTGCACGAGCGGCTCGAATTGTATAGGACTACCGCCAATAATTGCTAACACCAGAGGAAGACCTAGGAGGCCTGCGCGGATGACGGATTCTTGATTACCACCACTGCCAATCCAAATAGGTAGAGGATTTTGTACTGGACGTGGGTACACACCAAGATTATTAATAGCCGGTCGGTGCCCACCTCTCCAGGTTACCTTCTCAGATTCTCTTATTTTTAATAATAACTCAAGATTCTCTTCAAACAACTCATCATAATCCTTCAACTCATACCCGAAAAGAGGAAACGATTCAATAAAGGAACCTCGGCCCGCCATTATCTCTGCACGACCATTCGATATCGCATCAAGTGTAGCAAAATCTTGAAACACACGCACTGGATCGGCAGAAGAAAGCACCGTAACGGCGCTTGTCAGACGGATTCGTTTCGTCTGTGACGCGGCCGCAGAAAGGATGACCGCAGGAGAAGATGCTGCAAAATCCTCGCGATGGTGTTCCCCTACACCAAAAACATCTAGTCCTACTCGATCTGCTAAAACAATTTCCTCGACAACTTCACGTATTCGTTGTGCATGACTTATCACTTCACCAGTTTGTACATCTGGTGTTGTCTCTACAAAAGTACTCACACCTATCTCCACTAAAACCACTCCTACTTCATGTTTTCGTCTAGTTTATATTACAACAAGAAATAGTCGTTGACTAACGATTGCTCTCTTCTTCCCTTAGGAGCTTCAAAATCCTTAAACTATTCACTAGCTATGCTTTTGACTAGAAAATTAAGAATTATATTCAAATTTAAATTGAATGATAGATTAACATTGATATAATAGAATAAAGCGCTTACTATTACAGTTTTTACTAGATAAGGAGAACAGAACATGGAAAAACACACAAAACCTAATCATCCTTTAGTTGAACACATTTATACTGCTGATCCTTCTGCACATGTATTTGAAGGTAAACTCTACATTTATCCTTCACATGATCTTGACCATGATGGTCCATCTAATGATAATGGTGACCAATATGCTATGGAAGATTATCATGTCCTATCCATGGATAATATTGAATCAGCATGTGTTGATCACGGAGAAGTACTTCACCTTAAAGATATTCCTTGGGCAAAAAAACAATTGTGGGCACCAGACGCAGCTTATAAAAACAACACGTATTATTTATTTTTCCCAGCAAAGGATCAAAATGATATTTTCAGAATAGGTGTAGCGACAAGTTCAAGCCCAGCTGGACCTTTCACACCTCAAGAAAATTACATACCTGGTAGTTTTAGTATTGATCCCGCTGTTTTAGTAGATGATAACAATAAGGCATATGTTTATTTTGGTGGTCTCTGGGGCGGACAATTAGAAAAATGGCAAACAGGTACCTTTGATCCAAATGCAGTTGGTCCTGCTGAATCAGAACCTGCTTTAGGACCGATAATAGCTGAATTAAGTGATGACATGCTAAGTTTTAAAGGAAAACCCCAAGAGATCAAAATTGTTGACGAAGATGGTAAGCCAATCCTTGCTGGTGATGAAGACAGAAGATTTTTCGAAGGTCCATGGGTTCATAAATATAATGGCTATTATTATTTATCCTATTCAACAGGAACTACACATTGTATTGTTTATGCCATAAGCGAAAATCCACAAGGTCCTTATGTGTACAAAGGAAAAATCCTAACTCCTGTAGAAGGTTGGACTACTCATCACTCCATTGTTAAATTTGAGGATAAATGGTATTTATTTTATCATGATTGCTCTTTATCAGGTGGCGTTAACCACAAGCGTAGTGTGAAATATACCGAATTAACATATAACGAAGATGGTACAATTCAGACGATCGATCCTTATCAAACAATAAAAGGATAAAAGATTCATAGATTAATAACAGCTCGGCAATGTATTAAATAAGATCACCGCACTTTAGAGATGTGGTGATCTTATTCCTTTAAAATGTTTTTTTTCTGCCCTCTAATAAGTTCATTTCTATGACTTCATTATTACTTTCTCCTGTTGACTCATTTCATTCTCAGAGACTATTTTTTAATACTGTGTCTTGCTGACAACAATTTATTTTTTCAAGCTTTTTTTATCCAATTCTAACCATTCATAATTAAGTTCATTGAATGAATAAACCAAATAACGGGAAAAATTGTAACAGAGTTAGGAGGAACAGACTTTGGAACATACTTGGCTTTCTCTGTTACCATTTCTTATAGTCATATCAATGTCTATATGGCTAAAAAATATTTTACCAGGTCTTGTAGTTGGACTTCTTGTTGGTTCGATGATTGTTAAATCTGATTTTTTGGCGGGGTCGCAACAATCTGTTTTATATATCGTTACTACATTGTCTGAAGAAACAAATATTAAAATTATCGGGTTTCTATATTTATTTGGCGGACTTGTAGGAATGATGAATATATCAGGTGGCATTAAGGGGATTTCGGAATGGGTTGGCACTAGAATAAAGACGGAGCGCGGATTGTTGAAACTAATTTGGCTTACACTCCCTTTTACGTTTATGATGCCAATGTTTCGAATCATGATGATTGGTCCTGTCGTCAAATCTTTGATCAAAAAAATGAACCTATCAAAGCAAAAGGTAGGTCTGATAATGGATATTTCAACCGAGTCCGTTATCGTCCTCTTGCCAGTTGCTACGGCATTTGTCGGATTTATGGTATCTTTAGTCGGAGCTGGCATTCAAGAGCTTCAACTAGAAATGTCGCCATACCGAGTCTTCTTACTTAGCATTTTGTTTAACTTTTTTGCAATTGTAATGTTGGTTATTGGAATCCTTCAAACATTCTGGAATCCTACTAAAAAAACAAATGATTCCACCAAAAGCAACGTTAAAGTAGATGAAGATGAGCACGAATTTCACCGAGTTGGAATTAAGAGAGAATTATCGCTGGTTAAAGCACAACCGTGGAATTTGATTATCCCTGTCTTTTTACTCCTAGGATTATCATTATTTCTTTTATGGCAGGATGGAATGGCTAAAGGAGCGAAAACCCTTTTTGAAGCTCTTTCAATGGCAGACGCAACATTTGTCATGTTGTTAGCCGTTTTTATCACACTAATCATTACGTTTATTTTTTACATTGTACGCAGACAGCAATTACACGAAATTTTATATCATTTTTATGATGGTGGTAATCAAATGATGGAGGCCATTAGTCTGCTCGTTTTGATTTGGGCACTAACACTTTCTGCTGAGGATCTAGGGTTTTCAGATTTCATTAGTTCAACCTTAGGATCATTTTTACCAGCTTTTATGACACCTGCAACGATTTTTCTGATTGGTTCAATTGTCGGTTACTTTATTGGATCATCATGGGGAACATGGGGATTATTTATGCCATTAGGATTGACATTAGCTGTTTCAACTGGTGCTTCAGTCCCGTTAACTGTTGGTGCAGTTTTTGCAAGTGGCGCATTTGGTGCATTAACTTCACCATTGGGTGATACGACCATTACAACTGCATCGATTCTTGATTTGTCTATTGTTGATTATGCCCGCTATAAACTGAAAATTTCCGCCATAGGTGGGGTTATTGCAATCGTTCTTTATCTCGTTAGTGGTTTATTTGTTGTTTGAATATTGAATTTTGGTATATTGCATGAACTACTTAGAAGTGTATTTGCTCCAAAAAGGAAATATGCTATAGATGTTACCCTTAGAAAATAGATTTCCAACTAAAAAAGCCTTGTCCCTGGAACAAGAACTAAGGCTTCAACTTTATTCAACTAACTTTTTACTTTGCAAACTGCTCTGATTCCAAACGACCTGCGCCATACAAACGGTAGGCACCATGCATTGTAGGGCCAACATATTCATTTAGCTTCCAGCCATGACGAATCGCGTCTGTAATAAACGCTTTTGCTACATCAATTGCTTCTAATACCGATTTTCCTTTTGCTAGCTCTGCTGTAATCGCTGCAGAATATGTACAGCCTGCCCCATGAATATAAGTCGTGTCGATTCGTTCATTTTCATATAGCTTAAATTCCTTGCCATCAAATAACAAATCAACTGCTTTTTCGTGCTGTAATTTGCTGCCGCCTTTGATCAACACATATTTGGCACCAAGTTCATTTATTTTAACTGCAGCATTTTTCATATCATCAATCGTTCTGATTGGACCTGTTTTTGCTAGCTGACTCGCTTCGAACAGATTAGGTGTTACAACTGTTGCGAGTGGCACCATTACTTCTCGTAATGCATCAGCTGTTTCTGGATTTAGAACCTCGTCTTCTCCTTTACAGACCATAACAGGATCGATGACTACGTTATTTAGCCCAGCTTCTTTGATTCTCTTTGCTGCTGTTTCAATCGTTTCAACTGTACCAAGCATACCTGTTTTCACTGCATCAATTCCCACTGAAAGGGCTGTATCTAGTTGAGCCTCTAGTGCATCTATTGTAATTGGAAATACACTATGATGCCAGTGATTTTTCGGATCCATAGTCGCAATGACAGTTAATGAAGTCATCCCGTATACGCCAAGCTCTTGAAATGTTTTTAAATCTGCTTGTATTCCTGCACCACCACTCGTATCAGATCCAGCAATTGTTAATGCTTTTTTCATTGTCATGTTATGTGCCTCCTTGTTGTAACGAAAAAATGGTTTAGATAGGAAGTATTTTTTCGTAACCTATCATTGAGATATGATAACTCTATTTTTCCGTGAAGTCATCCGATTTTAATTATTACGTTCCTGTAACTCAGGATTTCTTCAAGCCTTTTTCCAAACAGTTGCATACTTTTTCTTGTATTTTGAATCCTCTTCTTTTTCAATTAAATACAAAGCCATTTGTTAAACTTTTTCATTATCTAAAATTAATAGGTAAAGATACTTCAACAGATGTCCCTTTATTTGGTTCACTTGAAATATTAATCGCGCCCCTATGATTTTCAATGATTTTATAGCATACCATTAATCCAAGTCCTGTACCTTCCTCTTTTGTTGTGAAAAAGGGTTCC
Organism: Metabacillus sp. KUDC1714; assembly: GCF_014217835.1. Taxonomy (NCBI): domain Bacteria; kingdom Bacillati; phylum Bacillota; class Bacilli; order Caryophanales; family Bacillaceae; genus Metabacillus; species Metabacillus elymi. The sequence goes on from NZ_CP055263.1 coordinate 5,174,659, forward strand.
CCTAGTTTAGGAATTAGATCTGCAGGTATACCGATACCTTGATCTTGAATAACGATACTCAAAGCATTAGGATCTGTTTGCTTAAGGTTCACCGTTATTTCTCCTCCATTTGGCATTGCTTCAATTGAATTTTTTAAGAGATTAATAATCACTTGCTTTAATTGATTCGGTTCACCAGTTATGAGCGAATGATCTACATCTATATCTGATAAAATCTGGACATTGCTGATTTTTGCTTGGGTGTCCAGCAACGAAACAATCGTTTGTACGATGAGCTTTATATCGATTAATTGATAGTTTATACCTTGAGGCTTAGAAAGAATAAGAAATTCACTAACAATCATGTTTATACGATCTAATTCGGTTAACATGATCTCAATATAGTTTTTATCAATATCTTGTTTTAAAAATTGGATAAAACCTCTAAGCGTCGTTAAAGGATTTCTGATTTCATGGGCAACTCCTGCAGCAAGCTGACCAACTGCTGATAGCTTATCAGATCTTCTGATCATTTCCTCAGCTAACTTTGATTCAGTAACATCTTTAACAATTTCAAATATCCCGTTAAATTCATTATCTGTAATGATAGGAATCATTTTCATCTGAACGATTCGTATACTCCCATCTTTGTTGATCAGTGATAAGTTCATTTCCCTCGTTTCAATTCGATTTACACTATTAAAATGCCCCATATACTTATCGAAGTCTTCTGGTACAATGATTGACTCCCAATCCATATGTTTGAGTTCTTCCAAACTATAACCTAGTAAATTTTCAGCGGCTTTATTTGCATCGATTAAATGTCGTCCTAGACAAAATGTAAAAATTGCTTCAGAATTATGTTCAAATAAAGATTTATATCGTTGTTCGGTTTCTTCTAAACGCTTTACAAGTAGTTTACGATTTTGTTCTTGGGTATGATGAAGTAATTCCCCTATTTTTTTTCGTTCATTAATATCGATATCGATTCCATTTAGTTTTATGAGCTTCCTTTTTGAATCAAAAATAGGTGTAATACGTTTTTGAATCCATTTCACTTCACCATTTGGAAGTAAAATTCGATATTCGCTCATCCCACCATTTCCTGCTAATAACGCTTGTTCAAACTCAAGGACTTGTTCAAGATCCTCATGATAAACAACCTCTTTCCATAATTGGAAATTATGTTCAAATTCATCTGATGAAAAACCATATAATTCCTTCACTTTTGAAGAAACTATCAACTGATTTGAACGAAGGTCATATGAGAAAATAACTGCATCCACACTATTAAAAAGCTGGTTCAATTCTTGCTCTTTTTCCTTTAGTTCCTTAGCGTAATAGCGCGATTTGTCAACCTGTAATCCTACCCACCATACAGGGACGATAAAAATAGCATTTATCAACCATTCAGATAAAGGAATAAAACCAAATTTTACATATGAAATGATTTTAAAAACCATTCCGGAAATAAACAAAATACTTAGAGACCAAATTCTTCCTGAATACTTCACTTTACTAACTCCTACACTATGATAAATAAACTGATTGTTGTATTACATTAATTTGTTATTAAAACTGTATTCATAGTACCATATTCCTGTCTTCGATGTCTTCTACTCCTTTTAGTAGTTCTATTTCAAGTCGTGTTATTCTTTCTCATTTCAACTTTTTCACTTTCATATAAAACTGCTTATTCGCTTGTGGGGAATGATAAAAAGTTTATGCTCAACTCACATATTTCTGATAGACTCACCATAATCAAATTGTCATTTGAAGAAATTATTTTATAATAGGATGGACCATGTCTCTTTTGAAATGGCTGTTTTCGCAAACTTTGTTGCTTTTAAAATAGTATTGGGTTGGTTGATTGGCGCTCCAGGATGCTCGCTTTCCGTGGGGCGGGCGATGAGCCTCCTCAGCGCGAAGCGCCTGCTGGGTCTCATCTGTCCCGCTACTCCCACAGGAGTCTCGCATATCCGTACCAATCAACCTAATCAGTTTTGTTCAAAAACAACAATCTCTTAGAAAAGAGCCTTTGAAATAATAAAATATGGAGGTGCATTCCTTGGAGCTACGGCAATTAACCTATTTTCTTGAGGTTGCTAAACATAAAAGCATCACTAAAGCGTCTGAAGCATTACATATCTCACAACCAGCATTAAGTAAAATGATCAAAAGTCTTGAAGAAGAATTAGATATGACACTCATTATCCGTACTAATAAAACGAGTGAGTTAACAGATGGTGGTTTCATTGTGATGGAATATGCTCAAAAAGTGTTATCACAAATCGATGAAATGTCGATTACGTTAAATGATTTGACTAGTTTAAAAAGAGGTTCGATTAGCATTGGATTACCTCCAATTATTGGGAGTCTTTACTTTCCAAGTGTCATGGCGGAATTTCATAAAAAATATCCAAATATCTCAATTAATATTACAGAATATGGAGCGGCTAAGGTTGTTAAAGGTGTAGAGGAGAGTGAATTCGAGCTTGGGGTGGCTGTACTTCCAGTTGATGAAAATGAATTTAACATCTATCCGATTGTCGAGGATGAAATGAAATTATTAATCCACTTTAACCATAGTCTAGCAAACCGTGATGTCATCTACTTACATGAATTAAAGAATGAAGAATTTATTTTCTATCATGAGGACTTTGCACTACATGATATTATGTGGAAAAAATTCATTGCTGAAGGATTTGAGCCTAAAATATTATTTAAAAGTTCGCAATGGGATTTTATGTCTGAAATGGTTGGTGCAAATCTAGGGGTAACGATCTTACCTGAATCCATTTGTAATCGAGTTGAGAACAAGCAAGTTAAAATTATGAATTTGGAACCTGTTACACCATGGAATTTAGCTGTTATTACAAAGAAAAATAAGTATATTTCTTATGCAGCAAGAACATTTATTGAATTTTTCCTTTGAGCTTCATTATAACTAAAAGTTATGCAGGCGATAAAAATTATGTATTATACGAATAACAAAAAGCATAGTAATATGTCTTTATCAACCAAAACAAACTGGTTATTAAGGAGCTTTTACTATGCTCCTTCCTCAGTAAAGGAAGGATTTTTTATATGAAAATGATCACAATTATTTTACAAATTTTATTTATCCATTTGTTTCTTTTTATTGGTGCGACTGTGAAGTCATTCATTTCAATCCCTCTCCCTGCCTCAATGATTGGATTGGTTTTCCTTTTAGGAGCATTGTTTTTTAAAATTGTGAAACTCGAATGGATTGAAAAAGGCGGCAACTGGTTATTAGCAGAATTGCTCCTTTTTTTCATTCCATCTGCAGTAGGAATTGTTAATTATGATGAGATATTAAGTTGGCAAGGAATTGAAACAGTGGTATTAATTGGCTTAAGTACCTTTATTGTTATGGCTGCGACTGCATATACATCTGATTTTATTCATAAGAGAAAAAGTCGTGTATCAGGATGAGTATTCTTTTATTTACGGTTATCACATTTATCATTTACAAGCTTACAAAATTCAGTTATAAAAAATGGACTTTTCCACTTTTCCACCCATTATTAATTTGTCCTATTTTCATAATCATTTTAATCTACTTATTTCATATACCTGCTAATCATTATGCACAAGGATCTAAGTGGATAACACATATGTTAGGACCTGCAACAGTAGCTTTCGCCATCCCGATTTATAAACATTTCCACTTAGTGAAAAAATATATCGGAAATATTGTTTTAAGTGTAACTGTAGGGACATTAGTTGCGATCTTCTCAACCTTCGCTTTGTCAATGTTGCTTAACTTAAATTCTGAATTTATTATTAGTATCATACCCAGATCTATTACTACCCCGATTGCGATTGAAGTGTCAAAAGAAATCGGTGGTCTACCAACGTTAACAACAATTTTTGTTATCCTAACTGGAATTATAGGTGGGATAATTGGCCCGTTTGAAATTAAATGGTTATCGATAAAATCACCAATTGCAAAAGGCTTAGCTTTAGGTATGAGTGCACATGGAGTTGGTACATCAAAAGCAATGGAATACGGTGAGCAAGAAGCGACATTTTCCACGCTTGCGATGATCTTTGCTGCATGGATTACGATGGCTTGGGGCAGCTTGCTGATTCCGTTTTTAATCAATCTTGCCCATATTAATTGATCAGAAGATATGTTTATATGAACAAAAGCTCAGGACGCCTTGATCAGTCTCAGGCAATTAAGCTAATTTAGAATAGAAGGCGTTCTTTGCCTTCAAATCTAAATTAGCTAGACCCTAGAGGGCTAGGCGCTGGATGTCGTGCGCTTATCCACAGTTCAAGAATTTTAATTTCCTGAACGAAGAAAAAAACAGTCTAAATTTAGATTTAGACTGCTTTTCATGTTTAGAGTATGTGTTTTATGAGTGTAAGCAAGATGATTTCTTAGTTGAATTTGCTGTGTAGTTCTTTGATACACAATGCATTCTTTAAGATCTCGTTTTTACTTTTATAAGGGCTGTTCCATAACTATCCATTGATTTGCCATATTGTTTCATTCCGTTTGAGATGAATTCAATCATTTTTTTCATGTTTATCCGTCCCTCTTCAGCTTTTCCTTTCATTATGTATGTGTTACCTAAAAAATACAAAGTCATTGAAAACGGAAAAAACATTCATGTTAGCGAAAACATTTTTATTGTAAGCGTATAAAATATGTGTTTCTCTTATTATATTTCCTGTTTACTTTGTTTTTCATCCTAATCCGTGTAATCGAAGAAGACACATCTCCTTCGATTAACTCTAGTACATATAGATAATATTTACAAAAAAGTTTTAACCTAAATTTATATCTCCCGTTGATCACAGTAGGTATCAATTAGCTGTTCAATTTGCTCAAGCTGAGGAAATTCTCCCGAAAAGGTGAATTTTATTTCTTCTAGAAATTCTCCTTTGTTATATACATGAATAGCTCCTTTTTGGTTAATGACACTATACTCGGGCTCAAACCTATAGCCATTCCGTTCCACTGCACCCATTTCTTAAACAACTCCTTAACTCTAAATATTGTTCACCATTACTATTTCACGAATGTACTTATAAAACTCTTATAATGCCAATAATTATTATGCTTCAGAAATAATCGGGATAATAACTTTTATACAAGAATTAAGTTGATTTTAGAGGTTATGGCCTATTCCCTTAAATGCTTTAATTTATCTGGATTTCTAATAATGAAAATCTTCTGGATATGATCTCCATCAATAACATCAATAAATAAAGCCAACAATTGTTGGCTCCGTTAGTCATTCTTAAAAAGTATGAGCAATATCTTTAGCTCGTGCAATTGCGTTTGCTTTAATTTCTTCTGCTTTGTCAGGCATTGCAGCATGACCTTCAACAAATAAGCCTTCAAATGAAGGTACTCCGTAGAATTGCATGATAATATTTAAATAGCGGTGACCCATTTCCATTTGAGCTGCAGGTCCTTCTGAATAAATTCCTCCACGAGCCTGTATATGTAAAGCCTTTTTATCAGTTAAAAGACCAACTGGTCCTTGGTCTGTATATTTAAATGTTTTGCCAGCCACCGATACTGAATCTATATACGCTTTCATTACTGGTGGAAAAGAAAAATTCCACAATGGTGTTACAAAAACATATTTATCAGCTGAAATAAATTGTTCACATAGTTCTGAGAGTCTACTAACTTTTGCTTTCTCATCTGGTGAAAGCTCTTCAAATCCCTTTCCAGATTGAAGTTTACCCCAACCACTAAAAACATCGACATCAATTTGAGGGATATTTTCTTTATAGAGATCAACATTCACAATCTCATCGTTTGGGTTTGCTTCTTTGTAAGCATCGATAAAAGCTTTTCCTACAGCCATACTGTAAGACTGAGTATCATCATGGGGATGAGCTGTTATGTACAATATTTTTGTCATTTCGTACTCCCTTTCTTTCTAAGATTGTTCATCCTATTTTGTGTAGTTAAATTAGAATATATACTTTATCTTCACTTAACATATATTTAATTCGAGCTAAATTTATATTAAGAATTCAAACAAGCATAACTGCATATAAAAAAAGGATGTACTAGTTAAAGTATCATCCCTTTTTATGTAGTATTAATTCATTTAGTTACTAATATAAGGATTCCCACTTATATTTTTTCTCGTTTCATCAGTTAATTCAAATGCTTCTCTTACTTCACTTTCAATTACATCAACGTTTTGAATACTTCCATCATAATGTAGTGGTTTACTTTCCATGTAAATTCACCTCCGTCAATAGTAGTATATACATTATATTACTAGTTATTTATTCCTATTAACAAGATTTATTTTGAGAATTCTAAAAAATATTTCTTGTTCATAGAGGATAGTAAATAGCTTCTATTTTTCTACCCATTCTCCTATTTGCTATTAGGTTCGAATTTCATCATAAATTCTCCAGACCATCTATGGAATACTTCAAAAAGCCTTGAAGGAATCCAAAAAATAAATTAATTATTCTAAAATAATGAATTAATTTTTAAAATGATCTAATCTAGCAAAAAATTCTTGTACAAAATTGTAAAATAATTCTTCTGTAGGAAGTAATACACGTTGTTTAGGAGTGATGACTCCCACACTTCTCGTTACATTTGGTTCGATCAATGGAATTTTTACGGTTGAGCGTGGAATGTTATCAACTAAAGTGACTTCTGGCATTAGTGCTACCCCAAGTCCCGCAGAGACTAATCCTTTTAACGCATCAATATCGTCCCCTTCAAAAGCAACATGTGGTGAGAAGCCTAGTTCGGCACATGCATTAATAACGATTTCACGAAAAACAGTGCCGTTTTGGAGTAAACAAAAAGGGTCATCCTTAAGTTCGCGCAACTTTATAGTCGACCTGTTTGCAAGTGGATGATGAATTGGCAAAAGAGCAACAATATTTTCCGTGAATAATATTTTCCGTTTAATCTTCTTCTCATCCATTGGCAATGGACCAATTAATGCAAGGTTAAAATCCCCTTTCACCACTCCATCTATTAAGTCTTGGTACAGAGCTTGCTTCAGTTTAAATTTCGCTTCTGGATAGTGCATACGAAAAGCATAAATCACAGTTGGTAACGTATGTGCTGCCAAACTAATCGGAAAAGCTATTCGAATCGTCCCTTTTTCTGGATCTAAATACTCTTCTACTTCACGTGTCGCATCATCAATAACATTCATTGCATGTTTCATCCGCTCTAAGAATACTTTTCCAATTGGAGTTAATTTTACTCTTCTTCCTTCTCTAATAAACAGGTCAACGCCTAATTCGCTTTCTAAATTAAATATCTGTCTACTCACAGAGGATTGTGCCACATGCAGAGCGTCTGCTGCTTCTGTTACATGTTCTCGCATTGCAACTTCCATAAAATATCTTATTTGTCTAATTTCCACAGTTGTTCCCCCAAATTTAATTCATGCGTTAAACGCATTAACTTTATCGTTTCTTAATATTGATTGGATTATTATTTGATTATAAAATACAGCTTAACAGTAAATCTAATAAAAATTAAAATATTTCAGTCAATATGATCATTTTATTTTATATTGACATATAGGAGAATGAGAAGGATGAAAACAATCGAAAAAATAGAACAATCATTTACAGATAATGTGAAAGAGTATGTCGAACAAGTTTACTCAACTGTAAAAAAGCGTAATCCACATGAAAGTGAGTTTCATCAAGCGGTTAAAGAAGTTTTTGATTCTTTAGTTCCTGTTCTCGCTAAAAATCCTCACTACATCAAGCAAGCTATTCTTGAAAGAATTGTTGAGCCTGAAAGAGTCATCTCATTTAGAGTTCCATGGGTTGATGATCAAGGAAATGTGCAGGTTAACCGAGGATTCCGTGTCCAATTTAACAGTGCTATCGGTCCATATAAGGGCGGTTTAAGATTTCACCCTTCCGTAAATGCAAGTATTATTAAATTTTTAGGCTTTGAGCAAATTTATAAAAACTCTTTAACTGGTCAACCAATTGGCGGCGGAAAAGGCGGAGCTGATTTTGATCCTAAGGGAAAATCAGATGCGGAAATCATGCGCTTTACACAAAGCTTCATGTCTGAACTTAGCAAGTATATCGGTCCTGATATCGATGTTCCAGCTGGTGATATCGGTGTAGGAGCTAGAGAAATTGGCTATATGTTTGGACAATATAAAAAAATGCGTGGCGGCTTCGAAGCTGGCGTATTAACAGGTAAAGGCCTTGGTTACGGCGGAAGCTTAGCACGAACAGAAGCAACTGGATATGGAACAGTCTACTTTGTAGAAGAAATGTTAAAGGATCAAAACTTAAGCTTCAAAGGAAGTACGGTAGTTGTATCAGGTTCAGGTAATGTTTCCATTTATGCTATTGAAAAAGCGATGCAATTAGGTGCTAAGGTATTAGCATGTAGTGACTCAACTGGTTATGTATATGACAAGAATGGCATAGACCTTTCAACAGTAAAACGCTTGAAAGAAGTAGAAAACAAAAGAATAAGTGAATATGTAAACGAACATCCAGAAGCGCATTATGTTGAAGGATGTTCGGGGATCTGGACGATTCCATGTGATATCGCCCTACCTTGTGCAACACAAAATGAAATAGATGCACATTCAGCTGAGCTATTAGTTTCTAATGGTGTGAAAGCGATCGGTGAAGGTGCAAACATGCCTTCTACACTAGAAGCAGTCGAGATTTTCTTGAAAAATAAGGTTTTATTTGCACCAGCAAAAGCAGCAAATGCAGGTGGCGTTTCAGTTTCAGCATTAGAAATGGCTCAGAACAGTGCAAGATTAGCTTGGACGTTTGAGGAAGTCGACGCCAAATTACATGATATCATGAAAAACATTTACAACGAAAGCATGAAAGCAGCTCAAGAGTATGGTGCACCTGGAAATCTTGTCGTTGGTGCTAATATTGCTGGTTTTGTTAAAGTCGCAGATGCTATGATTGCTCAAGGAATTATTTAATTTCTCTAAGAATTTGTTTATTTTTTCAACGGATATAATTAGAAATCTTAAGTAAGCTAGGAGGACATGTCCTCCTAGCTTTTAATTTTTCATGTAATATGAATAGCCTTTTTCTGCAATTTAAACTATCCTCTAGTTTAATACTATTTTACGATTATCCCCTCTCCACTTACTCATACACTTATTGAATCAATTTAAGCATAACTACTTTTTTCTAGCAACCTGTTATATAAATGAGAAAAATTGACATAATGTATACTATAAGATTTAAAAACTACACTAGTATACTAATTTATTTCATTATTAACAGGTGATGATTATGCCGATACAGCGTACGTTTATTATGGTGAAGCCTGATGGTGTAAAGCGAGGATTAATTGGTGAAATTATTAAACGTTTTGAGCAAAAGGGGTTCACATTGTTAAATGCAGAACTTATGACTATTAGTCGTGAAAAAGCTGAATATCATTATATGGAGCTTCAAGATAAACCATTTTTTGGTGAGTTGGTAGAATTTATTACATCAGACTCTGTTTTTGCAATGGTTTGGGAAGGCGAAAATATTATTGAAGTTTCTCGAAGCATGATTGGAAAAACAAGTCCTTTAGAAGCACTACCTGGTACAATTCGTGGTGATTTTGCATGTTCCAAAGCGGAAAATGTGATTCATGGCTCTGATTCTCTTTTAAGTGCAGAACGAGAAATCGCAAACTTCTTTGACCCGTTATCAATCCGTTCTCTAAATAAAGATTTTCCTTTTGACGAACGTAAATCAGTTTGAATTAAGACTTGGAAAAGTTATTGTTATAATGTCTTTAGTTGACCACTTGTTAGAGTTAGCCAACTAAAGACATTCTTTATGAAAAAAACGGTAATATATAGAAAAAACAGGTTTTAAACCATTTCCTTCTGATTAATTACTTCTACATTTACCCGGCCTGAAAAAAATGTAGCACCCCCGCCCATATCGGAAACTCGATCTGGAGTTAAGGAATTGACCAAATGTTTTTTACCCGTGAGGTCTGACCAAAGGCCTTGACTTACGACTACTCCTGGTAAAACTTGATTGCCTACAGAAACTGAGAGCTCACATTCTCCACGATCATTCCAAATTCGGACAACTGTTCCATCTTCAATACCTCGTTTATCCGCATCATGTTGATTCATAAATAATTTTGGTGCTTTTTCAAGTTTGATATGTTTCTCATTATTTGAAAAGGTTGAATTTAAAAAATTATGATTTGGTCCAGGTACATATTGAAAAGGAAAATCTGTCTCTTCTAATAAAGGAATATAGGTTGGGAGTCCGGGGTAACCATCTAATTCCATTTTTTTAGAAAACAACTCAATCTTACCACTTGGTGTGTTTAAATTTTTCAATAAATCACTTGTACTTGCTTTCAGATAGCGATCTATTTTTAATTTTTCATGGCATTTGTCTGGTAAATAAGGGTTCGATAAATTGCTTAGAGCTTGTTGAATTAATTCTTCATCTGAATCCTTAAATGCTTGTTCATCGTATCCCATTGCATGAGCAAGAAGTCTGAATACCTCTGTATTAGATTTACTTTCTCCAAATGATGAAATGACAGGTTCCTGCAGATGGATATAGTTATGCCAGTAAGACGTATAAAAATCAGTATTTTCAAAAGCTGAAGTAGCAGGTAAAACAATGTCTGCAAACATAGCTGTTTCCGTTAAAAACAAGTCATGAACGACAGTGAATAAATCTTCACGAGCAAGACCCTCACGTACCTTATTAGCATCTGGAGTCACAACAGCTGGGTTGCTTCCATATATGAACAATGAGCGAATGGGCTCTTCTGTTTCAAGTAACGCTTTACCTAATTGGTTCATATTTATTGTTCGAGTTTGCTTTTTCATAAGATCTGGTCGTTGCAGCGCTTTTGTATTATGGGCTAAATAGGCAGAGTTTGATTTCAGAGCTCCCCCACCCTTCAGAGCCCACTGTCCTGTTAGTGCAGGTAAACACGCAATTGTCCTAACAATCATTCCACCATTATCATGATGCTGAAGTCCATTTCCAATTCTTATCATCGAAGGAGAGGTCTCTCCGTACATCCGAGCTAACGTATAAATGTCTTCTACAGAAACTCCTGTAATATCTGAAACCATTTGTGGATCATAGTTCTTAACATGTTCTTCTAGTTCTTCATAACCAACTGTATACTCTTTTAAAAATGATCGATTAACAAGCTTTTCTTTATATAAAACATGCATAATCCCTAATGCGAGCGCTCCATCCGTACCAGGGAGAATCGGAATAAACCAATCTGCCATTCTTCCAGTTTGATTTTTATGGACATCTATGACAACAATTTTTGCGCCATTTTTTTTAGCCCTTTGTGCGATCGTCATTTGGTGCATATTTGTACTAACAGCGTTTATTCCCCACATTATAAATAGCTTAGTTTCCGTCATTTCCTCTGGATCAGTGCCGTAACTTCCCCCCATTGTGTAGCTATAACCTTTCGAACCAGCAACTGAACAAATAGACCGGTCAAGTTGACTTGACCCTAAACGATGAAAGAAGCGGCGATCCATTCCTTCTGCATTAATATTTCCCATATTGCCGTAAAAACTGTATGGAAGAATTGATTCTGATCCTTCATTTGAGATTAGTTTTTTCCAATGATTTGTAATCGTTTCGATTGCCTCTTGCCAGCTAATTGGGTGAAATTTGCCCTCTCCCTTTTCGCCAATACGTTTCAAAGGTGTTTTAATTCTCTTTTGATCATAGATGCGTTCACCCATGTTCCGCACTTTATTGCAAATATTCCCTTTCGTAACAGGATGTTCAGGATCACCTTCGATTTTAACGATTTTTCCTTCTTTTTTGTGTATCAGTAATCCGCACTGATCTGGACAGTCAAGTGAACAAACTGAAGGCACAACACCATCTTCTATATTTATATATTCCTGCATAACTAGTATCCTTTCATGAAAAAATTGCTTTATAAATTATAACATATCGAACCAATCTTTAGAAAGTTTAGAAAATAGATTGACTTACCTATAATTTTTATTTAATATTTAATACATTGTCTAAATATATAAACAATTTAATCAATTAAATATTTTGTTATTTCTATTAAGAGAGGTGGAGGGACTGGCCCGTCGAAACCTCGGCAACATAATGTGCCAATTCCAGCAAGCATTGCTTGAAAGATAGAAAGAGCTGCCCTTATAGTTTATTGTGAGAACGATAATAAATAACCATCTCTTTCCAACATTTTGGGAAGAGATTTTTTTATTTTTTTGAATTAAAGGGTTGTTTTCAAAGCAAAAAGAGGAGATGAAGAAAATGAATGTCTTAGTAACAGCACCGTATAACGACGAAGGTCTAGTCAAATTAAAGGAACTTTTTGGCGATTGTACCTATCGCTGTTGGAAAGAGAATGGTAGAGCCTATAACGAAGCTGAGTTAATCGCTCTATTAAAAGAATCAAAGGCCGAGGGATTAATAGCTGAGTTAGATAAAGTGACTGAAAATGTATTTGCAGAAGTACCTGAATTGAAATTTGTTGGTGTGTGTCGTGGCATGCCTTCCAATGTTGATGTTGAAGCTGCAACCAAAAGAGGAATTCCGGTATTTTATACCCCCGCTCGAAATGCACAAGCAGTTGCTGAATTGTTCATTGGCAATCTCATTACTTTCTATAGACATACAATCGCCTCCTCTGAATGGTTGAAGCAGGAAAAATGGGATGGAGACTACTTGCAAGCATATTTAAAGTTCAAAGGAAATGAGATTACAGGAAAAACTATTGGAATGGTAGGATTCGGTGCCGTTGGTCAGAGAATTGCTTCTGTTCTTGAAAGTTTTCAATGCAGCATTCAATACTATGATCCATATGTTGAAAGCCAAAATCCCAACCATACTCGTGTATCCTTGGATGAGGTTTTTTCAACTAGTGATGTCGTATCTATTCACCTACCTCGTACCGAAGAAACAATCGGAATGATAGATGAACATTATTTAGGACTTATGAAGGAAGAAGCAATCTTAGTAAATACGTCAAGAGCAGTTGTCGTTAAGCGAGATGCACTTGTTCATGTCTTAAAAGAAGGTAAAATTCGTGGGGCTATTTTAGATGTATTTTATCATGAACCACCAGATAAAAGTGATTATGAAATCATCAAATTGCCAAATGTTTTAGCTACCCCCCACCTTGCTGGTGCAAGTTATGAGGTTGAGGATCATCACGTATCGATTATGAATCAAGCGTTAACGAAGTGGTATATAAAACGTACTCTTGACGTTCCGACAATCTATAATCAAAAAAGTCTAAATGTAAAGTCATAGAAAGAAGTGAATAAAGTGACATTAAAACAAGGTTATTTAGTATTTGATATTGGCACAGGAAATGCTAGAGTAGCAATTGTTGCGACTACAGGTGAGGTTATAGCTGTCGAAAGAGAGGATATTCAGTATGAAACCGAATCTCTTTATCCAGATAGTCGTTACTTTTCACCTGATTTACTTTGGAAACAACTTATTTTTTTGGCGAAAAATGTAATTACTCGTGCACCTTATATTTCAATCAAGGCTATTACCTCGACAAGTCAGCGCCAAGGGATTGTCTTACAGGACCGGGATGGAAACTCATTTATCGGCTTACCAAACATTGATAATCGTGGTCGTGAATGGGAACGCACATTGCCAGATCCAGAAATTATCTTTAAAACAACTGGTAGGTTACCTTCTGCATTGTTTTCGGCTTTAAAGCTTGTTGCCCTTAAGAACCGACAGCCTATGTTATGGGATAAAATCGATACATTTACTAGTATTAGTGACTGGATTACTTATAAATTAAGTGGTGTCTTAGTCTATGAGCCATCCCAGGCAACAGAATCACTGCTATATGATGTTCAAAAAACAGATTGGTCTGATGTGATGTGTGAACAATTTGGGATTTCTAGAAAGTTTTTACCAGAAATTAAAGCATCTGGCACAATACTTGGTGAAATAACACCAACAATCGCAAATGAGTTAGGGTTAAAGCAGGATGTTTTGATTATTGTCGGTGGCGGAGATACTCAACTCGCAATTGAAAGTACATTTGCCGAAAATCGAGATGTCGTCATTGTATCAGGTACAACCACCCCTATTTGCAAAATGACAAATGAATATCGAGTGGATCATGAAAAAAGAGCTTGGACGAATGCTTATACACAAAAAAATACATGGCTACTTGAAACGAATCCAGGGATTACCGGACTAAATTATCAAAAATTAAAAGCTATTTTCTATCCTAATGAAAGTTATCAACAAATGGAAGATGAAATGAGTAAGCTCGAGAACATTGATTGTGTATCAGCGTTAGGTATGTATCTTACTGATGAGAAGAATGCTTCAAAGAAAGGCGGATTTATTTTCAATACTCCATTAGCACATGACTTAACTCGCGCTCATTTTGTCGCTTCTGCTTTATGGGAAATTGCTTGCACAATCAGGTGGCATTATGATCAATTATGTGAAGTAAGTTCTTTCGATTTACCATATGTGTGGGCATGTGGCGGCGGTTTTCAAAGTAGAACTTTAGCAAAATTTGTAGCCAATCTCTTACAAAAAGACGTATATATTCGTCAAGGATACAGTCAAGCATCTGCTGTTGGTGCCACTGTTATTTGCAACAAGACATTAGGATTAACTGACAAACTATCAGATGAAATCAATATAATTAAGCCTGATATTCAACACAATGACGTTATGTATGAAGAGTGGAAAAAAGCACAACATTTTTTTTCTAAAATGAATGTAACCTATAACAAATAAAGTTACATTACTAAAAACAAGGTTTGGAGAGAAACGAATGTTAGATAAAATTGGAATACCTAAAAAATTAAGCTTTGGCTTTCTTGGCGTCATGCTCTTTATGATGGGAGATGGCCTCGAAGCTGGTTGGCTTAGTCCTTTCTTAATTGAAAACGGCTTGACTGTTCAGCAATCGGCATCAATATTTACTGTATACGGTATATCTTTAGCACTTTCTTCTTGGTTTTCGGGTGTTTGTTTAGAAGCATTTGGTGCTAAGCGTACAATGTCGATGGGATTATTATTCTATATCATCGGTACAGCTGGGTTTATCGTATTTGGTTTTGAATCAATGAATTATTCAGTTATGCTATTTTCATATTTTATAAAAGGTTTTGGCTACCCTCTTTTTGCTTATTCTTTTTTAACATGGGTTATTTACCGTACACCTAAAAATAGATTAAGTACAGCTGTGGGTTGGTTCTGGATTGCGTATTGTGCAGGAATGATGGTACTTGGCGCTTGGTATTCAAGTTATGCGATTAAATCATTTGGTTACATCAATACATTATGGACATCTATTTTCTGGGTATGTCTAGGTGCGTTTTTTGCTTTAGTTCTTACGAAAGACAAATTTGATAAGAAACAAACTTCGAGCAAAAAAGAAACACTCAATGAGCTTTTAAAGGGAATTACCATTGTGAAGTCGAACCCTCGAGTTGCTGCTGGAGGGGTTGTCAGAATTATCAATAGTTTAGGAACATATGGATTCCCAGTGTTTCTACCGATGCATATGGCAGAACACGGAATTGAAACAACTGTCTGGTTACAATTATGGGGAACAATTTTCTTAGGGAACATTCTTTTTAATTTAGTTTTTGGTTTTGTTGGAGACAAATTTGGTTGGAAAAATACAATCATCTGGTTTGGTGGAGTTGGTTGTGCAATATTCACAGTCCTTCTATATTACACACCAATTATCGCAAATGGAAACATTGTTGTAACTAGCATTGTTGGATTTATTTGGGGCGGTTTGTTAGCTGGTTACGTTCCAATTGGTGCATTAGTCCCAACTGTTGCAGGTAAGGACAAAGGAGCGGCTATGTCGATTTTAAATTTTTCTGCAGGTTTATCTTCATTTGTTGCACCAGCTATTGCTTGGGCATTTATCGGTATCGTCGGAGCTGAAGGTGTTGTCTGGATCTTTGGAGCTCTTTATTTAGCTAGTGCCGTAATTGTTAAATTCATTCGTGTACCAGAAGAGGATGAAATGCGTAAAGAAACAAAAACACTTGCTTCATAAATTCTTAAACAAAAAGGCGACTCATATGGGTCGCCTTTTTATTACATAACATCGGGCAATGATCTTGTATGGTTAAAATGTTATTCAAGATAATAAAAAGGATCACCTAGATCTTAAACTTAGCTTACGGTGCTCTTCTAGTTATTAGTTGGTTCCTCTTTATTCTACAGAGAAAATTCCAATGAGAACATTATACAAAATTCTCTAGATCACGATCGATTATACAATCTTCACATATACCATAGACATCAAATTTCTCTTCTGTATGCTCTTCCATCTTGCCACACACTTCACATATTTTTAGTACCATTTTTCCACCTCTTGAAAATTCTATTGTTTAAAGACTTAAATGGATGCTACACCTTCGTCAAAGAATTTTTAGCTTTACCTAAAGTATATTCAACTAAAGACCATTTCGATAAATTATTTAATTAAGTATATTTAGGACCTACAAACCTATCATTCCTTTTTACACCTACTCCTAATCATTATCATTTTGAAATGAAACATACTATTTAGGCACATACTATAATCGGTGATGATAATGCCTTGTCGATCAAGCGATGAATTAAACACATTAGTAGCAAAAGCAAAAAAGTGCGCAAAAAGCGGAAAAGTTGCAGACTATATTCCTGCACTCGGAAAAGCTAACCAAGATGATTTGTCGATTGCCATACATTATCCTGACGGACGATGTATCTCAGCTGGATGTATTGAAAAACGTTTTACCCTACAAAGTATCTCAAAAGTAATCTGCTTGGCCCTCGTTTTGATAGACAGAGGCTCTAATTATGTATTTGAACATGTTGGTATGGAGCCCACAGGAGACCCCTTCAATTCGATTGCAAAATTAGAAACGATGTCTCCTTCAAAACCTTTAAATCCTATGATCAATGCAGGAGCACTAGTTGTTACTCATTTGATTAAGGGGAATTCTGTTGAAGAGAGATTTCAACGTCTTTTATCCTTTATTCACGAATTGACAAACGATTCAACAATTAACTATTGTGAGGAAGTAGCACGCTCTGAATTTGAGACAGCACATTTGAACCGGGCTTTATGCTATTTTTTAAAGCAACATAATATTATTGAAGAAGATGTTGAACAATTAATGGAGTTATACACAAAACAGTGTGCTATTCAAATGAACGTATTAGATTTGGCGAGAATCGGACTAGTTTTTGCGTTGGATGGAGTTGATCCTCTTAGCGGCAAACAAATAATGCCTCCAGATGTCGCTCGAATTTGTAAAACGTTTATGGTTACATGTGGGATGTATAATGCCTCTGGAGAATTTGCCATCAAAATTGGCATACCTTCAAAAAGTGGAGTTTCAGGTGGAATAATGGGGGCAGTTCCCGGAAAATTTGGTATTGGGATTTTTGGTCCGTCCTTAGATGAGAAAGGAAACAGTATTGCAGGTATAAAATTGTTAGAATTATTATCAAAAAATTATAAGCTAAGTATGTTTTAAACTACTCTTTACTAGGAAATTCCCCAGAAACTATCTTGGGGAATTTCTTTTTTAACACTACCTCTTTTTATTTTATTACTCCTATAAACAAGTTTCTATTGTTGATTTAAAAACTTTCCATTACTCTTAATAATTAACCCCTCACCAAAAAGATTAATAGTTAAATTCAAAAACAATTTTAATATAATTAAATTCTCTATTATCGTTTAATTTTTGTTGGAAAACACTGTTTTTTTATATAGCTTCGAGAGTTTCAGCTATATTAATTTTTGTTAGAAAAGATATCGTCTTTCATCTATGATAATATTTGAAATAATGTTACAATAAGAAATATTAAAATTTTCTGAAGAATTTTAATGTAACTGTTAACTGGAGGGATTTATTTTGGCTGAACAACGTAGTAATATGATTAAACAAGGAATTGACCGTGCTCCACATAGAAGCTTACTTCGTGCTGCAGGTGTAAAAGAAGACGATTTTGACAAACCGTTTATTGCGGTTGTAAATTCATATATTGATATTGTTCCAGGACATGTACATTTACAAGAGTTCGGTAAAATTGTTAAAGACGCAATCCGTGAAGCTGGCGGTGTTCCTTTTGAAATGAACACAATTGGTGTTGATGATGGTATCGCAATGGGACATATCGGAATGAGATATTCGTTACCAAGTCGTGAAATCATTGCTGATTCTGTAGAAACAGTTGTTTCAGCACACTGGTTTGATGGAATGGTTTGTATTGGAAACTGTGACAAAATTACACCAGGAATGTTGATGGCGACACTTCGCGTGAATATTCCATCAATTTTTGTAAGTGGCGGACCGATGAAAGCTGGTACAGACAGTGCTGGTAATGCACTTAACTTAAACTCTGTTTTTGAAGGTGTAGGAGCATACCAATCTGGTCAAATTGATGAAGCAAGATTAAAAGAGATTGAGTCAGTTGCATGCCCTACATGTGGATCATGTTCAGGAATGTTTACAGCAAACTCTATGAACTGCTTAGCAGAAGGTTTAGGACTTGCTCTTCCTGGAAATGGTACAATTTTAGCGGTAGCTCCAGAACGTAAGGAATTTGTTAAACGCTCTGCTAAACAATTAATGGAGCTTATTAAAAAGGATATTAAGCCTCGTGATATCGTAACAATCGATGCGATTGATAACGCATTTGCTTTAGACATGGCTATGGGTGGTTCAACGAACACTGTTCTCCACACATTAGCATTGGCACATGAAGCAGAAATTGAATATTCATTGGAACGTATAAATGAAATTGCAAGTCGTGTTCCACATCTTGCAAAAATTGCTCCAGCATCAGATTATCATATTGAGGATGTTCATAATGCGGGAGGCGTAAGTGCCATCATTAATGAGGTTCTTAAAAAGCCAGGTGCTATTAATGGAGATTGTCTAACTGTAACAGGAAAAACATTACGAGAAAATGTGGCAGGAGCAGATATTCTTGACAAGAATGTCATTCGTCCTTTAGACAACCCACATTCTGAGCGAGGTGGACTTGCTGTATTATTTGGTAACTTAGCGCCAGATGGTGCGGTTATAAAAGTTGGTGCAGTTGACCCAGCAGTTGGTGGCTACCATAGAGGTCCTGCGATTTGTTTCGACTCTCAAGAGGAAGCACTTTCTGGAATTATAACTGGTGAAGTTAAAGAAGGCGATGTTGTGGTTATCCGCTATGAAGGTCCTAAAGGTGGACCAGGTATGCCAGAAATGCTTGCCCCTACTTCCCAAATTGTTGGAAGAGGCTTAGGAGCTAAGGTAGGTTTAATTACCGACGGACGTTTCTCAGGTGCATCTAGAGGTATTTCAATCGGTCATATTTCTCCAGAAGCAGCAGAAGGCGGCCCGATCGCATTTGTTGAAAATGGTGATATTATTGAACTGGACTTAAATAATCGTTCAATTCAACTAGAAATTTCAGATGAAGAATTTGAAAAACGCAGAGCTAACTGGAAAGGCTTTGAACCAAAAGTTAAAAAAGGTTATTTAGCACGCTACTCTAAGTTAGTTACATCCGCAAACACTGGTGGAGTAATGAAAATTTAATTTAAAATGCAACCTGCCAAAAGTCAAGTAATTTAAGGCTTTTGGTGGGTTTTTTTGTTGTTTTTTAAAGTTTATACCTCTCTCCTACTATTTTATACCTAAAGAAAAGGTACTAAAAATAAACCGACAAAAAATCTCTAATCGTTAAATCAGAGGTTTTTTGTCCAATTTTATTAAATTTCTAACTCTTTATTTTGTAATTTTTATGATTTACAATGGTTTTAAGTGGTTCATCTTTTGCTGAAGTACCGTACTGAACCATAACGGAATTTTCCCTAATACCAGAAACAACACCTTCTATCGACTTACCTTCCCTTTTAAAGGAAATTACATCGCCAATTTTTGCAATGGCCATTCAATCACCTCGACTTATATAATGTCCAATATAACTAAAAAATACTTTTCTTCTTAAATTAATTTATAAGTAATTTTACTCATAAAACGGAATGATTTCCCTTAAAAATAATACCGAATGTTTGTGCTTCAACTTAACTTTAACAGTATGCGAAAAGGTTTATTTGGAAAACTAACTATAGGGATTAACCAAGATGAAAAGAAATAAATAGCCGTCAAGGTATGTATTTACCAAAGCCGGCTAATTCATAATTATTCATTTTGTTGAATTATAGTCCATTCAATCTTTCAACTGAACTTTCCAAAAAAAGTTACAGTCTGATTCATGCTTGCTCATTGAAATTATTATACACTAGGCGCTTCCATTCCCATTTGGCTCCATTCTTCTCTTGATGGTCCATACACTCCCGGAACCTTCAAGCCAGCTTGTCGCATAAGAACTGTTATTTGACCACGATGATGAATGATATGTTTGATAAGTAATGAAAGTGTGACAGCCTTAGGCATTTCTCTCCCAAACACATTTTTCATTTCACTTAATGATTGGTCTGACCACTGCTGCTTTACAGCTTCACTAGTGTCTGCACTTACTCTGCGAAATGTTTCAGTGATTTCCCTTGCTGAAGTTGGGATCGTGTTTGACTCTTTTATTCCTTCAACTGTAATACCAAACTCAATAAGCATTCCTGGTGTACTTGTTACAATATGCCAAGCAATTGAACCTAAAGTACGGTCTTCAGGGGAAACCTCTTGTTGAAGAGCAGGATCAGTTAATGCATCCAATACCTTTTGCGTTGAAGCAGCCTCATGATTCCATTCTTCGATAAATTCAGTTATAGAAGTATACATTTTTTTGCCTCCGTGGTCTGGTTTTTAAATTTTCTATTAACGTGGATAGTATAGCATTTTTTACCAAGATTACAACGATTCTTTTACAAAACATATATTAAGTCAGATGTTAGACTTTTAAAAGCAGTTCACACGAAATCTATGAACTGCTTCTATAGTAAATTTTTAATACAAAAGGAGTAGCTCTGTATTTATTAAAACTCTGGTAACGAATTCAAGTTATTTTCCTTAATTCCATCTGGTTCACTGCGCAGTATATCACGACCATATTTATGAAAAACATCTACATGCGCTAGTTTACCTGCCTTTGCTTCAGTTAGAGCTTCTAAATAATCTAACTCTCTCCCCGATTCTGTTTGAAAGCCAATTAAATCACCATCATCATTCTTTCGAACTGCGATTATTTTTTCCTGATTTGGATTACTGTTGGTTTCATTTTCTTCGTTTATCTCGTCTACATTTGTTTGATTTTGATACTGATCATAAGCTTGCTTGAAACGGTCCATATTATCACCTCGTTATTTGTATTTCCTCAAATGTTTTGTTTTATGCTATTTAAAGTAGCTTCTATTTGTAAATAAGAAAACAAAAAGCTCAGTGAATTAGTTTCTCCACTGAGCTTATCATATAACGAGTGTCATACCTGGGGCATCAAGTTCTCTTTCCTCAAAACCTAATTTTTTATAGAAATGCTGTTTTCCTTTTGCTGAAAAAAGTTGGATCGATTGAATTCCACTTTCTTTGCATTTCTTTAATAGTTCTTCAATAATTTGTTTACCTAATCCTTGCTTTTGATAAGATGGATTAACCATCACATCACATATTAATGCTTGATAGACACCATCAGAAATCATTCTACCAAAAGCTATAAGTTCGTTCTGATCGTAGATTGAAATGTGATACCAGCTGTTATTCGCTGCTTGATATAATTGTTCTCTAGTATAGCTTCCCTTTTTATTTTTTATTAACCCACTTGCTTCATGAAGGTTTACAAATTGTTCAAATGATGGAAGTTTATCTGATATATTGGCATTCATTATTATCACCTTTTAAGAAATTGTTTTTTTATCTATAACTATATTTATACAACACGATGAATAAAAATTCAATATTAAATAAAAATGTTTGTTAAATTTACTACTTATTCTCTTAGTTTAAACTATTTCTCATAAAAAATAGACGGGTTGCCCCGTCTACGATTTATTAGGAAACTGCTGATTTATCTTCATTCTTTGCTATCGTTTTTAACTCAGGCTTTTTCTCTTCTTTATCTTCTGAAACTAATCCCTTTGTCGCGCTTTTGAATTCTGTTAGGGTACGTCCAAATGCCCGGCCAATCTCTGGAAGCTTAGAAGGCCCAAAAATAATCAACGCTATTACAAGGACTAAAATTAAGCCAGGAATTCCAATGTTTGAAATCAAAGATATCATCTCCTAAAATTTAATTTATGTAATGCATGAAAACTGGATACAAATCCAATTAATTGTTTACCTACTATCGTTTTTTCTCCATTTGTTTTTCATGTGCACGTCCATGCGCTTTGTTACGGTCTTCTTCCACTTCCTTAGAAACTTTTATACCTTGTGGTACTGTATTTGCTTCCACTTCTTTTAATCCCTTGCCATCTCTTTCATAAACAAAAGAAGCTCTTGTTGAAATGTTTGCACCCGGTTCTGTTACGAACGGAACAACACGGTAATCAGCTTGCCATTTTTCCGGAGTAACTGTGCAGCGAACATAGCCACGATAATCGTTAAAGAATTTGATATTAGGATTTCTTGCTAAGATGCGGTCAGTATCGGCTCTTTTATCAGCACCGTTACCACCAGAAGTAATAGAAGTCCCAACAAACTCTGCCCCAATTATTTTAGAGCTTTGATTGTTATAATCGGTCATTAAATTAGATGCCCAACTTGCATGCACATCCCCTGTTAGGACAATCAAATTATTCAGATTCTTATTGTTAACATAGTCTGTAATGCGCTGGCGTGTTGCTGGATAGCCGTCCCATGAATCCATACTAAATGTTGGCGTTGTATCGGTGCCAAACTTTCTTTGCGCAAAGAAAATTTGTTGTGCTAAAACATTCCAATGAGACTTTGAATTTCCTAGGTTTCCTAGCAGCCATTTTTCTTGTTTATTACCTAAACTGCTGCGGTTTGGATCTAATGATTCTTCTGTATGTGCTTTTGTTCCATCTCCGTTTGCTTGATCATCACGGTATTGTCGCGTATCAAGTACAAAGAAAGCTGCTAAATTGCCATATGTAAAATCTCGGTATAATTGCATATCAGCTCCGTTTGGTAAAGATGTTTTACGGAGTGGCATGTGCTCATAATAAGCTTGATATGCTGCTGCACGACGTTTAATAAACTCTTCAACCGATTGACCTTTTTCTGGGATGACATTTGCGTAATTGTTTTCTACCTCATGGTCGTCCCAAGTTACAACCCATGGAAATGCAGCATGGGCTGCCTTTAAATTCGCATCAGAACGGTATTGGGCATGACGGTTTCGGTAATCTTCAAGGGTGATAATTTCTGGACCGCTGTGTGTACGTACATTTCCTGTTCCTGCAACATATTCATTTGGGCCGTACTCATAAATATAGTCTCCAAGATGAAAAACAAGGTCGAGTTCTTCTTTTGCCATATGCTCATAAGCTGTATAGTAGCCATGTTCATATTGTTGACAGGAAGCAAATGCAAATGTCATGCTTGCAATGCTCTCACCTGCTGTTGGGAGGGTTTTTGTTTTTCCTACTGGACTTAATTCATGGCCAGTTTTAAATCGATAATAATAGATCGTGTTTGGTTTAAGTCCATCAACCTCCGCATGTACTGAATGGGCTAGTTCTGGTCTCGCTATTTCCGTTCCTCGTTTGATAATATGCCGAAAGTGCTCATCTTTTGCAATTTCCCATTTAACAGGTACTGATTGGTGTTGCATTCCTCCACCATTAAGTGGGTCTGGTGCAAGCCTCGTCCATAAAACAACACTGTCTGAAAGTGGATCACCTGAAGCTACACCAAGTGTAAAAGGATAGCTTTGGAATTTCGGTGCAGCATTAACCATTGATTCACCTAACCCTATTGACTGAGCAATTGTAAGTCCTAACGAAAGTCCTGCAATTTTCCCAGCCCCTTGAAGAAAATTACGACGATTAAATTCCTTCTTTTCAAAACTATCATTGGTCAACTTCTTTATCAATTCATCAATCGGTCGTTCAGTCATTATCAATTTCCCCTCTCAAATAAATTCATGATTCGACATTTATTATAGGTTCACTTTGTTAATGAATTATAAAGAAATGTAAAGGAGTTAAGAAATGTACTAACGATACTTGAGTAATATGTAACGTTTCTTTTTAATCAGGAAAAGAAGGTTGGATGGATATTATATAGTAAATACACAAAAAATCTATTAATTTCGATTAGGTGTGACAATTCACCTATAGATTCAATGTTTTTTTAAGCCTAATTTTTTTAACATTTTCTTTAAATAAACATAACAATTGTTTATATGAGTTGACAGTGTGTTAAACAATTACGTTAAAAATAAGTAAAAGATTTAAACAAGGGAAAAGACCATTTATATGTCCTTTCCCTTGTTTTTAGTCTACACACCTGAGGTTATTTATTTGACCTTTAGTACCATCAAATCCTCGTCAAAATACCTCCCGTTATATTTTAGGGCATTTCGTTCTAACCCATAAACCTCAAAACCCACAGATTCATATAATTTTTTTGCAGAATCGTTGTCCGATACAACTGTTAAGTTAATTTGTTCTAAACCATCACAATTTCTTGCCTTTCTTATTAATTCAAGTACAAGTGATTTCCCTATTCCTTGTAAGCGACTTTCTTGTGCTACAAACATACCAAATACATTCCCTTTGTGATTAGTTTTTAGGTTATTTTCACGAATAAATGTCACCATGCCAACTAATGAACCATTTTCATCAAAAGCACCTAATACAAATTTGTCCTTTGTTGGTTTTAATCGCTCTTCAATCGTTTTTATTGAGAACCTCACTTCTCTCTCATATGTTGAACCAAATGCTCTTGGATTGATTTTGAATGCACTCAATCGTAAGTTTTGGTACAACTGTGCATCAGACTCACTCAAATTACGAATCTTCATTATCTATTCACTCAATTCCTTTCTTTTCACTTATTAATATACATATTCCCCTGTTTAAGAAAAACCTACATTATTCTATAATAAAATTTCTTCAATAAAATCAATTAAACAATAATCCACTAAAGCTATAAAATTGTCTTTATGTTAAAATATAGAAATTGGTAACTGACTCTTAGAGTAAAAAAAGAATTTTGAAACAAAAAATGGGAGTTGATTTAGATGGAAAAGGTAATCTTTAATGGTAGCATTACAGAAAGATCGCAACTAAATATTGACATAGAAGATCGTGGCTATCAATTTGGAGACGGTGTTTATGAAGTAATACGTGTTTATAATAGATCATTGTTTACTGGAGAGGAGCACTTGCAAAGACTTATTGATAGTGCTGAAAGTATTCAGATTAAAATTCCTTACACGATTGCTGAAATGAAAAATCTGCTTTTGAAGCTTATAGAAGAAAATAATCTCTTCTTAGGAATTATTTATCTACAAATTACTAGAGGTGTGTCACAACGAACTCATTTGTTCCCGAGTGCAGATGTAGAACCATCTTTTGTTGCTTACACCCGTGAATTACAAAGCCCTACTGAAGCGATGGAAAAAGGCGTAACAGCTATTACTGTGGAAGATATTCGCTGGCTTCGATGTGACATCAAAAGCCTAAACTTATTGCCTAACCTGCTTGCAAAGCAAAAGGCATCTGAAGCAGGTTGCTTTGAGGCACTTCAACATAGAAATGGCATAGTTACTGAAGGTAGTTCTTCAAATGTTTCAATTGTTGTAGATGGCAAAATTAAGACACATCCAGCGACAAATCTAATTTTAAATGGCATTACACGCCAGGTAATAGTAGATATTTGCCTTAAAAACGGATTAGAAATAATAGAGGAAGAATTTTCGGTTGATGAAATGTTACAGGCAGATGAGATATTCTTATCAGGAACGACAACAGAGATTATGCCAATCATCGAAATTGATAAACAAAAAATAGAGAAGGGTGAACCAGGTCCAGTAACCAAAAAGCTTCAAGCTTTATTTAATGAAGAGATAAAAAAACAATGTGGTTTTGTTTCTAAAACAGTATAATACGTATTTTCCCGGTACAGCTGTGCTGTCCGGGAAAATGCTGCTTACTTTTAATCTTCATTATTTTACTTACCAAAGCTGTTTACTCGATCGGGTATCACTTTATTTTATTTGATCAAGTGAATTGATTAATGTTTCAATGACATAGTTTAAGTCATTCTCTTCAATAGTCAATGGTGGTGAAAGCGTCAATACATTGTTAAACCCAGCAACGGTCATGCCATTCTTACCTATTATCACATTCTTTGCTTTACAGCTATTAATCACTTCGTTTACTTTACATACATCAAGTGGTTCTTTTGTTTGCTTATCCTTCACTAGTTCTATGCCAATTAACAAGCCTTTCCCACGGACATGACCAACGTATGGGTGGTTTTTCAATCGACCTTTTAATGTAGTTAATAGCTTGTCACCAAGTTTTTGTGATCGTTCAAAGAGATTTTCTTTTTCCATAATCTCAATATTTTTTAAAGCCAATGCACATGCAGCAGGATTTCCTCCAAATGTATTAATATGACGAAAAAATTCATATTGCTCGGCTCCATTAAATGCTTCATATATTTCTCTACGAACTGCTGTTGCGGATAATGGCAGGTACGCACTTGTTAAGCCTTTTGCCATCGTTATAATGTCTGGCTTTACCCCATAATTCATAAAGCCAAAAGGTTTCCCAGTACGACCAAATCCGCAGATAACTTCATCAACAATGAGAAGTGCCCCGTGCTTTTCACACACGTTTTTAACACCCTTCATATAATGATCATTCGGTACTAAGATTCCTCCTCCTGTAATAATTGGTTCCATAATCATGGCGGCTATTGTTTCACTTTGCTCCCAAGTCATGATTCGATCCACTTCTTTTACTGAGCTTAACTCTTGTGGATTTGTTATATGTTCATCTTCATCACGATAAACATCAGGTGGTGTCACATGAAGAAATCCTGGTGATAAAGGCTCATATTTATATTTACGTTCAGCTTGACCAGTTGCAGCTAGGGCGCCCATTGAACTTCCGTGATAGCCACGGTATCTAGCGACAATTTTATAGCGATGATGGTCACCTCGCTGTTGATTGTATTGTCGAGCTATTTTAAAGGCTGCTTCATTTGCTTCTGACCCACTATTGGAGAAAAAGATAACATAATCTTCACCGAGCATTTCGTTTAGCTTTTCCGCTAATTGAATAGCTTTTACATGGCTTTGTGTTAATGGGAAATATGCCATCTCTTTTAATTGTTCATATGCTGCATCTGCTAATTCTTTTCTTCCATATCCCACATTTACACACCACAAACCCGCCATAGCATCAATATATCTTTTTCCATCATAATCTGTTACCCATGAGCCCTCAGCCTTTGTTACTATCATTGTGTTTGTTGGGCTATATGGCTTCATTGAATGCCATACATGTTTTTCATCTTTAGATAATAGCATTTCCTGCTGATCTGTACGTGCCATTTTTATCCCTCCTTTGTTCTCTTAAAAATCAAAACGCGATGTGATCATTTTCTTACGTGTAAAAAAGTTAATCCCATCTTTCCCATTTACATGTAAATCACCATAGAAGGAGTTTTTCCATCCTGAAAATGGGAAGAAGGCCATTGTGGCTGGAACACCAACGTTTATACCAAGCATTCCAGCATCTGCATCCTCACGGAATTGTCTAATTGCTTTTGCATCCTTCGTATAAATCGTTGCCCCATTCCCAAAACGAGATTTTCGAAGATTCTCTAATCCTTCTGCTAAATCTTTCGCACGAAGAAGACTTAAGACAGGTGCAAAAATTTCATCTTTGGCAATCGTCATCTCTGGGGTAACATGATCAAAAATCGTCGGGCCAATAAAATTCCCTTTAGGCATTTCATCCATTTCTTTCCGACCATCTCGAATAAGCGTAGCACCTTCATGGATTCCTTTTTCAATGTAACCAACGACTTTCTCCATATGTTCTTGACGAATAACCGGTGTTAAAAGAACATCTTCATCCATTCCACTTCCAATAATCAATTCATTTGCCTTTTGACGTAATACTCTAATAAATTCATCATTTTCACCTATGATCACTACAGCACTACATGCCATGCAGCGCTGTCCAGCACTTCCAAACGCTGACGCAATGATATGTTGAGCTGCTTTTTCAATATCCGCATCTGGCATAACAAAGTGATGATTTTTCGCGCCAGACAATGCTTGAACTCGTTTCCCTTCAGCAGCAGCTCTTTCGTATACATATTTGGCAACAGGCTGAGACCCAACAAACGATATGGCTGCAATATCTTCATGTTCAAGCAACCCATTCACTACATCATGTGCCCCATGTACGACATTTAGAACACCAGCTGGCGCACCTGCTTCTGAAAACAGTTCCGCCAGTCTATTTGCTAAGATAGGGGTGCGCTCAGATGGTTTCAGTACAAAAGTGTTACCACAAGCAACGGCAAGAGGAAACATCCATAGAGGCACCATCATCGGGAAGTTAAACGGGGTAATACCTCCAACAACACCTAATGGATATCGAAACATTTCTGAATCAATCTCCTCAGCTATTCCTGAAAGTGTTTCCCCCATCATTAGGGATGGTGCACCAGCTGCGAATTCAACACATTCAATTCCACGTTGTACCTCACCATATGCTTCTTTATACGCCTTTCCATTCTCTTGAACTATTAATTTTGCTAGTTTCTCATGGTTTTTAGTTAATAAATGATGAAAGGTAAACATAATTCTAGCTCTCTTCGGTACTGGGGTATTCTTCCACGAGTGAAATGCCTCTTTTGCAGCTCTTACAGCACTGGCTACATCATCTTTTGTTGAAATTGGGACATTTACAAGAGTTTCATTTGTTGCGGGATTTAAAACTTGTTTTGACTTTTCACCAATGGAATCAACCATCTGGCCACCGATATAATTTTTCAAAAGAGATGTGTTTTTTTTGTAAGAGACACCTTAATTCCCCCTTAAAGTTGTTCTATTCTTCTATTAATCTTCTTGAATGGAGGTACTTCTTCAAACATTTTTTCTTATTGTAAGGCTTAGGAAAAAGGATCGGCCTTAAAAAGACCCATCCTATGCTAGAGCTTTACATTCAGAGCTTTTGCGTTAACATGATAACTGAAAAATACTTTCTTGCTTCAGCGGTCAATATGTGTAGGGTTTCTGTCTCCTTTTCTTCATGTTCCCCTTTTTCAAATTGTAAATAAGCACCACTCAAATTTTCTAAAACCCCTTTTATGCAGTAGCCCTTTTGTATTAAATAATCTATTCTCTCTCTCTCTGCTAAATATTGTTGATAGTCAGACACCGTTTTCTCCCCCTACTCCTTACGTACTAGTTCCTTTGCTATTTATTAAGTTGTAACAGAAGGATCATCAGTAACTGGAGTATCTAATGATGAATCTACCGCAACATCATCAATCACCCAATCACGCCCAACTGAAAGTCCTAAATACTTTTCATCACTTGGATCTTCAATTTCAGCTTGCTTGTATTTCACAAACCACCAATATTTTGCTAGTAAATAATAACAAACTGCCCCTACGACGAATCCAACTAAGAACGAATAGCTTGGAACAAAATAGGATGAGACTGCTCCAGCGATCCATGCAATAAACCCTGCTACATTAACGCCATACATATATTTATATTGACCGTTTGATTCGTAAAGATCGGGTACATTTACTCTGCGTTTACGAATAAAGTAGTAATCTGCTACAAGAATCCCAACAATGGCAGATAGAATTCCTCCAATAAATAACAAAACGGGAATGATAACCCCGAACAAGTTCCAGGGTTGAACAATTGTTCCCACAATCCCAGCGGTCACAACTCCCGCCCAGAATGGAAATCTTGGTCCACCAACGTTTGAGAAAATAGTAGCTGCTGGAACAATATTGGCTGAAATATTTGTTGACCATTGCGCTAACACGATCATAAGCAGAAGAATACCTAATACAAATCCACTTGCTGCTTCTTGTAAAGCAATAACAGGATCATAGTTCATCACAGCAATATATGCGACTCCACCAATAACTACCATAAATGCTTGGGTTAACGGTAAAGCTATTAAATTACCAATTAATGCGTGTTTATTACGCTTAAACCAGTTTTTCTCGTTTTTAGGTGCTTTTATAAAGCGAGATATAGAAGGAATATCTGCTGAAAGAGTAGCCCAAAATCCCATGTTACTAAAAATTACAACTAAAAAGGCTGTAAAAGCTGCTCCACCTGTCACTGGATTCTCAACCCAGCTCCAGACTTCTCTTCCACCTGCAGCTGCCGTATCTGATAATGATACATACATCCAGCAAGAAATTAAGATAATGATTGGTGCTGCTAAATCTGCAAATCTCTCAACTGCTTTAATTCCAAGTGCTGTGTTAAATAACTGTAAAATTGCAAATAGCAAGAAACAAACAAACCAATTATCAAAGCCAGCTATAATCGATAAGATTCCATTCATAGCAGTAGCTCCAAAGTACGTATTTATCCCAAACCACATAGATGCTGCCAAGCCACGGACAACAGATGGTATATGGGTCCCGACAGTTCCGAACGGTGCCCTCATATAAACAGGAAAAGATAGCCCATGTTCAATCCCAATATCACCTGTTAAAGAGATGAAAAAACCTATTGCCAACGAACCAATGATTGTTGCTAATAATACAAGGGGCAAGGGTAATGAAATAACACCTGCACCACCGATTGCAAACGTTGCTAATACAACAACCATCCCTATCCACATAAAAGAATAACCTATTGGAGTAATCTTTCTATCTTTCTCTGAAATTGGCAATAGATCTGGTGATTTTAAATAAGATTGTCTCTTACTCATGTGAACACTCCCTTTTTCGTTTTAAAAATGGGTGATTTAGATAAAACAATTGCTTGCCTTAAAAGAGCAAGCAATTTTAGGAGTTGTTCAGATCGATGAGTACACATTCTGTGGGATAACTTTTATTAAAATTAGTCGAGATTACTTGTTGTTAAATGGTTTGTCTTTCATCTTGATCTGAAGAACGTAACATACCGTACTTTGCACGTTTTAAATATTGACCAGAGCCAGGGGTTCCCACGAATTTCTTATTATGGACAACAAACTCGCCTCGTACTAATACAGATATTGGTTCTCCTGTCACTTCCATTCCTTCAAATGCAGAATAATCAACAGCCATATGATGGGCTTCAACTGACAAGGTACGCTTAACGTTTGGATCAAAAATGACCAGATCTGCATCTGCTCCAACTGTGATTGTTCCTTTTTTAGGGAATAATCCAAACAATTTCGCTATTCTTGTTGAAGTAATATCAACAAATTGATTTAACGTAATTCTTCCTTTTTTCACACCTTCAGAGAATAAAATGGAAAGACGATCTTCAATTATTGGTCCACCATTAGGAATTTTTGTGAAGTCACCACGACCAAGATCTTTTTGCCCTTTAAAATCAAAAGAACATTGATCAGATCCTATTGTTTGTAATTGTCCTGTTTTTAGGGCATTCCATAGCACATCCTGATTCCACTTTTCACGTAAAGGTGGTGACCAAACATATTTTGCCCCTTCGAAGTTTGGTTTTTCTAGATAGGTTTGATCAAGCACTAAATATTGTGGACATGTTTCTCCCCATACATTAAATCCTTTATTTCTCGCCTCTGTAATTTTCTTAACGGCTTCTGCACATGAAACGTGGACGACATATAATTGAGAACCAGCAAGCCCTGTTAGAGTAGCTGCTCTTCCAGTCGCTTCACCCTCCACTTCTGGAGGCCTAGTCAAGGCATGATATATTGGGTCTGTATTCCCATCCTCTAATGCTTTTTTCGTTAAATAATCAATGACATCGCCATTTTCTCCATGAACCATTACCAAAGCACCTAGCTCTTTTGCAGCAATTAAGGTTCTAAAAAGCGTCTCGTCATCTGCTTGTAAAACATTTTTATAGGCCATAAATACTTTAAAGGAAGTGATTCCTTCTCCATTAATAACACCATCTAGTTGTTTTAATACATCATTGTTCATTTCACCGATCATTAAGTGAAAGCCATAATCAATCACTGCTTTGTCTTTTGCTTTATCATGCCATGTTTGAATTGATTGACTTAATGGAATCCCTTTATTTGTTAAACAAAAATCAATAACAGTTGTTGTTCCACCAAAAGCAGCAGCAATTGTTCCAGATTCAAAGTCATCCTTTGTAATTGTTCCGCCAAATGGCATATCAAGATGTGTATGTGGATCAATTCCTCCTGGAAATACGTAGCACCCCTTAGCATCAACTATTTCTGCACCATGGGCAGGTAAGTTCGTTCCGATCGCAGTAATTTTTCCATCTTCAATTAAAATTTCTGCCTTATAAATATCAGTTGCAGTCACGATTGTTCCATTTTTTATCAGTTTTAACATACTTTACCCCCTGTTACTTTTTCACGATAGTAACTTCGCATCCAGTTGATTGAAGGACAGCTTGCCGCTCATTCCATGTCATTGGTGGAAGTTCATTTGCAATCTCAATCATGTCAATTGCTCCATCTACAGGACAAACAATCGAGCATAAATTACAGCCTACACAATCCTCTTCTCGAACCTTTAAATAATCCTTGCCATTTGGATTTTTCACCATATCAATACATTGATGTGATGTATCTTCACAAGCAATATGGCATTTGTTACAGTTAATACAAACGTCGGTATTAATGCTGGCTACGACCTTATAATTAAGGTCTAAATTTCCCCAGTCTGAGAATTTTGGAACAGCCTTTCCAACAAGATCAGAAACAGATGCAATTCCTTTTGCATCTAAATAATTATTCAATCCATCAATCATATCCTCTACAATTCTAAAACCATGATGCATAGCTGCTGTACAAACTTGTACCCCTCTAGCCCCCATCAACATAAATTCTACTGCATCCTGCCAATTTGAGACTCCGCCCATACCGGAAATCGGCACATTTATATGTGGATTTCTTGCGCATTCTGCCACCATATTTAAAGCTATCGGCTTTACAGCAGGTCCACAATAACCTCCATGAGCACCTTTTCCAGCAACGTGTGGAATTGTATTCCAAGAATCTAAATCTACTCCAGCTAAACTATTAATCGTGTTGATCATACTCACAGCATCAGCCCCACCGCGAACCGCAGCTTCAGCTGTCACAGTAATATCAGTAATATTTGGTGTCAGCTTTACGATAACAGGAGTATTAGCTACTTCCTTTGCCCAATACGTTTGTTTTTCAACAAGCTCTGGCACTTGCCCTGAAGCTGATCCCATTCCACGTTCAGCCATTCCATGTGGGCAACCAAAGTTTAACTCAAGTCCATCTACCCCAACATCTTCTACACGTTTAACAATTTCATGCCATTTTTCTTGCTTTGGTTCAACCATTAATGAAACCACAATTGCATGATGAGGAAATCGCTTCTTTGTTTCATAGATTTCCTTTAAATTCACTTCCAACGGACGATCTGTAATCAGTTCAATATTATTAAATCCTGCCACACGTTGTCCGTTAAAGCTAACTGCTGCAAAACGTGAGGAAACATTTAAAATAGGATCACCCAAGGTTTTCCAAACAGCACCTCCCCAGCCTGCCTCAAATGCACGTTGCACTTGATAGCCTGAGTTCGTCGGTGGTGCTGATGCTAGCCAAAATGGATTAGGAGACTTAATTCCTGCAAGATTATGCGATAAGTCAGCCATTTTCACTCTCTCCTTTCAATTACCATATGTTTAGACTGTTTTTACTTGACCTGTCTGTTTATGAATGGAAAGGGCTGTTAGTTTACCTTGCTGGGCCGCTGTTACAACCATTGCATCTCCGTGGCCTTTTCCGAAAACAACATCACCACATGCAAATACTTTTGGATTTGATGTTTGATAGGAAGCTTTATCAACCTTTACAACACCACCCGCGTGCTCTAATCCAAATTGCTCAATTAAGGATAAATGTCTTGATTGACCGATTGCCTTAATAACAGCATCTACTTCTATAAGAAACTCTGAATCTTTTACTGGAATTGGTCGGCGGCGACCATCATTACCTAATTCACCTAGCTCCATCTTTATGCATTCAATTCCTGACACCTTGCCATTTGCTAAGACAATTCTTTTAGGAGCCGTTAACCAGCGAAATTCCACACCATCTTGTTTAGCAAAATCATACTCAAAATTGTAAGCTGTCATTTCTTCTTGGGATCGTCTATATAAAATTTTGACATTTTCTGCCCCTAGCCGAATTGAACAAGTTGCAGCATCAATCGCCGTATTTCCGGCACCAATGACAGCTACTCTTTTACCTACTAATTCCTTGGTTATTTCTTTTGTTTTGGTCTCTTTTACAAACTGAATGGCGTCATAGACGGATTCATTGTTTTCCCCTGGAATGCCTATATTTGGTACATTTGCCATTCCAACTGCTAAAACAACGAAGTCAAAACTATCTAAGATCTCATTTGCTGTAATATCTTTTCCTACACATGTGTTAGTACGGATTTCTACATCTAAAGCTTCTACTTGCTTGACTTCCCAAAACGAAATAGCTTGTGGTAATCGAAATGAAACAATTCCGTAAGTATTTAACCCTCCAGCCGCTTCTTCCGCTTCAAAAATGGTAACATTAAAACCATATAGAGCAAGCTCTCGTGCCGTTGATAACCCTGCTGGACCTCCGCCAATAACTGCTACTGTTTTGCCATTCCTTTCACCTGCTTGAAATAGCATTTGTTCATTTTGAATCGCCCAATCTGTCGCATAACGTTGAAGGTTTCCAATCATAATGGGCTTGGTAGAATCATTAAGAACGCAAGCACCTTCACAAAGCTCTTCTGTAGGACAAACTCGCGAACAGCTAGCTCCAATTGGATTTGCACTCATGATTGTCTTTGCCGATCCTTTTAAATTATCCGATGCAATTTTTTTTATAAACGATGGAATATCTATTCCAGTTGGACAAGCTTTAATACAGGGAGCATCATAGCAATATAAACAACGATTTGCTTCTTCGATTGCCTCTCTGCTTGTAAGTCCTTGATGAAATTCTTGAAAGTTTTTTGATAAGTCGGTTAAAGAAATATGAGAGCCTTTGATTTTGGTCAACACAATGCCTCCTTTTCTTTAAGCAAACAATGGTAGAACTGTACAGGGAGGCTGAACATAAGGAAATGAGCTTCATCAACAGTAGCCTGACCTATTATTTTATATCAGCCTCGCTAATTATTCGAATGTGAAATGATTCACTTAAGGTAATAATGAAGTCATTTCATTATATGTTTCTGGGCGACGATCACGATAGAATTGCCAGACATCACGGACTTCTCGAATTAACTTTTTATTCATTTCACCAATAATCACTTCATCCTTATCACGACTTCCCATTACCACAAAGTCTCCTCGAGGATCTACTAAATACGATTGACCGTAAAACTCACCCATATTCCATGGTCCTTCATACCCAACGCGATTAATTGCTCCTAAATAATACCCATTGGCAACTGCATGTGCAGGTTGTTCTAGTTTCCAAAGGTATTCAGATAAACCTGCAACTGTTGCTGATGGATTAAATACAACCTCTGCCCCATGTAAACCTAGTAATCTCGCACCTTCTGGAAAATGACGATCATAGCATATATAAACGCCAACCTTCGCAAAGGCTGTATCAAAAACAGGGTAACCAAGATTACCTGGTTTAAAGTAATACTTTTCCCAGAATCCATATCCTTCGTTCCCCACTCCTACATGTGGGATATGTTGTTTTCTATATTTCCCAAGATATGTTCCATCTGCATCAATGACAGCAGCCGTGTTATAGTATGTAGCAATACCTTCTCTTTCATAGATTGGTAGAACTATGACAACACTTAATTCTTTTGCAAGTTCTTGAAATAATCTTGTAGTTGTACCATTCGGAATTTCCTCAGCAGAGTCATACCACTTTGTATTTTGCTCAGCACAGAAATATGGTCCATAAAATACTTCCTGTAAACAGATGATTTGTGCACCACTTTCGGCAGCTTCTCTCACAAGCTTTACATGCTTTTCTATCGCTTTTTCTTTATGAACCTGAATCGGTTCATGACCATCCACATCATTTGATGCTTGAATTAGACCAATTTTCACTAAATCAGACATATTTTATCCCCCTTTAGTAGCTTTTATATACAGTGTGTTCGCATGATGAAAAAAATTATATACAGACGAACATCACATGTTTATTAATAGAAGAATATAAGGTGTTTACTAACGAAAAGACGGTTTATAAAAGTGAATAAAATGAATAATACTAAAATGTTGGAAAGTAAAGTCTATTATCATTTTAATAGGTGAAAATAAGGTTTTCCTTATACAAGATGGAAATCCCTGTAAGAATTTTATATGCCTTAATGTAAAATAGAGTAAAGCTTGCTTGGATGCCTTGTTGATAAATTACGTAGATTGGATTAAACGTTAATTGGAAAGTGAGAGGGCAAAATAGGAATGATTATTGCTTGACCATTAGTAGTTGTAGTAACAACTCAAAGTCACCCTTAGAGACTGGTAACATAAGTAGTTTATAGTTCCTCCTAAATGGAGCTATAGCTAATATTTTATATAGTATATTGGGAAAATCGTGTAAAAATTGGTCGTCCTAATAAAGAAAGTATATTATTTCAAAATATCAAATAACGAGACAGTTACTTTATCTTACCTAAGTAATACCAAATTAAATACAAATAAAATACTTTCTAAAAATAATGAACTACAAATAAATCGTTCGACATGTAGAAGTGAACCTTTCATTTTATTCGTAAAAATTATCCATATAGATCTTTAACATCGTTAAAAATTAAAAATCATCACGCTTGAAAATTTTCATTCTCAAGCGTGATGATTTTTTCTTCAGTCGTATCTTTAGCAATTTGTTTTGTATTTTCAACTAACTGATAAATGTGATCACAACATTGCTGTGCACCTTTTACTAGTAATGGCACACCAATGAAATCGATTCCTAATCCTCTTGAGAAAAAACCTCCTAATGTCATAGCAAGCGGTACTGTTGGAGAAGTATTTGAAAAAATAATCCTTTCTTCAAGTTGATCTCTATTCTGTAATAATAAACATATGTTTTTTAAAGCTGGTACAACCAACTTGGAAGATCTTCTACCGAGTGTATAGACAGAATGGCCTTCATCATCTACTCCATGAAAAATTATTTTTCCTGCATCCTTTTTTGTTAATTTATTAAAGAAAGGAACTGCTAATATTTCTTCCTTTGTTAGCATTCTTGAAGGTGGTTTTAGAAGTTTTAAATGGTAGGCAGCAGCTAGTGATGTTGTATGTGTTCCACCAAAGTCATTGTAAATATAAATCATAGGATCATCCTTTTTTCAAAGTTCTTTTTAAAACTATTATATCCATATGAACAACAGTCATTTAATTTATCCTTAAATTAGAATAATAAATTAATTTCTTAAAAAAGATTACGACAAAAAAAGGTTTGTAGATGATTGTTAAAATTCTCGACATACTCGCTTTTTACAATATAAAACTTTCTCCTATAAATCATAATTCTCCCATATTGTAAATTAAAGATGCTTTATTGTAATAATTTCCCGTTTATAGATAAAACTATTTAATGACAACATTCCCTAATTTGTATTATCTACTTTTGAATAAAAATTCCTATGGGACAAACAATATATATAGTTAAGTTACAAAATCAGGAGGGAATCACATGGTAAATGTATGGGAAACAGTTATGGATGCCATGAAATCAATGACTGTTCAAGATGAAGATCAACCTCTTCATGTCGGAGAAGTGATGGCATGTTGGATTTACTTGGCAGGTCTTGAATTAGCCAAAGTATCAGTTCAATCAGCTATAAATACCACGGATGATGATGAACTAAAGGAAATTCTTGAAGAAGATATGAAACTCGGGACCAGTCAAAGGAAACGACTCCATGATTTCATGATAAAGGAAGGAATTTCATTACCTTCTTCCCCTGAAGATATGCCAATATCTGATTCTAAAAGTATTCCTCTTGGTGTTAAATTAACGGATGATGTGATTGCAAACGAATTATCTTTAAAAATCATTAGTTTGATTATGAAAGCAGCTAGTGCCACTACTGAGTCGATTCGTACAGATGTTGGTTTATTGTTTATTCAGTTTCAAGCTGAAAAATTAGCTTTCGCAACTAGAGTAAAACATTTAATGCGTAAACGTGGATGGATTAAGGTACCACCGTTTTACATCCCACCTGGTTCTCAACAACCATAAACTTTTAAGTTGCTA
The DNA here is from genome assembly GCF_014217835.1 of Metabacillus sp. KUDC1714. Classification (NCBI taxonomy): domain Bacteria; kingdom Bacillati; phylum Bacillota; class Bacilli; order Caryophanales; family Bacillaceae; genus Metabacillus; species Metabacillus elymi. Next base: position 5,212,925 of record NZ_CP055263.1, read on the forward strand.
CCTACGTCTTAAAGGTACAAACTAAGCAGAGCAAAAACAATCTATATCCTATGCAAAATTAAGTTTACATAAACATAACTAAAAAAGGTTTGGTGTTTGTTTATTCTCAACTTTTCGGCTGTTAGCTAAAAAGGCCATTTTGAAGAATAAATTTATTACTAAGATGAGCCATTTTGCATACTTGTCCTTAATTTTTTGTTCAGCTAGGTATAACAGGGTCAGGGACTACCAAAATAAAAATAAAAAAGGATACCATCTGCAATAAACAATTTGGTATCCCTTCATTCAATTTCATTTTTATTTCTTTACTCGGCCAATTGATAATCCCTGCCCAACTTGCAAATAATCGATTCCCCTTAGTATTTGATCATCACTCTCCGTACCACTGCAACAATAAATCCTCTTCCTTTAATTTACTTATTAAAACAGTCTCAGAAACTAAAAATAACAAAGGGTCAGACCCTCCAACATACTTTATAGTTTCTTTAAAAAGTAACTATAAACAAGTTATGTTAGGAGGTTAGACTCAACTGAGGCACCTTCATACCAATTTTGATTTAACTTTATAATCTAGAAAACTCATCTACCAATTCTCCAAACCGCTTAAGTGAATTTTCAATTGGGTAAGGAGTCGTTAAGTCAACACCAGTCTTTTTCAACAACTCAAGTGGGTAATCAGAGCTTCCACTCTTTAAAAATTCCAGATATGAGTTCAATGTGTCTTGATCGCCTTCAAGAATCTTTGTTGCAAGATGAATCGCTGATGCAAATCCAGTAGCATATTTATAGACGTAAAAAGGACGATAGAAGTGAGGAATTCGTGCCCACCCAAATTTCACTTCATCATCAAATACAATTTCTTCACCATTATATTCTCTGAATAAAGTCTCATAGATTTGATTGAAAACATCTACATTTAATGGCAACCCCTTCTCCACCATTTCGTGTGTTTTCTTCTCAAACTCCGCAAACATCACTTGAGTAAAAAACGTGCCCTTAAATTGATCAATAAAATGATTGAGTAAGGATTTTCGAATTTCAGGATTTGTTTCATTGTTCAATAAATAATTAATTAATAGTACCTCATTAACTGTTGAAGCTACTTCCGCAACAAAAATACTATAACGTGCGGTAATTTGTGGTTGATGCTGTGAACTTAACTTACTGTGAACACCATGGCCACATTCATGAACCAACGTAAATAAACTGTTTAAATCATCCTGATGATTAAGGAGAATAAACGGATGAACACCGTAGATACCTAGGTTGTAAGCACCTGATCGCTTACCAGGCGTTTCCCTTACATCAATATATCTCGAGTCTTTAAACTCTTTTAGTATACTTATATACTCTTCTCCTAAAGGTGATAAGGCCTTACACATTGTTTCATATGCTTCATCAAAAGTAATCACCTGTTTTACTCCACTTACTAGCGGTACACTAAGATCATATTGTCGAAGTTCATCCACGCTTAGCTTTTCCTTACGAATTCTAGTGTAATGGTGATATGGAGCAAGGTTATTTTTGGTTGTAGTAATAAGATTTTCATATACGTCTTTCGGTACATTATCACCAAATAACGCTTTTTCCAGCACTGAAGGATATTGGCGAATTTTAGCTATAGTAACATTATTTTTAATTGCTGCTGAAAGTGTTGCTGCAATTGAATTCTTTAATTGTAAGTAAGGCTTATAATAAGCCTTATACGCTTCTTTGCGCTTTTCTCGGTCTTCGTCTTCAATTAATTTCGCATACATTCCCCTTGTTAACTCTACCCGTTCACCACTGTCATTCGTAACTTCTCCAAATTTAATATCTGCGTTATTCATCATGCCATATGTATGGCCTGGAACAGACATTGCTTCCCCTAATTGTGATAGAACTTCTTCTTGCTCCTTACTTAAAACGTGTTTATTGTAACGAAATGACTCTAATAAATCATCTTCAAAATAAGTTAATCGTTCGTCTTCAGATATGTATCCTTTTAAAACCTCTTCATCTAAGCTAAGCAAATAAGGCATGAAGAAGGAAGTCGCTGCACTAGCTTTCACATTAAGTTGTTTTGCACGTTCTAACAAGGATTGTGCTTGCGTTTCCCTCGTATCCTCATCCACATTTAACATGGCAAATGCATATATTTTGTTCATCAAAAATGATAGCTCTTCACTTTGTTTAAGGTATTGATACAGGGAGTGTCCGTTATGAATGTCACCATCAAATTTTTTTAACTTTTCTGCGATTTCTTCAATAAGTTTGTAATCTTCTTCCCATTTGCTATGATCAGAATAAATATCTGCTAAGTTCCATTTTTCATGGGTTGGTACTTCTTTTCTTGAAGTGAATGTCGTCATTAGAAAACCCCTTTATCCAATAATTTATTACTATATATTCTAATTAAACCCTCTTTAATCCTTTATTATTTGGAGAAGAAAAATAGACTTTATTTTAAGATAATCATATAGGGAATTTATTATTTACAATTATCTTTGGAACAACTTTTATCATCGAGGTCGATTTAATTTGATGAATACTTGTTAGCAGTTTTAATTAGAGGGGTAGTATTGAGGCAGTTTTGTAAAATCGCCTAAAAAGGAAAATGAGTTCATTTTCCCTTCTAACGATTTTTATACATATCCTAAAACCAACTTATAGGATTCCTTTTGAGTGTGATGAAAAAATTGGTCATCAGCAAAAGAATCATCCTATACTTTTCCTAACAAAATTTGTTACTTGTTAAAACCATAATGCAAATAGACCCTCAGTAAATCCTAGATTGTATATATAAAAAATACCAAATACAGTACTAATACCACCAGTTAGTTGGACTAGGTTTTTATGGATCAATAATCGATCTTTTGCTGCATTAAATGGGATTCCCAATAAACTAGTAAATAGCATCATACCAATACATGTGCCAATACCGAAGATGATAATATATACTGCACCTTGCCATAATGTATCAATGGTATTCATAGTTAGCAGCACCATTGCTGAGCTTCCTGCTAATCCATGGATAAATCCAATAACCGCTGATTTGAAATATGTTTGCTTTTCAGAACGGTGTTCATGAATTGGTGTCGTTCTAGATAAAATTGCTTTTATTCCTAAGTAAACTAACATGAAACCAACAAGCATCTCTAATGTTAATGCCCACTTTTCTGATAGGGCAACTTTAAACCCAATTAGTAGTAGTCCCACAATAAATAATGTGGCAGTATGACCGATCCCCCAAAAAATGCCTGTTAGGGACGTACTCCACAGTTTTTTTGTTTTACTTGCCATCGTTGAAACAGCAATCACATGGTCGGGTTCAATTGAATGCTTGATGCCTAAAACAAAGCCTATGCCTAATATCGTTACTAGATTTAGATCCATGAATTTCTCTCCGTTCAATGATTTTCTTTTTATCTACGAATCACAATAAATTAATGATAATTATTACTTTTATCCTTTTCTCCACTCAATGATTTCCACGTTATTTAAGAATCCTCTTATTAAGCTTTCACATTTAGTAAAAAAGGATTCAATGATAGGTGTACTAGTGGCTAATATTCGGACAGAAATACCTTTTACGCTAAGTATACTAATACCAAAACGAAACTTTTCATCACATATTAATTCTTCTCTTAATTCCTCAATAATGCGCTCATTTAATTCTGGATGGAGAAAAAACATTGTACCAATATGTGTATATCCTTCTAAATACATCATTTGATCAAGCTGTTCACACGGCTGTAATAGTTGATGATCAAAAACGGCTAATTGATCATCAACATAAATTTTCATTTTAGAAGCAACCTTTTTATATTGAAAATGTTTTCCATCCTCAGACCAGCCTGGTGTGATGATATCTGTATAATAAAATACCGCAGATGAACTCATGTACACATTTGTACTCTGAGTGAAATTTGCGTCTTTATAAGGAATTAAAGAATCTTGCTTTATATACAGTTCACTATTGGGTTTCAAAACATACTCCATCGCTTGGTTTACACCAAAACGAGGTGATTTATATACCTTTGTTGATGCCTGTGTTGTAAGTGCTAGGCGTGAGGATTCATGCATAATAACCTCTGTTTTATATGTATCCCCATCAACATAGCCACCCCCAACATGAATAAGGGTAAGCAATGGAAGACCTCCAGTTAGATAGGTAGGTCGAGTTATTTTTAAGACTCCATCGAAAAAACTGTTTGTAATGACAGATCGATCCTGTTTTTTTCCTACCTCTAGTTCAAGGTAGCCTGTGTAAGTCATGCTTCAAGTCCAACCAAAAACGCTTCACGTTTAATCCAATCAACAACATCGGAAACTCCCGTCCCATCCTTAAGGTTTGTAAAGATATAAGGTCTGTCTCCACGTGAAACAAGTGTATCCCTTCTCATTACTTCAAGGTTTGCACCTACATATGGTGCTAAATCGATTTTATTAATGATAAATAAATCAGATTTAATCATACCCTGACCGCCCTTTCTCGGTATTTTTTCACCTTGGGCAACATCGATAATATAGATTGAAAAATCTACTAACTCTGGACTAAACGTTGCTGCTAGATTATCCCCACCGCTTTCAACAAAGATTAAATCAAGATTAGCATGTCGGTCATTTAATTCTTCAATTGCAGCGAAATTCATTGATGCATCCTCACGTATTGCAGTATGTGGACACCCTCCTGTTTCAACACCTATAATTCGATCCTCTGGGAGTGCTCCGCTTTTTATTAAAAATTGGGCATCCTCTTTCGTATAAATATCATTTGTAATAACCGCAAGCTCGAATTCCTTCATTAATACACGGGTTAGTTTATCAACTAAGAGTGTTTTCCCTGCTCCAACAGGACCTCCAACTCCAATACGTATAGGCTCTCCCATTTGAATCATCCTTTCTTAATTAATAGATTACTAAGTACGTTTACGACATAAATAAACGTACTGATAGCTGTTCATGTATCATTTGGGCAATTTCTAATCCTGGTGCTCCTGCGCCAAATTCATCCTCTGAAAGGTTTAATATCTCTTTAACTAGATTTGCTAAAAACGGTTGAATTTCTATTAAAAGTTTTTGACCATCAGTTTGACCTAAAGGTATCCCTCTTACCCCATTTTGAATGAGTGAAGAGGTAGTAGAGAATAGATAACTTGAAAGAGTTGTTGGCAGATCAATGGTTAATTCATGACAAATAATCGCAAAAACGATTGAGCTATGGCCATGGCTTTTTTTTGCTTTAATTCTAGATTCATACTCTTTAAGCAGACGATTAGGATATAATTCATTCATTACTTTAACTAACTGACGGCCGATTCTCTTAGTACCTTCACGAGTTTCTTTTGCATTTGCAAGAGCATATAATTCTTGATCAAGCTGCCAGCATGTTTCAATTTTATTTTCCTCTATTGCTTTAAACGCTATCCGACAAGCTAAGCCATCCGTATATTTACACTGCGTATGCAAGTATTGCTTAATAGCAACTAAAAAGGTTTCTTTATTTATCACCCTTTCTTCCTGGATGTACGTCTCAAGTCCAAAGGAATGAGAAAACGCACCTGAAGGAAAATTTGAATCACATATTTGGAGTAAATGGAACAATTGATTAGTCATGAGAATGGCCGATATGTTTGAACGCCTCATTCATTATTCTTTTTTCTCTTGTAAATGGAACAGCTAGTTCATGAAGTAATTTTTCAACTAAGTAATCATACTGTACAATCATTTCGTTGTTTTCAAATTGTGCAGGTAAATGACGATTTCCTAATTGATGCGCGATTTCTCCCATTTGCAAAAGACTCGTAGGCTGAATCACAATGACATCGTCTTCAATCACACTAATCACAATTGAATTTTTCTCATCTTGAAAGAGAATGTCACCGTCCTTTAGATCTTTATTAGCCGTAAGTCGGATACCTAACTCTTTTCCATGATCGGTTTTAACTCGTTGAATTTTCTTTACTAAATCATCACTTCTTAAATAAACGCGCTCAATATGAGCTGGTGTTTTTTCTAATTGTTTTACATTCCCAATAATTTTTTCAATAATCATTTCCTTCACCTCAAAATAAAAAGTATCGTTGTGCTAAAGAAACCTTTTCATCTGGTTCACATGTGATTAATTCACCGTTCACCTTTACTTCATATGTCTGTGGATCAACCTCGATTTCAGGTGTTTCACCATTAAAGATCATATCCTTTTTCGTTAATTTACGAATGTTTTTTACAACACAAATCTTTTTCTGTAGACCTAGCTTTTCTTGGACACCTTGTTCAAATGCCACTTTTGATACAAATGTTAGTGAAGTGGAGTATTTTGCTTTTCCAAAGCTTGCAAACATTGGACGATAAATCGCTGGCTGTGGTGTCGGAATGGAAGCATTTGGATCGCCCATTACACTCCAGGCAATCATGCCTCCTTTTACGATTAATTCTGGTTTAGCACCAAAAAATCCTGGATCCCAAACAACAAAATCAGCAACTTTACCAACCTCAATGGATCCAACATAATCAGAAATGCCATGGGTAATCGCTGGGTTTATTGTGTACTTGGCGATATATCTTTTTACTCTTTCATTATCATTTTCTTCACCCGCAACCAGCTCTCCACGCTGACGCTTCATTTTGTCTGCTGTTTGCCATGTCCGTGAAATGACCTCACCAACTCTTCCCATTGCTTGTGAATCGGAGCTGATAATACTAAACACGCCAAGGTCATGAAGAATGTCTTCAGCAGCAATTGTTTCTTTACGGATTCTTGAATCAGCAAATGCTAAATCCTCTGGAACAGATGGATCTAAATGGTGACATACCATTAACATATCTAAATGCTCTGCAATCGTATTAATTGTAAATGGTCTTGTCGGGTTCGTTGACGATGGAAGGATATTTGGATAAGAAGCAGCCTTTATTATATCTGGTGCATGACCACCACCAGCTCCTTCAGTATGATAGGTATGTATCACACGCCCATCAATCGCCCGAAGTGTATCCTCTACAAAGCCACCTTCATTTAGAGTATCTGTATGTATAGCAACCTGAACATCATACTTGTCGGCCACCGTTAACGCCTTATCTATATTGGATGCTGTCGTACCCCAATCCTCATGTAGCTTTAGCCCAATTGCTCCTGCCTCAATTTGCTCAATGAGTGCCTCTTCACTAGAGGCATTCCCTTTCCCTAAAAATCCAATATTCATAGGAAATTCCTCAGCTGCTTTTAACATGTTATGGATATTCCACTCGCCAGGTGTACAGGTAGTTGCATTCGTCCCTGTAGCTGGACCTGTTCCGCCACCTATCATTGTTGTGATACCAGATTCAATCGCTGTTTGAATTTGCTGAGGACAAATAAAATGGATATGTGCATCAATACCACCTGCTGTAACAATCATACCTTCTCCAGCAATAACTTCAGTTGATGCCCCAATTACTATATCAACTTGATCCATTAATAATGGATTTCCAGCCTTACCAATCGCAGCAATGACACCGTCCTTTACACCGATATCCGCTTTATATATACCTGTATAATCAACAATTAACGCATTTGTCACAACAAGATCGACAGTCTCACTTCTCGTCGCTAATGGATGCTGCCCCATGCCGTCACGAATAACCTTACCACCACCGAATTTTACTTCATCACCATATATTGTATAATCCTTTTCGACTTCAATAAACAGCCCAGTGTCCCCAAGTCTTACCTGATCGCCAACAGTTGGACCAAACATATCTGCATATTGATGTCGAGACATTTGAAAACTCATTGTTACACTCCTTTATCTAGTGCAGCATTTGTTAGGTTGTTTAGACCAAATACCTTCCTTTCACCAGAAAACGGTATAAGCTCAACCACCTTACTATCACCTGGTTCAAAACGTACGGCTGTACCAGCTGGAATATTCAATCTTTTCCCATAGGCTTTAGTTCTTTCAAATGCTAGCAAGCTATTAATCTCATAAAAGTGGAAATGTGAACCAATTTGAACTGGTCGATCACCATTATTTATGACCTCTATCTTGGTTGAGTGCTTCCCTACATTACATAAAATAGGTTCTTTATTAAGCTTGTATTCTCCTGGTATCATACTTTACCCTCTTCTCATTCATTCTTTCCATTATTGAATGGGTTCGTGGACCGTCACAAGCTTCGTGCCATCTGGAAAGGTTGCCTCAACTTGGATATCATGTATCATTTCAGGTATTCCTTCCATTACATCCTCTCGTGATAAAATCCTTCTACCATATTGCATCAGCTCAGAAACAGATTTACCATCTCTCGCTCCTTCCATTACCTCATAGGTAATAATTGCAATTGCTTCTGGATAATTTAACTTAAGTCCTCGTTGCTGTCTTCTTCTTGCTAAGTCTGCCGCTACGACAATCATGAGCTTATCTTGCTCACGTGCTGTCAGCTTCATCAAATCTCCCCCTATACTGCTAAATGCCTTTGAAGATCATCCTCATTAATTTCATTACAGTTACCATTCATCACCATTTGACCTTTATCAAGAATATAAAACTGATCTGCACAAGCTATCACTGCGTCCAGATTATGTTCAACCAATAAAATCGACATTTCTTTCTCACTGGATATTTTCACTAAAACATCCTGGATAAGCTGTACGATTGAAGGTTGAATGCCCTCCATCGGTTCATCAAGTAATAAAACCTTCGGATTAGAGATTATCGCTCGTGCAATCGCAAGTTGCTGCTGTTGACCACCACTCAAATCCCCACCTTTGCGGTCAATCATTTCCTCTAAAACAGGAAACCATTGAAAAATCTCCTGAGGAATGGACGTTGAACGCAGTGATTTAGGAAGAGCTTCCATTCCTAGTAAAAGGTTTTCTCTTATCGAAAGATCTGAAAAAATCTCCCTTCCCTGAGGAACATAGGCCATTCCTGCCCTTGCCCTAGCCTCTGGCCTTTCCTTCTTCCATTCGTTTTCTTCAAATCGAATGGTACCGTTAGTAACAGGTAAAAGCCCCATTAGCGCTTTAACAAGTGTTGTTTTCCCAACACCATTTCGTCCTAAAAGACCAACGATTTTTCCTTTAGGTAGTTCAAGATGTACATTTTGCAAAATCATGGTTTCATCGTATCCAGCTTGGAGATTTGATACTAGAAGCATATTATCCACTCCTTCCTAAATAAACGTTCTTCACTTCTTCGTTTTCTTGAATATCCTGCATAGCTCCTTCACAGAGCACCTTCCCCTCATGCATCACCACAACCTTTGTCGAAAACTTCCTTACAAAATCCATATCATGTTCCACAATCAGTACCGAGCATTTTTTTGCAATTTCTTCGATCAATTCACCTGTTTTATTACGTTCTTCACCTGACATTCCCGCTATAGGCTCATCTAAAAGCAAGAGTTTTGGTTCTTGAATCAGCTGCATCCCAATTTCAAGCCATTGTTTTTGACCGTGTGACAACGATTGTGCGAGTTCATCACGAACTTCATATAAACCAATTTTATTTAATAACTCATCAATTTTCGCTTTTTGAGAAACTGACATTTTCGCAAATATGATTGAAAACAATTTCTTTTTTTGCTTCATGGCAATTTCTAGATTTTCAAAAGGTGTTAATTGTAAAAAAATACTCGGAGCTTGAAATTTACGCACAATTCCTTTGTGAACAATTTTCTGTTCAGGAAGTTTTGTTAGTGAAATGTTTCCTTCAAAAATCACTTCACCATCGGTGGATCTTGTTTTTCCACATATGACGTCAAGGAGTGTTGTTTTCCCTGCACCATTAGGTCCAATTAAAAATAAAATCTCTCCACTTTCAACTTGTAAATCAACGCCTTGGAGTGCCTTAAAACCAGAAAAATCAACCATCACATTACGACACGAGAGAATCGGTTGCACCCTTTTCCTCCTCCTTTTTCTCTTTTTTGAAGAAGCGAACCTTAAACTTCTCAACAATACCAACTAAACCATTTGGTAAATATAAAACGACTAAGAGAAATAATCCGCCCAAGAAGATCGTCCAGAATTCAGGATAGGTTTCGCTTAAAAAGCTTTTAGCGCTATTTGTTAAGATCGCCCCAATTGCTGCACCTAAGATTGAATGCCTTCCTCCAATCGCTACCCATAAAACCATTTCAATAGAAGGAATAATTCCCATCATTTCTGGTGTAATAATCCCAACTTGCAATACAAACAGTGCACCAGCTATACCGGCAAAGGCTGCTGATAATGCATATATAAACACTTTAAATACGGCTGGGTTATAGCCTAAAAATCGAAGACGATTTTCCCCATCTCTAATCGCGATGAGCAATCTTCCAAAGCGTGTTTTTGTTAAAATGAGAGCTATTCCCATAACAATTGCTAATAAACTTACCGTTAAGAAATAAAGAAAGCTTTTTGTCCCTGGATCTGCTAACGGTACATGAAATACCGTAAAAAAGTTTGTTAAACCACTAGTTCCCCCTGTAATTTGCTGGCTACCAATAAATAATGTGACTGTAACGACAACAACAGCTTGTGAAATTAAGGAGAAGAAGACTCCTTTAATTCGATTTTTAAACGTAAAGTAACCAATAATCCACGCAATCAAAAATGGGAGTAAAATAGCAGAACCAATTGCGAAAATTGGATTTTTAAACATAGTCCATATAATAGGAAGTTCTGTAATTCCATTCCACTCCATGAAATCTGGCACTCCACTAGTAGAAGCCTCAAGTTTTAAGTACATCGCCATACAATAGGCACCCAATCCAAAAAAGACCCCATGCCCCAAACTCATAATTCCAGTAAAACCCCATATTAGACTGATCCCAACAGCGATAATTGCAAAGCATAAAAACTTAGCTAGCAAACCAATTCGAAAATCCGAAAGCATCAAAGGGGCAATTAACAGGAAGAGAAAAAACACTCCATAAAATGCTCCTTGGCTATATTTTTTAAACAATGACAGCACCTCCGTTAATCTAAAGCTCTCACCTTTGCACCTACGAGGCCAGTTGGTTTCCATTGTAAGAAAATGATAATAAATGCAAAAACGATTACCTTTGCAAATGTTGCACTTGTAGATAACTCAACAAATGTACTTAAAACTCCTAGCATTAGTGCTGCAATAATAGTTCCTTTTAATTTTCCGATACCACCTAATATAACGATCATAAATGCATCAACGATATACGATGTCCCTAATGTAGGACCGATAGAGCCGATCAATGTTAAGGAACAACCTGCAATTCCTGCAAAGCCACTACCAATAGCGAATGCAGTGCTATCAACCCTTCTTGTCGAGACACCTAAGCAAGAAGCCATATCACGATTTAATGTAACAGCCTTCATCCGTCTTCCCGAAGGAGTTTTATAAAGATATAGAAATAATAAGAAAATACACATTAACACTAATGCAACAATAAAAAGACGTTTGTAAGGGAATGTCATACCTGCCAATGTAAGTCCGCCGTTTAACCATTCTGGAGCAACAACTGCAACATTCGGTGCACCGAAGATCGAACGTGCAACCTGTTGTAAGATTAAACTCACGCCCCATGTTGCTAGTAAGCTATCAAGTGGGCGTTCATATAAAAATCGAACAACTGTCTTCTCCATTAATAACCCAAATAATGCTGCTACAAGAAAAGATAGTGGAATTGCTAGGATAAAATAATAACCAAAGGCTGCTTTAGGAAGATATTGAATAAATACTTGTTGAAGAACATATGTAGTATAAGCTCCCATCATAATAAATTCTCCGTGAGCCATGTTGATAATATTCATAAGCCCAAATGTAATTGCAAGACCTAAAGCAATTAACAAGAGGATGGAACCGAGGCTAACTCCATTAAATAGTTGCGTAACGATTATCGACAAGGATGTTTCCTCCTTTTCAATGCGAATCCTTCTAGGAACTATTGTTTCCCTTTTCGTTCTAGCATTCTAGTAATCTCTTGCTGAACGAAAAGGGGTTATATCACAAATATTTATAAATCCATTAATTAGCTTGTTGACTTAACCCTTCTGCCCAATCATATGTTTTTAAATATGGATCTGGTTTGACCTGCTCACCCGAGTTCCATACCTCTTTAAATTGTCCATCAGCTTGCACCTCACCGATGCGAACTGTTTTATAAATATGTTGTGTTTCACCATCAATTTTAACGACTCCCTCTGGAGCCTTAAACTCAACACCATCAGCTGCTTCCTTCACTTTTCCAACATCGAAAGAGCCTGCTTTTTCAACAGCTTCCGCCCATAAATAAACGGCAATATAAGCTGCTTCTATTGGGTCGCCTGTTACACGGTCTTCACCATATTTTACTTTATAGTTTTCTACAAAAGTCTTATTCTCTGGTGTGTCAGTTGTTTGATAGTAGTTCCATGCAGCATAATGACCTTCTAATACCTTAGCCCCTATTCCCCTAATCTCTTCTTCTGCAACACTTACAGATACAACTGGAATATCCTTAGCAGTTATTCCTGCATCTTGTAGTTGTTTAAAAAACGCAACATTACTATCACCATTTAAGGTATTAAAGATTACATCTGGTTTAGCCGATTTGATTTTATTAATAATCGTATTGTAGTCAGTGTGTCCTAGAGGTGTGTATTCCTCTGCAACGACCTTCCCGCCATTTGCTTCTAACTGTGCGTTTACAATTTTATTTGCTGTACGAGGAAACACATAATCAGAGCCAATCAAAAATATATTTTCACCTACGGTTTCTAACATCCAATCAACTGCAGGTACTATTTGTTGATTTGTGGTAGCTCCGGTATAAAAGATGTTTGGAGATTGTTCCATCCCTTCATACTGCACAGGATACCAGAGCAAACCATTGTTTTGTTCAACGACGGGAAGCATTGCTTTACGGCTAGCTGATGTCCACCCTCCAAAAATAGTTGCTACTTTATCCTGTTGAAGAAGTTTTCTAGCCTTTTCAGCAAAAGTAGGCCAATCTGATGCACCATCTTCAATAATAGGTTCAATTTGCTTACCAAGTACTCCACCAGCAGCATTGATCTCATCAATAGCCATCAATTCTGCGTCACGTAAGGAAACCTCACTTATTGCCATTGTGCCACTTAATGAATGGAGAATACCAACAGAAACTGTATCTCCTTCTACGGTGCCTGAACTTGAATCTGAGGTTGTTTCTTGAGCTGGTTTATTTGTCTGTGACGAACACGCTCCAAGGAAAAACACCATCATCAGTGATACTAAAAACCCTTTTCTCATTCTCAATCTCCAACACCCCTTTATGTATTTTCAGTATTAGAATCTCATACATCCACAAAAGATTGTTACAATTAGTAACTTTTAATGTAAGAAATACTAACACCACTTACTCTTCATATTATACATAATCTTCCTCTATAATCAAATTAATTTTTCAAATATTTTGAAATTAACCATTTTATTGGGGTAATTACTAAAAATTAAAGAAAACGTTCGTTAGATTTCCTTACATGCATTCTAAAAAACACAAAAAAAAATAACTAGGATTAAATTAGGCCCTAGTTTTTTCAAAAATTCTATATTGTATTAAGTATGTCTTTTTAACATGACTGAGCTTTATGTATAGTAAACTTGATGAAATCCTGTGATTCTTTAATGCGATCAAGATTGACACCATATTGCCAAGCTTTAGCTTCCTCTATCAAGCCACTCCATACTTGAAACATTTCCTGTGTCCAACATGCCGCATCTTTTTTTGTTGCAACAATACCATACTGCATCGTATATAAAGCCCTACACATCGTAAGAATTGCATAGGCTTGATAAACACTTGTATTTAATCGATGTGAATCTTCAAGCTGTGGTGCCCACCAATGTTTTAATGTATTCTTTTGCGCAATTCGTAAGTCATTGGAAGAAATGGGGTCAATCAGCATCTTCGGTTTAGGTCCAGCCAACGCTATGCCTTTTTCTCTAATAATATATCTTTGTATTACCCATTCATCCCCATGTCTGTCTAAACCAAATGAGCCATCTGAACGAATGACTGGATGTATTGAATTTGTTGGGTCATACCGACGTAGTGCGGTTTTATCTATATATGAGCCTTCAAAATTTGTTTTCCACAGCAATTCACTCAATAATATACGGGTATGTAAGGACTCTAGTTCAGATATTTTTTCTTTTGAAAGGGATTCTGATGTCACAACTAGATAATCAATATCACTCCTGTTTGGATCAAAGTCGCCAAGAGCAAGTGAACCATGTAAATACATTCCCACAAAGGTATTTTTTAAAATGCCTTTTACATCAAATAAGATCTTTTCTAATAATTCATTAACATCTGCATACTGAGTGAACTGTGAATCATTAACGATCAAAAGTAAAACCTCCAGCTCTACCATATTAATACTATAGTCAGAAACCTCTTCAAACTCATTAGCTATTAATCGTTGAATACCCCATTGCTGCTTTATATTTACCTGGAGAACAGCCTACAACTCTTCGAAATAACCTACTAAAAAAAGCGGGATCGTCATAACCGACCTTCATAGCAACATTAATTACTTTTTCGTCAGACTCGATAAGAAATTGTTTGGCCTTTTCAATTCTTATATTGTGAACCATTTCCACAACTGTCTGTCCTGTTTCTTGCTTGAACAGTCTATTTAAATGGCGTGGGCTTATATTAAAAAGATTACAAAGGGTCTGAATGGAAATTTTTTGATCATAGTTTCTTGATAAGTAACCACAAATACGTTGAATCAGTATATTAGTGTCATTTACGATATTATGAGAAGTATTGCTTTTCGAATTTCTTTCGTTATAAATCCGCGATAATAGAATCAACAATTCTACTAATTGTAGTCGTATTAAGGTTGAGTAGCACGAATTCTCCTTGTTGTATTCGTACATCATTCCTTCTAATAAATGTAAAAATCTAATCGAATAGTTCCCATCCAAGTTTAAAAGGTGATGAAACCGTTCATTTTTATCTAAAAAAGGATGTATATAAAAATAATCCATTGACTGTGATACTCCAAGCTCTTTTAACCATGAATCTTGAATTAAATTGGGCAGGAATAAACAATTTATGATTTCTAACGACTGCTCTTTCTCAATCAGAAAGGTGTGGGCTTCGCCAGGATTTATAATAAACACGTCATTCGTTTTAATCGTATATGATTGTCCTTCAAATAAATGTTTTGCATGACCTTTTACTACATATACTAATTCAATAAATTCATGTGAGTGAACTGGTGGAATGTTTAAAGAATCGTGATGGAAGCGTTGGATCCAAAATGGAAATTCTTTTGTTTTCATATAGTCACAAGATTGATATTTTGTAGCCGTCATTTATGTTCCTCCCCTAGATAAAAGATATGAGTAAAACTTCTCTAGGTAGTCGAAAATAAATCTCTTTTAAAACTCTACATCCAAATGCTTCATAATACCCCAACATCATTACTTTGGCGGAATTTAATTCCCCCACCGCTTTTCATTACTTCGTTTGAATTTTAAGTGGGGGTAGTACACACTATTAAAATTAGATAAAACTCAAATGTTAATTGTAAGTGCTTACATTACTTTTCTGCCCAATAACTTTGGTATTTCTATGACAGCACCGTTTTCGTTCTGAGAACGAATCGCTGCCTCTATGACTTCCTGAGCTGATAATGCATCCAAACCTGAACCAGCAACATATTCTGGATCGACTGATCTTTTAATATCACTAATAAATGAATTAATTCTATTTTTAAATGTTTCGTTAAAGCCACTCATTCCATTTAATACTGAATTCCGTACAACCTTCATTTCGGAACTTTTATGTGGATAAAAGGTGAGATTTTCATAGACGTTATCAATAATCAATCTTCCATTATTTCCTGCCACTTCACAATTTTCAATCGGATGATTGTTATCCATATCATAACTACCAGTTAAGTGACCTACAGCACCTGATTCAAATTCTAGATTAATAGAAGCAGTAGACCAAACAGTTCTTCCAGGAGCTTTCGTCATAAACGCTTGAACACGGCGAATATCACCAGCAAAATAACGCATAACGTCAATCGAATGCGGATGAAGTGCTCTTAAATGGATCCAAGGGCTTGATTCATTTGGGTTACCAATTGTTAATTTCATATTTACGAAAAGCAGTGTACCAAGATCTCCTTTATCAATCCACTCCTTCGCCAAATGAGCAGCAGGTACAAAACGGTGATTAAGATTGCATCCTAGCCTTACATTTTGTAAACGAGCATACTCGACCATTTCCCTCGCTTCCTTTATGCAGTTTGATAATGGTTTCTCAACTAATACATCGATGCCAGCTTCTATTGCTAACATAGCAGGTTCATAATGTTGTGATCCATTTTCTTTTCCACCAGTAGCTACACTTATTACATCAATCTCTTCATCTTTAAGCATCGTTTTCAAATCCGTATAAGCGTTGACTTTACATTCGTTAGCTACAGTTTTTACTAATGACTCATTAAGATCACAAACTGCTACTAATTGTACATCCCTATGTTCTTGATAATAGCGACAATGGATTTTCCCGATATGATTTACACCTACGACAGCAGCTTTTAGCAAAACACTCACCCTTTCAATATATAAATGCTTCGGAGAAAACAGATCCCCCGAAGCATTTATTTAGCTGAAGATGCTCTCTCTTCATTTATTCTCTACGTGTTCTTCTTTTTCCTTCTCCTGTAGTTGCTGTGCAGTATTTATTGATCCAATATACATTGAATCATATGCTTCCTGTGATGTTTCGAATGGCCCTCGTTCCATTCCATGCCAATTTAAATTCGTGTACATTGGATTTGTCCGACCTGTTTCACGCTCACGTTTCGCTATATAAGCGTCCATTCTACCTAATAATAAATTAACGATTTGCGGTTCTTGATCTGCAATATTATTTAGTTCTTCAGGATCTTTAATAATATTGTACAATTCAATTTCAGGTTTAAAATGAAAATCAGGCTCAAGTGCACGTATTAGCTTCCATTCAGGAGTACGCCAGCCATGCTTACGCATCCAAGTGCATTCTGTAATATAAAAATCTGACTCTTGTAAAAAACCTTCTACTTCCCCTGTTATTAGGGATGTTAGATTTCGTCCATCAAACGAAATATCTGTTTCAATGTCGATAAGATCTAATAATGTCGGCATAATATCTTTTATTAAAGTGATATCTGAAAACCTTTTTCCTTCTGGTAGTTTACCAGGAAATTTTAAAATTAATGGAACTACTAAATTATGTTCATAAAGACTATGGTGATCATACCAACATTGATGCTCATTCAAGGTTTCACCATGATCAGAAGTTATAATAATCATCGTCTCTTCCTCAATACCAAGAGATTCAACGGTTGTTAAGATGTTTTGAATACATGCATCCATATATGCAATCGCACCATCATACTGTGCATCCACATAATTAGAGTCAGTCAAGCCCTCTGGAAGCCATGAGGTAAGGAAATCAGCAAACGGTTTAAATTTCTTCATCTCATTTAACGATTCATTTGTAGGATCAAATTCATTTCCATCATAAAACATTCTTTCGTAAGGTTTTGGCGGTAAGTACGGTGAATGTGGATCCATATGTCTTAAGAATAAGAAAAATGGTTGATCTTCTTCTGCAAGTCTTTTTAATTCTGGAATTGTTACATCATTTAAATTTTGAGCCTTTGGACAACGTCCGGAATCATCTGGCTGCCATGCTTCATAATCTAGGTATTTTTGAAATCCACGTGCAGATGGGTTTCCGGTAAACCCTACACATGTTGTGTTATAGCCATTTTCTAAAAGGATTTCTGGTAGTGTCTTTACATGTTCACCTAACGGACCATTATGTCTAAGTGCTACTACATCTGTACCAAAGCAATCCATACCTGTAAGCATCGAAGCATAACCAGGAGTAGTCGGGATACTTGGACTGAAATGATTTTCAAATAATACACCCGCTTCAGCAAATTTATCAATATGTGGGGTAGTTAAACGATTATACCCATACGCACTCATCCGGTCTCGTCTAAGACTATCAATACCAAAAAGAATTACATTTGTTTTCTTTGCCATTATCCCCTATCCTTTCTGAGCTAAATTTGCTTCTCTTGCACCTAATGACTTTAAGCAAGCATTTAAATATCCATAGCTTTCAGCTGCAACAATGGAAACGTCCGCTAACGTGTGTTGGTTTGCTCCGATTACCTCCAAACAAACTGGACCTGAATAATTAGCATCAACCATTGCTTTGCAATAAGCGAAAAGATCAATATCACCACGTCCACATGCTTGATTTTGAATGTCACCTGGACCCTTCGTCCGTCCTTTGCAATCTCGGATATGAATATGTTGTACTCGTTCGATCACTCTAGCTAGCTCTTCTTCTGGATTTTCATTCCCTCGATAAATATGGCTCGGATCCATATCAATCCCAAAAGCCTTCGAGGAAATCTCATTCATTGCTCGCAATGTTGTTGGTGTATTATAGATCGCATTTCCTACATGAGCTTTTACACAAAGTGTGACCCCATATGTCTCTGCTTTTTTCGATAAACGATAAAGGGTTTCAATAGATTGTTGAAGGTCACCATCATCTCCTGATTTTCCACCGGGACCTACGTTTATGATTGGAATTCCAATTTCTGCTCCTGCTTCAAAAGCCTTTGTCAACCTCTCTTCATCAAGTGATGCTACTTCCATTGAAAGAAATTCAAGACCATTCTCCTCAACTATTGCCCTTAATTCAGGTGCTTGTTCCTTCCAACGGTCTAACTCTAGATGCTCACACATACCCTTAATAGCTGATATTTCGACACCATCATATCCACATAATGCAATTTGTCTTGCCGCAGTTGCAAAATCAAAATCCTTAAATAAAACAGAGTTTACACCAAGTTTAATCATTTTACCCCTCCTGAAATAAGTTCTATATCCTTTACATCGACAATCGTTCCTGTTTCAAATGACTTGATGGCTGCTTCGATAATTTGTTGGGCCTTAAGGGCATCATCACCAGATCCATCCACTTGATCATATGAGACTCCAGAAATCAGTTGATCTACAAAAGCATGTATTCGGCTTTTGAAGGTTTCAGGGAATGATCTCATTCCGCCAAGATAACTGTAGCTTTCTGTCTCAATGCTTGTTCGTGGGTAATAGGTTAATTGTTCACATGCATCTTCAAGGACAAAGCGACCTTTAGAACCGACCACTTCACAAAGCTCAAGACCATAACTTGCCCCGGCATCATAGCTGCCCACTAAATTTCCAATTGCACCATTTTCAAACTCAAGAATAATTTGTGTATTAGACCAAATTTCCCGTCCTTCACCCTTCATCATAAACGCTCCAACTCTTTTTACATCTCCACAGAAATATCTAATGACATCAAAGGAATGTGGATGCAATGCTCTTAAGTGGAACCATGGTGAACTTTCAACTGGATTGTTAATCCACATTCTCATATTAATCATGTGAAGCTTGCCAAGACGACCATTTTCTACCCAACCCTTTGCTTTCTCTGCAGCAGGTGTAAAGCGATGATTGAGGTTGACCGCATAGGGAATTTCATTTTGTCTGGCAAGTTCAACCATTTGCCTTCCTTCTTCAACATTATTTGAAATCGGCTTTTCGCCTAGAACCGGGATCCCTGCTTTTAATAATTCCATAGTTGGTGCAAAGTGCTCACCACCGTTTTCTTCTCCTTTTGTACAAACACTTACAAGGTCGAGTTCAATACCACTTGCAAGCATTTCACTAACACTGTAAAATGCTTTTCCACCATACTTAGTTGCTGCTTGTTCAGCTTTGATCTTTATGATGTCACATACAGCTACAATTTCAGTGTTTGGATGGTCTTTATATACAGAAGCGTGAATACTACCAATATTACCGACCCCTACTATAGCTACTTTTAAAGTCATTTTTTCATCCCTCGCATTTTTCATTATTTTTCTTAGCGTTTTTTATTGAATAGTTCTTATATAAGTATCTAGCTTTCTATTGGATAGCCCATTGTCGTAAATAGCGCTAGTGCCTCTTGAGATGTATCTAATCGGCTATGTTGTACAATAATCGGCACAGTACTATCAACTTTTATTGCATAAGGCACATTTCTTGGAACTTTATTTCCATCACGATCTTCCAACTTATCTAAACGAATATGATGAGTTCTTTTTGAACCACATTCTGAGATGAATGTTTCCATTGGTTCTCGATCTTCAAAATAGAAGGTTAGTTGTATTTCTGCGTTACTTTCCGTTAGATTCAAGACACAAACAGCCTCATGACTAACTTGTTCACCCCTGCTTTTCGGTTGAAGAAACCCATCTGGGATAATCCAAGTTTTTTTTCCAATCAATTCACATACCCCATCTCATTTAAATGTAATCGCTTTCGTAATTAGATTTTTTAACAGTCAATTCCTAGTTGGTATAATTAAATAATAGCTAAAACCTTTAAAATCATCATTGCCCATTCTGCCACCTTAATGGTGGATTCGGCCAATTTTCTAAATTCCCTATATTGCTAACCTTTAAAACTTTGTCTTTGATTCTACAATGCAATTTTAATAGAGATGTATTTTACGTTTTAGACCTAAACCAATTTCGGTACTTAGATGGAGACATTTTTGAATATTCTTTAAATGTTCGATTAAAATGACTTATATCTTCAAAACCAACTTCTGATGCAATGAAGATAATTTTTTCGTTAGTATGTGCTAACATTTTTTTTGCTTGATTTATTCGGATTTCGTTCCGATATTCGATAAAAGTATGACCAACAATTCCCTTGAATTTAGACGTGAAATTTGATTTACTCATTCCTGATAATTTACTCACCTGTTCAAGTGTTAAAGGGCGATTATAATGAATTGTGATAAATTTGCAGATTTGATCTATTATTTCTTTATATTCACAATCCATGATGATCTTTTGAGTTGAAGTATTTTCATAGTAACGACTTAATAAAATAAAAAGCTCCAACATTCTTGTTTTTATCAGAATTTGATAGCCATTTTCCTTATGTTTATATTCTTGCGCGATTTTTTGTAGAAGTATCATCATTTCTGATTGTTGCTTGTATGTTAAAATCAAATGATCTTTGAAATGAACAGTCTCTCTTAAAAAAGGTTCAACATAGAAAAAAGATAAAAAAGACTCCAAATGTGATAGTGATTCTATTTCTTGTTTTAAGAATTTGGGTTGAAATAATAAATTATATACCTTTAGATGTTCATGGTTTCCAACCTCAAATCCATGAATCTTTTCTGGTTCAATAATAAATATGTCACCCTCTTTGATGGTAAAGACTTTCTCTTGATAAATATGGGATCCGCTTCCTTCTATGACGTACACTAATTCGAAAAATTCATGAGAATGCTGTTCAATTATTTCGTTACTGCTGATTGTAAATGGAGCGATATAAAATAAGAACTCTTCACTTTCAAAAAACTCCGCTGATTGTAAATAAATCAAAAATATCCCCACTCCCTGGAAGATTAACCAAGAATCTAAGTAAATTTACCAAGATTAATAGGACTTTCCACAATACAATTAATTTTATAGAATCTATTTATTGAAATGGGAGGTAAGTATGAAACATTTACTGAGTAAAAATCTACTCACAGAAGAAAAAGTTATGTTTTACAGAGAAAATGGATTTGTTCAAATTGATAACGTTTTAAATCTAGAAGAAATTTCAGAATTAAGAACGTATCTTGATGAAGTGATGGATGAAAATAATGGGTTATCGATTCAAACAGATACAAAAGGTGGTGCCTACTATAAGGTGCTTAACCAAAGAGTCAATACGTGGCGTGATCATGCAGGTATGGCAAGGTATGTGTCACATCCTCGTCTTGCGAGTATCGCCCTTCAATTAAGTGGAGTCAGTGGGGTCAGACTTTTTCATGACCATGCACTATTAAAAATGCCTGGTGATTCGAAACCAACTCCTTGGCACCAAGATTTTCCTTATTGGCCACTTAATAAAGAAACAAGCAAAAAGACACTTTCTATTTGGATTGCATTGGATGATGTAGATGAAAATAATGGCTGTATGATGTTTTTGCCTAAATCTCATGAGGTTGGGCAATTAAAACCAATTAACCTTGTTGATCCTGAAGATATTTTTGAGTACACGAAAAGCTCTAGTATACCTGACAAAACACCAGTAATTGTAAGAATGAAAGCCGGTAGCTGTACCGTCCATTCTGGATTAACGTTTCATCATGCTCATGCGAATAAAACTAATAAGCCCCGAAGAGCACTTGTTATAATTTACATGCCTGATGGAACAACTTATAATAATAAGCCTCATGTCATTACAGATCCTCTAAATTTAGCTAAAGATGAAAAACTTCAACATGGAATATTTCCCCTATTAGCTTTTAGATAATGGTTATTGGCATATAATTAGAGGCATCATTTATACACATAATGATGCCTCTAATTTTAGATTAGTAAATAATGTGATTCATATTGGAATGAGCTAAATTTTCACTGCACCCGAGGTTAACCCTTTCATAAATAATCTCATCGTAAATAAAAACAGAATAAGTAATGGCAATGAAGCAATGGTGTATCCAGCAAACATCGGCCCATATAATGTTTGTGATACAAATTGACTTTCGAATTGGATTAATCCAACTGTTATTGGAAATTTATCAGGGTTGCTCATTAATACAAGTGGCATCATATATTCATTCCAGATCGCAAGTAGATTCCAAATGGCCATGGTACCAATAATTGGCTTAGATAAAGGAAGGACAATTTGCCAAAATACACGAAGTTCACCGCACCCATCTATACGTGCTGCCTCAAACAATTCCTCAGGTAATGATGCGAATGATTGTCGGAATACAAAAATTGTAAAAGCTTGACCACCGGCAGCAAATGCGATAATCAATCCCAAATAAGAGTCTAGCAATCCAAAACTTTTTATTAAAAGGAAAAGAGGAATTAACGTTAGCAAGCCTGGAATCATTAATAAGGCAACAACTGACATGTACAGAAAGTTTTTCCCTTTATACCGTAACCGAGCAAATGAATATCCAGCCAAAGCTGAAGTTGCAATGATGATTATTACACTAGCAACCCCAATAAATACGGAGTTAAAAATGTATCCACCGATTGCTTCCCATGCAGTAGCATAATTTTCAAAATGTAACGGAAAGGTTATCCCAAAAAAGTTACTATAAAATTGTCCATTTGTTTTAAACGAGGTAATAATCATATAAAAAAACGGGTACAGTGCGACAAAGGCTAACAAAATAAGCAATAGATGACTCCATAAATCCTGCTTTATTGTTTTCAGCATTGTAATCTCCTTTCTGGTATTTATGCTTTGTATTCAGTACTAGGATTGATATATTTCATTTGAATCCAAGTTAATATAAGAACAATTACAAATATAATCATCGAAACCGCCATTCCTAAACCAAATTCACCGTTTTGGAAAGCAAGGAAATACATATAAAGTCCTGGAACATAAGATGAATAACCTGGTCCTCCATTTGTCATTACGAGTGGTAATGTTACGTTTTGAAGCAATTGAATGACTGTTAAGATTAAGATTAATTTTACTTGTCCCATAACTAATGGAATCTCAATTTGAAAAAATCTTCTTACTTTAGTAATTCCATCAAGTTTCGCTGATTCATAAACACTTTCTGAAATAGACTGTAGTCCTGCGAAAAAGATTAATAGATTAAATGGAACGACAAATGGGAAGCCGACAAACATCAATGCATATAGAGCAATATTTGGATCTCCAAGCCAGTTTTGGATAATTCCTTCAAGGCCCAGTGTTTTCAATAACGTATTAAGTACACCTACGTTTGGATCATAGATAAAACTCCAAATCATAAACATAACGATTCCCGGTACAACAACCGGTATAACAAATAATACTCGATAGATATATTGCATCCTCTTACTTTTTAAATGAAAAATCATAACAGCAACAATTAATGGAACTAATAATTCGACAAGTACTTTTACAACTGTCCATATCCCGACATTTTTCATCGAAATCAAAAATATCTTGTCTTTGAATAAGCTTATATAATTTTGAATCCCAGTAAATTGTGGTTGATTGAACCCATCCCAGTTCGTAAATGAAAAACCGATAGCAATTAATGCAGGGTAATACATAAATGTTATTAAAAGTATGAAGGAAGGAATCAGCATTCCATAGCCAGATTTCCAATTGAAACGTAATTTTCCTGATTTTTTATTTATCTTTACTATTTCCTTGTTTTCGATCTGTTGGACTGTTTCAGGCATTTTCAACTCTCCTTTCATTTAGGAAAGCGGGTTATTATAGAAATCCCTTTAATAACCCGCTCTCGTTTATTTATTCATCCAAGTATTCTGATAAATCCCAGTTATTTTGCTGAATTAGGGAATCTGCTGTTTTTTCCATTTCTGTATCTGCTACTTTAGCAAATTCCTCTAAAGTTGTTTCTCCTAGAATATAGCTTTGGAAGGCACGATAAATAGCATCCAATTCTTTCTTCTCAAGGTTTATTCCTCCAAATACACTTTGTAACGGCTGATTTGCAAGATCAGATAAACCACTAAGTTCGTCTATTGGCTTTGCACCAACGACAGTAGGAACATTTTCTCCTAATTCATTTACGATTTCTTCATTACGCTCAGGTGTTGTAATATACATTAACCAATCAACAATTGCTTTTTCCTTCGCTGTAGTTAATGAGTTATTTGCTTGCTTAGACGGAACCGCATATTGGAACGAGGCACTTGGACCACCAATCGCTGCAGATGAATCAAAATCAGTTGCGAATTCTGAAACACCCTTATCAGGATATGGATTTTTAAAAGACGACCATTCAAAATCAGGATTCGCTGATTTTATTTGCTGAGATGCCCAAGAGCCATCGAAATACATTCCAACCTCTCCTGTTAAAAAGGCAAGCATTGTTCCTTGTCCATTTGAATCTCCACCTGTAAAGTCAGGCTGCCAATATTGTGAAAAGTCCTTTAAGATTGGCCAAATTTCCATCCACTTTTCATTTTCTGATCCATACACACCCTTTTTAATGGCAATAACCTGATCTTCATTAGTAATCCCTTCATTTCCTGTATATCTTAAGTCGTCATATTCATCTGCAAAGAAGTTTGTAAAGAATAATCGAGTCAACCATGTAATTCGATCAGTACCAGTAGGTGTAGAAGCTAGATTCCAAGCAAATGGAATATAACCTGCATCCTTTAATTTTTGTGATGCATCAATAAATTCAGACCATGTTTTTGGAAGCTCCTTAATACCAGCTTTTTCAAATGCTTCAACATTGTAGTAAGTAGCTGTACCAACATAATCACCATTAATGACATACGTACTTCCATCTGCAGATTTCGTATCAGAAATAATTTGTTTATTTAAAAGTTCATTCCATGGTTTATTGTCAACATAAGGATTTGGTTGATCTAAATACTTTGACAAATCTGTAAGTGTACCTTTTGCTAATGCTGTATTTGCATCATACCATTGTGACCAAATGATGTCTGGAAGCTGTCCACCGGAAGCTTTTGTTCGCACCCATGTCATATAATCCTGATCAGCTGGTAGACCTTTAATGAATTCAATTTTAACGCCAGTTTCCTTCTCATACTCTTCAGCTAATTTTTTTAATACAGTTGCTGGCTTTTGGTTTGCATTTAATACCCGGTTCGGACTATAGGTACCGGCATACATTTTAATCGTTCCTTTAAATTCTTCGTCTGTTTCCTCTGTTTCTTCTGGAGAAGAGCTTGGAACGATACATCCTGACAACAATGAAATCATTAGCATTGCGATAAATGAAATAATCCATAATTTCTTCAAGCGTTTCATCTTTTAATCCCCCCACTTTTTTAAAATTTTCACCTATTAAAATAAGTGCAAAAAATAATTAATAAAACTTGTTAAAGCTCAAGGGTGATATATTCCTACCAAATAGTACAGAATATTCAGAAATATAAATTCGTACTTCCTTGAATTCTAGGAAGCATTTGTAATAAAGATTAATTTCTTACATGTAAATCAATTTTTTCTCGCCGTGGATTTGCTTTCCATTCATCCCAAGTCAAACCGTAATCAGAGAGAACTTTTTCAATCCTTTTTCGAAAAGGTAAGCCTTCTTCCCTAAGCACTACTTTCATTGGATCCTCTCGATCTCCAAGCTTCGATTCTACCCATTTATTTAACATATTTTTGTATTTTTCCACATGATCAGGTAGAAGATCAGCAAGATTTGTTTCTTCATTTGGATCGATTAGTAAATCATACAGTTCAGAAGGAGATCTAGTAAAAGGACCAGAGTCATACGTTTCAATGTACTTATAACGTTCGGTGCGAATACCTCTAGAAGCTTGCCATGCACATTCACTTAAATAAATTTCTGAATGAATAGGATCATTTTTTCCTTGAATGTATGGCCATAGACTTTTCCCATCAAGTTCGTCTGGGATTTCTAGACCTATTGATTCTAAAATAGTTGGCATCAAATCTGCATGTTGTACTAACTTATTAATTCTTACCCCTTCTGGAATCATTCCTGGCCACCTGATAATCATTGGTATATGGACAGTTGCCTCATATAAGCCACAATGATCCCAGTAAATATCATGCTCTGTTAAACTTTCACCATGATCTCCAAATAAGACTAGCATGGTGTCATCTTTAATACCTTGTTGCATAAGAAATTCATCTAAATCTTTAAGCATATCGTCTAAATATCTAATCTCAGCATCGTATAAAGCGTTTACATAATTCGAATCAGTAATATTACCTAGCAAATCATAGTGATGATGCTTAAAAAACGGATAAGCCGGATGATTAAATGCAGATTCCATACTTTTATTAGTCGGATCGTAGGGGTCCTGACCGGACTGATAAAACTGAGGGATATATTCTTTAGGTGGTAAATAAGGTGTATGTGGGTCCCAATAGTGAAGAAAAAGAAAGAAATCCTCATCTTTATGCTCTTTTATCCATGGCTTTGCAAGATCATTAATTGATTGACCATCAATCCATCTTGTTTTTCCAATTGTGTTCATGTAGTATTGATATCCTCTAGCAAACCATTCCTTTAAATGATATAAATTATCGACTGCAGCAGTAGTATAACCTGCTTTTCTAAGTGTTGTAGGAAGCCATTCGTTTTCTTTTGGTAAGTATGTTGATGGCGATCCATGGGACACAACTCCTGTTGTTAAGCCGACTTTCCCTGTAAAAATACTCGTATGGGCAACTTCTGTTGGAACATCAGATGCGTAAGCGTTTTCAAAAATAACCCCCTGTTTTGCGATTTTATCAATATACGGACTAGTTGGAAGCTGATATCCATAGCATCCTAGTCGCTTAGCCCTAAGTGTGTCTAGTGAGATAAAAATTATTTTCACTATTATCCCCCTTTTTTATGTTTTCTAAAAGAATGTGAAACTTCTATTCCCCTATATGTATCATACTTTTTAGCATTAACAAATTCATGGTCGTTAAGGACATGTTATTGGTGGATTCAGCCATATGTGTTCAATAGTTGGTAGGAAAGGTGTAAACGATGGGTAAATGAAGGAAATAAGTAGATATAGATAGTAGAAAGGTCAAATCAGCATTTAAAAGTTTTAAAAGGAGATTCAAAGTCTGAGCGGAACAGGTATGACTCATGCAGGCGTTTACGCCAAGGAGTCTCACCTCTCCGCCCCGTGGAAAGCAAGTATCTCTCGCAGCAATCAACTACACCGAGCTAATTTGTAAATTGCAAAAAGCTTGCGAAAACAGCGATTATATAAAATTCAAACCAGCTGTATATGGAAACGGAATTGGGAGTATATCCCTAAAATCATTTTGAAGTTCCAAAATTTCAGGGTTATTTGGTTGTGAATCAAAAACGAACGAAACAAAATCCTTACTATGTATCGTTGTGGTCATGTTTGTAGAGGATACTTGAATATGTTCACGATCCGTATATTTACACTCAATGGGCTCGAAGTGTTTGGATTTTAGATAAGGATTTAGTTGTTTTAAAAATCGTTCAGGATTAATGATATAAATGGTCCCTTCATTTTTTTCAAGAGTAAAAGTTGAACCTGAACCTTTCAATTCATTTTCTAATAACTGTTCATGCCATGGGACTGCAACTTCTATTTCTTCCAAATCATATGCCTTGATTGCATAGGATAGTAAGTCTTTAATCTCGTTTGGGTTACCTGCCCACTCAATCATCTTTCCCTTTTGTTCTCGTCTTTGTCGATCTGGTACCCCTAGGACTAAGAAGCTACTTACCTTATTATCCTTATCTAGGATTAACGTTTTATGTGTTAAATTCAAACAACTAGCAAAAGCTTCAGCATGGATCATAGTTTGTAGATCTGTCACACTTTGATCATATGAAATTAGTCTTTGTTGAGCAATTTGATTCATTTGGAATAAATCTTCTTTTTGCAATTCTCTAATTTGACTATCACTTTTTTCATGAATATTTTCAAATTGAACATTAAATTTTGATACACTACCGAAATGGCAACAGTTTACACGTGTGTATAACGATCGATCCCCTGATACAAGAAGCAAGGAAGCATCTGAAGAATCTATATATTCGAATACTCTTTCTAAAATTTGACTAGCAATCCCTTTTTTGCGGAAATCCTCTGCTGTACAAACAGAACCTAATGAAAATACATTTAACCTCGCTTCACCTATTTTTATTACAGATGGTACTAACCCCATAAAAGAAACTAACTCTCCATTATGAAATGCACCAAACGATTGTCCAATCGTACTTTGTGAAAATATAAATGGAAACGCCTCTCCCATCGACTTTTGTTGATGATTTCGAAATGTTTTATCTGATAGCTCAATCGCAACTTGTCTTTCATGTTCTTCCAATTGACGAATTTCCATCCTAACATCCCCTTATCTAGTTTTCTAGAGTTACTAAAAAAACTCGCTTCTTCTTTATATTACTATAATTCAACCTTTTTTTGATAACGTTTACAAATTTTGATAGACAAGAAACAATTTTGTTATTAAAATAATTATTACTATGAAAATATAAATAACCTTTATTTCAATCAATAGCTATCTGAAGGTGGTTTTAAATGTTTCATAAATTTCTATAACATTGATTAGGGGATATACACATGTTAAAAGACTGGAAAAAGATATTATTGCTTGCAATTCCTTCAATCGCATCATTTGCATCTATGACTCTCACAGGAACAATAAATCTGATTTTGGTCGGACAACTCGGTGCACTTGCAATAGCGATTGTCGGAGTTTCAAATATTATAATGTATAATGCTTGGGCGATCTTTTCGGGTATAGGTCATACAGTCAACTATTTAGTTGCTCAAAACTTTGGGTCAAATACGATGAAAAAAGGTGTTGAGCGCACATATATTGCCTTTTATTTATGTACAATTGCATGTATAATCGTTTTTCTTGTCGGTTTATTTTTTCCGGCTGATATATTTAAAGTAATGGGAAGCTCAAGCGATATGATTGATCAAGGAAAAGATTATTTACAAATCCGATTTTTTGCGATGATTTTTTCAATCTTCACCTTTGTTTTTCATGGCTTTTTCCGAGGAATTGGAGACACAAAAACACCAATGATTAGCTCCATCATTGGAAATTTGATTATGATTTTTTTAACTTATGGTTTAACGTACGGAAATTTCGGGCTTCCAGAGATAGGTCTATATGGCGCTGGGATCGCTTTGTTTATTGGCGAGGTTGTTACCTTTCTGATTTGTGCTTATGTTTATTTCATCCGTCTTCATTCTAAGTTTGAAACGCGCACAATTGTAGCCTTTAATCGTGCTGAATCAAAACTCATTTTTGGAGAAAGTTCTAAACTAGGGATTCAAGAGTTTTCAATGAGTATGGCGATGTTTGTTTTTACTGCGTTTGTGACGAGATTAGGTACAAATGCTTTGGCTGCAAATGAAGTAGCCTTAAGCGTCATGAGTCTTGGTTTTATGCCGGCGTTTGCCTTTGGATCAACTGCAACCATACTAGTTGGTCAGGAAATTGGTAAAGGTAGTGCATTAGAAGGAAGAAAGGCAGGTACAAATACAGCTATATTAGGATCAATATTCCTATTTATTCTCGGGATTATCCAATTTTTTCTCGCTGAGCCTATTGCTAAAATTTATACGGATGATATCATGGTTTACCAGCTTGCCTCAAGATTAATCATGATTTCAGCGTTTTTACAGCTTTTCGATGGACTATTAAACTTCTATGCTGGTGGACTTAGAGGAATTGGAGATACTTCGTTCCTTTTAAAAACATCGCTCATTTTAGGTTGGTTATTGTTTATTCCTTTAAGCTACGTTTTGACGTTTGTTCTTGAGCTATCAAGTGTTGGTGCTTGGATTTCTTTATACACGTATTTAGCTGTTTTTGGTGTTAGTGTTATGGTTCGGTTTTATCGCACTGATTGGAGTCTAATAAAGTTAAAAACAGTCCCAACAGAAATCAAAGAAAACATTGGTTAAAATCATTTGTGTCAGCAAATGTTTCGATTTAACAAACAAGCCAAGTCACTTAGAAACTTGGCTTGTTTTAGTTAATGGCTGTATTTTTTAATTGCATATTTCTACTTCAAGGACTTAACCTGAATTCGTACTCTTTTCGCTATTTAGTAAAATTCTTAAGAAATAGTTATCGTTTATTAAAGCAACAACTTTTTAGTGGAGCCAGGTAATTGAATGAAGATCTAATTTATTCATTTTTATCTTTTTTTTCCTTTTCCTTCTTATCTTTTTCTCTTTCCTTTTCTCTCTTTTTATTCTCCTTTTCCCTTTCCTTTTCAATCTTCTTATTTTCTTTTTCTCTCTCTTTCTGTGCTTTCATTTTCTCTTTTTTAGTATCTTCTTTTTCATGTTGATTGTTATTATCTTTTTCGTCTTGTTTCTTCCTTTTTTTGTTTTGCTTGTATTTATTTCCAAGTAATGCTAAATCAAATTCTTTTTTTGACATTTCATTCTCAGCTTTAGCTAGAATCTCTTTAAAAATTACTGTCGCCGTTCCACTACTGGACGATGAGAGATAATGATTTTGATCAGTTTTGTCATACCCTAACCATATTGCTCCTACAACTTGAGGGGTGTATCCTACAAACCAATGATCTTTTGCACCATTTTCTGACGGAAAGGGAAGTTGGGTAGTGCCCGTTTTTCCAGCAATTTCTCTACCAGTAATCTGTGCTTTTGATCCGGTTCCTTCGTTTACCACACCTTTGAGCATAAATGTCATTTTTTGTGCGATTAAAGGTTCTGTTACTTTTTGTTCCTTTCTTTCCCACTCTCCAAGTATTTCGCCATCGGCGTTTTCAATTCGTTGGATCGAATGAGCCTCTACCATTACTCCATTATTTGGGAAAGTAGTAAATGCTTGTGCCATTTTTAAGGGAGAGGTTCCTTCATTCATCCCACCTAAAGCCAAACCAGGTATATGATCCTTTTGTTCTAAAGGTATGCCAAAACGTTCTACTGCATTGGCTCCAACTTCTATACCAATTTTTTGCAGCAACCAAACTGCAGGAAGATTATAGGAGTGAATAACAGCGTCATACATAGACACATCGCCACGGAATTGTTTATCATAATTTTGAGGCTGATACCCCTCAATATTAATTGGTTTATCTTCTAACCTATCATACATATCATAACCTTGTTCCAAAGCAGGAGTATAAACTGACAAAGGCTTCATGATCGATCCCGGCTGTCTTTTTAATTGTGTCGCACGGTTGAATTGACGGAAGGTATGCTCACCTCGTCCACCTACAAGTGCATTGATTTCTCCAGTAGAAGGGTTGATAAATATCGCTCCACTCTGAATCAACTGACCTTCTTTGCTCTCTGGAAATACTTGATCATCTTTATAAACTTCATCAACTGCATTCTGTATGGAAGGATTGAGTCCGGTATAGATATGAAGCCCACCAGAAAGTACTTCATTTGGTGTTAGATGATATTTATTTATTGCCTCATCAATAATATGATCTACATAATGAGGATACTTTCCTTTGTATTCTTTTACTTCATTCGTTGCTAACTTGACCTCTTGATTTATTGCTTCTTCAAAATCACTTTGGCTAATATACCCTTCACTTTTCATCAGTGACAACACAAGATTTCTTCGTTCAATTGCTTTTTCATAATTATTAATAGGGTTCAGATTAGATGGTGCTTTGACCAAACCTGCAAGTAATGCTGATTCACTTAAAGTTAGTTGATTTACATCTTTCGCAAAATATGTTTGGGATGCCCGCTGAATTCCCCATGCACCTTCTCCAAAATAGATTTGATTTAAGTACCGTTCTATAATCTCATCCTTTGTATACGTGCGTTCAATTTTTTTAGTTAAAATTAGCTCTTTAAACTTTCTTGTATACGTACGCTCTTGTGTTAGAAAAGCATTTTTAGCTAATTGTTGTGTAATCGTACTTCCTCCAGCAACAATTCCTCCACTCGTGACATTCATAACCATCGCCCGAGCAATCCCCACATAATTTATCCCATGATGATGATAGAATCGCTGGTCCTCAGTTGCTACAAAAGCATTTATTGCATTGCTCGGAATTCTCTTTATCTTTACACCGTCGATAGTAGAATTCGATATCTTACTTGCTACCTCACCCTTTTGGTCATAGATAAACGTTGGTTGTGGAAGAGGCTCATCTAATTTACTTACATCACTAGTCCAAATGAAGATATTCAAAATAAATAAACCAATTAAACAAAATACAAATGCAAATAAAATAATCTTTAATAGAAAGTTTTTGGGATATTCGCAGTTCCATATCCTCTTTAAGAGTGTTCGTTGCTGTCTATTCTCGAATCTTCCCATTTTTTGTTACGTACCACCTTAGATAAAATCTATTTAATCTATATTTTTATGTTTATTCTAGTTAATAAGCTATTTCATACGTATGATTTTCAAAAATACGTACATATCGGATGGAAGAAGTATGAATAGTTTCATATTCTTCATTACTTTTCACTGTATAAGTAGTACTATTAGCAACTCTTTGCAATACTTGTTGTAGAATATCATTAGCGTTCGTATCTGATTGTCCTGTTATTTTCTCCCACTTCACATCTGCTTCGAGAGTATAACAAATACTGAATTCTTTTAACACATTGAATGCCCCCTACTTTGTTTATCTGAATCAATCGCTTCTCTGTTTACGATTGAACTACACACATTTTATATACTTAATTAAATTTCGATAAAAATCGCTCAATTAAGGGGGTTAATCAGAAAGTTTTTAAATAAAATTGATACAAAAAAAATCAACTCTATTGTGAATTGATTTTTTTCATATCCTTTTTATTTTTGCTAATGATAAAACAAACCATCATCTTCGTCTGCTCGATTTAATAAGGTTTCCAATTCAGTAATAAATAACATCTGGTCATCATTTAACTTTGTGTTAGGGGTATTTGGTATAGCAAGTTCTTTTTCTTTATCCAACTCCTCTATATTCAATTGGACATATAAAGGTTCTGCTACACCTTCTAAAAAACCTCTCCAAATATGTAAGGAATTCTCTTTCGAACCTTTAATAATTGGTTCCTTTTCTAAAAAAACAATTTCCTTCCCATATCTCTTCTCTAAGCCTTCTACAATATATAGCCCATCTGAAAGTGCATCAAAAATTGAATCAAAATAAGTTTTGGGATTTCCCATTACTACTTGATTAATCGGATCACCAACCTCAACCGAATAAACGATTGCCATACTTTCACCTCAATTATTTTAGCTTCTTTCCATTTTTCTCGATAAAGCATCTTTTTAAACTTAATGAGCATATTTTTCTGTACAATTTAAAAGTAAAAGCACAGCTGCTTAGATTGCAGTTGTGCTTTTATATCATCAATCTATTATTCTCCCAATGTTGATTGGAGAGCTTCTATTGCTAATTTAGAATCATGCCCTTTTGCATACAATCTAATATTTCCTAAAAAGTCATGAAGCTCACTTGTGCTTAAATAGCTTTTAGCATTTAATGACTTTTTACCAAACTCAATTAAGATATAGCTTTCAAATTGGTTTGCTTTTGAAACTAAACTGATGATTTTTTTATGGTCTATTTTCTTTCTAAGTAAACAGTTCACAGAAAAATTCATTTGATTCTCCCTCCCTCATAAACAAATTTGCAAGTCATATCCATATGGATTATTTAGGTTTCCTAATGTCAGCAAGTGAGTAATAATTTATAATCAACTTTTCAGAAACAAATTTGATTTAAAAGGAAGATGGTTTATAAGAAAGGGCAAGTAATAGAATCACCTAATTAGTTTTGGCTCCATATGAGCAATGAGAATTCTTCGTATTCTTAGAATACACCTTGTTATTTTAAGTTACTACTGATATGTAAAGTTATATAACACACAATTTTTAAGTTAGCTATTTTTTCGTAAGAAATAGTTACATATACAGGGTTAATGTAGAAAATTCAATAAAAAAATACAACGCCTATTTAACGACGTTGCTTTCTTTTAACAACTATTTATCTTTACAGTTTCACTAATCTTATTGATTAAAAAGATAACCTGTCTCTACAATTTTGTTCTAATTTCTTTATTACAGTATTGTTCAACAACCGTTTTAATTCGATTGATTCCATCCCACAGATTCCCTGGTCCATCATACACTAACGTAATCGGACCATTATAATCACTATTACCTACGAGGTCTAATGATCTTTTATATTCCTCCGAATCGATATAACCCTCTTTGTCATAATTCGCTTTTGCATGCACTGATTCTGCATAAGACATAAGGGTTTCAATTGAATGATACTTATGTTCAGGAAGGAAGTTTCCAAAGTCAACAGTTAAGCCAATTTCACCTTTAGAGAAATTCAGTAATTCCAAGCAGTTTTCTTTTGTGGAAGCAAGTTGTTTAAAGTTTTCCGTTACTACTCTTACCCCTTTTGGCTGTGCATATTCTCCTAATTGTCTAAAACCCTGTTTTGCTAATTCTAAAGCTGTTTTGTTCCCTGGATTAGCTTCACCTGCAATCACACGAACGCTTTTCGCACCCACAATTGCTGCAACATCGATCCATTTCTTGATAAATTCGATGTCAGAGTTTCTTCTGTAAGAGTCTTCATTGCTAATATCACCATAATCAACTAAAAGACAATGAAATGTGATACCTGACAATTCAAAAGCTTCCTTAAGTTGATGTAAATATTCAGGCTCAGTGCTCGGAAAATGAAAGTGACAGACTTCTAATGAACGAAAGTTTTGTCTAGCTAATTCAAATGGTAATTCTAATAAAGTGATATTTTCTGGTTGTTCTTCTACCCTTGTTTGTTGACTTTTTTGGGCTTCATCCCAGTAAGTCCAATTTAATGGTCCAAGCTCTCGGTGAAGACTCCAAGTAGTTAATGATAAATATGGCATTTACTAAACCTCCTTTATACGTTATATGTAAGTTCAACGAGAAAGCTTTTTGTTCCTTCTTTCTAATAAAAAAACGTGAGAACTATTTGAAGTTCCACGTTTTTTCATATCTTTAGATTTGTACTAGCTTAGGAAACTAAAAATTCTAGGACTGTGGATAAGTGCTATGACATCCAGCTCCAGCGCCTAAAATAGCTTTCAGAAATTGTCACTTCTTGATCAAAGACATCAGCAAGCATTTGTCTCCGAACTGAGCGGGCAAAACCTCCTGTCGCTTGCACTCGCGTCGGTGTACCAATTATCCAATAAAAAACCCAAGTATAAATACTACACCAAAACCTACTAGACCAATAATTGTTTCCATGACCGTCCATGATTTAAGTGTGTCTTTCACACTTAATCCGAAGTATCGTCCTACTAACCAGAAGCCAGAATCATTTACATGTGATAACACCGTGGCACCTGAAGCAATGGCGATAACTAATAATCCAAGTACAGGACCTTCTAAATCTAAAATTGAAATTAGGGGAGCCATCAATCCTGCAGCTGTAACCATCGATACTGTTGCTGATCCTTGTGCTACACGTACAACTGCTGCAATTAAAAATGCAAGCGCAATTGGTGGTAAAGCTGAACCTGCCATCATATCTCCTAGTACTTCACCAACACCTGAATCAATCAAAACTTGTTTAAAAACTCCACCTGCACCTGTTACTAGAATTATAATTCCAGCTGGTTCTAATGCTTTTGTTGCAATGTCTTGAACTTCTTGGCGTGAATACCCTCGTTTTGTACCAAGTAATGTGAAAGTAAGTAATGTTGCAATCGTTAATGCGACAAATGGGTGACCAAGGAATGTGAATATTTGACGTACGATATTCCCTTCTTCCAAAAGTACACCTGAAACCGTATTCAGGAGAATTAACACTAACGGAATCATGATTAAGGATGCAATTAATTTATAGCTCGGTAATTCTTTGTCATACTCAATATCCTCTAAATTCATATAATCTGGTACAATTACATGTAGTTTTTTTGAAATATATTTAGCAAAAATTGGACCTGCAATAATCATTGCCGGAATACCAGCAATTGTACCGAAAAGAATTACCCAACCTAGATCAGCACCAATTAAGTCAGCAACAGCTATCGGACCTGGTGTTGGTGGAATGAAACTATGTGTTACAGCTAAACCTGCTAATAATGGTATACCATAATAGAGAAGAGACTTGCCAGTTTTTTTTGCTAATCCATATACAATTGGAACTAATATGATAAAGCCAACATCAAAGAATACTGGAATTGCTACTAAGAAACCTGTAATTCCAAGTGCCCATTGTGATTTATCTTCACCGAATTTTTTTACAAGAGTTTGTGCTAAACGCTCAGCACCACCAGAAACTTCAAGCATTTGACCGAACATAGCCCCAAGACCAACTACAACTGCAACAAATCCGAGGGTCCCCCCCATCCCATTTTGCATCGAAGTGACAACTTCATTTAAAGGCATACCTGCCAAAATACCAACAATTAAACTCACTAATAATAAAGCAACAAATGCGTGTAATTTTGTACGAATTACTAAAAATAAAAGAAGAAAAATTCCTGCTAAAGCTACGAGAATTAACATTTGATCTGACATATTGTTTCACTACCTTTCTTGTTGTTTTTAAAATAAATAAAATTTGTTACAAATGAATTAGTCCTATAGCAGATGATGTAGTATTAATATTTCAAATTAAAAGTAAAATTAACTAGTTATTTTTTCACAAGCTCATGACCACCAAATGCATTTCTAAGCGCTTCCAAACCTTTAACTGTAAATGCTAAGAAAAGATACACATCATCAATTCTAGTGTGATAACTGGAGCAGCAGTTTTTATATTAAGTGCTGTTTCAACTGTCCACTTTCCTTCTCCAGATGAATGCATACCCCCTTCTTCAACTTTAAGATCCTTCGAGATATCTTTTCCGTTAGTTCCATTAACCATGAACGAATAACAGAACCATTTTCAGGAAATGACCACTTCAATTTCACCTGAATACAGGTAACAAGTTTGCAACAGTAATATTTCGAAAAATTTTTTTCAATCTCAGAAAAGACCTCTTTATCTTCACCAATCATCGTACAAGCACCATTTCGAGAGCCATCAACACCCCTTTTTTCATAAAATCTTAGTTTACATCATAAGAATGACATCATATTCCTTATGTAATAGATTAAGAGATAGCTGATATACCATTTTCCCTAACCCTATCATCCTTATTAGCATTTCGATTCATCCTAACCTATTGCGAAATAAATTTTCTTGATATCTTAATTATAAGAAAAAAATTTCTTTTTGCAAGCGATTTCAGAAAAATATTTTTTCTTCCGCTTGAATTTTAGTATAATAAAAAGAAAGCCTTATCAGGAGAGATACACATGAGAAAACAAGAACAACCGTGTTTAGTCACTGTTCGCAAAATGTATCCTAAATTCAGTATTACGGAAAGAAAGATTGCCGACTATATCCTAAAAAATCCAAATAAAATCATTCATTCATCAATTAACCAGTTAGCAGAAGATTTAGATGTCGCGGACTCAACTGTTTTTCGTTTTTGTAAAAGGATCGGTTATAAGGGGTACCAAGCTATGAAAATTGCCCTTGCATCTGAAGTTGTATCACCATTACAGGATATTCACGAAAAAGTTGATGCAGGAGATTCAGTAGAGACGATTGCTACAAAAGTATTTCGTACTAATATTAAAACGATCGAAGATTCTTTATCGATTTTTAATGAAGAACAATTGCAATTAGCCGTTGATGGAATCGTTGCTTCTGATTCGATTCATTTTTTTGGTAGTGGTGGCTCAAGTATTATCGCTCTTGATGCCTTTCATAAATTAGTGCGCACTGGCTTAAAAGTAAATGCGGTCATTGATACTCACTTTCAACTAATGGCAGCTTCACAGATGTCTAAAAATGATTGTGCGGTATTAATATCGCATTCAGGATCATCCAAGGACATTCTTCATATCTTAAATGTGGTGAAGTCAACAGGTGCAAAGACAATTGCGATCACAAACTATGCAAAATCACCATTAAGCGCAGCTGTAGATATTCCTCTTTATACAGTTTCAGAGGAAACAGAATACCGCTCTGAGGCGTTATCATCACGGATTGCACAGTTAACCCTTATTGACGTACTTTACGTGAATATCTTGATGAAACGAGGAAGTGAAGGTCAAGATGCCCTCAAAAAAATGCGTGAAGCGATCACTGTCAAACGGATCTGAATAGTGAAACTAAAGAATCTTAATAATGTTTAAAATTTTTACATTATGGTTAACCGCACGACATTTTATCTCCTATCTCATCCTTGGGTCTGGCCGCTTTTAGAATAACACCACTTATTATTAAGCGGCTATTTTTTCACAAAATAAGAATGTGAAGTAATATTCCTATGATTTTTATCAAAGTATAGTAAGGTCTGTTAAAAATGTTGGGAGGTAAGGGTATTGAAAAATTTTAGATATTTAATAAGTAGAGAATATGAAGCAGATAGTGTGGCAGAAGATCTACGTTTACAATTGGAAATAAATCGTGTTAATCAAGTACATGTTAAAGCAGTAACGGTGCGAAACGAAGTTCTTGTCCAAGTTCCAGATGCAAATGATTCGATTGAAGAGGTTGTTGAAAATTTCATGCACAGCTACCAAACGGGAATAATACTAGAATAATCATATGAATTAAATAAGGACCAAAAAAAAACACCGTTCAATAAATGAATGGTGTTTTTTATTATTATGCTTTAGAAGAAGTTTTTGACCATTTCAGAGGTATTTTCACAATTCAAACATTGGTAATAAATAGATAATATATCTTCTGTCACTTGATGTTTTGTTTCTTGAGCACAGTTTTCACAGTATTTCTCTTCATAAACTTCCATTCAAATACCTCCGCTACTTTGTAAATGTAGTTATTAATGTTCCAGGATAATAAAACTGGATAATCTCTTTATATGTTTTACCCGATTCTCCCATGAAATTTGCTCCCCATTGGCTCATCCCAACACCATGACCGTAACCTTTTCCTTTCATTGTATAAGTATCTTCGTTACATTCGAGGGAGCTTATCAAGTAACTTTTAAACTGATTTCCTCCTATCATCGGACGAATCTGATTTAGTTTAACATCATCAAGTGTGAACTGTTCGAATAATACAGTACCATCTATTAATCGGTGTAAAAACTCTACAGTAATTGAACCTTTATCCGTCCGTTTTGAATTAAGCTGTTGTTCTGATAACTCTAATCTAGGAATTGATACTATTTTTATGTCACCTGGATAACCGTTATTTTGAAGCCACTTCTTCATAGATAAAGTGATTTCTTCATCCTTTTCCTTTACATCATCCCACCAATTTGAATTGTCCCAATTGATGTCATTCATCGAAATTTGTGTTCGATGAATTGTAAATTCCCAAGGGTGTGTCGGGTCAAAAGGATCCTTTTTTATCGGAAAATAAGACATCGTCTTCCCACCCCATACATGTGTATTATTCTCAGTTACACCACCATTACTAGCAGAATAAAAAGCGTCTATTAAGTGATTATCAAATGTTATAACCTCACTATTAGTTTCTTCAACTGCTTTCGTAGTGTTTTCATTCCAGTTATATCCACCGTATACTTGAAAATGAATCGTATCATCCATTTCGTCCTTAGTATGTGAATAAGCATACGTACGTGCAGCTAATGATTGTGCTTTTAATGCTTCTTGATGCCAAGATGGAAAGACTTCAAAAGGCACTACACCTTTTAAATAATCTTCTATTGGTAATTGATTAATTGGTCGAATTACGTTTTCTTCAATTCTAAATTCCATTGCACCTAAATATGGTCGATTGTTAACATAAATAGCATGATCATGATCATAGGTTTCAGGAATAATAACAAGAGGACCATTTATCTTTTGTTCCTTACCTTCTCCCTGCAAGTACAATGAATCATTCTTCACTGTTACATGATAATCTACCCCTTCTTTCAAGGAAAGAGTAGGGTCAAGTGTTTGATAGCCTCCTTCTAGAACAATATTTAATTTGTCGGTATCTCCTATATAATTAACTAACTTTACTTTTATCATTTCTTCTGCTTCAAATTGTTTTGGAAATAAAGTTGTAAATAGAATGACGAATATTAGAATAAAGTATCTCATAAGTCTATAATTCCGAGTTGGTAAAGGAATTATTCATCGTCCCAATTCAGAGGAGTTTGACAATTTTTCTCTCATTACATACATATCAACTTTTCGAATGGAAAGAATAAGCAATTAGTAAAGAATATAGGCGTTTGGGAAATAGGAAGTGAATTTTAATGGATTTTTTTAGTAGTCAAGAATCACTTACAGCTATGGAGTGGGTTTTACGAGCAGTTGTAGCGTTTTTCTTTTTAGTAGTAATAGCAAAAATAATGGGACAGCGTTCGATTTCACAGTTGCGATTCCTTGACTTTGTTATTGCGTTAGTAATAGGGAATATTATTGCCCATCCTTTATCAGATGAAAAATTAGAGTTAAAAAGTTCAATGATAACGATGACAGTTTTAGTATTTTTATATGTTTCTGGAATATATTTAAGCTTAAAATGGAATGGGTTACGAAATATATTTGATCCACAACCTATCCCTCTAATTGAAAACGGACAAATTAATTTCAAAAATTTAAATAAGGCAAGGATTACAGTTGATATTCTTCTATCTGAATTACGAAAAGAAAAAACAGATGATATTCAAAAAGTAGTACTTGCATTTTGGGAACCTGGAGGAACGATATCGATATTTTTATATCCTCAGTATCAGCCAATTACACCTACTGATTTAACACTTGAAATAAAGCCTTTTGATTTTCCTAGGACAATCATTAAAGAGCGAAAGATTGATTACAATGAGTTACAACATCTTGGTAAAGATGAAAAATGGATATTGAATAAACTTAAAACAACCCACAATATACATGTAAAGGATGTATTACTGGCGACTTTTGATTCTAGTGAAAATCTAAAGGTATTCTTGTATAAGTAATCGATTGATAATATTAAAATACCTGAAAAAGCACACTTGCTTTATTTATTAGCAAATGTGCCTTTTCCTGAAATACCATAAAATGATTAAATTGGATACAGCTGATTCATCCTGCTCCTGCTCAAAATAAGAAGTGTACTTCACACTTCTCGTTAAATTATTGAAAACGATTCTAACAATAGAATCGCTTTTTACTATCTTACTATTCAAACTATGTTGCTACTTAATTACTCTCACCTTTACAGCTTTTCTTCCCCATTTTAGTGCGGTATTTTCCGTTGCAAAAAACACATCAATTTCATTTCCATTAATACCCCCGCCAATGTCTGCTGCAATAGCTGTACCGTATCCATCAACTTCAACAGTTGAACCTAATGGGATTACATTTGGATCTACAGCAATTACATGTCCATCAGGATATTTTTTTAAATCTATTCCTAATTTTGTGGTACCTGAACACCCATTGCAACTTGCAGTATAAGCTGTGCTTTCTACAGTTAATTCCTTGATTTGATTATCTACTTCTGTTGCTTTTTGGTTTAATTTCTTAAACGTTTGTGGACCAGCTAAGCCATCTGTAGTTAGTCCGTTTTTTTGCTGGAATTGAATAACAGCATTTTTTGTACCACTTCCGTATATTCCATCAGTGGTGCCACTATATAGATTCCAAGCCTTTAAAAGTCGTTGGAGTTTAACAACCGGCCTCCCCATATCTCCCGATCGTAGTACTTTTATTTTGTTAATCGTTTGAGGACCAGCGATACCATCAACTTTTAAATTTTGTTCATCTTGATATTCTCTAACTGCTTCCTTTGTAATTACTCCGTAATAACCTGTTGCGGTATGATAGGGAAATTCTCCTTTAGCTATTAAGTATTCTTGTAATTCGATAACATCATTATGTACCATACCTTCCGATAAAGTTCGATCACCCAATGCTGCTTCACCTTTTGAGGGAAAGAACAATCCAATACTCGTAAGTACAAGTATTGTAAAACCCCATTTCATTTTCATCAAAAGCTCCTCCTTCTTTATCATTCAAACAATACGAAGAAGCGCTTAAATTTCTTAGGTGTTACGCTATTTTTCCTAATATAGACCTATAAAGTCTACCTTTTTGAAAATAATGGAAACTATTAATGACCTTTACCTTAAGAACCCTTTCACCGAATTGTAAACTTCTTTTTAGAATCTTGATTTATTTAATTGTTTTTACTAAACCATGCCAGCAATATTGTACTGTTTTAGCTTTAGAAGCAGCATGCTGTAGCACCCACCCAGCTACGTCCCGGATATTTCTCTCCTCTGCAGTCATAGGTACAATACCTCGTCCCATTTCTAACATAATAAAGATGATAGGATTACCATTAAGCTTCTCACATTCAAATATTTCATCAATCAGTTCAAAAAAGTAATCCCTTGCTTCATCAAGACTCAGTTGGGATGATAATGCTTCCTTAATCCATATTTCCCAACCTTCTAAAACAAGGACTGCTTTTGAATGATAGGAATTTTTCCAATTTCTCAACAAATGATCATTATACGCACTGTGCCAGGTTATATCCTGATATTGCTCACGAATTAGTTTTCTTTTTCCTGAATAGGCACCACCGACAACGAGTTGCAAACCCATTCCCCCTTTTGCTGTTGAAATGACAAGTGATATGCTTTTCCATGCTGTATCATTAATTCCCAGAAAGACTTCGTTTGCTCAAAGTTTTTCAAGATAGCTCGGATGACGCCCCCATGGGTAAGGATAAGCACGTTACTATTATGATCTTTATTTTGAATAAGTAGATCTGCCAGAAAGGCATTTATTCTAGCGTTTAACTGGGCTAGAGTTTCTCCGCCCGGTGGAGCAATATGCTCCCAATTGTTTAACCAATCTTGATAGCTTACATCACCTTTTAGCATCTCATAAGTCATACCTTCCCATTTTCCAAAATCAAGCTCCCTTATCCTAGAATCTAAACAAACGAGTTTATCTCCTATTAAATATCGAAATGTTTCTGTACATCGTTTAAGATCACTAGAATAATAACGATCAAAAGGAATTTCTTTAAGGGAGCTTCGCAATGGATTTAATTTATAAAGCTCATGCTCTACTAATGGTTCATCTGTATGGCCTAAATATCTTTTTTCAATATTCCAACTTGTCACCCCATGACGAACCAAATATACATCGATAGTATGAAAAGACCCCATAATTCCCCTCCTTCGATTGATGCACCAAGAAGATCCCCATTGATGCCTTTAAAGTTTTTTAAGATCCAAATACGAAGGAAAAAGTAGAATACGAAGTATGAAAAGAAGAGCAATAGTGTGTATGGGAAAACTAGTGTAAAAAGGAAAACGATAGTAGTGCCAATAATAACCTCGCGGCCAGTTAGATGC
Source organism: Metabacillus sp. KUDC1714 (assembly GCF_014217835.1). Taxonomy (NCBI): domain Bacteria; kingdom Bacillati; phylum Bacillota; class Bacilli; order Caryophanales; family Bacillaceae; genus Metabacillus; species Metabacillus elymi. The sequence goes on from NZ_CP055263.1 coordinate 5,256,747, forward strand.
TTCTTCCATTGATAGGCAAGTCCTTCCTGCTTCATTACTGGAAGGTAATATAATAAGTAAAGCGGGATTAATCGACTGAATGCTGGAATCAGTATAAGAAAGAACAGTAAGGGTTTCAGTTGATCTGTCTGAATAACCCCATAAACGAATGTAATTTTCCAAGTGAGATGAAAGATGGCGGTAAGGACAGCAAAGCTTCCAACTTGAGGATCTTTCATGATTTCAAGCTTTTTCGAAAAAGGAGCATTTGAACCCACCGCATCGGCCACATCCATTAAGCCATCTAAATGTAATCCTCCAGTTAAAAACACCCATATCGTCACGATCAATAGAGCGATCATCCATCCTGGTAATACCGAGTCTGTGATTGTAATGGCTATAGCTAAAATACCTCCAATGATTAACCCAACGATTCCAAAGGAAGCAAGTGCTCCTCTTATTGATTTTTTTTCCCAAGGACACTCAATAGGAATCGGGATACGAGTTAAAAATTGCATAGCTAAAATAAATCCTAAAATGTAATGCTTCATCATGATCAGCCTTTCCATTTAATCGGTATTCCTGCAACGATTTGATAAACTGATTCTGCTTTAGAAGTAACTAAACTGTGAACTTTTTGAAGCTTATAGATGTATTCGTGAATAAACAAATTGTCACTTTGGATTCCTTCATTAACATCATTTGAGACAATGATTAATTGCAGTTGCTTCTCCTCAGCTAGTTTAATCCATTTTGAAACTTCTTCCAAAATCATCCCTATATCTGTCTTTCCTTTATACAGCATGTTATTTATCCAAACCGTTAAGCAATCCAATAAAATGACTTCCTGTTCCTTTACTGTTTGTAATACTCGTGTTACCTCCAAAGGTGCTTCAATTGTATCCCAAATTGATTCTCTTTCAACAATATGTCGAGCTATTCGATTTTCCATTTCACGATCAGTTCTTTCTGCAGTAGCTATATATAATAATGTCTCATTTCGACCAGATTTTTCGAATAATTCAAGGGTATAATTTTCTGCAAAAGAACTTTTCCCTGAACGAGCACCACCAGAAATAAACGTTAACATTGCCTGTCTCTCCATCTGCGTAACGTTTGTAGGAAAAAGTTGTTTTCAGCCTCAGTACGAACCGCTAAACGTAAATAGTTTCCATCAAGACCCTTAAAAGTATGAGTATGTCGTGGAATAATGTTATTCTCTAGTAAATAAAGAAATAATTGTTCAGTATCTGCTTGTCGATCAAGATCTCTTAACAAATAAAAATTTACAAGAGTAGGTGAATAATAGAAGCCTAATCTTGAAAGCTCGGTGGTTAAAAGTTTTAGCTGTCCTTGTAACCAAGCTTTTGTTTCATCAATAAATTCATGCTGAGTAACTAGACAAGGGAGTATGGAGGTTACAATACCATTTACACTCCAAGGAATCTGACTTCTCTTCAATTGGAAAATCATCTCTTCCCTTGCAACAACATAACCAAGTCGCAAACTAGGAATTGAAAAAATTTTAGTTAATGATCTCAGTAATACTAAGTTTGCATAATGATCAATAAGGAACGCTAAGTCAGTGATATGGGAGGGTAAAAAGTGAATAAATGCTTCATCGATTACAATCGTTGTTTGACACTCGATGCCTTTTTCAAGAACTGCCTTAATATCTTCAATGTCGACTACAGTTCCTGTTGGATTATTCGGACGACATAAAAAAACGACATCTACTTCTTCCATTTTCGATATAACCTTTTCAAGTGGAAAAGAAAAATGATCCTCTTGTTGAAGAGAAAGATGGGTTACAGATAATTGAAATACGTGACAAGCTCTTTCATATTCAGAGAATGTAGGTTCGATTATTAACGCTTTTTCCCCAGTAAATTGTTGGGCAACTAGGAAGATCGCTTCAGAGCCTCCATTCGTTAAGAGAGTCTGTTCTTGCCTTACCCCTTCATGAGTAGCAACTAACTTTGTAGCTTCTTCGTAGTTGGGATCAGGATACTTTTCGAATTGGTTAAACGCTTCTATAAAGCTCTCTTTTAATGCCATCGGAGGTCCTAACGGATTAATATTTGCACTAAAGTCAACATATAGATCATCTTTATTAATTCCTTTTAATTCTAGAATTTTCTTCGGTTGCCCACCATGGTCAGGCCATTCCATCTTCACCACACCTTTCTTTTCTATAGCTTCATATAAATGAAGAATAGTATAAGCACAAACATAAACCATGCACCATGCATGTAAATAATCGTTTTTTGAATATCTTTAGGCTGAAGCCTGCGAGTATAGTTGCCCATTTCCGCTCTGTTGGAAACAATTCCTTGGTAAAAATTCTTTCCTCCTAACACAACCCCTAAAAGCCCTGCAGTCATAGCCTCAGGCCAACCACTATTCGGACTTGGGTGCTTTTTAGCATCACGAACAGTTACAACAAAAGCATTCCACTTTTTAGAATTGGGAACAAACCACGAAAAAAGCCAAATTAAGATTGCCGTTAACCGAGCTGGAATCCAATTCATTACATCATCTAACCTGGCAGATCCCCAACCAAATTGTTTATATTTTTCATTTTTATAACCAACCATTGAATCTAATGTATTTGTTGCACGATAAGCCATTGCTAATGGTGCACCACCAATCAGTGCCCAACATAATGGAGCAATGATTGCATCAACAGTGTTTTCAGCAACGGTTTCGACAGTACCGCGAACCACTTCATCTGTGGGCAGGTCTTCCGTGTCACGACCAACGATAAAGCTTAACTTTTTACGAGCTAAAGATATATCCCCTTGTAACAGTGGGATCGCGACTTCTTTGGCTGCTTTATGTAATCCCTTCATTGCAATTGTCGTAGAAATAAGATACATTTCCACTAAAAACGTAGCGTACGGATGGATATAATTCACAATTTTAAGTAAGAAATAAACAAAGATATACGTCCCGCCAACAATTGTCAAAGTTAAAAGCATTCCTTTTGCCTTGCGATACTTGTTCCGATTCCACATCTTTTCAAGAAAGCTTATCGCTTTTCCCATGATGATTACAGGATGTGGAAGCCACCTTGGATCACCGATAAGTAAATCGGTAATAATCGCCGTAATGATCATATAAAAATGCATAGCAAAGACATTCATAGTTGCTGCACTCTGCGTTTTTCATAGTTTTGCACAGCTTTGATCATCGCTTTATAAACAGACATACCAATTCCTTTTCCAATAACAGTTCCAGATCCTGCATATGGTGTAGGATCACCCTTTTGAGTAGCTGCAATAAGTGTACTATCTGTTGATGTACCTGTTGCAATTGTACAAGTAGCAGCATCTTTAATTTGTAAGTCATTGAAGGCTTTCGTCTTTGCTTCTGTAACAGATTGAACGGCATTTACTAAAGCACCATCAGTTAAATGAGCATCAATAAAAACCATAATATTTACAGTTCCGATTTGATAGCCTTGCTTAACTGTGGAAGGGTCAGTGATATCAATTGCATTACCAACACCCGCGGTTATGACTGCTATTATTTGAACATCTTCATACGTTTCTTTTAAGATACTCATATCTTTTAGGTTCACTGCTGTCATCATGCCAATTGTGTCATACTCAGAGATCTCCGCTTGTCTTAACCAGCTAATAATATCCTCTTTAGGATTTGAGCAGTTATATTCTTTTTTGACATGAAAATTACAAAAGTTTTTGGCCCACTGCAAGCCTTCTCCTAAAACACCGTTAGAGATTGTTCTTAAAGGATGGTTAAATGTAAGATGGATAGATTGATCAGTTTGTTTTAACTCATATTCTAGCCCTAGGTTTTCTTTTTTTACTTGGTTAGGAATAACCGTGATTTGTGGTTTTGGGATAACAGGGTGAAAATTAGTTTTAATCCCTACTTCATATACATCACTTAGCTGATTTTCATTTTGTAAGAGAGACAATTCACCTGTCTCAATTAATTTTCCACCATTAAGTAAGCCTATCTTATCTGCAAAAAGAGCGGCTGTATTTAAGTCATGTAAAATAGCAACAATCGTTAAATGATGCTTCCTTTGATATTCTTTTAAATGATCCAGCATCCTAACTGTATGTTTTATATCAAGATGGTTTGTAGGCTCATCTAAAAAAAGGATCTTTGGCTCTTGTGCAAGTGCTTTAGCTAATAAGACTCTCTGCTTCTCTCCACCACTTAGACTCTTAAATGGTTGTTTTCGAAACTGAAATACATCGGTTTGTTTCATAACTTCATCAACTATTTGACGATCTTTTTTAGAAATATGTTTTAATAATCCTTTTTGGTGTGGGTAACGTCCTAGCATAACAATTTCTTCCACATGAAAATCGAATTCAACCTGTGGTTCCTGTGATAAAACGGCTATGATCCTAGCTCTTTCTAGGGCTGAATAGCTATGAAGTGACTTCTCAAAAATAGTAATCGTTCCTTTTTTTATTGGCAACACACCTGTTATTAATTTTACAAGAGTTGTTTTTCCACTTCCATTCGGACCAATAAGTGCAAAGAAATGACCGGTCTCGATGGTAAGTGTAACATCCTTTATTACCGACGTTTTTTCATACCCTCCAGATAATTGCTTAATGTCAATCATATCTATCCCCTTCCTAGTCGTTCTCTAATTAATAGTAGAGCAAAGACTGGTGCACCAATTAAAGCTGTTATCACTCCAATAGGTAGTTCACTTGGTGAAATAATTGTCCGGGCGATTAGATCGGCAAGGATCAAATATCCCCCACCAACCAACATTGATAAAGGTAGGACATGTCTATGGTTTGGTCCGATTAATAACCGAACAAAATGCGGAATAACTAATCCAACGAAACTTATTGATCCAGATACAGAAACAGCTGCTCCTGTTAGTAAGGATGCTCCTATGATAATATAAATCTTTCCCTTCTGAACGTTTACTCCTAAATGTTCAGCTGATTCTTCACCTAACGCAAAGGCATTTAACTCTCTTGAACGGATTATTAAAAACAACGCACCAATAAGAAAGAAGGGAATCATTAGCTTAACATGACTCCAGCCTCTCATCCCAACATTCCCCATTAACCAATATAAAATTTGCCGAATATCTTCACGTGAACTTAAAGCAATGATAAGTGAAATGACAGCTCCAATGAAAGAACTGACGATAATACCAGCAAGGATAATCGTCTCAATTGAAAGTCTTCGATTGGATAGATGGGTCACAGCAAAAACAATAAACATAGTGCATAATCCACCTAATATAGCGATAACTGGTAATGTATAGCTACCTAGAAAGGTGATGGTAATTTGAAAATATAGAACGATAACTGCACCTAAAGAAGCACCTGAAGATACACCGATTGTGTACGGATCTGCGAGTGGATTTCGTAATAACCCTTGAAAGGCTGCCCCAGCTAATGATAGTGCAGCACCTACAAAAAACGCCAATAAAACACGAGGAAATCGAATTTCCCATATGATCGACTCTACTGTTTTGGGAATTTCCTCACTAAATATCTTTATTCCGGCAATTTTTGTAGCTAATACATCCATAATTACTGTAATTGGATAATGAACACTACTAATAAATAAACCAAGGAGTGCTGCAATTAGCACAAACACTCCACATATTAGATACATCCAAACGAATTTATTTGTCAAAAATTTCTGGATAAATAAGCTTTGCAAGCGTCTCAACCCCATCAATTAATCGTGGTCCTGGTCTAGTAACCGTATCATTATTTACATCAAAAACTTGTTTATCTTTAATAGCAGGCACCTCTTCCCAGCCAGCACGGTTTAATACGCCTTCTGCAGGATTTTCAACATAATATCCGTATGTAGTAATGATAACATCAGGGTTTAATGTAACAATTTCTTCCTCGGTCATTTTGACCCAACCTTTTTGTTCACCGGCAGTATTTGTTGCATTGATAACTTCTAACATCTCATGCATAAATGTATCTTGACCTGTTGTAAAAATGTCTGGGGCAGGTGAAACTTCTACCCAGACAGCTTTCTTTTCAGTTACAGCTTTTGCCTGCTCTTTTATTTCAGCTAATCTCCCCTTCATTTCTTTTACTATCGTGTCAGCCTCTTTTGTCGCACCCGTAACTTGGCCAATTAAAGTAATCGTATTGTATACATTTTCAAATGATTCCGCACTTCCTATAACAATGACATCAATACCAGCCTCTTTAAATTGCTTTAAAATATCGGGATTGTTTTCATGTTGGAAATCAGTTACTAATGCAAGATCAGGTTGTAGAGCCAATATTTTTTCGACATCTAATTGTTGATCACCTATTTTTTCAATCTTTTCAACATCTGGAGGGTAATTACTGTAATTATCTACTCCAATAAGCTTATCACCTTGCCCTAAAGCAAATGTTATTTCTGTATTACTTGGGATGACAGATACAATTGTTTTAGGTTCTGATTCAATTGTTACTTCTTCACCAGTTCCGTCGGTAACTGTTACTGGAAAGGCAGCTTTGGTTTCCCCTTCATTTGTTTCATCAGATTTCAAAGTTGTTTCATTCTCATCTGTTGCTTTATCTTCTGCATTTCCACAAGCAATTGTGAAAACGCTGATTAGCATAACCATGATGCTTAGTAAAAGCCATTTCTTCAATACTGTTGTCATTCTTACCACTCCTATTCATTTTTCCACAAAAAAACGCCTATTCACGTGGAAAAGGCGATAAATGCATTAAGGAAATGGTGATTTACAATGTAAACATCAAAAGACACCAGCATTATAAAGCCATCCTTTTCCTCGAAGGATACTTTTACATAACAATAGGCAGGTCTCCTGGCTAACGCATCATCATTATAGCTAACCCTTCCCATATCATTTATACAGTGGGTATTTTTTTAGCTACATTCAACGTTTACAGTGGCGGGACCGCGTTGGAATTTCACCAAACTTCCCTATTATCCTCAAAATCTTGTCATTTAAGGACCTATTGTTGAATATTCGTTTTTTTGTGACATGCATTATTATAAAAGAAGATATAGTAAGTGTAAATGAATATTTACTAAATCTTGGACGATTCACTTTCAGTTGTAATGCCTGCTGATTGAAATGTCGCCATTTCTTTCATCATTCTTGTTGCTGTTTCAAGTAATGGAAATGCAAGTGCAGCGCCTGTTCCCTCGCCTAATCTTAAATCAAGTTCAAGGAGTGGAGATTTATGTAGGTATGCAAGGGCATGGATATGCCCTTGCTCTTTAGACATATGGCCCGCTGTCAAATAATCGTTTACCTTCTCCTCTAGAACGACAGCTAATAGGGCAGCAGCTGTACTAATAAAACCATCTAGGATCACTGGAACCCTTTGTTCAGCAGCTTTAATAATAGCTCCTGTCATCCCCGCAATCTCTAGACCTCCAACTTTTGTTAAAATATCAATTGCATCTTTTCGGTTAGGTTTTCTTTCTGATAATGCTTTAGAAATGATAGATACTTTTTTATTTCGAGCTTCATCAGAGATTCCTGTCCCTAAGCCAACTACTTCCTCGACTGAACATCCAGTTATTACCGAAACAATTGCACTTGCGGTTGCCGTATTCCCAATTCCCATTTCACCAACGATGATGCACTTAGCACCTTCTTCGATCATTTGTTGGGCCATATCCATTCCCGCAATTAAGGCTTGTTTCGCATCTTCCTCTGTCATGGCATTTTCATGCGCATAGTTATTCGTACCATATTTCACCTTTTTATTAATTAACTCGTTATGGTTAATATCTTCAGCTACCCCAATATCAACAATTTTAAGAAAAGCATTTATTTGTTTTGCAAATACATTAATTGCAGCACCGCCATTTAGGAAGTTGTATACCATTTGGGTCGTTACTTCTTTTGGATAGGCAGAAACCCCCATTTCACTAATCCCATGATCAGCAGCAAAAACGATAATACCTGGAGGTGTAACCTCAGGAAATACTTGATTTGTTATTCCGGCAAGCTGAATTGCGAGTTCTTCTAATTTCCCTAAGCTTCCAATTGGTTTCGTTAAAGAATTTACATACTCTCTTGCTTCTTGCATTTTTTCATCATTAAGATTTTGAATAGATTGTAGAGTCTCTTGTATTTTAATATTTGAAGTCATTTGGATTCTCTCTTTCTTTGTTGAAATTGTTCCATTATTTCATAAAGGTGTTCTATATCAAGCGCGCTTCGAACATGATCAGCTAGGCGGTTGAAATCTTTATTTTGGCTATCTTCAAAGGATTCTCTTGTGAGAAAAGGCTGCAGGCCTTTCTTTTTACGAATATGGTTTAAAAATACCCCTCTAAATTCGTCATTATGAAAAATACCGTGGAAATAAGTTCCGATACACGTTTCCATGGAATTCTTACTTCCATCCTTTCGATCATTCAATTGAATGAGAGGTTCTATTTGAGGGGCATGGGTTGTGGTACCCATATGAATTTCATATCCTGCTACTTTAACATTAACTCCAAATAGCTGTATTGTTCCTGTTGAACGTACTGTTGTCTTCTCGTTTGTTAATAACGTTTCTAATTGGAGCATTTTCAATCCTGCTATGCTTTTGATTTTTGATTCTACTTGAAAAGGATCTTCTATTCTGTCACCCAGCATTTGATATCCACCACATATTCCAAAGATGACCGCCCCATTTTGATGTGCTCTGATGATTTCTTGTTCTAAGCCTTTTGCTCTTAAAAACAAGAGATCCTCGATTGTGTTTTTACTTCCAGGTAGGATAATGATATCAGGCTGCTCAAGTTGACGTGCATTTTCTACTAGACGAACATGAGTATCCTTTTCAGATAGGAATGGATCGATATCCGTGAAATTAGATATTCGTGGAAAGTTAATAACTGCAATATCTATTTCTTTGTCAATATCTTTTTGTTTACTATACGTACTTAAACTTAAGGAATCCTCTGCATCAATTAACAAATCATTAATATACGGAATCACACCTAATATTGGTTTTCCTGTGTATTTTTCAAACCATGTTAAACCTGGTTCAAGTAGTGAAAGGTCACCACGGAATTTATTAATAATCACCCCGACAACTCGATTGCGATCTTCCGGTGAAAGTAACTGCAATGTCCCTACTAGACTTGCAAAAACACCGCCTTTGTCAATATCACCTACTAAAAGGACAGGGGCATCTGCCATTTTAGCAATACTCATATTAACTAGCTCGCGATCATTTAGATTTACTTCCGCAGGACTTCCTGCCCCCTCTATTACAATTCGTTCAAACGACGAAGCGAGATTTTGATAGGATTCTTCAATAATTATTTTCGCTGTATCATAATAGTCGCTGCGATAGTTTTGCGCTTTCATGCTTTTAAGAGGTTTCCCATGCACAACAATTTGCGCTTCGTTATCTCGTGTTGGCTTAATTAGAATTGGATTCATCTCTGTTGTTGCAACGGTCTCAGCTGCTTCTGCTTGAATTCCTTGTGATCTGCCAATCTCTTTTCCATCAAGAGTAATATAGGAATTCAACGCCATATTTTGCGATTTAAATGGGGCAGTTCGAAAGCCATCCTGAGCAAAAATTCTACACAATGCTGTAACTAGTATACTTTTACCAGCATCTGAATGTGTGCCCTGAATCATGATAGGAATTGCTTTACCGTGAGCCATGTTTCTTCATCTCCACACATTTTTCAATAAAGTTTTCCACTAGCTCTGGACAGGATGCAAAATGAATATGGGTATAGCCAGCGATTAGATTCTTTGTTAAATAGCCCTCTTCACCTTCACCAAATACCCCTTTTGTATGGTATGCATTTCGTCTTGCATTACTAGAATAGTAGGAAGAATAATGGTACTCATGTCCCCGAGCGGTGTGCTTCTGTGTAAGCAGAAAATTTCCCGGTAGACCTGTAATCTCCCGATAACCAATTGCAGCTAACTTGTCACCCATTTTTATTTTTCCAGGAATAACCCCGACCATAGGATATTGTTTGCCTTCAATCGTTTCGATTGATTCTGCTAAATACATAAAGCCACCACATTCAGCTAACGTAGGTAGTCCTTGCTCGATCCTTTTTTTAATCGATTGATTGACTGCACTTTGCTCTGAAAGCTCTTTCGCAAATTGCTCTGGAAAGCCGCCTCCTATATAAAGTCCGTCTGCCTCTTCAGGGATCGTCTCACCTTTTAATGGTGAAAAATAAAGACATTCAGCACCATAGGCTTCAAGTAATTCAAGGTTTTCTTGATAATAAAAACTAAAGGCTCTATCCTTCGCAATTGCTAGCTTGATCCCTTTTGATGAGCGTTGTTTGAAAATTGAATCCGTTACATTACTCTCTAAAGGCTTTCTCATACTAAGTTGTAACAATTTATTTACATCGATTGTTTGTTCAACTAATTCACCTAACTTTAAAAATAGCTCATTCAAATCACCACGCTCTACTGAAGGCACAAGACCAAGATGTCTTTGGGGCATCTTTACGCTAGAATCATTTAATAAGTAGCCACAAACTGGAACACCACATTCCTGTTCAACAGCTTCTTTTATTATTTTGTAATGGCCAATACTTCCGACCTTGTTTGCAATAACGCCAACAATATTTACATGTGGTTCAAATAATTGATACCCTTTAACAATAGCTGCAGCACTTCTAGCCATCTTACTGCAGTCAACAACTAATAATGTAGGACAATCTAGCAACATACTAATCTCAGCTGTCGAGCCTTGATTTGAGTCAGCTGATTTACCATCATAAAATCCCATTACACCTTCGATAATTGAAATGTCAGCACCATTACTACCCTGTATAAATACTTCTTTCAACACATCTTTAGAAAACATCCAACTGTCTACATTACGAGATGGCCGTTCCGTAACCGCGGTATGAAAGCTTGTGTCTATGTAATCTGGACCACATTTAAAGCCTTGAACATTGAGACCTCTTTTTTTTAGTGCAGCCATTAAACCGATTGTAAACGTAGTTTTGCCAACTCCACTTGATACTCCTGCAATAACTAAACGTTGTGACATAGCTCTCCCTCCTATTCGAAAATTAGAATTCGATTCCTTTTACTGCTGGTATACCTTCGTCATAATAATGCTTTTCTACATCTACGACTGAAACTAGGTCTGCCAATTCTTTTATTTCTTCCTTTGCATTCCTACCTGTAATGACAAGATGAACATGTGGTGGCTTCGTTTGAATAAGCTCTTTTACCTCATTGATTGGGAGAACGTCATCAATTGGAAATGAATCGATCGCAAGTGCGTTATTTAGTTCATCTAAAATTACTACATCATATTTTCCAGACATAACGGTCTCTTTTGCAATCCTCCATGCTGACTCTAATGCATTTCTATGAACCTCTGGAGTTTTTGTCCATGTAAAGCCCTCACCCAGCTGAATCATTTCAACTCCTAACTTTTCTAGCGATACTTTTTCTCCATACGATCTTCCTTTTGATTTTATAAATTGTAAAATCTTTACTGACATTCCCTGACCAACTGCTCGTACTGTAAGACCGATTGCGGCTGTTGTTTTACCTTTACCATTGCCTGTGAAAATGAGTGTTAATCCTTTTTGTTTTTCTTCCACCTGATATTCCCCCTACCAATTTATTGAACAAAAAAACGCCTATCCAATACGGAAAGGCGAGAGTTTAAAAGAATAGTAGTTAATTCGAGTGTCCTCTAATTAATTTCTCCTCTTATTCTTTCAATTCCCTTTTCCTCGAAGGTTACTTGATTTGGACAAATAGGCAGGTCTCCTGGCTTACACATCATTGCTTTTACAACCCCCTTCCCATAACATGTGTTACAGTGGGTTTAGGTTGTTTCACTCCGTGATTACAGTGGCGGGACCGCGTTGGATTTACACCAACTTCCCTATTATTCTTACCATAGTTAGATGTTATTTTTAACAATGGTAAGAACCTATTTGCTACTATTCGTTTTATTGAGTCTACGTAATTATAAGAGAATTGATAATGATTGTAAACGGACACCGGTCAAACTCTTGTGTAGGTATCCTCTTAAGTACTTTATCTCATCTCTTTTTATTAGGTGCAAAGTTAAGTGAATAATTAGTGATGACAAAAATCCTTTTATCTAGATTTGAGTGAATATATGCGAGAAGGAAGTTTTTTGTTTTCCTTACTGATCTGTACGTATTTTTCCTTTTTCCGTAACAGCAAACTTTCGTGTCATCGACTTAATATTTTCTACCTTGCGAAAACGCAGAGCTGACCAATCCTCGTCGATAGCAATTTGTCGAACAGGCTCGTAGCCTTCATTGGTAAGCATTTTAGTTACACTTTCACGACTGCAATCTGACCCTTTGTAAAGTTTTGATGATTTCTTAGGATAGCAAAGCCAAAAGAGAGCATCTTCTTTTACATAGGCTTCAGCGCTACGAGCAAAAGTTTGCAACTCCACATTAGATGTACCGAAAACTTGTACAAAATCATATCCTTCATCCTCAGCATTAATATGTATTTCACCTTCAAACCCAGTCATAACCTCTTCATATGCTTTTGGTGCATTTATAATTAATATATGTTGTCCTTGGTCTTTAAATTGTAGCTTCTTAATAACCGGATGAATATCTGACATTTTTATTTCATTCCTTTCTTTTGCTCTTACGATCTGAATCAATATAATCTCCCTATTTATATCATCACATAATTCTTTAATCAACATTAAGAAAACAAAAATATAAGAGAGTCAAAAGACTCTCTTATGATATCTATATTTCACTTTTTCTCAACAGCATGTCCACCAAATTCATTTCGTAATGCTGCTACAACTTTTCCAGTAAATGTATCATTCTCCAAGGATCGATAACGCATTAAGAGTGACAGGGCGATTACAGGAGTAGCTGCTTGTAAATCTAATGCAGTTTCAACTGTCCATTTCCCTTCACCTGATGAGTGCATGACTCCTTTAATATCTTCCAATTTTCCATCTTTTGAAAATGCACTTTCAGTTAACTCCATAAGCCATGAACGGATAACTGAACCGTTACTCCAAACTCTAGCTACTTTTTCATAGTCATATTCAAATTCACTCTTTTCTAAAACTTCAAATCCTTCACCGATCGCTGCCATCATGCCATATTCAATTCCATTATGAACCATTTTCAAAAAGTGACCACTACCAGATTTCCCAGTATATAAATAGCCTTTTTCAACTGCGGTATCTCGGAAAATTGGTTCTACAATCCTCCAAGCCTCTGGATCTCCGCCTACCATATAATTTGCACCATTACGAGCACCTTCCATGCCACCTGATGTACCTGCATCAAGAAAGCTTACCCCAATTTTTTTGAATTCTTCAGAACGGCGAATTGATTCTTTATAATGTGAATTACCAGCCTCAATGACAATATCTCCGGCTGTTAAGAATGGGGTCACATCGTTAATTAATGAATCTACAACTGAATGTGGGACCATAATCCACAATACTCTTGGCTTTTCCAACGATTGAACAAGTTCTTTTAAACTTAAAGTACCTTTGGCACCATACTCTTTAATTTCCTCGATCGCACTTGAATTTATATCGAACGCAACAACTTCGTGATTGTGGTCAAGAAGATTCTTGCTAATGTTTAATCCCATTTTCCCTAGACCAATGACTCCTACCTTCACATTCTCTACCTCCTAGCAAAGTTATTCGAATTTAATCACACTAAAAATGTTACAAAAAAGTTGTTCTTTTTAATCATTAGCTTTCTTGAGGAGCAACCTTTGATGATTCAAGAGATTTTTTGTCTAACCACCAGCCAAATCCATCATCTTCAAGTAATCGATGAGAAGCATCCGGTCCATAGGATCCTGATGGGTAAATATGAAGAGGAACAAGATTTTCTTCAAATGCTTCTAGAATAGGTTGAACCCATTTCCAAGATAGTTCAACCTCCTTCCAATGAGCAAAGAAAGTAGCGTCTCCTTCAAAAGCATCTAATAGTAAGAGCTCATAAGCTTTTGGAACATCGTCTTGGTCAGCTGAAAATTCGATGTTTATTGGCTCGATTTTTCCATCCTTTAATGGATTTTTACTATTTAATTGTAAAGATACTCCTTCGTTTGGGTTAATCCCGATGATTAATAAGTTTGGTGTTGGGTCCTCGTTTTGATTAACATATAACTCTTTTAAAGGATTTTTGAATTCAATGACTATACGTGTGGACTTCTTCTTCATTCGTTTGCCGGTTCGAATATAAAATGGTACTCCCTGCCAAAAAGGGTCATCTATCCACAATCGAACGGCAACAAATGTATCATTTTTAGAAGATGGTGTAATTCCAGGTTCTTCTATATACCCGATAACTGATTTTCCATCAATTTCACCTGAACCATATTGACCTCGAATAACATCTGAACGAACATTTTCTTTTTTCAATGGACGAACAGATTCAATGATTTTCTTTTTTTCATTTCGAATATCTTCTGCAGTAATTCGTTTTGGTAAATGCATGCTTGTCATCATTAACAATTGCATCATATGATTTTGAAACATATCGCGAATTGCGCCAGCTTTATCATAATAGCTTGCTCTTTTTTCGACTCCAACTGTTTCACTTGCAGTAATTTGAATATTGGCAATGTGTTGATTGTTCCACAGAGTTTGAAATATCGGATTTGCAAATTCTAATGCCTCCAAGTTTTGCACCATCGGTTTACCTAGATAATGATCTATCCGATAAATTTCCTCTTCTTGAAAGGTAGTGCTCAATTTCTCGTTTAATTCTTGAGCTGATTTTAAGTCATGTCCAAATGGTTTTTCAATAATAAGACGTTTCCATCCTCTAGTCGATCCCAACCCACTTTTTTTAATGTTCAAGGCAATGACATCAAAAAATGTTGGAGCAACAGACATATAAAACATCCGATTCTCAGGAATATTCAATTCCTCTTCACGTAGTTGAATAAGATTAAGTAATTTTTTATACTCACCTTCATTTGTCACATCTAATTTACAATAACGAATGGATGGAAGAAAATCTTTTAATTTCGAATAATCATTTGATCCACCTTCAGAAAATGTATGTACAGATTGTTCAACATTCTCGTGAAACTCCTCATCTGATAATTCAATTAAACTTACTCCAATGAAAGAAAATGAAGGAGGCAATTTCTGATCAACATATAGACTGTATAGTGCGGGGATAATTTTTCGTTTAGCTAAATCCCCTGTTGCTCCAAATAAGACAAAGGTCATAGCATCCATTTAGATTCCTCCAGTTGTCGAGATCAGATTCTTTCCTTTTTATTTTAATGTGTCCAATCGAGCGTTTATTATTTTCAACATCTACCACAACATTGGGAAATCAACTTGGAATGAATATAATAGGAATGCAGAACATAATGATGTTGAATAAACCTAAAAATTCAATTAACTATAATATAGTTATGTAAACTAATTAAAGATAACTTTCGATATCACTCGAAAAACTCATAAAAAAAGAGCCTAATCACAAATGATTTTATTTACAATCATCTAAGCGTTAGGCTCTTCTTGATTTATTTCCACCACATTTTAAATGTAATATTAGTAGAGCTTTTAGTTAACTTGATTTCATTTAGATATTATTAACTAGACTTTAACCATTTAAAAAATCCAATCGATCCTTTTCCTTCACATGTTGAACATGCAATGACACCCTCACCAGAACATGAATCACACTTGTGATTACCGAAATCAAAACCTTCTCCAGAACAGTTCTGACAGTTTATTAATCTACTACCATCACAGCTTTTACACGTCATGTGGTTCCCTCCTGCTTCTTCTAATTAAGGAGCAGTATTTAACTAAAAAGTGTAGTTTCAGATCTGAATTCTTTTGGATTTATGCTCCCATATAAGTATATTTATCCCTAAGGCATCTTATGATTTTACCAAGTTACAAACAAATTATATATTTATTACAATTGATACTCCCACACCTAAAGGAATGGACTTTCTCTTTCGGAGTTCTGTAATATGACATAAAAAACACAAAAAATCGATAACGGTGTCTAAACCTGCGCTTCCCTGGGAAATTAAATGTAATTGTTATTGTTTAATCGTTAAATAATCCAGAGCATTTTTAGCCTGTTTTTTTGCAATTTCAACGGTTTCTGCTGTAGATAAGGTAACTGCAATTCTACGACCAACTTTTGTTACAGGTTTTCCAAATACTCGCACCTGCGTATTTGTTACAGCTAGAGCTTGTTCTAATCCTTCGACTCGATATTCATTCATTTCTTCGATTGCTTTTAATGGGCGACTTGCGCCAGGTGTTACAAGCGTTATCTCAGGAATTGGAAAGCCCAATATAGCTCGAATATGGAGAGCAAACTCAGATAAATTTTGTGTCACTAGAGTAACTAATCCTGTATCATGCGGACGTGGGGAGACTTCGCTAAAATAAACCTTATCTTGAGCAAGGAATAGCTCTACACCAAATAATCCATAACCACCTAGCTCATCTGTAATCACCTGAGCAATTTTTTTTGCCTCTTGAATTTGTCCCTCAGTCACTTGATGTGGCTGCCAAGATTCAATATAATCTCCATCTTTTTGGATATGACCAATTGGTGCACAAAACTTTGTTCCATTAACCGCACGAACGGTTAACAGTGTGATTTCCGAATCAAATCGAATGAATTCTTCGATAATGACTCTTCCGTTTTGCACTCTTCCACCCTCCATTGCTATTTTCCAACATTCCTCAATCTCTTCTTTTGAGTGGCAAACACTTTGTCCTTTGCCTGATGAACTCATAAGTGGCTTAATTACGCACGGAAAACCAATGTTTCTTGTAGCTTGCTCAAATTCTTCATATGTATCAGCAAATTCATATTTTGCTGTTGGTAGCTGTAATGTCTCTGCAGCAAGTCTTCTAATCCCCTCACGATCCATCGTTAGTTTTGCCGCCCGTGCAGTGGGGATCACTTGAAAGCCTTCTTCTTCTAATTTGATAAGTTCAGAAGTTGCAATTGCTTCAATTTCTGGAACAATTAAGTCAGGTTTTTCCTTTTCAACAATATCCCTTACTTCCTTCGGATCAAGCATATCGATAACATAGCTTCGATGTGCCACTTGCATTGCAGGTGCACCTTCGTATCTATCAACAGCAACCGTCTCAACACCAAGACGTTGAGCTTCTATCATAACCTCTTTTCCTAATTCACCTGACCCTAGCAATAAAATCTTCTTTGAATTATACATGCTTCATATCCTCCTCTATCCATTTACCGATATTATAAACGAACAATCAATAAATCAAAAGCAATTTCATTCGTATTTTAAACCTTCATATCACAATTATATATGAATTTTCATTTGAAATATATCGATTAACCGTCCTTCGGTTGGTTATTAATCCAAAGTTCAAGAATTGTATTAAAAAACAAAAAACAGACAGGTACTTTCGAACACCGTGTCTGTCTAGATTAGTTTTCAGATAAAATTGAGTGTAGATCCTATCTTATTTATATGATCCATATCAGCCCATAAAATAAAGAATTGATAAATTGTACCCTGGATTTGAATAGGTTCTGGGTATTTAACAATTAATGCAGCCTGCCCCTTCATTTCCTGTGGCTGATCCTGAGAAGGGTAGATAAAACATGCATCTTGTGATTGAATATTGCTTTTATTTATTGTTGGTTGAGACCCATATGGCATCAATTGATGGAATGCTTCATTACGACATACCTCATCAATATTTGAACTACTGGAAATAGCAGAAATTTGGAAAAAGCCGTCTAGTCCTTCAAATCTTTCATCTCCAACTTGTTTCCAGCTTGCTGGATAGGTTAAGCGAACCTTATATACGTCGCTTATAAAGGTCTTCCACTGTTCGCTATTTTGTTTAGGAGACCATTGTAAGGAAGTGATCTGAACACCTTCAACTAAGCGAATCGGAGCTGGATGCTTAATATCTACCACCCACATTTCACTGGCAATTCCTTGTTCATTACAAGCAGAAAGGTAACCAATTTTTCTTCCATCAGGCGACCAAGTGATCGGTGTTGCATAGCAATCTGATATAGCCCATGTCCGATCATTTTCTCCTTTTCTTTCGGAGGACCTAATTAAGGAAAAATATCCCCTATCTTCAAATGCTGTTGCACTATATGCAATATTTTTCGAATCTGGTGACCATTCAGGAAAGTAATTTTTCGCGAGTGGCCCTCCTTTTACTTCACTTGTTATTCCAGTTGAAATGTCAACAGTATGAACGATTGAAATACTCGCTCCTGGTGTTGTATAAAGAGCATATGCTCCATTAGGGGATAGACGAACATTATTTAGCCGTCCTTCTGTGTTCCTCGTAACTACCCGCATATCGTTTCCGTTTTTACGAATTCGGAAAAGTTGACTAGTGCCAGAGGAATCAGGTGCTTGAAATAATAATTCCTCACCGCTAGGAAACCACTCAACATCAGTTGCAGCAGGTGCATTTATTCTCTCTACTTGATGTGTACTGATATCATACAAAACAATATTCGCATTATTAATATAAGCAAGCTGGTGATTATTTGGTGACCAGTCTAGATGGATACCTTCTCCTTTCTCAAACTGATCAATTTTAGCAATATCCCCGCTATCTATATTAATCACATAAAGAATAGCGTTCTTTCCAACAAAAGCGATGTTTTTAGTATCCAATGACCAAACAGGAACAGAAAAACGATCACCTATACCATTTGTAAGCTGATCACTCTTTCCACTACTAGGGTTATATAACCAAATATCATCATGACCCCCTCGATTTGAAGTATAAGCAATCAAACCACTTACAAGAGGTGGAGAGTACGGGATTTTCAGCTTCATTCCAGGGTAAATGACATCGCTTTTGAGCTGGTTAACTAACCGTATTGGTTCAGGATTGATGGTTCCTCCAACTACAACATTAAAACGTTTTGCAATTTGATAAAGCGTATCTCCTGGATAAACAATATAGTATGGAACGCCAGGTGGTATCTTAAGTAACTGGCCTGGATGAATCATATAGGGAGGCTGAAGCGCGTTTTCTTCCACAATAACAGTTTGTGGAACACCATAAAATTGAGATAATTGAAAAATTGTATCACCTTTTTTAATCTGAGTAACATTGACACCAGGTGGAATCGAGAGCTGTTGACCGATATAAATTGTATAAGGTGGGAGTAAATGATTTGCAGCAATAAGGGAATCGACCGGTAGCTCCCATCTTGTCGCAATTTGATACAGCGTGTCACCAGAGCGCACGGTGTAAAATACTTGCATGTTAATCCCTCCTAAACAATCAATCTAATACTTTTTGTAGTTAGGTTGATTATAGATTTTGGGGATATCTTAGAAACGATTTTTTCTGTGACAAGTAAGTAAGAATAATCTCTATATCTTTAAAGTATATACATTTTCCAATCATGATTATTCCATTTTTATTATTCTCCAACAAAATTAGGCGACCGTTTTTCCTTAAATGCTTGGAGACCTTCTAAGCGATCTTTCGTTGGAATTGTTAATTCATATGAACTTTTCTCAATAGAAAGACCAGTATTAATATCTACTTCGTACCCTTTATCAATCGATAATTTTGCTTGTTCTACTGCAATTGGAGCATTCCTAACAATTAGATTGGCTAATTCTATTGCCTTATTTAACAAAGCTTCAGCCGGAACCACATATTCTACTAATCTAACTTCCTTTGCCTCTTTCGCATCAATTCTTTTAGCTGTATAGATTAATTCTTTTGCTTTCCCTTTTCCAATTAATCTTGGTAACCTTTGTGTTCCACCGGCACCTGGAATAATACCGAGCGAAGTCTCTGTCAAACCAAACTTCGCCTTTTCTGATGCAATTCGGATATCACAGGCCAATGCTAATTCTAGCCCACCACCAAATGCGCCACCATTCACGGCTGCAATGACCGGTTGTGGTAATGCTTCTAGTTCATTAATTGTTCTTCGTATCTTCTCAACTGTCCTTCGCACTTGAGTCATGTCCATTTCTGCTCTTTCTTTTAAGTCTGCCCCTGCGCAAAATGCTTTTTCACCAGTCCCGGTGATTATGATACAACGAACAGACTTATCGAATTTATATGAAAATATTGCTTCTTGTAATTCTTCTAACAAGTGAAGTGATAATGAATTTGCTACTTCTGGACGATTTAAAGTCATAATAGCAATTCCATTCATCACTGTAGAGATTAATACTGGTTTACTCATCCCTTCCCCTCCAAGTTCAATGTTTATTTATGAACTTATCAACAAAACTTGTAGTTGCTTGACCAGAAAGGAAAGCAGGATGAGCTACAACTTCTTTAAGCATTGGGATATTTGTTTTAATTCCTTGAATATGGTAGTTTACTAGTGCTTTTTGAAGAATATCAATCACATCATCGCGTTGCTTTCCACTTACAACTAGCTTTGCAATCATCGGATCATAAAAAGGTGTAACAACTGATTGGTCATGGATACCCAGTTCATGGCGAATACCTGGTCCCTTTGGTAAGTCTATTTTATTTATTTTTCCAGGTGATGGATAAAAGGTTTTAGGATCCTCAGCATAAATTCTCACTTCGATCGCATGACCTTCTCGTTTTATATCTTTCTGTGAAAAATCCAATGAACAGCCTGCAGCAATTTTTAGCTGCTCAGCAACTAAATCTAATCCAGTAATTTCTTCTGTAACAGGATGTTCTACTTGGAGACGTGTATTCATTTCTAGAAAAAAGAAGTTTTTATTCTCATCAACTAAAAACTCAAATGTTCCAGCGTTTTTATAGTCAATTGATTTGGCAGCTCTGACCGATGTCTCACCCATTTTTACACGAGTAACCTCATCAAGAAACGGTGATGGTGCTTCCTCGACGACTTTCTGATGGCGTCGCTGTATTGAGCATTCACGTTCCCATAAATAAACAGTATTTCCAAATTGATCTGCAAGGATTTGAATTTCAATATGTCTTGGATTTTCTATATATTTTTCCACGTACATTGCTCCGTCACCAAAAAAATCGTTTGCCCGTTTTTGATTTCCTTCATACATTTTGAGGATTTCCGATGCATTCCTAACAATTTGCATCCCAATTCCACCACCACCAGCTGAAGCCTTGAGCATGACAGGGTAACCAATACTTTCCGCTACCTTCACCGCTTCTTCCGCATTTGCTAATGGATAGGAGATTCCTTCAACAACTGGTACACCAGCTTCCTTCATTGCTTTGCGTGCTTCAATTTTACTGCCCATCTGAGCAATAACATCAGGAGATGGACCAATAAACACAATTCCCAATGCTTCACAACGTCGAGCAAAATCAGCATTTTCAGAAAGGAGGCCATAGCCTGGGTGAATAGCCTCTGCCTCACTTAGTAGAGCCACTTCGAGAATTTTATCGATGTTTAAATAGCTCTCAGCTACTCTCGGACCACCTAGTAAACAAGCCTCATCCGCGATTTTGACATGAGGTGCATCTTTATCTGCTTGTGAGTAAATCCCAATCGTAAAAATCCCCAAAGACTTGCACGTCCGCATAATGCGCACTGCAATTTCTCCACGATTAGCGATAAGAACTCTTTTGAACATAGCTTTACTCCCTCCAAGTTAACAGCCTATTTGGCGTGCAATAACCATTCGTTGTACCTCTGATGTCCCTTCACCGATCTCCAATAGTTTTGCATCCCGGAAGAATCTCTCCACCTGATATTCCTTCATATAACCATAACCGCCATGAATCTGTATCGCTTGATCACATACCTTCATACACATTTCTGATGCAAATAATTTTGCAATAGCTGCTTCCTTTTTAAATCCTTTTCCTTGATCCTTTAACCACGCTGCTTTATAAACCATATTTCGAGCTAATTCAATATTCATAGCCATATCAGCTAATTTAAATTGTATCGCCTGAAATGCTGACAAGCTTTTTCCAAATTGTTTTCTCTCTTTTGCATATTGGAGCGATTTTTCATAGGCTCCTTGAGCAATCCCAACAGCCATTGCTCCGATTCCAATTCTTCCGCCATCTAACGTAGCTAAAAACTGTTTATATCCATTTCCTTCTACACCAAGAAGATTTTCTTTGGGAATGCTAACATTTTCCAAAACTAGTTCAGCTGTATTTGAAGAATGAAGACCCATTTTTTCATAGCGATCATTAACAGTAAATCCATGTGCATTTGTAGGTACAAGGAAGGCGCTAATGCCATTAGTTCCCTTTGAACGATCGGTTACAGCTGTAATTGCAAGATATTTTGCATAACTTGCATTTGTAATAAAGCATTTTGAACCTGTTATTACCCACTGGTCACCATGTAGTGATGCAGTAGTTTGAGTCCCTCCAGCATCTGACCCTGCATTTGGCTCTGTTAGACCAAAGGCACCTAAATACTCCCCCGTACAAAGTGGTGTTAAATATTTCTGTTTTTGTTTTTCTGTACCAAATAAATGTATCGGTGCTGCTCCTAATGAAATATGAGCAGAATAGGTGATACCAGTAGAAGCACACACACGACTTAGCTCTTCTACTACGATTGCAAAACTGATTGTATCTGCTGCACTGCCACCATATTGTTCTGGAAAAGGCAAACCCATAATCCCAAGCTCTGCTAATTTTTCAAAGATCTCCTCTGGAAATTTAGCTGTTCGATCTCTAGCGTCTGCCTCGGGAGCAACTTCTTCTTCAGCAAAATCATGGATCAACTTACGAATCATTTCTTGTTCATTTGTCAAATCGAAATTCATCCTTTATCAATCCTTTCCTTAATCGCAATGAAAAGATTAAATCAGTTGACAATGTTTGTCTTTAAAAAGCATTTAATTTTACATGTTCATCTATGATCAAATCGGGCTCAGTCATTGCTTGAATATCTTCAACAGTAAACCCTTTTGCCACTTCGATCAGCTTCAGGCCTGAATTTGTAACATCTATAACAGCTCGATCTGTAATAATTCGATCTACTACACCTTTTCCAGTTAAAGGTAGCGAACATTGTTTTACTATTTTTGCTTGACCCTTTTTGTTTGTATGTTCCATGATCACAATGATTCGTTTTGCACCATGAACAAGGTCCATTGCACCGCCCATTCCCTTTATCATTTTCCCTGGAATCATCCAATTGGCAAGATCACCGGTCTCTGAAACTTCCATTCCACCCAAAATCGCAACATCAATATGCCCACCACGGATCATGGCAAAGGATTCTGTACTATTAAAATAACTAGCACCTCTTGCAGCAGTGACCGTTTCTTTTCCAGCATTTATCAAATCAGGATCCACTTCAGTTTTTGTAGGGTAAGGTCCAATGCCTAACAATCCATTCTCTGATTGAAGGACAACCTGTTTTTCTTCAGAAATATAGTTTGCTACAAGTGTCGGCATCCCAATTCCTAAATTCACATAATCTCCATCACGAATCTCACATTCTGCTTTTATAGCAATCTTTTCTCTACTATTCGAAGACATACTAGACCTCCTATTCACATAGTTTCATGCTCTTAATTACGAACAGTTATCCGTTCAATTCGTTTTTCTTGTTTTCCAACGACTAGTTTCTGAACATAGATACCTGGTGTATGAATTTGATTGGGAGGTAACTCACCAACATCTTCCAGTAATTCGACCTCAGCAATCGTTATCTTTCCAGCAGTGGCCATCATTGGGTTAAAGTTTTGTGCAGTTTTGTTGTAAATAAGATTTCCGAATTTATCAGCCTTCCAGGCGCGGATTATACTAAAATCAGCAGTAAGAGATTCTTCTAGTAAATATTCCTTGTTATTAAAGACACGGGTTTCTCGGTCCTGGCAAATCGGTGTTCCAACTCCAGCTGGAGTAAAAAAGGCAGGAATCCCAGCACCACCTGCACGAATTTTTTCAGCCAATGTTCCTTGTGGAATTAGTTCAACCTCGAGTTCACCGTTTAATACTTGACGCTCAAACTCCTTATTCTCACCTACATAAGAAGAAATCATTTTTTTAATTTGTTTATTTTTCAATAATAAACCTAATCCCCAATCATCAACACCACAGTTGTTTGAGATCACTGTGAGATTTTTTACACCGGAATTACAAAGAGCTTTAATTAAATTTTCAGGAATTCCAACAAGTCCGAAACCGCCAACCATTATTGTTGCACCATCTTTTATTTCTCTTACTGCTTCTTCAAATGACGCTAAAATTGACTTCATACCATGGATACTCCTTCCTAATCATAAACTTTGGATTAAACTGGATAAACAGGGTGCTTTCGATGTGTAAATAATACATACTTAGACATATAAGTATCGAAACGTGTGAGTAGTTCGTTTCGAAGCGAATTTGCTGGGATGACACCGTCAATGATCATTTCTGATGCTAATCGATAAATATCGATATCTTTGCGGTACTCTTCTCGTTTTTGTTCGATGAATGCAGATCGTTCTCCCTCAGGTAATTCAGCAATTTTATTTGCATAAACCGCATTAACGGCAGCTTCAGGACCCATAACTGCAATTGAGGCACTAGGTAAAGCAAGGCAACAATCTGGTTCAAATGCTGGACCTGCCATCGCATAAAGTCCAGCACCATATGCCTTTCGAACTATAATTGATATCTTGGGCACAGTTGCTTCTGACATAGCAGAAATCATTTTTGCCCCATGACGTATAATCCCAGCTCTCTCCACCTTTGTTCCGATCATAAATCCTGGAATATCTGCTAGAAATAACAATGGGATATTAAATGCATCACATAATGTAATAAATTTTGCCGCCTTATCTGCAGAATCATGGAAAAGAACGCCACCTTTCATTCGCGGCTGATTGGCTACTATACCGATTGACTGCCCATTCATTCTACAAAACCCCGTAATTAATTCAGGAGCAAATAATTTTTTAATTTCAAAAAATGAATCTTTATCAATAATACGTTCGATTAAATCCATCATATTAAATGGGGCATTTTGATTTTTCGGGATGATTTCTTCTAGTGTTTTTTCAAAATTGTTAGGGGCTACAGCTTCTTTCATTGGTGGCTTTTCTGAAAAGTTGGCAGGAAAATATGATAGGTATTTACGGGCAAGCTTTATTGCATCTTCCTCAGAATCAGCTAATACATCACCACAACCTGATACGGAGCAATGCATCTTTGCTCCACCCATTTCTTCGAGGGAAACTTTTTCACCTATCACCATTTCAGCCATTCGTGGAGATCCTAAGTACATAGACGCATTTCCATTAACCATAATTACAACATCACAGAAAGCAGGGATATACGCTCCGCCTGCTGCAGAAGGTCCAAATAAAATGCAAACTTGTGGGATTTTTCCGGAAAGTTTGACTTGATTATAGAAAATCCTTCCAGCTCCTCGCCGACCTGGAAACATCTCAATTTGATCAGTTATCCGTGCACCCGCAGAATCAACGAGATAGATGAGTGGTATGCTAAGTTTTTCTGCCGTCTCTTGTATTCGGATAATTTTTTCTACTGTTCTTGCGCCCCAGGAGCCTGCTTTAATTGTCGAGTCGTTAGCCATTATACAAACGGTTTGACCATTTACTTTCCCCATGCCTGTGACTACACCGTCTGCAGGCAAATTCTCCTCCATGCAATTTGCAAATAGAGCATCCTCCACTTGTAAACCATCATCAAAAAGGGATTCTAACCGCTCACGGACAAAAAGCTTTCCTTTCGTTGTATTTTTTTCATGGTATTTTGAAGCACCGCCTTTTTTAATTTTCTCTACTCGCTCTTGTAATGTTTTATCGAAAGACAACGTAGTTTCCCCCCTATATGTTCCTTTTGCATATAGATTGCTAGATTTTAATTTTCCCTTGGTTAGCTTGAATGTTATGACTTAACAATGGCCGACCAATTTTTTCTTGGATATATAATGCCGCTTTATCAAGCTTTTGTTTGTTAACACCAGTTAATACCCCCATCCCGTCGAGCATGTAAAGAAGATCGTCTGTTGCAAGATTACCAGATGCTCCTGGTGCATAAGGACAGCCTCCGAGTCCACCGATAGAGCTATCTATTGTCGTTACGCCCATCTCAAAGGAAGCGATTACATTCGCAAGCGCTGTTCCTCGTGTATTATGAAAGTGCATAGCTAAGGACTTTGCAGGAAATTTTTTTAGTAATACAGTTAATACTTCTTGGACTTGTCTAGGATTCGCTACCCCAATTGTATCTCCAAGTGATAATTCACAAATTCCCATATCAAACAATTTCTCTGAGATATCTCCAATCGAATGAATCGATACATCGCCCTCATACGGACAACCGAACACGGTAGATATATAGCCCCGAACTGACTTTCCTGATTCATGTGCTTTCTTTACGACTTTTTCCAATACAGGGAATGTTTCTTCTATGGATTTATTAATATTTTTTTTATTATGAGTTTCACTGGCAGACATAAACACTGAAACTTCATCAATATCTGCTTCAATCGCCTTTTCAAGACCTTTTAAATTTGGAACAAGTGCAGCATATGTTACACCATCTACACGTTTTATTTTTTTCGCCACCTCCATAGCATCCGCTAATGTTGGAATCCATTTTGGGTGAACAAAAGAGGTAATTTCAATATACGTTAATCCTGTATGTGATAATTGATTGATCCAGCTGATTTTATCGCTTGTCGTAATAAATATTTTCTCATTTTGCAACCCATCACGTGGTCCAACCTCCTTAATCGTTACCGTTTCTGGCCAATTCATGCCATACCCCTCCGGTTTTTTTGACTATTTTACTCTAACTCAATTAACACATCACCATCGCTTACAAAGTCACCTTCATTTATTTTTATTTTTTTTACTTTACCACTTACTTCTGCTGCAATTGGAATTTCCATTTTCATTGATTCTAAGATTACAACATCTTGACCTTTTTCTACTTCATCTCCAGCCTGAACCAATAATCTCCAGACACTACCTGTCATATTCGTCACTATCGTGTTCATTCTCTTGCCTCCTTAAATATATCAATAAGAAAAAATATATACCTATTTATATACTATTCCATCTAAAAGCTACTTATAATCAACATTGAATTTTTGCATTATTTAGACTTTATATCAAAATTAAGAAATTTATCCTTTGTATGATTTTTAAAGGGAACAAAAAAAAGCCAACACGAAATCGCGTTGACTAATATTCTCAACCTATGATGTTTTCAAACCAGCTTATTCTTTATGGCGGCAGTTTTTGCAAACATTTATAAGTTGATTTGTTTCCGTTCTATGTGGATATAATAACTTAATTCCAGTCTTTCCACATAATGGACATTTACCTCGTCCATTTGAAGGTAATTTATATAAGCTTTTCCCCCGATACCTTTTGGCCATATCCATCCATCCCTATCTGTATTATCCTTTCTCTTTATTTAATGATGGGATGACATTTAAATTGTAGGCATTTATTTCGTTTGTACAAAAATATTAAAATAATTTTTTGAAAAAATGAATTAAGTGATGATCATCTTCTGGTTCTTCCTCAAACACATCTTTTTGTTTCTCTATGTAAATATCTTCTTTGTTTATTGCATAATCATATGCCAAAACTAGACCTAGTTCAGAATCATATTCTTTGTTTGTAGAAATTAAAAATTTCGTTCCGATTTGATTAGCTAGCTTAATATAATCTGACAAGTAGGTGTAATTCATTGTTCCGTTCAAAAACAACGTTGCTTCTTTATTTTTCTTCATTAATTCTTCAACTTCAATATATGTACCTTTTTCCCTTACTTGTTGTTTTGTCAAAACAACCAAAACACGTTCTCTTAAAGTGCCTAAAAATCTCCGTCTTTCATCTGGTTTTATTTCTCGTACACCGTGTATCCCTTGTTGGATATAGTCATCAATGTTTTCACTCAAGATCATTGCCCCCCATTTAGATTCTTTTCTAGAATTGTATTTATTTATAATAAATATTCATTTCAAATCGATTCATATCCATTTACCACTTCTAATTCCCTCGATTTAAGTGGTAACTTGTAGATAATATCTATGATCCTCGTTCCAATAAATTGACAAACTACTGCATACAAGATTATTGTCCAGTCAACAACTACTCCTGTTAAAACTAATAAACTTCCGTTAATCCAAAATAACGTCTTCCCCGGTGGTAGTCCTTTCGTTTTTGACAGAATTAAAGCCAAAATGTCCATCCCACCTGAAGATGCACCCATTCGAAATAATATTCCTATTCCTACACCAAAGATCAATGAACCTATAATTAGATCCTGTATAACATTTGAAATGGGCTGTTCAATTAAAGGGGAAATGAAATTGATTGTAGCAGAAGTAACTGTCACACAATACATGGTCCAAATTACACTACTTTTTCCTAGCCATTTTACTGCAGCAACTAATAAACTCGCATTTAAGATCCAAAGTGTAAACGCAAACGGTAAATGAAATAAGTAATTTAACACTACACCTAAACTTGCAGCACCACCTGAAGGGATAAAGTGTGGGAATAAAAAGGTCGCCATTGCAACACCTTGTATTGTGGCAGCAATTCCGAAGATTATGCTTTTCTTAAGGATGTTCATCAAAAGATCTCCTTTATTTTGATAATTGTTAAGTAAGAGAACAAAATGGGTCAAATTTGTTCATGTTATATTTTTAAACAAAGATTCATCTATACAAATTATTTTAACATAACAGGATGAGAATATGATGATGTTGTAATTGCTAAAGAAACTGTTAAAAAATAGTAACAGGAAGTTTAATTTTCTATCCCATTTTTTAGTCATTATTAGTACTTTATTTCCACCTACATAAAAGCTCTAACTTTATGATATGCAGATAGAAAAGTAGCTTTTGTTCGGGATTTCTTAGTTATTAAGTAGTTAACCGTATTGTCAATATATGAGTGCGGAGTGCTGTTACCCTCCCTTAATTTAACCGCAGGATATGAGTCTAAATCACCTTCATATATTAATTTAAGCTGCTTCGCTTCACTTAAATCCTGTGGAGTAACAAGGGATAGCGGCTTATCAACAAGGGAAATTCCATTATTACTTAATAGTGTCGCAACAAATTGAGAGCAAAAAAATGCATTTTTCCTTTCTAAATCAATATTTAAAACAACCCCTAATAATCCAATTAGGTTATATTTATAGTCCCGCTCACTAAGTTCAATTTTTTTTATATTTCTTTTTAGTTGGTAATATTCAAATTCCGTAACAGTACAACTATATATTGCACATTTTGCCTCCTTAAATAACTCTGTATGAATATCTTCTCTCACAAATCCCCCAATAAATGGATTCCTTACATTCTTTCGACCAAAACTATACATCTCATTAAGTTCCTCGTCAAAAGCAATCGATGCGTGATTTAAAGTACTCTTTGTGTAAAGCTTGATCATCCTTGTAAATAACGTACCTGTATCTGTTAGAAATATATACACTTGTTTGTTTTTCATAAAAGACCCTCCAAAAATGATTGAAGGGATACGTTTAATAACACTCATCATATACCGCGTTGAACAAAGAGCTATATGTTTGCTTTTTGCTCTAAATTCCCTTCTTTCTATATGATAACGAGTTATTAAATAGTGAATAACAAGCTAGAGGTTTAATTGCTACTAAGACTTAAGCAGTATATTACTTATCAGACCTTGTCTGCTTTTTACAACAAAAAAAGCCACCTAGCAAGGTAGCTTTTTTCTTATCCATTTACATATTTATTTTCCCGATGTTTCAATCCATTACTATGATTCAACTTTTTCTCCATTTTATAAATAATTAAAAACAACACGCATAATTCTGTTAGCATCCCAATTGATTGTGCCAAAGCACCTATCTTTCCGTTCCAATAAGGAAAAAGACTAGAGGTTATAACTAAAACTAAAAATGTAAAGATTAAATTGGTTGATTGTGATAGAACCATAACCTTTGTGCGCTTTCTAACCATTAATAAACCATTACAAAAGTCGATAAAAGGAAAGACTAGTGTCATTAAGATAAAAACTTTTAAACTATCCAAACTTGCGTTAACTAAGCGTTCATTTGCACCTAAAAGATGCTCAATAAAAAATGCCCCTAAAGGAGAGTAGCAAAACAATGCTAATATCCCAGTAGGAATGAACCCCATCATTAAAGTGAATTTTTGAACCTTTTGAGGATGTTCTTTATAAAAAGTTAGAACAATTTGATGTGTATAGGTGAAAAAACTTAAGAATAATTGTGTAATACTTAGAGCAATTGCATATGACGCTATTGCTAATTCAATTTCATGTGTTTTACCTAAAAAAGCATTTATTATTGGTCCAACCATGACGATAATTAAAGATGAGAGAATCAAAGGATTGTAAAAATTAAATATTTGGGACTTTTTTGTAATATTATGATTTACATCATCCTTAACCATCTTTTTGACTAATATTCGCCCCTCTATAAAACTAACTAAACTTTCTATCACCATTCCGGCTAAAAAAATATATGCTCCTGTTTTTGCATTTATATTGCCAGTGTTAATAAATACGATGGATAATATATACATAACAACTAACCTAACGACCATACCAATGGTTAGCCATTTCGTTTGCCTATTTAAAATAATAACCCCTTGGAATAGACACCGAATAGCTGAAAAAAAGGTTACAATGATTAGAATTTGATAGACATCAACAATATGTGCAGTCATTTCCGTATCAGCACCAAAAAAGGTAGAAAAAATCCACTTACCTACCGGAGTATAGGCTAGGATACCTGCCACCATCATTAAACCTGTTAAAACATAGGCAGCTACCGTCGACATCACTTTAAATGATACTTTGTCACGAACTAGCGCTGAGCAGGCGTTCCGTAATAAAACACCTAGACGTTCTGTTATTCCAAATAAGCTCATAGCAATTACATAACTAGCAATAATAACCTCAGCGTTCTCACCTCTTGTTAAAGTCCCATTAATAATCATGTGAGAAAACGTAACTAAGCTAGCTGATAATCCTAAAGGGATAAAGAACCATAGGATCTTTTTGGTCGATAGCCCTTGTTCATCATGATCAATAATATTTCCCATCTCCCTTGTTTAATTAAAAATGTCAATCTTTTTTTACTTTTATAACTTAATGCTTCTATTATCTGATTTTACCAAAGTGTGAAAGCGCATTCTATAATAATATGATTATTTTTTATTTTTATTATTAATAAATTAAAATAAGAGGGTTTACACTAATATATTAAGTTAAATATATTTTTTATACATATGTATTCAAGAAGGATTTGAAAGACATTATCACGAAAATCAATGTTAATAAACATGATTAAAAAAGGAGTAAATTCTATGAAGTTAACCGGCGAGATGAAACAATTACTAATGATGTGTGCAAGTGCTATGATTATATTTGTCTATATTGGAATCTTTGTCAATTTGTATATTTGGGAACGTAATCATGATTTATTTGATGTTGCTTGGTATAATATTTGGATGGTCTTTTCGTCAGCATTCTGTTATTCATATGCAACAAAGCAATTAATCAATCATTCCATCAAAACATTAGTCCGATTAAGTGCTTTTTTTGGTGCTATTTCGTTTTTATTATTATCAGGCTTTCATCCTGAAAATGAGCTAGTTGGAATTGTAATGTATGCGTTACCAATCGGAGCGATGATGGGTTCTTATTGGGGTGGTATGAATATCATGCTGTCGGTTTATGGAAAAGGAAAAGAATTTGTTATTTTTTTCTCCGTATTTGCAATCGTTGGCCAGATAATCTCAATTAGCATTCCTCTTCTCTCTGCCGCAATCATCGAGCTAGTGGGTTTTATTGGTAGCTTTTTACTCATGCTAATTTTTGTATCACTCATGTTTATTATGTCATTTCGTATTCCAAACTTCACTTTAAAAAATGTAGATGAACGAATTTCCTTTAGAAAAGTATTTTCGTTTAGAAATGTTGCTACAAAACGAATGAAACTAATGTTAAAAACAACTTTTTTTCATGGTGTTGTTATGATGTTTCAAAATCTTTTTGTGCTTATCTTTACATTTCAAATTACAGAAAATGAATGGCTTATTGCATTATTAAATATTGTGTATACATTCTCATCGATCATCGCATTAAAATTATTTAATCAAATACAAACAATTTCCTATAAAACCTGGTTGAGGATTGGTATGACACTAATATCAATTGGATTTATTTGTGCAATAATTGGAGGATCGATTTTACTTATTATATCCAACATTTGTACTACTTTCGGTTTATTTTATGTTAATACGATTATATTTTCTGGTCAATTATCAGTACTCCAAAACGAAAATATATCCAAAAAGGTTAGTTTCCTGTTTTGGAGAGAGTGGATGTTTTTCATTTCCCGATTCCTTGTCATAGGTACTCTTTTATTTGTAGATCTTTCTGGACCACTCTTTTACATTCTCATGACGTTTGTAGTAATTTGTGGCTTTAGTATTCCATCTGTATTCCCAAATAAAAACAAGTCAATGAAAACTAAAAAGGCAATTGCATAAGTTTTCAAGCATCTTAAATCGATACAATCATTTTGAATTTTTTATATAATTCATCTTTAAGCTTCTCAAAATATTGATCACTAACAAAACCCTTTGCTCCACGTAATATCTCCCTTGCATAGTGCTCTGGTGGAGCTGTTTCTTCATTTTTATCAATAACAAGGAAAGTTAAAACGTTGGTGTAAGTCTTCCCATTCATTTCAATATCTATAAAAGCAGGGCGGTATATTTTTGCTTGAACACCTTCACGACGATACAAATAGCTCAAGCATTCTTTTGTTATTTTATAAACCTTCCCTTCAACAGTGTTTTTAGCTTCAATAATATCTGCTCTTCCACCATCGCTTGACTTACGGGTATAAGCTAAAGAAAAGCCGTGTGCCTTTCCACATCCTTTTACAAGTTTAAATAAATGATCCACTTTTGATTTTCTAAATCGTTCGTCATCCATACATGACCCGTATGCAAAATATAAGAGATTATCATTATTCAAATATCTATGACACTTCCAATCTCCGAAAGGAATATGAGTCATTTTCTCCTGTGTGTTCTTATATATATAAACAAAAACATTGTCATAACGAATAAGATCAGTGAAGACTGATTGAATAATTCTGTCATAGAGATTGCTTTTGTTTTCACCTCTATATCCTTCCAACACATCTAGTGTTTGAAGTTGTTCGTATGATATTTCATATAATTCACCATAAACACGTTGCAAAGGATCACAACACATTGCAGGATAACCTTTTCCTGTGTCGTATAGTATCCCAGGTGTCCAGCAATGTCTAGCTAAACATTTTGCTCCCCTCAATAAATGTTCATTTTGTTCATACTGGCGGAGAGTTCCATACACAAAGACAAGAATTTTCCGATTCATACTTTTGCCTCCTAAACAATGCTCACAGTTCAGCTTGCTTCTTCCTTCATTCATGAAATACATATTTTAGTCAGACTCCGATTATGACAAAGATGACTAG
This sequence comes from Metabacillus sp. KUDC1714, assembly GCF_014217835.1. NCBI lineage: Bacteria > Bacillati > Bacillota > Bacilli > Caryophanales > Bacillaceae > Metabacillus > Metabacillus elymi. Next base: position 5,290,106 of record NZ_CP055263.1, read on the forward strand.
ATAATCGTAAACCCTTGTAATCAAAATTAAGCAAGAGGCTTTCTACGATATCTAGTCATACCATGTTCATAACCTTGTAAACGCTATCCAAATAAAGGAATATAACGTTGTCATTCCACCCTTGTAAACACCACATTTTCTTAGGCGAAGACCATTTGTACCCAATAATAAAGGAGAAACAATGTTACAACAGTTGTTAGTGGAATAACTAAAATTGACACCTGTAAATAATCCTTCCATTTTACTTTAATTTTATTTTCCCTTAATATATGCATCCAAATTAGTGATGCGAGTGTTCCAATTGGTAATAGTAAGGAACCCATGTCACTTCCAATGATATTTGCAAGATAAATAGTCTTTAAGGTAATAGGATCCAACCCCATTTCGGTTAAAGTTATCGTGCCAATCATTAAAGCAGGATGATTATTAAAGATATTAGATAATATGGAAACCAATCCACCCATAATAAAGCTTGCTTGGAACAGTCCCTGGTTTACAATAGGTTCACATAATTTTACAAGCATTGCCGTTAAACCTACATTATGGAGTCCATAAATTATGACATACATCGAAAAAGCAAATAGAAAAATTTTCCAAGGTGTTTTCTTTAAAATATCTACTGGATTTGTACGTAAGTGATACCATCTCCATATAAGTAAAACGACTGAACCTAATACAGCAACAATTTCAATTGGTATAGCAAAATAAGAGGCGACAAAAAGGAGGCAACGAATCACAAAGACAAACAATAGAACAGCTAACATAAATTTTGTACGTTTATTTTTTGTCTCAACAGATATCGTTCCTTTTAATGGATGAAAATGTTTCGTGAAAAATAGTTCTTCGATGTCATAAGAAACTTCTGGCAATTTTTTTGGTAATTTCTTTTTTACCACGATATACATTAACCACGACATAAATAGCAAACCTAAAGTTGCTGGAACAAACATCATTGCTGTATGCATATAAAGTGACATATGAACAATCTTTAAAGCAATTAAATTGACAATATTACTTACTCCGATTGGCGCACTAGATGCGGTCGCAATCAATGCACCACTTAAAAGGTAGGGAATTTGCTCATGTGGTTTTAAGCGAAGATTTTTTAGGAGTAATATCAAAATTGGAGTTGTAATTAATATACTTCCATCATTATTAAATAAAAGCGTCATTAAGAAGCATAATAGTTGAATATACCAGTAAAGACGATAACTAGACCCCTCCGCTAATCGAACAAGTCGTGCGGCTGCCCAATGAAAAAAACCGAAACTTTCTAAAATAACAGCCATCACGATTGTTGCAATAATTGTAATCGATGCTCCACCAATTTTATTCAAAATATCTAAAATGTCTACATGAGATACAATGCCTGTCAGTATAATAATCGCAGCACCGATTGTTGCAGGCCATGCTTCATTTAGCCCATTCGGCCTCCAAAATATGACTAGCATTGTCATCACAAAAACAAATACAGTCACTCCAATTTCAAAAGTCATTTACGATGCTCCTTTCTTTTTATATAGAGAATATCATCGTTGCTTTCTTCATGTCTTAATCCCTATATTTATATTCAAACCTATGTCAAATGGATTAGATATTAAAGTAGATTTCTATAAATGTACGAATGGCTTTATGGTAGAAACACCCTGTAGAGATACTAGCTGATTGTGTACATTCAACTAGTAAACAAAGTTCCAGATGAAGAAAAGAAGAAAATTATTTTTATGAAGTGATTTTTGTTAAAGCACTTTTAAATCAATTGCAATCGCTTACGTGAAAGTTAATAATATAAGAGAAATGGAAAATAGTTAGTTAGTAAAGGAGAGATGGAAATGGTATCTGGTAGAATTAGACATATTGCTGTCTTCACATTAAAATATCCAGTTGATTCAACTGAAGCAGAGAATTTCTTGGCTGATGGAGCGCATATTTTAAGTGCAATACCAGTAGTAGAGAATTTTGAGGTTTTACGTCAAGTTAGTTCAAAAACTGACTTTGATTTTGGCTTTTCAATGGAGTTTACGAACCAAGAAGCTTATGATACATACAATCTCCATCCGAATCACAAAGCATTTGTTGAAGAAAGGTGGAAAAAAGAAGTAGAGAGATTCCAAGAAATAGACTTTATGAAGCAAGATTTTTAGATTTGTTCCATATAAGATAAACAAAAATTTCAGGGCGTTCGTTTATTGACGTAACGTAGAAAAAAAGATCTCTACGTATCAGATAAAGTAAGACTTCTATCATAGGGGGTCTTCATCCTCCCCTATGATAGATAAAAGAGATACTTCTCATACTTTTACGGACGGTTGTCATTTACTGCAAGTTAAGGAGCTACAAAAGAAACACGAAGTGCAACAAGCATTCGATTGTGACTAGCGAATAAGGAGTGTAAAGTTCAATAGGAGCTGGACTCTTAAACTGGATGTCAAAGCGCTTATCCTTTGTAAGGTAAAGCCCCCATTGAACCTATTAGTTTAACAAGAATCCTATTCTATAAAATCAATAATAGGTTTAAATAAGTAATATTGTTCGATAAATCTATTAAAGTCTTTACCTGAGAAGATTGCTTCAACCGCCAATCTGAACACTACAGCTCGTACAATCATTTCTTTGTTGTATTTATTGTTTATAAGCAAATCAATATTAGAAACTCTACTTCCTTGCCATGCGATACAATCACATACTAAAATAGCTTCAGCATATTCAACTGGGGCAACGGTAGGGGAGAAATCAATAATTAACGGTGGCAAAACATCATCAAAAAGAATGTTTCCTGCCAAATCGGCATGAACAATTTGTGAATTATATTGTTCTTTTAGATTTACTTTTAGAAGTAGCTTATTAATTATTTTCCTTATTTCAATATTTACTTCCATAGGTAATTCTCCTTTTTGCCATGCTATTCGATGACCCTCTACCCATGGATTATCACCTTGAGGGAAGTCTTTAAAGTTGATATTAGATAAATCATGGTGAAATAATCTAGATACATGAAGTTTCTCTTTTATAAGACCGTTTACATCCTGACCACGTTCAAACTTAGTACATACCCAACCTTCACTAACAAATGTACCTTTAGTGCTTCTAATAGGCTTTGATAGCCTGTAACCATGAGGATTTATCATATCGATAATAGTTAACAGCCATTCATAATGCTGCACGTCATCAACTGGTTTTAATACAGCTTCATTATTCACTCTTACCGATGTGTTCTGTCCACCAAATAATGGTACAATTTTGCCACTTAGATTAAATGAATAACCTAACTCTTCAGACAACATGATATTTCACCTACTAACCTAACATATATATTCAACTTCAAAGTCAGGTGAAATTAAATCCATTTTTTCTAAATCCCAATAAAAAGTTAAAATAGAAGATTGTTTTGATTTATGCGAAAGGAGACGTTTACCATTCTTAATAATCAGACTTTCAGCTTCCCAAAAGGTAACTGACTCGTCTTCTCCAGTACGATTACAAACAAATAAACAAAGTCCAGTATCTATCGATCTTTGTTCCCACTCACCGTTTGGTCCGTGTAGCCCTGGACCCCAGGCTGACGGGGCAATTAGGATCTCTGCTCCTTTGGCTAAGAATTTGTCTGCAATATTTTTAGTGTAGGCATCTGCACATATTAAAACACCAATTTTAACATTCCCCATATCTATTGGTTCAATGAAAGCACCAGAGGTAGACCAATCATCTATAATACTTGTGATTTTCCTTTGTTTTCCTATTATATTACCACCTCGGTCTATTACAAATACTGAATTATAAAGTTCTCCACTCTCTGACTTTTCAGGACAACCAAGAAATACATTAGTATTCAATGACTGAACCAACGCTACAAAGTTTAACATCCATTCATCGGGTTGCTGCATTATCCACTTAGTTCCTATCTTTTGAGAGAATTGCAAGCCACTAACTGCTAATTCGGGAGTTATAATCCAATCTACATTTTGATCAGCCGCTCGTTTAACTGCTTTTTCAATAAGACTTTGATTCTTTTTTATTTCACCTGCGATTGGTAGCAAGTGTAATAAAGCTACTTTTAATTTACTCAAATTAAATCCCCCTCTTAGATTTTAAAATTAGGCTGTTTTCGCAAACTTTGTTGCTTTTAAAATAGTATTGGATTGGTTGATTGGCGCTCCAGGATGCTCGCTTTCCGTGGGGCGGGCGATGAGCCTCCTCAGCGCAAAGCGCCTGCGGGGTCTCATCTGTCCCGCTACTCCCACAGGAGTCTCGCACCTTCCGCACCAATCAACCTAATCAGTTTTGTTCAAATACAACAATCTTTTAGAAAAGAGCCTAAAATTAAAATTAGTTAATTTTGTTTCTTTTTCTAAGTAATAATAACTCTAACAAAATTAATCGAACTATTCTTCTACAAGCTCATTAGATGAGCTAAAAAGATTAAAAATAGTAAAACAGTATCTCTACTAATTGATAAATCAAGAAATTGTTTTACTGATAATATTTTTAAAAAAGGATAACTTATTTATAGGAGGTGCTTATATGAAGGACAGGACAATATTGAACTTATTGACTACATTTGGAATAGGTGCAAGTATAATTTTTTTATTACGAAGAAAAGGCGACTTAAAGGACTGGTTTCTTATTTATTTTATTAAAACTTTAGTTTCGACTGTATTTGATGGACCAGTAATAAAGACAAAATATTTGCAATATCCACATCGCTATCTCCCTAAATTGTTCGACTCAAACATTGTGTTTTTATATATATTATTTCCTTTATCATGTGTCATGTATAATCAATTTACTTATAATATGAAAACGTTAAAAACTATCGTAAGTGTTTTCCTTTTTAGCGGACCAATGACACTTTTTGAGAATTGGCTTGAAAAGAATACCAATTTAGTGAAATATAATAAGGGTTGGAATAGCTATATTACATTAATTGTTCTTTCGTTTACTTTTTTGCTTGTTAAAGGATGCATTGAGGGAATTCGTTTCTTAGATAAAAATATTCACAATCCCTCAATTGCTACAGAAAAAAAGAATCTGCAAAATAAGTTTGAATAGATCTTTGTTGAGCAGTAGAATCAATAAAAAACACCTATCAAATTCTACTGAAGTGACCCCATAAAGTGAGACAAGGAAAAAACACCTCCTGAGTCGTATTTAATCAATATGATTCTAGCGGAGGTGTTTTTCTTATGGGTACAAGAATTCCTTATCCAGAGGAAATTAAATGGAAAGCTGTTGAGATGAAACAATCAGGAATATCTACAAAGGAAATAATGGAGACATTAGGTATTAAAAATAAGACCCAAGTAGAAACATGGGTTAGATGGTATAAGAATGGGGAAACACATCGATTTGTTCAACCAGTAGGTAAGCAATACACATATGGAAAAGGTCCAGGTGAATTAAGTGAGTTGGAGAAGCTACAGATTAATAATAGACAATTACAAATGCAGCTAGAAATCTTAAAAAAGTACAAAGAAATCGAGAGGAGTTGGAGCCGAGAGTCGTAATTAAATTGGTAAACGAGTTATCTCCTTACTATAAAATTATTGATATACTGGCTGTATTAGAGGTTCCAAAGGCTACCTATTACCGTTGGAGGAAGAAATACTCTTCTGCTGAGCCAACTTCTATCGAAAAGATAATTATACAAGTATGTAAGGCTCATTATTTTCGTTATGGACATAGAAAAATTAAAGCTGTTTTAAAGAGAAAATTCAATATCACCTTAAACCGTAAAACGGTCCAAAAGAATATGCAGAAATATGATTTACAATGCCAAGTGAAGGTGAAACGCCAAAACTATATTAATGGGGTGAGTAATATCGTTGTGAAAAATCTCCTCCAGCAAAGGTTTACGGCAACTAAACCAAATGAAAAATGGGTTACAGACATTACCTATTTACCGTATGGATCAACTATGTTGTATCTATCAACAATTATAGACCTATATAATAACGAGATCGTAGCTTATACCATCGGTACTAACCAGGATGTTTCTTTGGTAATAGATACATTGAAGTCAGCTATTGTAAAACGGAATCCACAAGAAGTCATTCTACACAGTGATCAGGGCTCTGTATACACATCATACGAATATCAAAACTTAGCTAAAGAAAAAGGCATTATCACAAGCATGTCCCGCAAAGGAAACTGCCATGATAATGCCGTCATCGAATCCTTTCACTCCTCGCTAAAGTCGGAAGGATTCAACACTCTAAGAAGAGCATCTATATCTAATTCTAAAGTAGTACAAATCGTAAATCAATACATGTATTTTTATAATCAAATACGAATTCAGGCAAAACTAAACTACCAGTCTCCAATAGAGTTTGGAGAACAGGTAGCTTAGGTGTTTTTTCTAAGTCTCATTTAGATGGGTCAGTTCACTACAATTTGATAGGTGTTTTTTATTGATTGCAATTTTAAGGTACCAGTTAACACGTCTTCTATTTTACAACTATTAAGAACTTATACTAAACTCAGGAATGCTAATATTCACTTCACTGCCTTGTTCTGAAGAGCGTAAAATCCCATCAATAATCGCTTGATTAATCACGATTTGATCTCCAGGAATTGGTGCAGGTTTTCCTTCCTTGATTGAAACAACAAAATCACGTACCTTCTCATAGAAAATATTGATTTTATGTTCTTGGACTGGAATACTTGTTTCCACATGGTGACCTTTTATGTCATGGAATAAGTTAATGGACCCAATTCCACCATCCCAAACTCCACTCCATGGTCCACTTCCAGCAGGTGTTAGCTTCAAGCCAGCGTCAGAACCGAGGAACAATGTTGGTCCTAGAGAATCCATATGCATTGCCCAAGATATTTTAAAGTTTAAAACTATTCCACCTTCCAAACGAATCATCGCTACGCCAAAATCCTCGACTTCAAATTTATCCGCTTCACGATGATAGATTGGATTTGTTCCAAAATGATTGGAAGTATAGGCCGAAACTGTTAAAGGCCTTGGATAGCCAAGTGCATTTAGAGCCAAGTCTAAAGAATAACAGCCGATATCCGCCATTGCTCCAGCACCTGCTAAACTTTTATTAATAAAAGTGCCTCCTGGCATCCCACGTCGTCTTCCTCCACCTGTTTGAACATAATAAACATTCCCTAATTGTCCAGACTGAACAATTTCTTTTACTGCTTGCATATTAGGATCATATCTTGGTTGGAAACCTACTGAAAGTATTTTACTAGTCTTGTGAGAGGCTTCTACCATTTCAATTGCCTGATCAAGAGTAACTGCCATCGGCTTTTCAACTAGAACATGTTTTCCGGCATATAGAGAATCAATACTAGTGTTATGGTGTGCAACATTTGGTGTACATACACTAACACCATCTATATCCATTTTAAGTAGCTCGAGATGATCATCAAACCCTTTGG